>NZ_JAAXLK010000015.1 GCF_012641185.1 Levilactobacillus tujiorum
AACTTTCGTAGGATTGCAACGCGTTATGATAAGCTCGCTCATGTTTATCTGGCTACGGTTTACATTGCCTCAATTTGCATCTTACTTAAGTAGTTTTCAGACGGACCCTAGTCAAACTAAAATAAGGTTCCCCAACGCTTGACTGAATCGTCGAAGAACCTTATTTTATGGACTACTAATTGTAATTTCAAATTGTGCGTGTAATTCCGAAAAATGGCCTCACCCCGAGATTAAACTCCCAGCTTTGTTCTTAGCGCTTCTGTCAGCACCTGAGAAACGTTAATTTTTTGTTCCTTAGCTATTTCATTTAAATACTCTGGAATCGTCACATTTTTACGTACCGTTTTTGAATATTTTATACGAAATGCTGCTAAGTCGACGGAGATATAAACCAGAGACTCTCCAGCTTCTAACTTGATGTCCTCTGGATTGGAAGGCTGCGGATACTCTGATTGATCCTCCAACAAGTTGCCAATCAGATCTTCAGCCATCGTCACAGCGTCCAAGGGATCGTTTCCCTGTGTAAATCCGCCTTGTAGATCGGGAATGTGAACTAGCGTATAGTCCCCATCCTGACTAAAAATAGCAGGGTAAATAACCATATCCTTTTTCATCGCATCAACTCCCTTTCAATAATCCGTTGGTTACTCAGAAAATAGGTAACAGCAGTAAATACGGATCTATACTTCCTTTATATTTGCTTCTTTCAAAATTGCCTGCTCTAATCCCTTGCCTAATTCCTTAGCATGAATCGGTATCATAACAGTAATGTTTGTTTGAGGATTGTAGAGCTTCAAATGTGATGACCCATTCTGGGATTTCTCAATGAAACCATACTTTTTCAACAGCTTAACCATTTGTCGTGGCTTCATTGGCATCCAGAACACCTCTTAATTTAATTCGTGATTTTATTATACACACTGAATACGCATAAAGCAAGTAGGAAATATTCCCACTTTTTTAGATTCTCTCCTGTCTTCTCTTTGCTCGCTCAATCGCAATTGCCATCTGCTGATTTGCCTGTAAAATAACTTTACCGTGGCCGACCATTAAATACTGAACTGGCAACTGATTCAGACGTTCAGCACTTTTAACGGCAGTCGGTAGGCTCCACGTCGCCGCTGCGGAAAAGGGGAATCGCCACCGTTTATCACCAGCTACTGCCAGCCCACCTTGAACGACAAATGCGTCGCCTGCCAATAGAGATTGCGAACTCGCCTGATAAAAAGCCATGGAACCCGGCGTATGTCCCGGTACCAAGTAAGCCGTCAATGACCCCACGTGGTCTCCTGATGCCAATACGTGATCTGGCCGAGTTTCAATTTGCATCGTACCACCTTTAATTTCAGTTTGTGCTTCCCCAACCTCCAAACTGAGATCACCTGTGAGCAACCTGGCATCACGCTTAGAAATATAAACATCAACCGCTGGAAATGCCGCCTTAATGGTATCTAATGACCCAACATGATCGACATGCGCATGCGTCAGAAGAACACGTGTCAACGGCTTCTTTAATCGCTTAATTGCTTTTAAAATTCTCTTTGCACAAAATTTCATACCCGTATCCACTAGTGTCAATTCCACCCCTTCATCAACTAAATAGCAGTTGATTGGAAAAAGATGGGGCAAAAAGGTTAGCTGATAAATGTTACCGAACCGTCTCATTCTCATAAGTGCTTTCCTCCCAAGTAATGCCATTACTTTGATTGTCACGAGCTTAACATAGGGGTAAAGCCCCACCTCAAGGAATTTCTCAAAAATTAGTCATTTTACGGCTTAACTAACGAGACGTTCCATAAGTTGCCTAGCACCCGTCACATGCTATACTCAGTACATTATTGAGGAGGTCTACGTGATGAACACCACTGAATTTTGTCAGCGTACCCATGCAACCCGTGATACCCTGCGTTTTTATGATACTATTGGCATTCTGACACCCGATCGACGATCAAATAATTATCGTGATTATTCGGAGGACGATTTAGTTACCTACCAGATCATTCAAAACCTAAAGGTAGCCGACGTTTCCCTAACTGAAATTGCACAGATTCTGACCTTACGAACCCGGCCAGTCACGGTGAGTTGTCGCGACGATGTGCTGACAATTGTGCAGGAAAAGACTACTCAATTTGCTAAGCAACAGCAGTTCTACAGCCAGTTGTTACAGATAACCACTCAGATGTGTACGACATTGCAGACTAACCACCAAGAACAATTGATGGCTCTGATTGAACAATTAGGTGGTATTGGTGATCCCACAGTCTCTGATAGAACCTAACTGGATAAACACTTGCTAAAAAATAGCATACTTCATCCAACTTTCGTGAATTATACTAGCACGATTGCAACTCACCTCAAAAAAATTCCGTGCATTCCTTTTCAATTCAGGTTATCCTACCCATACCAAGTAACCACCTAAGGAGGCCTACCAAACATGTCTCTTGGCACCACACTCAAACAAGTTCGCCAACAACAAGGCCGCTCACAAAAAGACGTGGCTGTCGGCATCTGCGCACAGTCCATGTTATCCGCCATTGAAAACGACCACTACACCCCCAACGCCAAGCTCCTACTAGCACTTTGCCGACGACTGGCTATTTCCCTTGACGAAATTAGTCTAGCTAACGACTTTGCCATTAGTGGGGATGATACACTTAACGCCCACATGCAGAGACTCTGCAATCAGCATCGTTATCAAGCGCTTAACGATTTTTTACTTTTACCTAGCACGTTAGCCGCCGTGATCACCGATCAGCAGACTCAGGCATACTATTACTACCTGGGCGTTTCTCAATTACATCTGACCGCGCAATTAGATGAAGCTGAGCAGAATCTTAGATTTGCCACCACGATGAGCACAGGTAAAACACCCACAACCTTAACGCGTTTGGCACTGGCTTCACTCGCGACCGTAAAAGCCCAACAGCATCACAACCATGTCGCAAGCCAACTCGTTGACCAAGCGCTAGCTGATATCGATCAAGTCGTTTATGAGGAAAATTGCAATATCATTTTCTACTTGGCCGCTTTGACGGCACACTTTCTCCACGATAGCCAGCTGGCAACCCAGCGACTCCTGACCGGGATTGCCTACATCACCGACCACGACTCCCACTACATGCTCGCCAATAGCTATCGCCTACTCGCAGAGATTGCCGATCAAGCCGGCCGAAGAAACGACGCTCAAGCCGCTCGGCAAAAACAACAATTTTTAAGCAGCCTCTTCCATGAAAAGGTTCCGGAAAGGTTTAATTAAGGCTGCCCGTCTTTCTATAAGTACCTAACACCAATAAAGTAAGGCCGTCCATTGCAGGCGGTCTTTTTACATAATATTTTTTCAAAGCGTCATAAATTTCAGCGTACACTGCCGTACAGTTCATCTCCAACGTGCGCCACGATGGCATTCAACCCAACTATGACAGCATATCCAACACCCACATGAAGCGCCATTTTGGAAATCAGTAAGTATGTGCACCCGCCAAAAATGACCATCTCAATCACTATCCTCCAAAAGAGGCCGACACGCCTCGGGGATAGCGGCGCCATACAGATCGACCAAACCACATAGATCGCAATAGGAACCAACACACCTATCAACAGATTAAGCGGCAACTTATATTTCGTAAGACCTATCAAAATGATGAAGACTAAAGTCACCACTTCTACTAAGAACCGCAATAGCGCATTCATTTGAAAGAAAATTGGCATTCGGCTCAACCTCCATTAACTAACATCTATTTGATCGCCCTTACCTTAACATGGGGGTGCACGCCCAGCTCAAGAACTTTTCTCACCAGCGGTTCAACCTTTAAGTGAACTAACGAGGAAAACACTAAGAGCGAATCCCCCCAAGAAATTTCAACTATCAGTATTCTGATTTTCCCTCAAGTTCAGATTCAGTTAAAGTTAGGCCATCCACATGAAGGAGGGCCTTTTTATGTCAGAAATTTTATTCACCAATACTGTTGTCACACTTGCTGATGCTACTCGGATTCAAACCATTCTCGCCCACCCAGAGAATTTACTGTTATGGGACAATGAAATTACCACCGTCACCGCCATACCAACTGGTTTCACCCTCAAACGGCAGGTGCCCGCACTGAACGCTTCCGAACAGATCACCGTCTCGGCAACCACCGGTCACATCCGTTATCACAGTCGTGGCGGTCGCTTGGCTTACCAGCTTGATTTCAAGCTGGCCACTACCGATAACTTGACCACGGTCACGGAAACGCTCAATGCCTCAGCCAACGCTTTACCGGTGCCGACCAGCCTATTGGTTCCTATTGCCAAGCAAGCCTTCGCTCAAAAACTACAGGCATTGGTCACCTTGGCGGAATCAGACCAGGAGGTGACGGCATAGTGCAGGCTATCATTCAAGACAGTTATCAAGGAATTGAGGCATTGAAGCTCCAACAACGGCCACTAGCTGCGCTCAATCCACTCGCAGTTCGCGTTGAGACGCGCTACACCCCGGTGATGCCCTACGATGTGCTCACGGAAACGGGCCAGTTAAAACAACTACGACCGGTTAACCTTCCCATTGTCGTGGGCTACGGATTCGGCGGTATCGTCCGGGAAGTCGGTCAACTCCGCCACACACAACTGCTGGATCGCCCCGTGATTGGCGTTCAACCAACCGGGAGTCATCAAGAACAACTACTTTCAATGCTACCGCCCTTACTCTGGCCGGTCCCAGCAAACGTCTCCTTAGCAGCCGCTACGACCCTCATCGGTGGTGGGGATGCCGCCTACTTTGCCCTTAAGAAAAGCCACCTCCATGCCGGTGACACCGCCTTGATCACGGGAGCTAGTGGCAGCGTTGGAACTTATCTGATCCAACTACTCCGTCTTTTTGATATTCACGTGATTGCGGTGGGACACTCGACCCGCCATGACCTATTGCGTGAACTGGGAGCTGAGCAGGTTATAGACTACGACCGACCATTAGCCGAGCAATTGACCGTAACCGGCGCTGTGGATCAACTGATCGACCTGGCCGGCTCACCACAATTACTCGATCAGCTAACCACATTACTCGGCACCGTGCCAATTCTTTCGCTGGCTCTAACCTCTTACGCATCACAACCAGCATTTACCTTTGCCAGCGGGGCCATCTTGCCGAAAGACTACCGTTGGTTACTGAACCAGCTCGCAGAGGGAACCATTAGGGCGATCATTCAGGAACAATTACCCTTCACCGCGGTCAAAACCGTGCAGCATCACCTACTGGAGCAACACGCAGCTGGCCGAATTTTACTCACTTATCATCAGGAGGTCTAACCATGTTTCTAACACTAACCACAGATTGGGATCACTTACTACCACAATTGATGACGCTTTGGCTGATCGGCTGGGGGCTGCGTGCCCTGCTGGTTGGCCTCATTCTAGGAAGTCTCTTCTGGCTTTACAAACGGTTGAAATAACTCACTCGAAAAGGCAGCTGAACCGAGAATTTTTCTCCGGTTCAGCTGCCTTTTGGGACTACAATTTAACGTTGGTGGCGCTCATGATGACTTGCCGCTTGGCGAACTTGATTAGCTTGCATGGCGACCGGATACTGTCGTTGGGCCAGACACCAGACACCGCCGCGTTGCGCTAATAAGGTAACCCCCAAGTACAACAGAAGTGTGACTGAGCTGCCGGTCCACAAATGATCAACACCCAAGTGAACCGCGATTCCAATCAGCCACCACACCAGAGTTAACCAATTACCTTGCCGCATGACCAACCCCTGATCATTGACCCAGAGATGGTATGATTGTGCCCGTAACCAGCCAAACACCAAGGCACCGGCTAAGCTAAGACTGCCGAAAATGGCCGCCTGTGTCGGTGTAATTTGCAAATGTTGCTTCTGAAAGGCGTCACCAATGGAGGCAACGCCCAATAAAATAATCAAAGTAAAGAAGTTTACTTTGAACCGAATCACGCGTGGTTCCAATTGCCGCTTAACCACGACAATCAATAGCCATGCCCCCAAGACCCAGTTCACTAAATTTAAATTTCCCATCACAATTCCCCCAACTTACAAGTCTCGTTGATTTCGTTTTGCTAAAGCCCGATTGATCTCCGTCACCTGCAGATGCCGAGTCGTCATGACGGCTACCCAAATACCAACGTAAATCAACCCAAAAGTCACTAAAAATATCAGCGGTGATGATGGTACACTGCCGAGATAGATCTGTCGGACGAAGACGAGCAATAAAGTGACACACAGGTGGATAATCAGTGCGACCGGAAAAGTCAGTCGTTCACTGTCAAAAATTAAACTAATCACGCCAATCGTCGCACTCAGCACCAACAAGCTGACAATTGCGCGCACACTGGCCAACGCATAACTGGGCTGGATAGCCATCATGATTAGATAAGCCACCGCTCCCAAGCCAGTCCCCCGTGCGGCGTAGCGTAAAGCTTTTCTCATACTGCTCATCTCCTAAATTCCGAGCCGTTTCATCAAACTCTTGACGTACTTTCGACTCACTGAAGTTTTTAATTGGTTCGTCAGGCACGCCGTCATATTCCCCGAAAAGCTATCTTCTAAGGATAGTAAATGGTTGAGATTGAGGACACCGTGCTTGGAAACTTGAATGAAATCGTCGTTGGCTAACCGCTGTAAGAGGTGACGTAAGGTTTCCCGTGTTTTGGTCATACCAGCTGCCGTATAAATCAATAACACAGTCTCCTGGACATCCGCTAAAACAATGTCCGCCGTACGAATCATCACGAGCCGGTCTGCCGTTTTGACCGGGATAATTTCGGGCCGTTGCTGCTGAAAATCATCTAAATACCGTTGTAATGCCGGCACCTCTCCTTGCCGATCAGCCGCCTGAATGATCACCAATGGGTCCGCTGCGTCAATCCCTACCTGCCGCTCAAATCGTTGATGCACACCAACCACCTCCACATAATTTTACCGACTGTGCATCAGTCGCCGTTGGTGCCAACGCTTCAGTCCCAAGGGAATAAAAGCGATAATGAGGGCACCACTCAAGATTAATCCTATTATATGGTAAGTTGTGGACTGGCTCAACAAGGTTGACCATTCCAGGCGGATGCCCATCAACTTTTCAAAATGGTTCTGGACGTCTTCATTTCCCTTAAACGCCGTCTTCAAACGATCGGTCATCAAGAATTGCCGGTAGAGCGCCGCCACATAGCTTCCTGGTGTTAACTTAACCAACGTTTGTGCCGCATTGGGAATAACGCCAATGGGAATGTAAGTGCCAACCAGGAATCCGGCGGCCGTTCCAATCACACTTGCAAGCTTGGTTAGGGTTGCCAGCGACTGAACTGATTGAACAACGATCGCATTGACTACCGTTGCCAATAAGGAACTCACAACAATTAGCCCTAAGACATGGGCGAGTTGTGTACCCGTGATTACCAATTGATCCGTCACGTAGAAATAGCCCCACATGATTCCCAGCATTGCGAGTTGCATTAAAATACCGATACACCCCGCACTAAGCAAATAGCTCACTTGAAGTCGCCAGGGTCCAGCGTCGGTCAGTTGCAGATCCTGATCAATATGTTTTTCTCGATCAATGACTGACTGTGAAAGGCCCCCCAAAGTAGTCGTTATACCAGTAATGGCTAACGTTCCCCCAATTAGCCAGGTATCTAACAATTTGGTTGTCTGAGGTACACGTGCCCATTCTGATTGCATGCTTCGTTTAAGAAATAACAAGTAAAGTACGAACGAGATGAGCGCTCCCAGTAACGAGAAGAAGACGCCGCTGTAATTTCTGAAATACAGCCGTAAATCTCGGTCAATCATAGCCCCCATGGTCACCGCATCTCCCTTCCAGTTAACGCTAGGAACGCATCATTCATCGTCCCTGAATGAAATTCGAATTTTTCAACCAACTGGCGATTTGCGAATAAGATATCAAGTGCCGCTGAGGTCGTCGGAACTTGAAACGTGACCCAATTATTACTAACACTAATCGGGAGCTCTGGCGTATTTGCGAGTAATTGCTCCGAACACATCGACAGAATCGTTAACTTATTCATCGCAAACTTTTCTTTGATTTCGGCAGCCGTTCCCCTTGCCAACAATTGCCCGTGATCAACGATATAAACACAGTCCGCGGTGTCGGCTTCATCCAAGTAGTGCGTCGTCAACACAATCGTAAGTTGACAATTTGATTGTAGCTGATGCAGCAAATTCCAGATAGCTGAACGGGTCTGCACATCTAATCCCGTTGTCGGTTCATCCAGAAATAGAATATCCGGCGTATTCAACAGAGCACGGGCAATATCGACACGCCGTTTTTGCCCGCCAGATAAGGTTCCATAATTCCGTTGCAAAAACTCGGTTAACCCTAACTGGTGACTGGCCACCCCAACCTGAGTGAGATCTACATGTCGATACTGTTTAGCCCGATTCCGCAAATTCTCTTCAACCGTTAACCGATCATCCAAGACACTGGATTGAAAGACGACCCCGATTCTGGGTTTGTTCTGCCAAATAATCTGACCAGCAGTGGGGATGCTTAACCCTGTTAGCATGCTCATCGTGGTTGATTTGCCAGCACCATTAGGCCCCAGTAAAGCGGTGAAACTCCCCTTCTCAATCTGTAGGCTTAAGTCATTAACAGCAACGTGATGCCCAAAACGCTTGATCAAGTGCTTAGCTTCTAATAGCATGGTCCCCATCTCCCATACGAGGAGCATACTACTGGAAATGGGCGCCGTCTCAGAATTTCGGTTAAGTGGTTAAAAGGTGTAGCTAAGAGGTTGCTAGCCACTGGTAACCGGCTAACCATCTAAAAAGCACACGGAATTGGTTGCTCACTAATTCTGTGTGCTTATTTAATCGCTCTTGGTGCCAGCCATGATGCCAGTTCTTGGCGACCAAAATCATAAGTGTCGTCAACAACCTACTACAACGCCGCCTCATTCTCCTCATTCAGCTGATCACAGTCAATAATCAATTGGCAGACTTCCTTATCCGGGGTCAGCTTCATCGAATACTTGCGACCATATTCAATCATCGTGTGATGGGCACGATGTAACTCCTCTGGCTGCAAGGCGCCGACAATTTTATTTTCCACTTGTAACGGTGTCGCCGTTTGTGGAACGAAGTGCAGGCGTTTAGCAATGGCCGAGACGTGCGTGTCCACCGCAAAGGTATTCTGCGCAAAAACATCGCTCAACACCACGTTAGCCGTTTTACGCCCAGCCCCTGGTAACGCCATAATCCCCTTACGATCCGTGGGAACCACATCATTCAGCTCTTCATGCACAATTCTCGCCGTCTTAATGATATTTCTGGCCTTGTTGTGGAAGAGACCCACACTCTTGATAATCTTTTCAACATCTGTAACGTCCGCAGTCATGAGGTCCTTGGGATCTGGATACTTCTCGAATAAGATCGGGGTCACTTTATTGACAGACACATCCGTGGCTTGCGCGCTTAAAATGACCGACACCAAGTATTGAAACGGGGTTCTGGAGTCCAGTGAAGGCCCAACTGGTCCAATATCTTCCTCCATTTGATGAATGGCCCAGACAATCTGTTCGTCCTTTAACATTACCTTCCCAGCTTTCTTCGTCATCTTCAGTAGTTCATTATCCCCTTTAATTCTACCCGAAATCTTTGGAAAAGACTAAATATTTAAAGGCCATTGTGTCACCAAATTATTTTTCGCTATTAGCGCTTACTTGCCCCACAGAAAATGAATCAGCGCTCGGTCAACTGCCGGATTCTCATGTAACTTACTGTGTCGAGCCAACTTCCCCGTAAATACGCGTTCTTGATAGGACTTTGCTCGTGGTTGAACCAAGTATTTCAACGAAAGACTTGAAACGTTGGGGACCGTACCGTCCGTATGCCCACCAATGTTGCCGTACAAGTTCAACACCTTAACCTGGTGATCGGGTAACACTTGCCGAAGTTGCGTCATCTCCCGGTAAGTCGCATTCATTTTGTTCGGCTTGCCAGCCGCATCTAATCGTAATCCTGCCGGCTGTTTCACCGCCGCTGGCATGTTCTTGAAATTCAATCCGGCAAAGTGACCCGCGATATCTACCTGTTTACGTAGTTGGGGGAGGTTATGCTGATTCTTCGCCTCCAATGAGTAATAAATCAGGGATATATTGCCCAACGAGTGTCCCACCAGATTGATGCTCTTGAAGTGATATTGCTTCTGCAGCGCACGGACCACGTTGATTGCCCAAATACCATGCGTGCGATAATTCATTTGCTTATTATCCGCGTAATTCACTTCAACGATGGGATTGATTGCACCGGGCTTAATTTTACCCACCAAGCGAACGTGTCCTTTTCGGTCGACCATCGCGCGAATAATGGTCCGCGTGACGCCGGCTTGTTTAGCCGCCTTAGCCATGTGCTCTTCCGCATGATAACTACTGCCACCACCGTGGAAGAAGAGCGTAGGCGTCGTCTCCTGGACGTATTTTTGTGAGTTGAGGTGCGCCCCACACCCTGCCAATCCACCAATAACTAATACCAAACAGACCAACAATAGCCAATATTTACGTCGCATCTCTCAAATTCCCCCTACCTTCCATTTCCTAAAGTATACAAGCTTTGAGCTACTCGAAGGCAAGTCTATTTTGAAAATAAAAGTTGACGAGCCACTGCTGATGATCGCTAATGGTCAATGGACTTCCTCCTTTAGGTATGGTTTTAACT
This sequence comes from Levilactobacillus tujiorum, assembly GCF_012641185.1. Classification (GTDB taxonomy): domain Bacteria; phylum Bacillota; class Bacilli; order Lactobacillales; family Lactobacillaceae; genus Levilactobacillus; species Levilactobacillus tujiorum. The sequence goes on from NZ_JAAXLK010000015.1 coordinate 10,661, forward strand.
GTAACAGATTCTCCAAAATTCGTAAATTTCATCTGACTAGTCACGTTGCTCTAGTGTCGTGACAGTCGCACTGACCATAAAATTCCTAACCAGGAAAACAACGTAGTTCCCAACATAGTCACTTGAAATCCACAGACAAACTTGCTAAGTATGAGATTACCACCAACCCAATTGAAGATAATGACGGCCACTGTCGTTCCCAAGGCACCACCAAATAAGCGAGAGACGTTGTAGATTCCGGAAGCCTGACCAATTGTTGATCGCGGAACAGCCCCTAAAACTGCCTTTTGTAATGCTGGTCCCGCCATGGAAAGTCCCATACCGGCCAATGCCAGCGGTAAAACTAACCAAACATAAGGTTTCTGTTGGTAGACCAGTCCTGCAATCAACCCATACCCTGACCCCTGCAGAAACAAACCCAGCGTCGCAATCTGGCCTTCGCCAAACCGATCAACGGCTTGACCAGCAAACGGCGCCACTACAACCAATGTTCCCGTCCATGGTAATAATTCTAGCCCTGCTGTGAGTGCTGATGCGTGCTGGCCTATCTGAAAAAATTGTGGGAGAAAAAATACGACACCATACATTGACCCATAGAGACAAGCCGTGGCGATATTTCCACTGTTAAATCGGACTGATTTAAAAAGACTGAGGGGCACCATTGGGGCAGCTTCTACCGACTGACGTTTAAGAAACCAAATACCGCTCGCTAAGCTAATAGTAGCAATGGAACCCACAATTGGTAGCTGACCGCTACGTGCTGATAGAACCCAGATAAACCCAGCAAGCGTCAAGGTAATCATTAAGCCATCTAGATAATTCACTGATATTTCACGACCATGGCTTTCCGGTAAATATCGACGCGATAAAGCGATGGCTGTAATTCCCACGGGAACATTAATCCAGAAAATCCACTGCCACGCCAACTGCGCGACAATAATTCCCCCCAGTGATGGTCCCACAATCAAGGCCAAACCGCCAATCCCACTCCAGATTCCTAGGACGTGCCCACGCTCGCTAACGGGTAAGGCACTCGACAGAATTGCCATGGACATGGGAGTCATCACGGATGCTCCGATTCCCGCAACCACGCGTGCTAGAATCAAAAAGCCAATATTCCCCGCTAATGCACACAAGATTGACCCGAAAGTGAAGATAAAAATCCCCCAATTATAAACACGGCGGCGCCCCCAACGCTCTCCTAGTGACACACCAACCAGTAAAACTGCCACAATCGTAATGTTGTAGGCATTTAATACCCATTGCAACGTACCTACAGAAATGTGAAAATCGGTTTGAATCGCCGTTGATGCCGTCGTTACGATCATGGCATCCATCATCGACATGAAAAATCCCAAAGAAGTCAGTCCTAAAAGCCATTTGGTGCTGGTTGTCTTGGTCATCATTTTTCGTCTCCCTGATTGGTCATAATAGTTCAAAATATTTTGAACTATTTAACCATACCATCTTGCCCAAAAGCTGACAAGATGGCAATCACTAAAAAAGGAAGACCTCAATAGTCTTCCAAGAAATGGTCTAGGCCATCAAAGATTGTCCCAGAAATGACCCACGACTTGTTCAAATGTCGACTGGTCTAGCGCAACATATTTTTCTCGTGATTCTTTGCGGGCCGTAATCAATCCTGCCGTTTGCAGTAACTTAAAGTGATAAGATCCAGACGTCTTGCTAATCCCGATAGCTTGCCCCACCTCACCACAGGAAACATCGTGGTCACACTGCTTCAAGTAGTGCAAAATCTCGAGTCGTACCGGGTCAGCGAGTGCCTTAAAGATGAGAATAGCCTGTTCATTTTTAGATAATTGTTTTGTCATATCCTTATCTTACTAGAAAGCAGAATATCTGCAAGCATAGCGTTTCTCTTGAGACGACTAGTTCATCGTCAAATACAGCAACTATCAAGATGGATACTCGGAAAGCTCGTATCCCATTTACGACTCATTAACTTTGTTCCCTTCAGAGCCAAGTACCGGCTACAAATAACAACGGATATAACAAGAAAAATAACGAGGCACTTTTCACCGTGGCCATAAAGGTTTTCTGTTTATCTTGAACTTTAAAGAAGGGCCGCATGCCCAACCACATGACGGGTAATAGTAGCGCGACCCACCCCGTGCTACCAGGCGCAATTCCCAGCATTAAGTTCACTAAGGGCCACAAACTGCCGATAACTAGGAAAACCTGAATCAACCTCACCGCTCCCATCTTGCCCAAATAATAGGCCAGTGTGTAGCGATGGTTTAAGATATCTTCCTCACGGTCGGCCGTATTATTTGCCAGCTGCAGAGTGAAGAAAATCAACGTTAGCGGTAAACACAGCAGGAAGGTTACACCCACCGTTGACCAAGTTAGTGGCTGCACACCATAGGTGGATACAACAACACAAGTTAACTGAATCAGAAAGGCAATCGACAACGCCACAACTGTCTCACACAGTGGCGTCGCATTAATGGGTCGAGGCCCTGCCGTGTAGAAAATTCCAATGAGGTACCCACAAACGCCGAGTAAGAAGACCAACCAGCCCGTTCGTAAGACCAACCAGACGCCCGGCAATAACGCAATCATGTACAATCCGGTCGCTAACTGACCGACCCCGCTTACCGGCAACTTCAGTCGACCAATCGGATTGGTCTTTTGCGCATAACCCTCTCGATCGCGAGCGTGTTGATAGTCAAAATAGTTATCGGAGACGTTGACCGCTAAATCAAAAATAAAAACCGTGATTAAACACAGACCAACGTTTCCCCAGTTCACAACACCCAAATGATACTGTGAAATCGCCACTCCCAACACAAACCACATGACGTTTAAGGGTGCCGTGTAAATCTCTGTCAGCTCATAAAATACGGGCCAAGTCAGCCATCGTTGCATCAAATTCCCCCAGAAAAAAGCGTTAATTTTTAAGCTACTTTAACCTTACCAAATCGAGCGCCATTTGCCACTTACCCCGCCTTATAAATTTTTTGTTTAAAGGATCAGGCTGGTTTCTTCACCACTAAGGCAAATGTCAACGGAATCCGCGGTGCAGACTCCGGAAGCACATACCAGTCATCACGTCGAATAAGGTCAGGCAGCGCCGGCCACTCTGTCCGGTCGTACTCCCCCAAGAATTCAATGGTCAACCCCGCATCACACAATGCAGACGTCAGCTCTTGAAAGTCGTGGTTCCAGTTGTGATTGGTCGTATGCTGAATTTTGTGCGCCGAATGATCCGTGTATGACCCATCCTCGTCATAGGTTAACACCCCATCGTTGAAATAATCTGTATGCACAACCAGCGATTCAAAGTCCAGTGCATTCAAGAATGGATGATCGTCACGAATCAGGAAAGTCCCGCCTGCCCTTAACAGTTGTGCGATGGACTGAGCCCACGACGTCAATTCAGGTAACCAAGTGATAGTGCCCATACTGGTGACAATAACATCGAACTGCGATTGGATTTTTTGACTGGCAAACCGCGCATCGCCCTCAACATAGGTGAGTGGCGCATTCGCTCGGTCCGCAATTTGACGGGCATATTCAAGTGACTGCGGTGAAAAATCCAATCCGGTGACGTGAGTAGCGCCTAACCGTTGCCAGGACAGCGTATCGGTGCCAATGTGACATTGCAAATGCAACAAGTCTAGCTTAGCCACCGTTTTTTGTGGCAGCCACGGCTTTAAAACGGCGTAATCATGCTGAACCGTATCGGTGATCTGGGTGGGATCAGCAATGAGATGCTCAACATCGTAGAAGTCAGAGACCAGATGAACCTTGGCCCGGTCGTTCCAGTTTGCCTGATTGTCACGTAATTCCGCTTGATAATCTGAATGAGTCATATCTCTACCTCCTTTTTCCTATCTCTTAGACTAGCATATTTAACCGCTGAAAGCCTGCCCCAATTACCATTTAATACCACTTAAGAACGACTTGCTGACAAGCGTTTAAGACCTTATGAATTTACTAAAGCCCCAAAGAAACCTTAAAACCCCCACGACTTTTCCCACAAGCGGTCCCTTCTGCGTTAATCTAGGAACATGATAAATGACCGTTTAAACAACCGCATCTTATGGAGGTGATTCGATGCGTTGGGAACCCTTATTGATTATTATACTGATGGCCAGTCTCAGCGGTCTCTTAATTGTAACCACGACTCATAAACATCGCTGGTTCGCGCTACTGACCCTAGCCTACTTAACTGGCTTGGCCGCCATTCTCTTTACCCCCATTTCCTTCTCTGGCACCGGAATTTACATCATGCCCGTTGGTTTTGGCCGCGTGAACCTCACACACTTGGATCTCGTCAACCTTGGTTTTGCGGAGAACATTCTCTTGACGCTACCTTTAGGCCTGCTCCTGAAATGGGTCGTTCCCCGAATGTCCCTCTGGGGCGTCGGCACATTCGGTCTCTTCGTTGGCAGCAGCATTGAAACCATGCAGTACATTCTCTCACAGCACTGGCTGATCAATCGCAGTAGTGATATTAACGATGTTTTAGCCAACGCCCTAGGTATTCTAATCGGCGGTATGGTAGTTGCCATTTACTTCCGTATTCGCCAACAGCGGACACGGGTTGTGGCCTAACAGTCAGTTAGCGCAGGTCCTTACGAGTCTTGCGTTTTTGTCGCCAGTTTTCACTAATTAAATTCATCTTCGATAAAAAAGTCACGCCATCCATTCGGACAGCGTGACTTCATTTTTTTAATTATTTACTGACGAGGTCGCTTTTGTTTTACGAAAGACAAACCATTTACTGAAGAAGTAGTTTGCTAATACAACCACCACTTGATCAACTAGCTTCGTCAACATCTCGTTTTGCGATAGTAGCGAAACCCCAATCCACATGATCCCCTCATCCATGATCAAGGTTGCTGCTCGTACCGAAAAGAACGTGACAATCTCACGTCCCAGCGCGCCAAAGGTGGTGAAGTGCGAATGGAAAACCCAAACCCGATTCGTCAAGTAAGCAAAGAGCACGGAGACAAACCAGGCGACCGCGGTGCCAATTTGGTAATTCCAGTGCCATAGACTGGAAGTCACGAAAAAGACCACCAGGTTGACTAACGTTGTTAGGCCCCCAAAGAATAGATAAGCAATGACGCTTTTGTATTTATCATAGAGTTGTAGTAGTTGCTTCATAAAAATCCTCCCTGGAATGAACCCTCGTCAATCTTTGTTATAACTGATATTTGGAAACGACACAAGTCCAATCTCCGATTCGATAGAAAAAGTTAAGGGTTCAGGTAGTTAACGAACTCTGCCTAGTGACTGGGTTTGTGTTTAAGCTGCAAGTTTGTCGTTGTCATGGGCGTGGTGGTGTGTTTGTTGACTCATAAGTTAAAGTAATTTATTTAATCGCACCAATACGCTACAATCCAATTAAAAACACCACCCCGACAACGCCGAGATGGTGTTCGTTTGACTATTAAAGTTTTAAACGTTGCTGAATCAGCGCAACCACGTGACTCTTGAAAAGCCAGTAGAGTAAAACCACCTGAATCGGGGTCATAATCCCCTGTTTAAGCAACCTGATGGGGAACAAGCCCCAGAACGGTGTCTTATACATGATCGCCACCCACAGTGTGTTTAACAGTGCGTTGATCACGACTGAGATAACTACTTGCGCCACAATAATCCGGGTCCAGCTAGCGGGTTGCCGATATAAGAATAAGGCATAAATTAACGATCCAAGAATTGCAGATACCGTAAAACCGATGAAAAACGGCCCACCCGACATCAGAGTTCCAATAACATCAACCAGTGCAGCGGTCATCATCCCCCACCAGGGGCCAAATAACCGGGCAATCAACGCCGCCACCAGAAACGTGAAGCTAAACTTCAAGAATGCTGGTCCCACCGAAAAACTCTTGATCACCAATTGTAAGGCCATCAATAAGCCCATCGTGACCAAACTCAACGTACTCAGCCTTGGCAGCCGAGTTTCTACCGTCATCTTCAATTCAGACATCTCCTAAGGGAGTTGCCACATCGCTGCGGCCAATGCGGAAATAAAATCGCGGGCCAATTGCCCTTCGTCCGGCGTTCACATTGCGTTCCACCAGCACTTGACGCTTTATTTCCTACTCCGTAAATTTTAATTACAGCAACTAGCTTACCATATCCACTTAGAAGATGCACGCTTTACGCACGGTCAAAATCTTTAAGCCACGCCAAAGCCAGCGCCTTTTCTCCCAAATGCGTCCCAATCACGGGGCCAAAGTAAGAGCGCTCCACCGGAATCTCTGGGTACTGGGTGGCAATCTTATTTGCCCACGCTTGACCAGCATCGGGGTCATTGGCATCTAACACCAAGGCACGTAACGGATAGTCGACCTTAGCCTGTGCTTCGACAAATAAGTCTTCCACCCGCGCTAGGGCCTTCTTCCGCGACCGGACCTTCTCAAAGGCCACAATCTCATGGGTCTCATCATCAAACGTCAGCAAGGGTTTAATCCGCAATACACTGCCGATAAACCCAGACGCATTGGATAGTCGACCACCCCGCACTAAATTTTGGAGGTCATCGACGACGAAGTATTCACCGATCGTTGACCGCAAATCATCTAAACGGGCGATGATCTCATCGGGATCGGCTCCCTTGTCTGCCATTCGTGAGGCTTCAATTGCCAGATAGCCCATCAGTTTGACCGTGATTTGTGAGTCATAAGGAATGACCTTAATATTTTCAATGGTTGGTGCTAACGCCTTCAATTGGTTCACAAAGCCAGAAATCGTGCTGGCCAGATGAATACTAATCACGGCGTCGTACCCTTCATCAGCTAACTGGTCATATAAGTTGATCATTTCGCCTAATGGCGGTTGCGAGGTGCTGGGAAATGACTTGGAGTTGCGTAACCGTTCGTAAAATTCGCTCGTGGTAATATCAACATCTTCATCATAGGAGCGACCATCAATGATCACCGGAATTGGTACGACGTGAATGTGATACCGCTCGACCTCTTCTGCGGACAAATAGCTGGTACTATCGGTGACCACAGCAATCTTCATGTTTATACCCCCACATTATCTTTGGTTTAGAATAGATCATCATTGCTAATAACATTTTGAATGGTCACATCCCCAGTAGCGGGCGTGACCATTCCGTCGGCTGACCTGATCTTACGGCCGAGCCATTCGCCTCATTCAAGGCGCTTCTTTAATCAATTTTTGCGACTAAATTAAGTTTCAGAAACTAGAATACCATAAATTGCCTAACCCGACTAGGATTTGTCTACCATAGTTCGCGGAATTGTCAGAAAAATCAGCAATCCCAACACAAACAAGATCGACAACGATGCCGCGCCAATTCTCGACTGACCCGTCATCTGTGTGACGACCCCGACTAATATTGGCCCGAGGACGGCAGAAAACTTACCTAGGATATTGTAGAAACCGAAGAACTCACTAGACCGATCCTTGGGAACCAACTGCGCAAAGTACGACCGCGACAGGGCTTGAATGCCGCCCTGACTGGTCCCGACTAACACCGCCAGAATCCAGAAATCCGTGGTCGTTTTCAGATTCAATGCATCTAGACAAATCACCAGATACACCACAATTGCCACTAAAATCCCCGTACGCGTACTGGTCTTGCCGGCGAGCCACCCATACAAGATGGAGAACGGAAAGGCCACCAACTGAACGACCAGCAGCACCAGAATCAAAGTGGTACTCTTCACGCCAATATCCAAGCCAATCGACGTTGCCATCGTGAAGATCGTGTCCACACCATCGATGTAACAGAAGTAAGCAACCAAGAACCAGGCCAGGTACTTATGCTGACGTAAATGTAGAATCGTTTGCCAGACACGATGCCAACTCTGCCGTAATGGTGCTGCGGTGGTATTGAGGGCATGACGTTGCTGGACATTTCGTTGAAATGGCAAGTAAAAGGCGAGCCACCAAACGGCAGCTAATGCAAAACCCCAACGTGCCACGCCTAGACTAGACAATTGACCAAAACCATTCGTAAATTCCAACACCATGAACAGCAAGAAGGCAATGACCCCGCCTAAATAGCCGAAGCCGTAGCCGACACTAGAGAGGCGATCCATTTGCCGGTTATCACTAACATCTGTGAGAAAACTGTCATAAAACAAGTTCCCCCCCGAATAGCCCAAGACCGACAGCACGTAGATCACCAGTAACCACTGCCACTGATTAGAGGGTAATAGTGCTAACCCGATGGTCATCACCATCCCCAGACTAGCGAATCCCGTGAGTAAACGTTTCTTATAGCCCTGGTAATCAGCCAGTGCCCCTAGAAATGGTGCCAATACCGCGACCAGCAACGTCCCAAAGCTATTCGCATAGCCCCAATAGGCCGTTGCATTGGCCGCCGCGACACCACTACTCTCGGCAACACCCTTAAAGTAAATCGGCAAGACGGCCGTCGTCACAATGATCCCGTAGCCAGAATTCGCCCAATCATAGAAGATCCAGCTCCACTGCTCTTTATTGAACGCCATCTTGGGCCTCCTTCAACGCTGCCGTCAGCACTTGCCCCGGGAGTGTCTCTGGAAATTGAACATTTAACAATTTAGCAAAGGTGGGCGCTTCATCAATTAGCCGCGCCTCTTCGATGGTCTCATGCGCTTTAATGGCCGGACCGTTCAGCACCAAGGTGGTGAAGTAGTCGGGCTTATCCGGGTCATAGCCGTGCACGCCATGGTACCGATCGGGTTGTCCCAGACTAGCTGGATCAACTGGCTCCACCGTTGCTGGGCGCTGCGCTTCGTCCGTGAAGTAATACCCCGACTGTGCCTCCACCATAAATTGGCAGTGCGGATCAGCACCCCGTTTAGCCGCAGCCTGACCCGTGATGACCCGTTCAATCCCGGGCGTCTGTTCCAGCAACCGTTGCAAGTTCTGCTTATCCGCAAAGTTACGCGTATAGATATAGCTACTCCCGTCACAGGACTTCGCCCAAACGTGCCAATCAGCTCGTACCGTGCCCTTAGCAGTTGACGTCAACCATCCCCGCTGCGCAAAGGCCCGGTTCAAATGAATCATGTGATCCACGTTAATCTGATAGTGATCACCCAACACGGCGAAATTGGTCGTCGCAAACGTCCCGGCAGCGATCGTCGCATCGATTAATTTGCCAACCCGGGCATCCAAGCGTTTTAACGCCGCCATCGCTTCCGCAGACCGTACGCCATAACGATGCCGCATACTGTCCATGTCCACGAGATGAATCAAGGTCAGCGCTGGCTTCTTATGAACGATGGTATCCGCCGCACATGCGGTAATGAAGTTATCCAATTCGGGCTGCTGAATGCCCCGACGCAAGTGCCCATATTTCTGATTCATCCGCAGCAAGAAGGCCGGACTGCTAGCCTTCAGGGAGACGAGCACCTGATTCGTCCAAATGCGATTAGGAAAAATCTCTGCTAAATTATATGTAATCTTGCTGCCCGCCGTAACCGGCCATAAGAAAGCCGCGGTCTTCCGATGCTGCTGCCGGACTAAGTCATAAAGCGTGGGTACCTTCACCGCTCGTTGGTACCAGTACCAATCCGGGGACTGCCGTTGCGGCTGCATCTTGGTATTGTTGATCACACCATGGACTGCCGGATACTGCCCCGTAATAATGGTCGTATGCGACGGATACGTCAGGGTGGGATAGATACCCCGAACCTTATTGACACGCGTCCCAGTGACCACCAAACGTCTTAGATTCGGTAGCTCATCTAAATGTTCATCCAAATCTCGACTACCCATTGCGTCTAAAGAAATCACAACTAAACTTTGCTGAATAATCACTCACTCCTTACACTCAACCAACTTATAATTCTTTGACCGTCCGTTGTCGATCCATGCTTTTATCGAGCCGGTTCAATAATATTTGTAGTAAATTACGTTCATCGGTTGACCAGTGTTCAAAGACCTCATCGGATAAAGCCTCAAACGCGGTATTAATAGTCGCCGCCGTTTCGGTCCCACTGGCCGTGATTGTATAGACCAACTGACGCTTGTCCCGACCAATGGCCTTCTTGGTCACCATCTCTTTGGCCACTAAGCCTTTGAGTTGCCGACTCAACGTTGATGTATCTAATTTAGTCTTTTGCGCAAGAATCTCTTGGGTATTCTCACCGCCCCCAATATGGTCCAGTAACTGCCACTCGGATACGGTAAGCTGATGTTGCTTGGTCATCCGTTGCAACAACGTTTGCTGCACTTTATTGATGGCCATTAACGCCGCTAAACTGGATTTCATTTACCCTCACTCCTTTTAATTGTATTGTACAACGAATTGCTTGGCTATCACAAGTCAATTTGATGACAAGTTTTCTCAGTATTTCCAGGAAATCCAAGGAAACATCTTTGCACTTCAGTCGCTGGGCCGGTATACTTTAAGTTGTGTCGTTTTTAACGGTGAAAATACTGGGTCGCGGGGCTGGTTCGGTCAGCTAACTTGGAATCGGTTCAACACGATCAGTGGTCATTTAAAACAAATTCTACTATAAAAATTTTCCAGAAAGGTGTGATCATTACATGTCATTTGACGGATCCTTTACCCATGCAATGGTTCGGGAACTCAGCCAAAGCTTATCGACTGGGCGAGTCAGCAAGATTAACCAACCTTATGATAACGAAGTCGTTCTGACCATCCGTGCCAATAGTCATAATTACCCGATTCTACTTTCGGCTAACCCGACTTACGCTCGGATTCAAGTGACGCAGATCCCCTACGTCAACCCGCCAGTTCCCACTAACTTTACAATGATTCTGCGCAAGTATCTTCAGGGAGCTATCTTAAAGGAGATCACTCAGGTTGCTAACGACCGGGTGGTCCACCTGCACTTTACATCGCGCAACGAGTTAGGTGACCAGCAAGAACTGCTGCTGATCATTGAAATTATGGCCCGGCACAGTAATGTTATCTTAGTCAACAGCGCTGATATGAAGATCCTCGACGCCATCAAACACGTGGGCTCTGATCAGAACCGCTACCGGCTCTTACTCCCTGGGGCACAATATATCAATCCGCCTAAGCAAGACCTGACGGATCCCTTCACCGGCCCCCGAGTGGACCTGACGCAAACGCTACGTGATTTCCCCAATCGTGATGTGCTAGCCCAGACGTTACAGCACCAATATCAGGGACTAGGCAAGGACACGGTGGCCGCTTTAGCAACGGCACTACACGAACCGGGTGATGTCCAACAACACTTCCGCGACTTCTTTGCTGGCTTCGACCAGCCACAACCCACGCTGAGCATCTCGCCTAAGGGCAAGACCAATTTTACGGCCTTCCCCTATCCAACGGATGGTCAACAACACCGTGCCGAAACGCTCAGCGACCTGTTAGACACGTATTACCAGGACAAGGCCGAACGTGATCGTGTTCAGCAACAAGGGAGTATCCTGATTCGCGTCGTTCGTAACGAACTCAAGAAGAACCGCAACAAGCTTAAAAAGCTACAACGGACGTTAGCCGAAACGGAAAATGCAGATGAATACCGCATCAAGGGTGAAATCCTCACCACCTACCTCAACCAAGTCGAACGCGGCCAAACTAGCGTCGCGTTGCCTAACTTCTACGACGACAACAAGCCGTTAAAAATTCAATTGAGCAATCAACTGTCGCCCAATCAAAACGCGCAGAAATACTTTAAGCGGTATCAGAAAGCTAAGAACGCGGTTAGCTATGTGACGGAACAGCTGAAGATCACTCAAGCGGATGTGGACTATTTCGCCAACATCATGGCACAGATCGAATTGGCTGCGCCGAAAGACTTGGTCGATATCCGGCTGGAGCTTCAACAAGGTGGCTACCTGCGCGATCACGATCACCAGAAAAATCAGAAAAAGAACAAGAAGCAACGGCGGCAAAAAGTCAGCAAGCCTGATCGCTTTACCGCCAGTGACGGCACCAAGATCTCTGTGGGCAAGAACAATCTGCAAAATGACCAACTCAGCCTTCACACGGCTAAGCGGACCGACATTTGGTTGCACGTTAAAGATATGCCGGGTTCCCATGTGATTATTCACGCGGATCATCCTAGTGACGCCACCATCTTGGAGGCTGCTAATCTCGCCGCGTACTTCTCCAAGGGGCGCGAGTCCAGTAACGTTCCCGTAGATTACCTGCCCGTTAAACGACTACACAAACCCAACGGTGCTAAACCCGGCTTCGTTATTTTCACCGGTCAACACACCGTTTATGTCACGCCTCAGAGTGATTTAGTTGAAAAACTCGCCGATAATTAATTTAGTTGTAACTAACAACTGATGATAAACAAAAAGCGTTCCATCATTTGAGCCTTGATGGAACGCTTTTTGTTATTTACATTTATTGTTCATTCAAATCGTTCGATTAATAATCTTATCGAGTTGCTCCGTGTCGCTCAAATTACTCAGAGTCAACGCCTCACTAGATCCAAACGCGATCGTGGCCCCCATTTCTTGATCCGTTGTCCCCGGACGATTCAGGACGTGGAGTTGCCGGAATGGGAAGACCGCGTTCATCAGAGCCACGCGCTTACTGTTAAGGTCAATCTTAACGCTGCTCAACTCGTCGTCATCCAAAGTACCGATGTGTTGACGTGTCAGCATCCGCACCCAATTAATCCCGGTGACCTTACTTAGAAAAGCCATTTCCGTTAAGCGCGTCGGTCGCACGCCAACAACTTCAAGCTGCTTACTGGATTGGCTCTTAGGGGCGAAGAGGATCTGCACCATCCCCGTCAGCTGATGCTCGCTGACTGCCTGCTTAGCCAGTTCAACCAGCCGCTGCCGATCAGCGCGTGGCAACTCCGCTGGCATCCGAAAGGCCGTGACCTGCGCCAACTTTTGGGTCATCCCGGGCGCAATCATATCCATGACGCCCACCGCAATCTTATACTTGTCGTGCACGAACAGACTTACCCCAATGGTCGCCATATCGGGTTGTGGTTGTCCAATTTCCTGATCCGGCGGCAACACATGCAAGTTCAAGTCCAACTTGCTGAGTTCCCGCGTCAGGTAGTGGCGGTTCCCGGGAACAATGACGATGTCCGGATGTTCCACCTTAATCACGTTCAGCACATCCCCCAACTGAATGGGATCAACGTATTGCTTGTCCGTGAACTCTGGGGCGATGCCAATCGCATTAGGATTCGTATTCATCAAGATCGTGTGGTAGCCCGCGCGCTTCAATTGCTTAAGCATTTCGGTAGTAAAGTACTCCGCTGCCGTATTGGGGCCCAGTTGATTACCACCACGCCCGAGGACCAGTGCTGTCCGGTCACCCAACGGGCTACTCTCATTTTCATATTCAAAGGTACTGTAATAGCCACTGGCATGCTCATCAAACTCGCCTGCCGTGGGTTCAATCATCTTGTAGGTCGGTCGGATATCCGCTTCCTCTGACAGCCGTCGTACCGTCGCCGTATCCGTCTGCCAGATTCGCGCGATCATCCCATCACCAAATCCATAGTAACGCCCCATCTTGAAGGTCTCCACATCTAGGGGGTTATCCTTGATTCGCTGTTCAATCTTGAGGAGATGCTGCAACTTAACAAAGTAAAAGTTGTCAATCTTAGTCAGTTCACTCAGTTCATCGGGCGCATAGCCTCTACGTAGCGCTTCAATCAGGACCAGAATCCGATTAGCCAGCGGATGAATCAGTTGGCTAATCATCTCACCGTCCGTTAAATTCCTCACGCTGGGTAAGACGTCCCGCGGAGAGAACTGGGAACTTCGTACCGACTTCAGCATCGCCTCTTCCACCGAACGCCCGACGCCAACTGTTGATCCCACCGCTTTCATCACCGTATCCAAGTGTTGATCGGCATCTGGAATCTCCTGAAACGGCCAGATCGGTATGCGGACGCTGACGTGATCGATGCTGGGTTCCATAATCGCGGTCTGCTTGATAAAACGACTCGGCAGTTTAATGTCAACCAACCGTTGGCCCAACAGTAAGTCACCCACGACGAAGGCTAACGGATAACCCGTAGTTCGAGCCGCCAAAGCCACGCCTCTGGTAAAGTACGGGGCAATCTTCGTGACGTAGAAATGCTGATTATCCGGATTCAGCGCAAAGTGAATGTGGATCACGCCCACGACGCCGAGCTCAGTCGCAACGCGAAAGGTCGCATCCCGTAGATCCTGATACTCACGATCGTTTAGGGTCTGTGGTGGCGTCACGACAATCGAATCCCCGGAGTGAATGCCAATGGGATCGACATTTTCCAAGCCGGCAATTAAAATTCGCGTGTCGGCCACATCACGGACCGCGATCATTTCAATTTCTTTATAACCGACCACACTGCGCTCCAACGTGCACTGATCAAATCGCGACTGCGAGAAGCCTTGGCCCAACGCATCCAGCATTTCATCGACGTTTTCACACACCGTTCGGTTCGTATCCAGTCGCGGGGCGACCGGCTTCACAATCAGTGGGAAGCCGATGGATTCAACTAAGCCTAGTGCTTCGTCTTCCGTCGCCACCACCTGAGCCTCAATGACGGGTTCATGGATTTCCTTTAGCGTACTATTCAACGCGGCCGGGTTGTTAATTTGCCGTACCGTCGCAGCGGGCATCCCTAAAATGGTAATGCCATAACGCCCAATGTCGCCGCTTTCAATTAATTCTTGCGCAATCCGCACGCCTAATAACCCACCTAGTGTCGGCAAGATGGCGTCCGGCTGATCGCGTTCGATAATGTGCCGCACGTTAGCTGTCGTCACAGCTTGCACGTACATGTTAGTCGGCTGAATCTCCTCTAATGCCACGGAAAACGGATTATTATCAATGACTAGAGTGCGTACCCCGTGCTTCTTGAAATTAGTAATAATCTGCACGGTGGCACTATCCAGCTCGGTCTCGTGGCCAATTTCCGTCGGACCACTCCCAATAATTAAAACTTTTTGTAAGTCATCCAAGTTCTGCAAGCCTTATCCCTCCCGTGCTGTCATTGCTTCCATGAATTCATCAAATAAATCACGACTCTCGTGAGGACCGGGCGCACCGTCCGCGAAGAACTGCACAGAAAACGCCGGGAAATCCCGGTGGCGCAACCCCTGGACGGTCCCATTAATCAAGTCCACGTAAGTTGTAATCAGCCGGTCACGGTCAATTGACTTGGCAATGACGGCGTAACCTTGGCCCTGAGTCGCATAAATAATATCGTTGGTGATAATCCGGCGAATGGGATGACTACTCCCGTGATACTCCACGGGTAATGCGGCGAGTTGGGCCCCATTAGCCAGCGCAAATAATTCATGTCCCAGACCAATCGCAAACAATGGAATCTCCGCTTGAACCTTCCGAATCATCTCGAGGACCCCTTCGCCAAGATCTAGCGGTGAACCGGGTCCCGTTGACAAGAGGACGCCATCTGGATCCAGATTTAAGACATCCTGCGCACTCGCCGTCCACGGTAAAACCGTGACGTTACAACGTCGCTCGGATAACTGGCGTAAAATCCCGTGTTTCAGGCCAAAATCAATGACCACGACATTCTTACCAGTATCGGGGTTAGGGTACGGCTTGGGCGTTGCCACCTGATCAACCTGGCGATTCGTCAGCACCGTAGCATTCAACTGATCGAACGCGTGGGCATCCGCCACGTCGACAATGCTCCCCTTAACCGGTCCATCCATCTTTCGCAGCTTACGAATGAGATGGCGCGTATCAATACCGCTAATGCCCGGAATATTGTGTTGCTGTAAGAATTCGTCTAATGATAGTCGTGACAAACGATTGGTGGAGATATTCGTCACATCGCGCACAACCATCCCCTTAGCAGTCGGCAAAATTGACTCATAACTATCGTGATTAATCCCCACGTTGCCAATTGCTGGTTGTGCAAAGATAATGATTTGGTTGTGATAAATTTGATCGGTGATCGTTTCCTGATAGCCCAAAAGGTTCAAATTGGAAATGACTTCTCCGCTCGTAGTGGCGCCAGCACCAAATCCTTCACCGGCGTAGGCCGAGCCGTCTTCTAAAATCAAATAGCGTTTTGCCATGCTAAATCGGCCCCTTTATCAAAGTCTATGCCTGCTGGATTTCAACCGCGTCACGATCATCAATCTCACTGACGGAGACCTTGATCCGTTCGCGTTGAGAACTCGGAATATTTTTACCAACAAAATCGGCTCTGATCGGCAGTTCGCGGTGGCCCCGGTCAACCAACACGGCCAGGTTGATGGACTTTGGCCGGCCCAGGTCCATCACGGCACTCATTGCGGCGCGAATGGTCCGGCCGGTATACAACACATCGTCAACTAAGATAACTTTCTTACCTGCCACCGAGAAATTAATGTTCGCTGCAGATACTTTAGGATCGTGATCAGCATCATGCTCAATGTCATCGCGATATGACGTAATGTCTAAATCACCAACTGGCACCGTCACATTTTCAAGTTGTTGTAAGCGACTGGCAATTCGTCGCGCTAAATAAACCCCGCGCGTTTTAATTCCTAGAATAACAAGGTCATCGACGCCCTTGTTTCTTTCGATAATTTCGTATGTGATCCGGGTCAGGGCCCGTTGCATTGCCATTGCGTCCACAACTACCTTTGCCATCTTAAATTCCTCCTTAAAGTTTCACGCGTTCATGTGCAGGAAACGGGCAGGCTTCTTCGGCAAAACCTGGTGAAGAAACCCGCCCGCCTAGCTACCGGCAAACCCGCTTATCTTGTACGTTTAGCATAAAAAACCTAAATTGCTTTGTCAACTGGTAATCCAGCTTCTCGGCGCAGTTTCTTCACTACGGCCGCGAAGTGTGCGGGCACGGGGGCCGTGAAGTCTAACTGTTCTCCTGTCGTCGGTTGTACAAACCCTAGCTCACGCGCATGTAAGAACTGGCCTTCACCCTTAAGAGTCTTCTTGGGCCCATACAGGGGATCCCCCGCTACCGGATGATTAATGTAAGCCATGTGCACCCGAATCTGATGGGTACGGCCCGTCTCCAAGCGACAGGCAATCAGGGTGTACGTCCCGTAGCGCTCTAACACTCGGAAATGGGTAACGGCGGGTCGCCCATCGGCCACCACTGCTTGCTTCTTACGGTCTTTAGGCGACCGTCCCAGGGGCGCCCGAATCACGCCCTCTTCTTCCTTGAAGTTACCGTGAACGATCGCGACATATTCACGCAAGTTCGTCTTCGCTTGTAACTGTTCGGACAGGCTATGATGGGCGTGGTCGTTCTTCGCCACCATTAATAGGCCGGACGTGTCCTTATCAATCCGATGAACAATGCCGGGCCGTAAAGTCCCATTGATACTCGACAAGGGGCTATGATACAGCAGGGCGTTAACCAACGTATGGTTGGGATGTCCCGGTGCCGGGTGCACGACCATCCCCTGGGGTTTATTCACGACGATGACGTCATCATCCTCGTAGACGATATCCAGTGGAATATTCTCTGGGGTTAAGTCCAGTGGCTGTGGATCGGGGAGTTCAATATGAATCTGTGCGCCGACCGCGGGCTTATCCTTAGGCCGGGCCGGTTGTCCATCAACCGTAATCTGACCAGCCTCAATCGCATTTTTAGCCTGTGACCGTGAAATTGTGGGGACCGTCTCGGCCACCAGCTTGTCCAAACGCGCTACCGCCTGCACTGTAAAATCTTCTATTTGCATTAATGAGCCTCCCGACGATCGGCAAGAAAGACGCCGATCGCAATAAATATCACACCGACCGTCAAACAACTGTCGGCAAAGTTAAAGATTGGAAAATTAATAAAATTCAGTTGGAACATGTCAACTACGTATCCTTGCATTAACCGGTCGATAAAGTTTCCAATCGTGCCAGCCATCATCAAGGCCAGCCCTAATTCTTCTGGCCAATGGTCACCGCGATGCCGGTATTGCCAAAAGAAATAGCCCATGATTCCTAGGGCAACCACCGCAATAACGGCAAAAAACCACATTTGACCCTGCAAGATACTCCACGCCGCCCCATTATTACGGAGGTGCGTAAGGGACACAATTCCAGGGATGAAGCTTTGCTCGCCACCCAAGGGAATATTGGCCACCACGGCGTATTTGATCCACTGATCAATTCCGACCAGTAAGATGATTAAAATGGTATCAGCAATCAGCATAACTTTTGGAACACCTTTCCTATAAGTCGTTGTTGAAAATTATACCAGAAAAACCCGGCTTCCGACGGTTTGTCGTAAATAAAAGTTATCTCCGGCGTGAACCAGACCGCTATCCCCACCCAAAGGCGCTTTAACTAGCCCAATTCAGCCAGTTAATCACTAATACTTTCAATCACCTTGTCGCCAGACATGGCCCGATAACCGTCTGATTTTTGGCTGCCAACGTGAGCGGACAAGATCGCCCCCCTATTTTAGTCCCCAGTTATCGAACATTGGTCAAGCAGCACCTGCCCCAACAATGCGCTGTACCGGACAACTCTCTGGCAAGCGACAATTAATTTCAAAAAGGCTGCAACAATTTGGCCTGAAATAACCTTAGTATGAGTAGAGGGGCCATTCTGACTATTAGAAAAGCCCTGCAATCATCGGCTGTCTAGCCTGACGTTTGCAGAGCCCCTTGATCTTTAATTCTTTATAGTCACAGTCTAAAACAGTCCAGTAATTTTCCCGTCCGCGTCAATATCCATGTCTAATGCTGCCGGATGCTTAGGTAAGCCCGGCATCGTTAAGACGTTTCCGGTCAAGGCCACCACGAAGCCGGCGCCTAACCGTGGCGCAAACTCCCGCACGTGAATGGTAAAGTCCGTCGGTGCTCCCAATTGATGAGCGTCATCCGTCAGTGAATACTGGGTTTTCGCCATGCAGACGGGTAACTTATCCCAGCCATATTTGGCAAAGGTCTTCAATTGCCGTGCGGCCTTCGTCGACAGCTCAACGTGTGCGCCACCGTAAATCTTCTGGGTAATGGCCGTCATCTGCGTCATCAAGTCAGCGTGTTCTGGCGACAACCGGGTGAAGTGACTCGCCTGTTTCGTTGCCGTCACGACCTTTTCTGCCAAATCCATCGCACCCGCACCACCATCGGCCCAAACGGTCGTCGTGGCCACGGGAACGTTTAAGGCTTCAATATCATGCGTCAGTGCCGCAATCTCATCATCGGTGTCACTGGTGAACCGGTTAATCGCGACCACCACGGGCACCCCATACTGCTGCATACTGGTAATGTGGCGCTTCAGATTAGCACTTCCGACCTGCAAAGCAGCGATGTTTTCCGTCTCTAAATCTGCTCGTTTGACGCCGCCATTGTACTTGAGTGCCCGCACCGTTGCCACAATCACCACTGCGTCTGGTGTCTTTCCCAAAACGGGCGTCTTGATGTCCA
This sequence comes from Levilactobacillus tujiorum, assembly GCF_012641185.1. Classification (GTDB taxonomy): domain Bacteria; phylum Bacillota; class Bacilli; order Lactobacillales; family Lactobacillaceae; genus Levilactobacillus; species Levilactobacillus tujiorum. Next base: position 29,924 of record NZ_JAAXLK010000015.1, read on the forward strand.
TGAACTTTTCGCCACCCAGGTCGGCACCGAATCCAGCTTCAGTCACCGCAAAGTCGCCTAGTTGCAGAGCCGTTTGGGTCGCTAACACCGAATTACACCCGTGCGCGATATTGGCGAAGGGACCACCGTGAATAATTGCGGGATTGTGTTCCAGCGTCTGGACCAAGTTCGGCTTAATGGCGTCTTTTAGCAATAACGTAATGGCCCCGCCAACCTTCAGATCGCCCACGGTCACGGGCTCCTTATCCACGTTATAGCCAATCAAGATGCGATTGACCCGCCGTTTCAAATCCGCCAAATCTTCGCTCAAACACAGCACGGCCATTAGCTCACTGGCAACCGTGATATCGAACCCATCCTGCCGCGGTACGCCCGAAGTCCGGCCACCTAAACCAATCACCGTTTGCCGTAACTCCCGGTCATTGATATCGAGCACGCGTTTCCAAACAATCCGGCGCGGATCCAGCCGCAATTCGTTACCCTGTTGGATATGGTTGTCAATCAACGCTGCCAAAGTATCGTGAGCTTCCGTCAATGCGTGGAAATCCCCGGTAAAGTGTAGGTTGATATCTTCCATGGGAACGACCTGCGCATAACCGCCGCCGGTAGCGCCTCCTTTGAGTCCCATAACTGGACCCATAGAAGGTTCTCGTAAGGCCAAGACAGTCTTGTGACCAGCCCGGTTCATCGCATCCCCTAAGCCAACGACCACCGTTGACTTGCCTTCACCAGCTGGTGTGGGATTAATCGACGTGACCAATACCAACTTTCCGGCGTGATGCTCCCCGGCAAGCGGCAAATTGATCTTGGCCTTGGTGTGACCATACGGTTCAATCTGATCAGGCGTTAAGCCCACCTTAGCCGCGATCTTTTCGATGGATTCGAGCGGCGTTGCTTGCGAAATTTCAATATCACTCAATTCAGTTCCTCCTTAGCCACATCCGGCATCGCCGCTTGGATTAATCCCGCTAGCTCAATCACCGAGTTTCGTGGTAACAAAAATTGATAAATCTTTCCTTGGGCAACGATTCCTAGCCGGTACCGTGAGATATGGACCCCACTGACATGGGCCAGCGGAATCACCAAATGGCGATGATTCAACACGGCACTCACGGTGAGTACCCCATTAGCCATAGTAATGTTGCGATAGTGGACCTCAATCCAGCAGAGCACTGCAAACGCAGCGAAGAAACCGAGCGTCCACCAATTAAAGTGGGTCACTTCTAGCCAGAAGATTGCGCCCACCATCAGCACCATCAAGGTCCAACTCCAACAAATAATGCTGCTGACTGGATTGGGTTGATACAAAAATCGTCGTTCTTGGGTTATCATAACTTAAAACACCTCACGCAAAAGATTGGAGTGATTCTTTGTTTTCCTTATATACTGATGCCGCCACACAGCCCCAGACTGGATTGAGCGCCGGTGGTATCCTGATTATTCACGACCACCAGCAGACCCAGCTCAAGCAGCTACTGACCGCCACCAACAATCACGCCGCTGAATTTGAGATTGCCCGCTTAGGCTTTCTGAAATTAGCGGCGTTAGTGGGCCCGGCTTGCGCAACGACTACTGTCTTATTCTATACCGATAGCCAGATTGTAAACGACAGTTTAACTAAACATTATGCAAAACATTACCAATCCTTAGTCGATGACCTGCTGGCTGCCCAAGCACCCTTTCAACTGGTGCTCACGCAATGGGTGCCGGAGAAACAAAATCAAGGCGCCCACACGCTAGCCAATCAGGCCCTTCACTCTGCCGAAGACGCCAAGTAAGTCGTCAACGGCTTCTCGTACTGGCTCCAATCCGGCGTACCACCGTAGAGCGCGGAGCCGGCTAGGAACTTTCCGATTTGTGGTCCGGTCGTCAAGCCCGATGACCCCAAACCTGAAGCCACTAAGAAGTCCTCGTGATCAGGCACCAAACCGAAGAACGGTGCGAAATCACTGGTGTAAGCACGGGTACCCACCCGTACACCAGTGAGACTATCTGCGGTTACTGACTTGACTAGGCGTTGGGCACTCCCTAGCAGGTCAGCCGTGACCTCTGGATCAACACTGAGGTCAAATTCACGATCATTTTCGTGGGTCGCCCCCACGATCAGTTTGCCATGGCCAAACGGTACAAAGTCACGTTCACCCTCAGGCATGACCACGGGCATATGCTCTTGGAGTGGGTAGTCTTTAACCGCTAACTCGATCAGCTGACCCTTCTGCGGCCGAATATCGGCCACAATCCCCAGTGGGGCAATCAATTCTTTGAGCCAAGCCCCCACCGCAATAATGACCCGATCAAATTGACGGGCACCCAGTGAGGTCAGTACTTCACCTTGCGCGTTTAATTTGACGCGTTCCCGGCTAATCTTCAAATTGCGTTGACTAGCGATTGCCAACAATCCATTGACCAAGGCCGCGCCGTCGACCCGAGCACCACCGGAAATCATCACTCCCGGCTGCGGTGTCATTAACAAGGGAACCCGCGCCTGGACTTCTTGTGCCGTCAGCAGGCTGACATCCCCCATCGTGGCTGCCGCCTTGCGCCGGTCCTGTGCCAAAGCAAATAGGGTCTCCAAATCCGCTTCGTCTTCACGCGTCACAATCGTCCCCGTCTGCTGGTAGACGTCCGTCCCTAATTGGGCGTTGTGAATTAACTCTGGATAGAGGTCAGCACCGGCTTTGGCCAAGCGATACCACTGCTGGTTACGACGCTTAGATAGCCACGGCGAAATGATGCCTGCCGCCGCTTTAGACGCCTGACCCACACCATCGTCAAACAGGGTCACTTTAACCTTCTCACTACCCGGTAATTGACTCAAATAATAAGCTGCAGTGGCACCAACAATTCCGCCACCGATAATGGCAATTCTCTTTTGCATGCAACTTGACCTCCTAATCAAGACAGTTTTAACTAATTTTCATTTTAGCATACCTTGCCCCTGATAACCGTTGAGTTAATCTGGCAACTTGCTCATTTTAAAATTTCAACTGATTCATTCACAAACCAATCAGCACTTCTCCAACGTGCAGGGACCTCACTAGTCACTGACACGGGGTATGCCAAAAGGGCACTTGCCATGACGGTAAGTGCCCTTTCTGATGGTCTATAACTGCTGAAGTCTACTTAAATACCCGGAAGCGTTCACTATCGTCCAGGTAATCTTTATCACCGGCTGGGGCTTCAATCGAGCCAAAGTCCATTTCGGCTCGTAACCGCCAACTGGCAGGGACGTCAAAGGCTTCCCGTACAGCGTCATCAATCAGTGGATTGTAGTGTTGGAGGTTAGCCCCCAAGTCGTTTTCGGCTAAGGCTGTCCAGACCGCGTACTGGGCGTTACCTTGCGCTTGCTCGGACCAGTCCTGGAAGTTATCCGCGTATAACGGGAAGTTCTGTTCAAAGTCCTTAACCGTTTGCGTCTCCGTAAAGAAGAGGATCGTCCCGTAGGCCGCTTTAAACCCATTAATCTTAGCCTGTGTCTTAGCAAAGGCGTCATCGTCTTTGACGACTTGACGTAGAGCTGCGGCAACGATATCCCACAGTTTTTCGTGAGAATTGCCAAATAGGATCATCGCCCGAGTGGTTTGATTGTTAAATGGTGACGGTGCTTGCTTAATCACTGAGGTGATCAGGTCAACTAACTCATCCTGTGAGAAGTCAACTTTGCGTCCCAAAGCGTAAATACTCCGCCGTTTCTTAGCGAGTTCAATAAATTTAGTTTCCATGATTAAAAGGCCTCATTTCATTTGTCGTGGGTAACGTGTGCATTTTAGGACTAATGTTTGCATGATGACTACTAGTGTACCACTTACTTTTAGGAAGTAAAGCGACTTATGTTTAAATTTCCTATCGGTACATGTTAATCCCCTATAAAAACGGCTTCACATCCATTAACTAAACTTTTCACCTTCATAAAAGTGCTTTACTAAATTTTATCAGTAAAGTTATTCGGCCAACAATTTCAGCAGTTGTTCGCTGATCCACGTCGCGTCAAACGGGGTGCCTCGTTGTAGCAAAACGCCCAATAAAAACGTCCACATCGCGGTCGTCGTTTGTGGTGTAGCCACGGCCTGCCGCTGAGCCGCCAGCAGCGTTACCACCGTTTGTAGGCTTTGTGGCACCGGTGGCGGTGTCACGACAATGAAGGCCACCGCATGGGGATGAGCGGTCACATAGGCCAGCAAATTAGTGACCATCCGCTGCAGCATAGCGGTGGCGTCCGCTGAATCGAGAACGCCAGCGTGAAGCGCCGCCGTCAGCTCCTCAATAATGTCTTGTCGCAATTGCGTTAACAACGCTGCCTTATCCGGATAATGTCGATAGACGGCCGCTGGTGTAACTTCAAGAAATCGGGCAATTTGTCGCAATGAGAGGCGATCGCCACCGGCTTCCTCCAACTCTTGTCGTGCTCGCTGAACGATGGCCGCCGCTAAATTTTGTCGATGATAGGGTTGCTGGGTCATTTTTTGTCATCCCTTTCCAAAACACTGTTCACTTCGTAATGTTATCACTGATTACATTTAAAGTAAACAGTGATAACATTGACTTGCTTTAGCAGATTCTTACACAAGCTTTACACGCACGGCCCGTTGAAAGTTTTATAATGAACCTAACCATTACTTTTAGAAAAGAGTGTCGTCTATGTCTCGTCCTATTTCTACCCGTCGGCTCGTCTGGCAAATGATCGGGTGCTGGCTAATCTGGTTGCTAGCGCAATTCGTGTTAAACGTTCCCATCGAACATCACCTCACTGGCTGGCCAGAAGAGCTGGCACTTGATGCCGTCAAGCTGATTATCTGGATCGGCGCTGCCTGCTGGCTATTGCACCAAGCAAGGCTTGAAGAACTCGCCGTCGCGCCTCGTGAACAGTGGCGTCCTAACTGGCATTTCACCGCTGGTTATGTCGTCTGGTTAGTTATCGTCGTTTACTTGCTGGCGGAATTTTGGCTCATGCATCACGGGCTACGCGTCAAACCCAGCTTTACCCCTGAGTATTGGGGGCGCTACTTTCTCGTCGTCGGCATTACTGAGGAATTTCTTTTCCGCGGTTATTTTCTGAACGTCTTACTTAGAAAGTTCAATCTTACTCAGGCAAACACCATCCAAGCGCTCGTCTTCGCCAGTATGCACATCCCCCGTTACCTCACCACAGTTCCTGCGATGGGTCCCATGACTTGGATCGGTAATCTCATTACCGTAACCGCATTGGGTGCCCTCTTCGGGTGGCTGTACGCCAAGAGCCATTCACTCTGGCCGGGCATCATCACTCATATGACTTGGGATATTCTGGTGACTCTATTCGCCTAGTGCAGCAAAAAAGCGTGCCGTCAAAAATTGACGACACGCTTTTTATTAATGTCTGATATATCGCCGCAGGTAGCCTAGCAAAATTCCTAGAAATATCAACGGAAGTAAAAAGCTCAGCAACGGCGTTACAAAATACGCAGTCGTCCAAGCCGAACCGACATCCAGAACGAACACGATCCCACTTGCGATCAACAAGATCTGCCACCACAGGCGCGTGATCTTAGCCTCATACGTCAGACCATAGACCAACAGCGTCAATGCGGTTGTTATCAGCAAGGCCCGTTGAAACAGTGTCACGGGCACCACGCCAGCTAAAATCAATGCGACAACGCTAAGACCGATGAAAAAATAACCGTACCAGCGTTGGGTCTCTTTGATTGCTTTCACGATTATCGCTTCCCTTTCTTATCTACCTTTAGTGTAGCGATTCACGCGACTCTTTTCAAATAGTTGACGTTTACAGGCTCGGATCCGGTTGTAGCTGACCATTCCAATCATCGCTAGTGACCGCAGCTACCTCATGACGAAAAACCTTTAGCAGCGTCAGCAAGCTTTCCGCACTGTTTTCCGCCGTCAATTCAGTGGGATCTAACCAGTAGATTGGCCCCTCAGCGCTCGCCTTGATCGTTCCCGTAAATTGATCGCCCCGATAAAGCAGTCCTAATTTCCGTTGTTGGCGATCGGCCGAAAACCATTCGCAGGTTCCACAAAAGTCGACAGAAGTTAACGCCAGTCCTGCTTCCTCAAAAACCTCGCGGATGGCCGCTGCCGCACAGCTTTCGCCAACTTCTACGTGGCCTCCCGGAAAACTATGCCCCGCTTTCCATGGCACATTTACTTTATCCTCAACCAGCACTTTTCCCGTTGCGGGGTCTGTCACCATCACCATGGTCACCAATTCTACTGCTTGTGTTCTCGTCATCTTTGTCTCCTCCAGTTTTTGAACCTTTCAAGTAATGCCGTGAAGCCAAACGACCAGCACCACGTTAAGCTATAACAAAGCGCAATCCCCCAAATGGGATGGAACCGCGTTAACGTTGCCCCACCTAGCCGCCAAATAATTTGTAGCCAGAATACATTGGCCAAGTATGACGGGTAGGCGTACTGGGCTAACCGATGAATCACCGGCAGAAAACGCGAGCGCCGAGCCTGTTGCCGACCAGCCAGCGCTAGCACGAGCCCAATCACCGTCAGCACATAGACTATCGTCGCCGGTAAGTAATAACTGGTCTGCGATAACTGAATTGGCCGACCCTTGGCAAACCAAGCGCCACACTGCGCCAATAGTACCAAGCCCCATAACAGACCTAGCCCCCAGCTCCAACGGCGCAATCGATACTGAATGACCGGCCAACCGCGCCAAGCCAACATTCCTAGAATCGCGTACGGCCAGAAGCCCCAAAACACACGATCCAATAGGTACCAGCTCATATACCGCGACGTCGGATAGACCCGCACGACATACCAGCCCACCCACAACGCATAGCCTAGCCCAGTGATGCCTAGAATCCAGCCACTCGTCCACCGCCTCATTAGCTTGTGACGGATACCCCAAAGTACCGGCATTAGGATGACGATCTGCAGCATCATCGTGTTATACCACAGATGTGGCGCCGCATTACCATTCACAAATTGCCATCCCCAGCTAAGCAAGTCATGAAAATGTTCATGCTGCTGTAAGTTGGGAAAAACCAGTAGGTACGCCAGTGTCCAACAGATCGTCGGGAAAAATAGAGCCGACCATTGATTATGTAGGTAATGGCGATAAGTTGGCTGGTGTTCCGCTGTCGTTCGCATCGTGGTTAATAATATCCCGCAGATAAAAGCCGGGGCCGTGAACTTCGTCAGCAAGTAGAGTACCGCCAACCCCGACTGATGTGCCGTCACGCTCGGCAGTGACCAGGCTAGGCTTAACACCGACTGGAACATTACCGCCGTGCAGGCAAATACCTTGAGATAATCGCCACCGTCCGCTATTTCATTCGTTGTTTTTACGTTCACCACATCATCGCCTTTACTCTGCCTATTTTAGCAAGCGCTACCCAGAAATGTAAAGGCACGAAAAAAGAGGCTCACTGGCCTCTTCTGTTTTCTCATTATGCTTCGCGTTCGCGATCTTTGAATTTAGCAAATAGTTCATCAATTCCGTAGCAGACAGCGCCTAAACCAGCAAATGCTACTGGAAAAATAATCCACAGTGGTGATTTCATCAAGACCAGCACTAGGCTCAGAAAGCCTACTGCTAGGACAACTAACACCGTTAAAGCAATCGTGTCTTTTGTCATATTGCTCCCCCCAAGCTAAGTTAATTTTCGTGGCCCCTAACCACGTCCTTAGTTTATCAGGTCTATCCGCAAACGACAACGACTTTGACTAAGCTTAATAAAGTCACTAACTTTTGCATCTTTATTTATGCGGCGATTGCGGTAAGGGATGTTCCAAGTGCTGTAGCTGACCACGAAATTCCGGCTCGTACCGTTCCTGATCGGGTTGAAAATCCGTCAGTCGTTCAGTTAGCTTTACGGCGTAGTCGGCCTGCTCACCATGTTCACCCTGATCAAGACCGAGCTCTTCTTCCCCAGCCGTTACTCGCATCGGCATGAAACGACGCAGTACCACCACTAAGAGACAACCAACCGCCGCTACGAAGACAATGGTAAACACCGTAGCGAGTACCTGAACCCCCAACAGATGCCAGCCGCCACCGTAAGCTAAGCCATTTTCAGCAATCGTCGGGTTGACCGCCTTAGTCGCAAAGACCCCCGTTAAGATGCTGCCGACAATCCCACTAACACCGTGACAGCCAAAAGCATCCAGCGCATCGTCTATCCCTAGCCGTGGCTTCAATTTTTGAATGAACACGTAGCTCGTCACCGTGGCAATCAGGCCAATCGCAACGGACCCCAGCACCGTGACGTATCCAGCGGCCGGCGTAATCGCCACCAACCCGCACAGCGTTCCCGTACAAACACCGACTAAAGTGGGTTTCCCGGTCGTCCAAACATCTAACACCATCCACGTCACCATCGCCATGGCAGTCGCCACGGTACTGGTAATGGCGGCTTGTAAGGCAACGCCATTGACCGCTAACGCACTGCCCGCATTGAAACCATACCAGCCAATCCATAAGATCGCCGTGCCTAACAATACCCAAGGCAGATTATAGTGCGGATTGTCCCGATTGCCCGAGAGCCGCGGTCCCAGCCAGGCCGATAAGACCAGTGCCGTGACACCGGCATCAATGTGAACCACCGTCCCACCGGCAAAGTCCAACACGCCTAATTTAGCCAACCAACCTAAGGGGCTCCAAACCAAGTGAACCATGGGGTAGTAAATGAAAATCGACCAGGCGATTAAAAAGACCAACAGAAACTTGAAGCGAATCCGCCCGACGACCGCCCCCACAAATAGCGCTGGCGTGATAATGGCAAACATCATCTGAAACAGTGAATAAGCGCCCACCGGAATATGGGTTGCTGTCAGACTAGCGAGATTAATTCCCGCCATGAACAAGTGGTGCAGGTTACCAACCAGACCAGCAATATTCCCGGAAAACGCCAAGCTATAACCTAAAAAGATCCATAGAAGAATGGCGACGCCCGTCATAATAAAAACTGACAACATGGTATTGACCACGTTCTTCTCAGATACCAAGCCCCCGTAGAAAAAAGCTAACCCCGGGGTCATGAACAAGACCAAGATACTCGCAATTAAAACAAATGCAGTGTTCGCAAGATTCATCAGCGACGCCCTCTTTATCTCTTAATGTCATGAATCCTAACACCAAAAGTGGTCTATGTCCACTACAAATTTTAAGTCAGCCTATCGTTAGCCGTTTTGCCTTACTAACCAAGTTGCCATTGGCTTTTGGTCTACGTTTTGCTCTACCAATCCCGCTCAACGTGTTATGTTTGCTGACATATTTTTTAAAATTATAGTCGTTTTTTTGGGGGGAAGCATGCCGACTTATGATTGCCATCATCTGACCTGTTTCAACTAAACACGCCTAAAACAAAAAGACCCGAGAATTCTCCCAGGTCCCGTGAATGATTTTTACTTGATCTTGCTACAGTAGCCGCTCAAACGGTGCTGCTTCGATTCTTAATCACCCTAATGCCGCCAGTGGCTGACAGCATGCGGAATCATTTTTCGGATACCACCACGCGGATCACGGACATCGCCCTCGTACCGCGGAATAAGATGGATATGGGCATGCATCACCGTCTGGCCGGCTGCGGGATTAACATTAATCCCAATATTATAGCCCGCCGGTTGATACCGCTCGTCCAGTAACGCCTTACCTGCCATTAACAGATCATCCAGCGCTTGCTTAGTCGTTGCCGGCACATCAAAGTAGGTGACGTAGTGCTGCTTGGGCACGATCAACAGATGACCTTCGCGGACCGGATGCTTATCCCAGAACGCCTTGGCCAACTCATTTTCAATGACAATATCGTCTTTTTGACAGAAGATACAGTCCGCCTTAATCACTTTAATCTACCCCTTATGTTGCCGTGGTCGCCGTTGCGCCCAGAACTGGAAGTAATCCGTTCGTAACGCCCCGTTATAGAGTTTCCGGGTCTTGGTTGCCTTCTGACCGTAGAAATGTTCGAACTCTAAATCGGCCGTCAAAATATACTTCGACCAATCTGTATACGGCTTGAACACCTGTCCCATTTGCTTATACAGTTCACGGACGCTCGCTTGGTCACTCAGTCGTTCCCCATAAGGCGGGTTGGCAACGATGACGCCGTGCTTCAAGTCCGTATTGAAATCTTGAACCGCTAACTGGCGGAAGGTAATGTCTTGTGACAGTCCCGCTTCTTCAGCGTTCTTTTTGGCAACCGCCACCATGTTCTCATCAATATCACTACCAAAGATTTGTAGGGGTGTATCGTAGTCCGCCTTGGCATCCGCCTCATCACGAACCTTATCGCTCAGCTCTTGTGGGACCCAATCCCAACTCTCACAAGTGAAGTCGCGATTGAAGCCTGGTGCTAAGTTCCGTCCAATCAGTGCCGCTTCGATCGGAATTGTCCCAGACCCACAGACCGGATCCCAGAACGGCATATCTTTGTGCCAACTGGTTAACGCAATCAGCGCTGCCGCCATGTTTTCCTTGATTGGCGCGCCACCCTTGCCAACCCGATAGCCCCGTTTGAAGAGACTAGGGCCGGTCGTATCCAGCGTCAGCATCACGTGATCCTTATCAATCATCACTTCTAACGGATAAGTTGCCCCCGTTTCTGGCATCCGGGTGCGCCGGTGATAAACCGCGGCCAGTTTCGTGGCCACCGCTTTTTTCACAATCGCTTGTGCATCCGGCACACTATGTAACTGCGACTTCTTGGAACGTCCCTCTACCGGAAAAGCCGCGTCCATTGGCAATAACTCATCCCAAGCAACCGCCTTGGTCGCTTCAAACAATTCATCAAAGGTTACCGCATTAAATTCGGCCACAATGATCCGGACACGATCGGCCGTCCGGAGCCACAGGTTAGCTCGTAAAATATCTTCGATGGTCCCGTCGAAGCGAACCCGACCATTTTCTACCTGAGTCTCGTAGCCCAAGTCACGCAATTCACGACCAGCCAAGGCTTCAATACCACTCGCCGTTGCCGCGTATAAATGAAATTTCTTCATAACGTCCTCCTTATTTTCAAATCAACTATGATCTACCAGCCAATGAGTTAGTTTGCTGGCCTTAATTTCGCTAGTTTGGCTTACTTTCCACCAAATACAGGCAGTTAAACGTCGATACTCAATCGTTATCAGTGTACCACCATCGTTCGCCACAAGATATCCTCAGATCTCGCACGCCTGGACACTAGCTATTGGGATTATTCCCGTAAAAAGTCTAAAAAAAGGGTGGGAGCAAGCTCCCACCCACCTGACATGGTGTAAATCCCTGTAAGCCATGTTTTGTACCACCCAACCGTTTCAGGCAAACGATTGACTGGCAGTAATCATCTATCTCGAGAGTTTCCTCTCCCCCCACATTTCGTTCATTTCCATATGTGAAGCGCCCCTACCAAAAGTTTGGGTTGCCCGCTCGAGGGGTTTACCGCGTTCCACCGCCTAAGTTTCCTTAGACGTATCGTCACTGTGGCACTTTTCAGGGATACTAGAGCATAGCCGAAGCCTTAGCTGTGTTTTCCCGCCGTAACGTTATTGCTAACGTCCCCCGGCTTATTTTTTCACCGAGCACGAACACTACAGACATCGCAGTCTGTGCGAGCATGGACTTTCCTCAGCCGACAAAAGCCGACCGCGATTACTCAGGATTTACACCAGTCTATAATTCTACAAACGATGTGACTCGTTTGGATCATTATCTAATTGTGAACCGAAAACGTGCCGTTCCAAATTGGATAGCCGTTTCAAGATGTCCATGTTAGTGGCACTTGAAACCGGTTGGCTCGTCGTTGACGTTTGACGCTGTGCGCCACCCACTTGAACTTGTTTCGTAAGTTCGTCGACCTTAGCCAGTAACCGTTCGTTTTCTTCTTGAAGCCGTTGATTTTCCTTAACAAAGGTGTCGTAGTCCTTAATGACGTTGTCTAAGAAACTATCAACGTCATCTGGATCGTAACCGCGCATCTTTTGTCGAAATTGCTTTTGCAAAATTTCCTTGGGAGTGAAATTAACGTTTTCCATTGATCTTTACACCTCGTTGTCTTATCAAACCGGCAATTAATATAATACCAGTTTTTATTCGTTTTGGGAACCATTATTTAAATTTTCTTGATATTCATTGGCACTTTCTTGTAACCAATCCATATCGATGAGTGTTAAAGGGTAAGTATGTTGCTCCTGAAACTGCTGAATGGCGCGATAATCATACTTTGGTTTGCCTTCGACCTCTAAATCATATACCATGACCGCCTCATCTGTATGGGTCAACATAAATTCTTGATAGTTTCTTAACTGTTGGGGGCCATGATAAGGTTGCTCACTAACGGATTGGTGAAAATCCACCTGACTGGCCAGTGTCGCATACTGGGCTTGATTGCCTTCGTTCCAGTTGTTGCCAAATTCAGCAAACGGCGTCATCATCGCGATATTCAGTTCGGGATAATCCTGCTTGAGCTTCAAAGCCACTTCCGCGGACCACTGCTCGACCCCCAGCTGACCACCCGTGATGACCCAATTAGTCCCGGCTTCGACCTTGTTAATCAACAATTTACGTAGTGTATCCTTGATGACCAACAACTTGGGATCTTGATTCCCAAAGACCCCTAGCTCGTAGCTTCGGTACCCTGTTAGCCACAATCGACTCACCAAATTCCCCCTTTTGATACTAGTCTACCTATTAGTGTAGCGAAAATTCGGGGCAGCAGCAAACAAAATCGTCAAATAAGAAAACATTTCTTTAGAATTTGTTTGGGAGTTTTTATTTCGGGGTCAGCTTGGTATAATGTCAATAACTGGGCCGCAAATGAAAGCCTGCTTTCAACTAAGGAGTGAGGAACCAATGACTATTCGGTACCCCAACGGAAATGCTTATCGAGCACCAGCCACATCAACGGGGCCCAAATTTGCCAGTCGCTATACCAACTACGGTAAACGCGGTATGACACTGGAAGAGGAGCTAAATCAAAGTAATACCTATTATCAGACGCATGGTCTCGCGGTGGTACATAAAAAGCCCACCCCGATTCAAATTGTCAAGGTCGATTACCCTAAGCGGAGCGCTGCCGTCATCAAGGAAGCCTACTTTAGTACCGCGTCCACGACTGATTACAATGGCGTCTATCAAGGGCATTATCTGGATTTCGACGCTAAGGAAACCAAAAACAAGGCGTCATTTCCACTGAAGAATTTTCATCAACACCAGATTGATCATATGCGGGCCTGTCTAGGTCAAGGCGGCATCTGTTTTGCCATTATTAAATTCGTTAGTCGCCAAGAAACCTTCCTATATCCTGCATCTGATCTATTTACTTTCTGGGATAATCAAGCTAACGGTGGGCGTAAGTCCATTCCTTACACGGACATCGCCGCTAGTGGTATCAAGCTCATCGCGCAGTTACAATTGCCGGTGCCCTATCTTAACGCCGTGGACCAGCTACTTAAGCGGTAGCTGACACGTTTAAATGCAAAGGAGATTACCATGTCTAGTAACAATTCAAGCAGAGAGACTCGGATGAGCCGCAATGCCGAACGTCGCGTCAATCAAACTGGAAATACGGGCGGTCCCAAACGTCCCCATAATGGTTGGCGGACTTTTCGTCGCGTTCTTTTCATCATTATCGCCATTGGGGTGTTGGGCATTCTCTTCGGCGCTGGACTTTTCTTTTTCTACGCGCAAAGCGCACCGAAGATTTCCCAATCCGCCCTCTCCAGCGACGCCTCAACTCGGGTATACGATGCCAATGGGACCGTCATTTCACGGTTGGGCGCGCAGAACCGGAGCTACGTTAAATCCAAGAACATTCCGGCAGCACTGAAACAAGCAGTCGTCTCCACTGAAGATCGTCGTTTCTACAAGAACAGCGGGGTTGATCCTATCCGAATCGTTGGTGCTGCACTGGCCAACGTCACTGGTTCGTCACTCGGAATGCAAGGTGGGAGTACCTTAACGCAACAACTGGTTAAGCTCTCCGTCTTCTCAACGGCTGCTTCTGACCGAACTTTGAAGCGTAAAGCGCAAGAAGCTTGGCTAGCGCTGAAGGTTGATCACAATTACTCTAAGGATCAAATCCTCGAATACTACATCAACAAGGTTTACATGGGTAATGGTGTCTACGGGATGCAAACGGCCGCCCAATATTACTACGGTAAAAACTTAAAAGCATTGGACTTGTCCCAACTCGCCATGTTGGCGGGGATGCCCCAATCACCAACTAATTACGATCCAACAACCTACCCAGCGCTGGCTAAGAAGCGCCGGGACCTAGTCCTCGATGCCATGGCCAAAAACAATGTCATCACCAGTGCTCAGGCCGCTCAGGCTAAGGCAACGAGTGTTAAAGCTGGTTTAGCCACAACTCACAAGTCAACGGCTACTGCCAGTGCTAAGACAACTAAAGTGATCGACGCCTACCTCAAGCAGGTGTACGCCGAACTCAAGACCAAGGGCTACAACACGACAACTGGTGGCCTCAAAGTTTACACTAACCTCGACATGGGTGCTCAGAGAAAAGTGTACGACATCGTCAATGGCGGTAGCTACGTTAACTTCCCTTCTAGCAAGTTCCAAGTCGGGTCAACCATTGTCGATCCTAATAATGGGAAGGTTGTCGCAATGATCGGTGGCCGTAAGACTGGTAATGTCACCTTTGGCCTGAACCGCGCTGTTCAAACTGACCGGTCCAGTGCTTCCACGGCTAAACCCCTAATGGATTATGGTCCAGCGATCGAGTACCTCAACTACCCAACTTATGAGCCGGTTAAGGATACGGCATTTACCTACCCGGGCACGGATAAAAACCTCTACGATTGGGATAAGCAGTATCAAGGGACCATCACCATGCGGAAGGCCTTGTACGAATCTCGAAACATCCCCGCTATTCGAACCTTACAAAACGTTGGGATCAAGAAAGCCACAACCTTCCTTAACGGCTTAGGCATGTCATTTGATAAGACGTTAACCCTGCAAAATGGGATTGGCCTCTACATCTCCACTGAGCAGGAAGCCGCCGCTTATGCCGCCTTCGCTAACGGTGGGACCTACTACAAGCCTTACCTGGTTTCTAAAGTTGTGACTCAGGATGGTAAAGCGCACAACTACGCCTCGACTGGTAAGAAGGCCATGAGTGCGGCGACGGCCTTCATGCTCACGGACATGATGAAAGACGTCATGACCAACGAGAATGGTTCTGGTCGTTCCGCCGCCATTTCCGGCCTGTATCAAGCTGGTAAGACTGGGACTGATTCCTACCCTGATGACTACGCGGACAAGGTCCCGGATGGCGCCACGATGGATTCCTGGTTCACGGGATACACCAAGAACTACGCCGTCTCTGTCTGGACGGGTTACGACAAACAGTTCCAGACGGGTCACTACGTCAGCGAGTCTGAGACAACGATCGCTCAAGAAATTTACAAGTACACCATGAGCTACATGGCCTCCAAGTCGACCAATACGGACTGGACTAAGCCAAGCACCGTCACGGAAACGCGGCAAAATGGCAAGACGGAATACTATGTCACTGGACATCCTGGTACCGTCTCTGACACCACCGCGACGAGCCAGTACGGGTCAACGAATACCACTAGCTCCTCCGCCTACAGTACCAACGGCCAGGTGACGACCAATTCAAGTAGCAGTTACCGGACAGAATCGTCCACAACCAGTCAATCGAGTGCCAGCAAGGAATCATCAAGCACTGAGCAGACGACTGGTGGCAACAACGGACATGATGACAACGACAACTCTACTAATTCCACCGACACATCATCGGCAACAACCACTCAGAACAAGGACAACGACAAGGATTAGCATTGCCGGCTAGCTTAACCGGTCAAAGCCTGTTGAAGAATTTCTTCAACGGGCTTTTTTGATTTAACCGTCTGATTTCAACATGACTGTTTGGCGACTGCGTGTTAAACGCCAACGACATTGGACTACCTCAAAACGAGGTGGTCTTTTTTACTGAAAAATTAATGAAAACAGGTCATTATTAGTCTTGCAATACTCAAATATTAGCGTATTCATCGTTGTGTATCGGTTTGGTATGGTTCACGTATAGGTTTGATGAAGCCGCCCACATTATGATTCAAGTCAGGTATGATGAAAATTGAACCACAGAATCAAAATATATCTTTCAAAGTGAAAGGCAGGAGTTTCAATGAAAACCAGACAACGTACATGGACTAAACGGGTCACCGCCATTCTCTCATTGGCAGCCGTAACGCTTCCCCTAGCAACCAACGTGGCGCAAGCCAGCACAACTGCGCAATTAGCGCCGCAACGGGCCGTTTATGGCTACTTTACGGATACATATAAGCAAAACGTGCCGACCTACAAGACGGCGGCCAACAATCCAATGATCGGGATGCTTTCCGAATTTTCCAACTACTACGCGGACGGCAAAAATCTGAATAAAGAGTTAATGCAGGAAAACATTGACAAGTCAGCACAGATTACCCAGAATCGAACACCCGCAGAAGAAGAACGCTCCTACTTAACCGACCGGCGTGATCTTCGCTACAGCGTTATTAACGCGCTTGGCCCCTATGCACCCGCATTTATTAAAAATGCAAATGCGCAAACGCCTTTCCACAAAATGCCAAGCACACCCGACCCGGTCAACCAAAAGCACGCCCACGTTGATTGGGCCGATGAACATGCCAAATTAGGACCGATCGTGGCCTTCATGAATCACAATTCCTACACAGCCTATTCCAACACCGGAATTGTAAAAAGCGTTGTTCGCTACCAACGCCCTTATCGTTGGAGTACCGACGTTAAACCCTTACCCGCGCTTTCAAAAATTATGGCTGCAGCTCCCGCAACCGATTTTGACTTTGCTAGCGGCCACACCACCACTGGCTTCGAAGATGGTCTGTCACTAGCTTACGCGTTCCCAGAAAGATTCCAAGAACTCCTCACGCGTTCCTCAGAGATTGGACTTGACCGTGTCATCGCCGGCCGCCACTCGCCGCTTGCAGTGATGGGTGGCCGGATGGCCGGAAGTGCCGTTGTCGCTTCCGCTTTGAATAACTTCAGTAACCAGGACATGATGAAAAAGGCTTATGATGCCGCTCATTCTGCTGATTTACTAGGAAGCAGAGATACTTCGGCCCAGGATGATTTCGCTGACTACCAAAAGAACCGGGACGACTACCGGTACCGAATGACTTACGGCTTCAAGCAAATCGGAAATCCCAACGTTGACATGCACGTTCCCAAGGGGGCCGAAGCTTTGCTTGCAACTCGCCTCCCTTATCTGACGGACACGCAACGTCGTGATGTTCTGTTCACGACTGGTATGCCTTCCGGTTATCCTTTAATGGATGATGCCGAAGGTTGGGGCCGCTTAGACCTCTTCTCCGCTGCCAGTGGTTATGGCAAGTTTAACGACGCCGTTACGGTTAAAATGAATGCTGCTAAGGGCGGCTTCAACGCCCAAGATAATTGGCGTAACGACATCTCCGGTAAGGGATCATTAATCAAGGCCGGTAGTGGCTTACTCCAATTGAGTGGGAACAACACTTATGCCGGTGGCGTGAGCGTAAAGGGTGGCACAGTACGATTAGCCTCCACC
Organism: Levilactobacillus tujiorum; assembly: GCF_012641185.1. GTDB lineage: Bacteria > Bacillota > Bacilli > Lactobacillales > Lactobacillaceae > Levilactobacillus > Levilactobacillus tujiorum. Next base: position 47,440 of record NZ_JAAXLK010000015.1, read on the forward strand.
ACAGCTACTGGTAAGGGTAGCGTGCAAGTCAAGCGCGGTTCCCTTCAACTAAGCACTCAAAAGGCCGTTATCAAGGGACACTACCAACAAGCCAAGAACGGCCAATTATCCCTAGCGAAGACTGCCCGCTTAACCATTGAGAAGAATGCCAAGTTAGCTGGTACGTTAAAGTTAACGAATGGTCATTTGAAAAATGGCGCCACAATTATGACCTTCCATAGTCATAAGGGTAAATTTGCCCACGTGACGGGGCTTTCAAAGGGCTGGCACGTCGTTTACACGAAGCATGCCGTTAAATTAGTCAAATAGTTCAATTCAAAAGATCCAGTGGCCGATAAAATTGCGCCACTGGATCTTTTATAGGTTATTTTCTTTTAAATTACCTAGACGCGGTTACGGTTAAAGTCAACCATGCGTTCCACAATAGGCCCTAGTTATCCGTCAATTTAAAAATCGGGACGTCGGGAATATCATTGCCAGGCGTTGCCGGGTTGGCCGCATTGGATCGGGGATGCTGGCGTTCCTTTTCGCGCTGCACCTGTGCCGCTGTCTTGAGGTTTTTCTTTTCCCAATTGAGCAAGATGCGGTCCATGTATTTCAGACTGTAAGCCTGGCTCAATACCGCTTCCTTTAACGCCAACTGAATCAATTCTGGTCGATAATGGTCCTCGTCCAACCACTGATTAATGCTCTCCATCTCTAGCGGTGACAGCGGCCGGCCAAACTCGGTTTCAATCTGATTAAATACCGTGGCGCGATCGTTGGTTGCGGAAACCTTGGCTGCCTTTTTCGTCGTCTGCACAGCCAGCTGACTGAGTTTTTCGGTCAATAGGTGAAAGTCATACGCATCTTGTTTCTGTCCCTGTGCGTCGGGCACACTCGTAATGGTCATCAACTTATTCGCAATCAATTCGTGCAACACCTGATAGACCCGTTGCTTATCCCAACCTAAATGGTCCGCCAAAATATCAGCTTCGGGCATCCGCTGGCCCCGATCAATATACCGGCGTAGCTGCAAGAACACCAATAATTGATCGGTAGTCATTCCCACCTCGCGAAAATGATCCAGCAAATAATTGGCGATACTCGTCTGGCCCGCTTGAATATACCGTTGTGCAAATTCCTCCATGCAAATTCCTCCCACATTTAGTTCATCTACTGATGGCAAGAAACGACCGAGCACCCTCGCGGCAACTCGATCGTTCATCATTTCAAGTCTATTTTTCCACTACTCATGCGTGCGTTCGCTTAACCACAAGTGACTAGTGACTCAGCCAATCTTTCAGCCGATCCATTGCGCGTTGCAGGGTTGCTAAATCCGTCGCATAACTTAACCGAATATGCCCTGGTAGCCCAAAGGCTTCGCCGGTAACGGTAGCGACGTGTGCTTCATCTAGCATCAACGCGACAAAGTCGGTCGTATTCTTCACGTGTTTGAGCGCCATAGCGGCAGTCACATCCGGGAAGAAATAAAAGGCACCGGCCGGCTTAGTGAGGTTAAACCCCGGTAACGCCGCTAATTGCGGATAAATGGCATCACGCCGCCGCTTGAATCCAGCCTTCATTTGCGTCACCGCTGATTGATCCCCCGTTAACGCCGCCGTTGCCGCCGCTTGGCTCACAGCTGCCGGATTACCCGTCATGTGTGATAAAACGGTCTTCAACGCGCTAGCAATCTTTGCGTTAGCCACCGCATACCCAATCCGCCAACCCGTCATAGCATAAGTCTTCGAGACACCATTAATCAGCACCGTATGGTCATCAATCTCAGGGGAAATGCCTAACATTGAAGGCGCTACGTGCGACGTGTCATAGAGCAATTCGCCATAAATTTCATCGGCAACCACCGTCAAGTCATGGGCTACCGCAAATTCACCAATCGCTTGGAGTTCCGCCCGCGTGTAAGTCGTGCCACTTGGGTTCTGCGGTGAATTCAAGACGACGGCCTTGGTTGCTGGCGTTAAGGCTTGTGCCAATTGCGTCGGGGTCACCTTCAGTGAAGCCGTGGGTGCCACCTCGATAGGCTGACCACTCGCTAACTTGACCTGTTCACTGTAGCTCACCCAGTAAGGCGCTGGCAAAAGCACCTCATCCCCCGGGTTCAACAGCACTTGAAAGAGTGCGTACAGCGCCATTTTGGCACCCGTCGTGACGACCACTTGACTGGGGTCAACCTGTACACCGTGCAGTGTTGCCAGATTAACCGCAATAGCTTGCCGCAGTGGCAACACCCCTTCAGTCGCTGTATAGCCATTCACTTGATCATTTTGAATCGCCGTCACCGCCGCATCTTTAATCGCTTGCGGAGTAGCGTAATCCGGCTGACCAACACTAAGATTGATCACGTCGACGCCCTGTGCTTGGAGCAACTGGGCTTTTTGGCCCGTTGCCAATGTTGCTGACGGACTAACCGCCAATGCCCGTTGGGACAATTGCATATGACCTGCCTCCTCGTTAGATATTGGAGATTTGTTGGAGAACTTTTCCGTTACTGTACTGGTACGTGAGGTAGCAGAGCTTACCACTCTTATTCAGGTAGCTAATCTGCCAAGCTGGCTTCCCGTTAAACATACTCAATGCCGCTGACAAAACCTTCTTCGGGTTATGTTGCCAAACCTTTTGCAACGCCGCATTGCGAGATAAGCCCGCGCTTTGCTTCAAAACGGTGACATCATTGCCAGTCTTGGGCACGATGGCATAGACCGCCTGCTTCGCCTTATTCTTCCCTACGACTGTGTAGTACGTTGTATCTAAATTTGTCCAGTAGAAATCGCTGGTGCTCGTCAAATGACCCGCTTTTTTGGCGACCGATTCGGCCCGCGTTTGGTCTTGGCTGAGTGGCTTCGTGGCCTTATGAATCAGATAACCCGCACTCAGCAACAACACCAGGATAACCACTAACACACTGAGTAATACCCAGTGCCGCGGCCGTTGGCGTCGTTGATACTGTTGTCTCATCAATTTTCCATCGTACTCCCTTGTCAGAATTCATTCTGCTCCAATTATATCAAACTTCCGGTGGCGTCTGGGGACCGGCCGGCTGTTTTTCAAAAAAATTAATTAAACCTTGGGAAATTGTCGTCACGTCTCCGGTGGTACGCGGCAAGTCTGCCGGCAAGGCGCGTAAAATACTCTGTCCGTACTGCCGCTCGACCAATCGCTGATCCAGAATCACAATGGCCCCGTGATCGGTTGGCGTCCGGATTAACCGTCCCACTCCTTGACGCAACTTCAGCGTTGCTGCCGGGAGAGCCGCATTGTAAAACGGATTCTTGCCAGCCGCCTCTAAGCGTGCATAGTCCGCCTTCACAAAGACCCGATCGGGCGAATCGAACGGTAGCCGGGTCACAATCAACAGTTCCAGTTGTTCAGCGGGCAGATCGATGCCCTCCCAGAAGCTAGCCGCCCCCAAGAGAATGGCCCCGTGGCTGGTGGCGAACCGTTTGGCAATCCGTTCACGACTCCCACTGATCCCCTGAGCGAAGATCTCACGTTGGGCAAATTCGGGCTGATCAACCAATTGCTGGTAGACCTGTTCAATCACACTGAGTGAGTTGAATAGAATCAACGTCTGTTTATTCACCGCACCCGCAATCTGCGTAATGGCGGCCGTCAGGTAGGTGACATAGTCGGCCGGCGCTACCCGATTAAGCTCAGGCCCCGACTCTGCAATAAAGAGCTGGGCTTGCTGTGCGTAGTCAAAGCTCGACCGCATCCGATGCGTGACCGTGGCTTCCCGTTCCAAATCGAATTGATCCAAAACGTACTGTGACCGTCCCGATGAGAAGAGGGTCGCCCCCGTCAAGAGCACTGGCTGAAAGTGACTGTAAATTTGTCGGCGTAGAAAGCCTTCGGTCGCCAACAAGCCACTGGCTAACTGCAGACTCGTCCGGTCCCCAACGTGATTAATGGTTACCCAGAACAAGCTGGCCGTCTGGGTCTTCGTCACCTGGGCAAAGATGTCTTGCAACTGTAAAACGTCATCATCAAATTGATGAACGCGCGTATCGACTTGGGCAAATAGATGCTGCTCTGGCGCTGAGAAACGATCCCGCTGCCGGTCAAAGCTTTGCCGTAGCGCTGCCAACTCGGCCAACAGGTCCGTCGTATCCTCCTTGATCGTCGCCATTAACGGATCCGTCTGGGGACGCAACGCGTTCAGTGCTGCCGTTGGGATTAACTTTTCAATGGTTTGGTTCTGATTGTTTCCACGTTGCCGGGCCAAGAAGGCTAAGAAGAGTTGATTGACCAGTTGATTCAACGTGGCCTCTAATTTTTCACTCAGCCGAACCATACGATGCAACGTATTAACCGCTTGCGTATCTCCCGTGAATAGGCCTAACAAGCTAGGCCCCATCTCCCGATTGATATCGCGTTGAATGTGGTGCAACGCATTGGTCAGATTCGCAAACTTAATCTGCGTCCGCCGCTGACGTAAGGTATTCTCTACCAAGTGCTGGGCTTCATCAATCACCAGGTACGGCCGTTCTAAGCGTTCTCCCAAGTCCTGAGCGTGCTCACTCAAATAAGCATGATTGACAATCACGACTTGCGCCTGCGCCATTTGTTCATCCCGCCGCCGCAAGAAATCATCGTCAAAGAATGGACTGTCCGGTTGAACGGCCCCTTCGTGAACAACTTCCTGAAAGTAAGGTGCCCGGTAGGTGGCTAAATGCAATTCATCTAAGTCCCCCGTCGTGGTCATGGTTAACCACACCAATAAACGCAGCTTCAGCAACTGCGTTTGCTTAGAACTCTCAGCAACTTTGAGGGTCGTCGCAAATTTTTGCAAATCCAAGTAATGGCGGCTTCCCTTGACCAACACCGCATTAATCTGAAATGGCACAATCTGGTTAAGCAACGGCAAGGTCTGATCGAGCAGTTGCTCTTGCAACAGCGTCGTGGCCGTACTAATCACCACGGTATGTCCCTGCTGACTTAGGTAGGCCATCGGCAACAAGTAGCCCAAGCTCTTCCCAATTCCGGTTGGAGCCTCGACGATCATCTGTTTAACCGGATGCTGATCACTGGCCGCATAATTATTGTAAATATAATTCATCATTTTGGCCTGTTCTGGCCGCCATTCCAAATTATCCGGCATCAATTTCTGTTTCTGCTTCTTGGTCTTCGGATACTTAGTCGGCGCGGCCAACGTGGTGGCTGGAAGCGCGGTGGCATGCCGTAGTGCCAGCCCATTTTTAACGTACAGATAATTAGGGAGTTGCCGCGGCCGTTCCGTGTTGAGCCGCAAAGCCACGTCAAAAAGAGCTGCCGTTTGGAGCGGTAGTTCTGGGTGCAGGTTAATCATTTGTTGTAGCGTGACCATCGGCAAGGCCCGCAAGCGACGGAAGAGAAAGATGAAAAGTTCCGCCGTGGCACTCGCATCGCTGTCCGCTGAATGGGGGTTATCGTGTTCAATATTAAATAACCGACTTAAATCACGTAACCGGAAACTCGCCGCTGTCGGCAATAAAATCTGACTCAATGAAACGGTATCGAGCCCTTCAATGGTCAGCTCAGGATAGCCTACGCGGGCAAATTCAGCGTTAATGAAGGGTAAATCAAAATTAACGTTATGGGCCACAAAGACCGTATTGGTCAACTGGCTGTACAAAGTTGCTGCCACATCATCAAAGAGTGGCGCATGCCGCACCCGCTTGTTGGTGATTCCCGTCAGCCGTGAAATGTTGGCCGGAATCTCTCGCAGCGGATTCACATCCGTCTCGAAGCGGTTAATAATCTGATTGTGTTGAACGAAGACGCACCCAATTTGGATAATGCGGTCGCCATCTGTCACACTGGTCCCGGTAGTCTCAATATCAACTACCGCATACACCGTGTCTTTATCCATAATTTGTTCACCAATTTCTGCGCAATTGCGATAATAACTGGCACTATGATACACCACTTACGCGGGTTGTGCTACCACGGAGTTATCCGGGGTCCTCCCCGATCTCTACCTATCAGGATCACCATCTCATCATCACGATTAGCCTTGGTGATAATCGCAGGTGTTTTTTCGGAAAATTTTCTATAGAAAGGGTTAATTTTTAGTCGAAATCGGGATTTTCGACTGCAAAACTAGCACAATGACAATCAGTAGAGTATGATATTCTGGTAGGAATTTTAATGAAGAAAGTGAGCGAGTACCCTTGGGAAGAACGGTCCACGGAAAAAGTAATGCCAAAATCATTCTAATCGGTGATCACAGCGTGGTGTACGGTCAACCAGCCATTGCTTTGCCACTACCCTCGGTGACGACTAACGTCACTATCCGTGAAACAGCCACCGGCCAACGACTAAACAGCCGGTACTTTGACGGACCAATCAGTCGTTTAGGCCAGAACTTAGCCGGCGTTGCTAAGCTCATCGACACCTTACTCACCCGGTTTGACGGTCAACAAACGCCCTTTGAAATGACCATTACCAGTGATCTGCCTGCTGAACGGGGGATGGGATCATCCGCGGCAGTTGCGGTTGCCATTACGCGCGCACTCTACGCCTTCTTTGAGCGACCATTGAACCGTGACCTCTTGCTCGCCGATGCCGAAATTGCCGAGAAAATTACCCACGGCAACCCGAGTGGCATTGACGCGGCGACGGTCAGTTCAAACGTTCCCATCTGGTTCGTGCCACACCGGGAGACCACCCAGATTCCCTTTGCCTTACAAGGTTACCTGGTCATCGCCGATAGTGGCATCAAGGGTCAGACTGGTAAGGCCGTTGCCGCCGTGGCGCGACGCCAAACGACGATGCCCACTGAAACCAACCAGCAGATTCAGACGTTAGGTCAACTCAGTGTGGCCGCCCGCGCAGCCTTGGCTAAACCCGACCTGCGCCAACTCGGTCAAATCATCAGCGATGCTCAGCAGCAATTACAGGGGCTGGGCGTGAGTTCGCGTGAACTGGACCATCTCACCCAGGTTGCCACGGCTAACGGCGCGCTGGGGGCTAAATTGACCGGTGGCGGGATGGGCGGCTGTCTGATTGCCCTGTGTCCCGACCGGTCAACCACCCAACGGGTTCAACAAAGTTTAGTTGATGCCGGCGCAACCGCCACCTGGATCGAAGCCTTTAATTTAGAGGAGGACCCCCAATGAACGCAGCTGTAACTGCACGAGCACACACCAATATTGCGTTAGTTAAGTACTGGGGCAAAGCGAATACTGACCTCATCATCCCCCAAACCAGTAGCTTGTCACTCACGTTGGATCAATTTTATACTGAGACGACGGTCGCCTTCGATGAGGGGCTGACGAGTGACCACGTTTCGGTCAACCACCAAGTGCTGACTGCTCAACAAGCTAGCAAAGTACATAATTTCTTAAACCTAGTGCGCCAGCAGTCCTCGCGCACCTCTTTTGCGCGGGTCACCTCGGTCAATCATGTGCCAACGGCTGCGGGACTGGCTTCTTCTGCTTCCGCCTTCGCGGCCTTAGCGGGGGCTGCTAGCCGTGCTGCGGGGCTTTCGTTGGATCGCACCGCGCTCTCCCGCCTCGCGCGCCGCGGTTCGGGCTCCGCAACGCGGTCCATCTTTGGTGGCTTCGTTGAATGGCACGCTGGGCATGACGATCTTAGTTCATACGCGGTTCCGTTGATTGAAAAGGTGGACTGGCCGATCGCCGTTGTCGCTTTAATCCTTGACTCTCACCACAAGAAGGTCAGTTCTCGGCAAGGGATGCAAAATAGCGTGAACACGTCACCCTACTATCCTGCTTGGAAGCAGATTGTCGCCGACGACCTCGCTGCCATCAAGCCAGCCATCCTTGCCCAAGATTTCACCACGGTAGGTGAAACGTTGGAGTCCAATGCCATGCGGATGCACGCGTTAACACTGAGTGCTTGGCCACCTTACAGTTACTTCAACGGTGATACCCTAACCGCCATGCAAACGGTCAAATTGCTCCGCCATGAAGGGATTGAATGCTATTATACGTTAGACGCTGGCCCTAACCTCAAGATCTTCTGTAAGGCTACCAACGTCGCCACGATTCAGACACGCTTGGCACAACAATTTGGTGCCGACAACATCATCGTGGCGCAGCCCGGACCGGGCATTCAATTTCTAGATTAGCTTTAAGTCAACTCAAAACAATTTTAAAATATGCTATGTTACAGAAGGGACCTGATTTTTTGATTTCCGCGCAAGCACCCGGAAAACTCTATATTGCTGGTGAATACGCCGTCGTCGAACCGGGATATCCGGCAATTATCGTTGCCTTGAACCAGTTCGTTACCGTGACGATCACACCAAGTCACGACTACGGGCGAATCGCCTCCAAACAATACCAAGAGAACTCTCTTTACTGGCAACGCCAGGGAAGTGAGCTCGTTTTTGACAATCGGGATAATCCCTTTCACTACATCTTATCTGCGATTCGTCTGACTGAACAATACGCGCAGTCACTAGGCAAGCCCTTGGCGATCTATCACCTAAACGTGAATAGTGAGCTGGACAGCGCCGACGGTAAGAAGTACGGTCTGGGCTCCTCAGCCGCTGTTACCGTAGCCACCGTCAAGGCGTTATGCCAATTCTATGATATTACGATGCCTAAGGACCGCCTCTTCAAGTTGGCCGCTATTGCCCACCTAGATGTTCAAGGCAACGGCTCCTTGGGTGACATTGCAGCCTCCGTCTACGGTGGTTGGATTGCCTATCAAGCTTTCGACCGTGACTGGCTGGCTTCCGCTCGGCGTGAGATCAAGCTCAGCGACCTCCTCAATATGGACTGGCCCGGACTGCAGATCGAACTCCTGACGCCACCCGAATCTCTTCGCCTCATGATTGGCTGGACCGGAACTCCCGCCTCAACCTCTCATTTGGTTGATAAGGTGGCGCTATTTAAAGCAACCCGGCGAGATGACTACCACGCCTTTCTACGTGAGAGTAAAGCCTGCCTGCAACGCATGATCGCTGGCTTTCACGCCCAAGACTTAGCTGCCATTCAAGCCGAAATTGGCATCAATCGTCAGTTGCTCAATCGCCTAGCTGACTTGAGCCACGTAACCATTGAAACCACGTTGCTCAAAACGATGTGCGACGTGGCCGTTCACATCGGCGGTGCCGCCAAGTCTTCTGGCGCCGGTGGCGGGGACTGTGGTATCGTCATTATCAATGCGGCCAAGGATTTAGCCGGTCTATTACGCGAGTGGGAACACCGCGGCATCGAGCCCCTAAAATTGAATGTCCATCACGTGATTGAATAAGGAGATCATTATGGAACAGCTTTCACGCCACGCCCATCGAAAAGATGAACACCTTTCGTTGGCCGAAAAATTCTACGAACCCCGCGCCACCAGCCAATTCGATCAGCTCCGTTTTATTCATCAGAGCCTGCCCGAGATGTCCTATGACCAGGTGGATCTTCACACCCAGCTGGGACCGCTCACTCTGCCGGTGCCTATGATGATCGAAGCAATGACCGGTGGCAGTCCCCGGACTGGTAAAGTAAACGCGATGCTGGGCAGAATCGCAGCGGCGACTGGTATGCCGGTCGCCAGCGGCTCACAGAGCATTGCGCTCAAAGATGCCCGGGCCGTCCCTACGTTTAGCGTCTTACGTGAAAACAATCCGGATGGCCTGATCTTCGCTAATATTGGCGCCGGTCACTCGGTCGCCCAAGCTCGGGCTGCGGTGGAAATGCTGGCGGCCGATGCGCTTGAGATTCACATCAACGCTGCTCAGGAGCTCGTGATGCCTGAAGGTGACCGTGACTTTCACTGGCTCGCCGAAATTGGTGAAATCGTGGCAGCCCTAGACGTCCCCGTCATCGTCAAAGAGGTGGGCTTCGGGATGGCTCACGAAACGCTCAGCCAACTGGTCCAAGTAGGCGTACAATACGTTGATCTAGGTGGTCGCGGCGGCACTAACTTCGCGCAAATCGAAAACTTTCGGCGCCCAGAAAAGGAGCTCACTTACCTCGCGGGCTGGGGACAATCCACTGTCGAATCGCTACTCGAAGCGCGGCAGGTACCTGACCTCACCGTGATTGCTACCGGTGGAATTCGGCAGCCTCTGGATGTCGCAAAGGCCCTCGCCTTGGGCGCTACCGTCGTGGGAAGTGCCGGTCACATTCTCCACAGTCTGATTAAAACCGACGAAGCCACCACGACTGCCCAACTACTGGACTGGCAAGTCGGCTTAAAAACCATTATGACCCTACTGGGCGTGCAAAATGTAGCCGAGCTACGGCAACAACGCCTCCTGCTATCCCCAGAATTGGAGAGTTATTGTCGACAGCGCCAACTAACTTATTAGAAATGCTCAGCACAACAAAATCCCCAGTGAACGGCCGGTCAATGTCATCGACCACCATTCACTGGGGATTTTTTATTGTCTTCTAGTCGTTAAACCATCACATTATCCGTATCATACACGGTGAACCGTAACCCTTTAGGGAAGAAATTCTTGACGGTGTTTCCCACGACTTTACCAAAACCAACTGGTTGGTCGGCACACGTCAATAAATACCAGCCCTTTTGTGGCGCTGTTTCTAGCGTAAACGTTTCGCCGTGGACCCAAGCCTTCCATTGATCCGTCGTAATGGACAGCACCTGTTGAACGGTATGGGGATCACTGGCTAAAGCCAACGCATACGCCGGCTCAAACCGGTTCTTCTTGAACATTCCCAGGTGTAATCCGGGCCGAAAAACGTGGCACTTTTTGAGATCCGGCAGCCCAGCCGGAACCGCAAAGAGCTGATCCTTAACCGTGACCAAGTCGGGAAACTCACTGACACCGACTTGCTGGGCAAATGACTGCCACAATTTACGCTGATCGGCCGTCAAGGGGTTACCTAACTTCGCTTGTCCGTGAACAGCTCGGCCATCACCAGCAGCGCGTTCCAGCTTAGCAACGAAGTGCCCTTCACCTGACATTAAGTGGGGGAACAGCCGCGCTGCCTTCGCCAGCTCTGGATTCCCATCGGCCCACTCAGGACGGGCATCGACCACGCCGCCGACCTTCTTAATCGGCACAAGCCGGAAGTCGGGGAAGTTCTTCAAGACCCAGGCCATCATCTGCTCGTCTTCCTCCGGCGCAAAGGTACAAGTGGAGTAAATTAGCTGGCCCCCTGGCTTAACCATTTTTAAGGCTTCCGTCATAATTTCCCGTTGCCGCGTCGCACACTCTTGAACATAATCGAGTGACCAGTAAGACATCGCCTCCGGGTCCTTGCGAAACATGCCCTCACCGGAACAAGGTGCATCCACCAGTACCTTATCAAAGTAGTCAGTGAAGACGGGGCTCAACCGATCTGGCGAGTCGTTTAAAATCACGGCACTCCGCACACCGAAGCGCTCCACGTTCTCCGCTAGAACCTTAACCCGCTTACGATTAATTTCATTGGTCACCAATAGCCCCGTGCCCTGAAGGTAACTGGCCAAATGGGTGGTCTTCCCGCCTGGCGCTGCGCACAGATCCAAGACTTTTTCTCCCGGCTGAGGAGCAGCGGTTGCGCCAACAAACATGGCACTGGGTTCCTGACTATAAACGGCCCCGCTCTGGTGGGTCAACGTACGACCCCCAACTGCGCCAAAGTGGCCCCATGGCTCATAGGGAACCTCCGGGGTAGCGGTCAACTCTGCTGGCAAGTGGTGCCGCGCCGGATTGATTCGGTACCCGCTCAGACTAGTCGTTTCAAAACTCGCTAAGAAATCGTCAGCCTCCGCTCCCAGCAGTTGGCGATACTTGGTTATAAAATCCTTAGGTAAATTCACCGTTATTCCTCCATATTGCATGCTACAATTAATTAGTTGCTATATACATAATGCTAGAATTGTCACTTTCACTTCGCCTATTATACCCGTTTCTCCATGAGAGCACTACCCCATCTCCGATTGAAATGGATGCAACTCAGGCCAAACTATGGTAAATTGAAAGGGTTACTTTACTTCAAAAATGCGAGGTGTTCTCTGTTGGAACGAAAATTAATCGCCATTGATTTAGATGGCACCACTTTAAATGCGGACGCCCAGATCTCGGCTAAGACCAAGGCCGTTTTAACTCAGGCCCGCGAAGCCGGTCACATCGTCAGCATTGTTACGGGACGACCGAACCGCATCTCGTCAAACTTTTACGACGAGCTTCACCTGGATGGCCCCATGATTAACTTTAATGGTAGTCTCGGCCACATCCCCCACGAACACTGGCAAGGGGAATACCAATACACGTTCAACAAGGAAGTGGCGTTCGACCTGCTCGCCCACCGCGATGAGCTGGGGATCAATATGATTGCGGCTGAAGGTAAGAATCTTTTTCTCGCCGTTCGGCAGCACCCAGTCGAAGTCGGCTTCTTTCCCACCGTTCTTAAATCTAACGAAATTTTAAATCACAAGACGTTACAAGAGAACCCTACAAGTCTGACAGTAGCGGTCGACCGCAGTCATCAGGAACACCTGCTCAGCTATCTCCAACACCATTTCAGCGACATCATTGACGCCGCTCCCTGGGGTGGTCCCAATTCGGTGGTTGAGTTAGGCGTCAAGGGCGTGCAAAAGGCCACCGGCGTGGAAGCTCTGGCCCACCATTACCACATTCAGCGTCAGAATATCATTGCCTTCGGTGACGAACATAACGATAGCGCAATGATTGATTACGCTGGTTGGGGCGTTGCCATGCAAAACGCCACTGCACCAATCAGACGACTGGCTAATGACGTGACCGAGCTGGATAATAATCACGACGGCTTAGCCCATTATTTACAGAACTACCTTCAGCTTGCTGAATAGGAATACCATCTTTTATACTAACTGGTCGCACAATAAAGCGTCTGAAAAAGTGTGAGGATCTACACATTTCCTGTAGATCCTCACACTTTCTCAGGCGCTTTTAAGTCGTTCAAATTAGCTACCTTCGAATTTTTCTAGACTGTTTTCTCTGTAATCATTCCCCCAGATAAGCCGTCATGAGCTTCTGATAGAGGACGGTGAAGTCCAAGTACATCTGTTGCTCAACGTACTCATCGACTTGGTGAGCCGTCTCGTTACCGGGACCAAACACGATGAAGGGATAGTTATGTCCCTTATCCTTCAACAGATTAGAAGCATCGGTTACCGCTGGTAAGGCCAGCTTAGGAATCGGCGCGCCCGCATAACCAGCGCCAATCGTTGCTGCCAGATTACTGAGCTCATTGTCGCGCGGCTCTTCAACTGGCGACTGTGACATATAAATATCCATCGTCACGCGTCCACCTTGTTCGTTCTCCTGGGTGACCAGTTGCTGTAAAACCTGTGTTACGGTGGCATTATCAAATTCGGGAATCGTCCGGATGTTCATCTCGGCAGTCGCCGTCTCAGGAATCGAGTTAACCTGATTACCACCGTTGAATACGGTCGTATTGAACGTTAGTTTACCCAGCACGACACTCTCACGGTCAGTCTTACGAAAGGCAGTATTTGCCTGATTCAGCAGCGTGAGCAAAGGATCGATGGCATTCTGGCCCAGCTCCGGCATCGAACTATGAGCCGCCTTGCCTTGCGACGTTAGTTTCACGTCCATCGAGCCCTTATGCGCAGAGAAGATGTGATATCCCGTAGGCTCACCGATGAGTAACGCGTCGACATCATTCATGGTACCCGCTTCGTAAAAGGCTTCCGAGCCAGTCTCGCCAACTTCTTCACCGACAGTTGCCATCAGTCGAATCGCGCCATGTTCCGGCTTACCCGCGGCGTGCAATTCAATCATCGCAATCACGAGGGCAGCCAGACCGGCTTTCATATCCGTAATTCCCCGGCCAAACAATTTTCCCGCCTGAGCGGTCACTGTGAACGGATCATGCTGCCAAGTAGCCACATCCCCGGGAGAAACCACATCCATATGACCGGAAACACCCAGGACGGGATGTCCCGTGCCAATCTCGGCGATCAGGTTTGCCCGCGTGTCACTCAGCGGAATCAACCGGGCTTGAATGTCGTGCGCTGCAAATAATTTTTGTAAATACGTCGCCACATCTTGCTCATGATCATTGACCGACTGAATTGCCACCAAATCCGTCAGAATCTTTACTTTCTGTTCATCTGTAAACACTGCCATCGCTGATTCCTCCTTAATTACCTAAATTGTAACGCAATCCCACCGTGAACACATGATTTTACATTTCTCATTAACAGCTTGTAAGATTGGGGAACATTGCTATATACAATATCCTTGATATAGCCCTTTGGCAAGCTAATATTTATTGGTTTTCGGCTTGTTTTAGTTTTGAGAGGACTTGTGCACCCAGTAATAATCATATTGTATTATACATAAAGCGGTTAGTCAGCGTTTAGAGATAGCCGTCCAATTAAATTTTCCCTTTTGGAGTATAAAAAAGACATTTCACCAGAGAAACCAGTCTCTCATGAAATACCTCTTCTCATCGACTTAACCCTGATTCTCCGTCATAAACCAGCTGAAGTCCGCATAGGATTCCCGCCGATAAGCGTCCCAAGCGCCGATACCGACCATCAACCCGGTAAAGCCATCGACATCCTCGTCCGACAGGTAGCTAATGTCGACTGGCTTTCCTACCGGCGTCCACTGTTCGTTAACATTTTCACGCCAAGCGAACTGTGCCTGCGCATCATTGGTGCTGACCCGTAATTCGGCGGCTGAACTAGCCACGGGGATCTTAACCGGTTCCAGCTCGGTCCGTTCGCCCTGCTTGGCCTGCACGACATCCAACACCGTTTGATCGTTAATTTCATCGTAGCTCAACCGTTCAAATAACCAGTTGTGGTTGTCATAATACAGAACGAGCCCCGCGGACTGCGAGAAGTGAATCGGCTTGAATTTCACACTCGTCGTGGCAGTCTCGTAGAAACTTGTCACCGCGGTCGCCATGAGAGAAACGTCCATCCGCGAGAAGAATGATTGCCGCCCTCGCATCCGTAGTCCTTGATTATTCAAGTTCAACCAGTCCTTGGTCGGCCGACTATATGGAGTTAACCAGTGAACATCTAACTCTGATTTTCCAAAGTCATCGACCAGATTAAACGGTCGCTGTGGGCGATCCAGCTCGACCCCCGTCATTCCTGGGGTCGTTGCCTTAGCTAAATTGCTACCATCGGCCATCCGTAACCAGCCGTCCGCGGTCCACTGCATTTTCTGAAGTGACGTTTCGCGGCCTAAAATTGAGTGTAGCCCGGGCAAAGGTCGTGCGGATAAGTGGGCAACGTACCATTCGCCGGTCTGCGTAGAAACCAGCGACCCGTGACCAGCCTTTTGTAGGGGCGCATCCGGGTTGTACAGATCTGACCGCCCCGCATCCGGATCATTCCGCCGATAATAGTAGTAAGGGGTCGACGTGATGATGGGATTCTTAGGATCGGACTCGTACGGCCCAGAAATTTGCTTGGAGCGCTGTAAGACCACGGCATGACCGTAGCCGGTGCCACCCTCCGCCGTCATCAAGTAGTAGTAGCCATCGTGCTTATACAGATGAGGCGCTTCCTGGGCACCACGATCCGTTCCACCCCGCGTAATCCGGACGGGATCACCCACTAACTTTTGTTGTTGCGGATCGAATTCTTCCAACACGATTGCGCCGGGATGTTGATAGCCCAGCCGCGTCTCCCATTCGAGCGTCACGACCCATTTGCGGCCATCGTCGTCATGAAAGAGTGAGGGATCAAACCCAATTGAGTTTAAGTAGATCGGCTTGCTCCATGGTCCCAGGATGCTAGTAGCCGACATCGTATAATTATCGGCATCAAACATCCGGCCATCCTGATTATTCATCTTGCTATAGGTCATCCAAAATAATTTGGTCTGCGCATCATAGGACAGGTCCGGTGCCCAGATGCCGCCGGGAGTCATGGTTCCCCGCAGATCCACCTCGGGAACATCAGCCAGCGGATGGGCAATCAGATCCCAGTTAGCGAGATCCTTGGAATGAAAGATTTGAATGCCCGGATTCCAGTGAAACGTTGACGTGGCAATATAGTAGTCCTCACCCACCCGTAGGATTGACGGATCGGGGGTGAAGCCCGGTAAGATTGGATTTTTAATTTCAGTCATCATTAAGACTCCTTAACTTTTGTTGTCACTCGTTTTTAAAACGCTTACAGTAATCATTGTAACCAAATCCTGCCCACAAAAAAGAGGATAATTCGTTTAAAACTATCCCTAATTCGTACTATTTGTTTTCAGCTCCTTGAGATATTCCCGGGGCGTCTGGTGAAAATGTTTCTTGAATTCCCGCGTAAAATGGCTGGGTGCTGCGTAAGCGAGCTTAGCCGAAACCTCATTAATGCGGGCCCGGGGCTGCTGCAATAGTTCCTTAGCCGTGGTCAATTTTAAATTAATGAGATACTGCTGCGGCGACTCATGATAATATTTCTGAAAAAGTTTCAGGGCATAGCTTTGCGAAATGTTTCGCCCCGCAACAATTTTAGCCACTGAGAGCGGCTGAGGTACGGCGGCGTGGTAGACCTGATAATCCAACTGTGCTTTGAGATCGCTGGCTAACTGATGACACAGTCTGAATTGGTCCACGTCCGCCGCTTGGGGTGAGAATTTACCAGTGGCCTTCAAATCCTTCACCAACGTCATAATCACATCAATCACGCTGACTTGAAGATCCAGTTGATCCGCCAGCGTATAATTTGGCCCAATCATCGCGATTAGCGCTTCCGCCTGTTGCTTTAGCTGCGAATAAATCGCATCCTGGGGCGTAATAATTCGGCCGGCATACTCGCGAATCAACAAATACCGTAGCGCCGGATCGTCCAAATTAAAATGCAGACAGAAATAAGTCATGGCACGATGATCCAACGCAAAATTGGCGTGCCGCGTCTCAATCGGAATGATCGCCAATTCTCCCGCCTGGAGCACTAACTCCTCTGTCTCTGTAATCGTCCGCTGCCGGCCTTTTAAAATATACATCAACTCAAAGGCGGGATGCTCCTCCGCCGGCCACTGCCAATCGGCGGGAACCGTCTCTAAGTGACCCCCAAATAATGTGAAATGCGTGTTAATGACTGGCAAATAGTCGAGCGCCATCTCGCAACTCCTCCTAACAAAAAACTACCACCGACCAACGCGGTCAATGGTAGCCTATTATCTCTCTAATCTTCAAAAGCCTGCGTTGCCTTAATGGCCGCCTGCCAACCTTGGTAACATTTTTCACGTTTATCAGCCGTCATCTGCGGCGTGAATTCATCGCGTAAAGCGTGCATCTGGCGAATAGCATCCATATCCGGCCAGAATCCAACGGCTAGACCAGCTAAGTATGCTGCTCCGAGCGCCGTCGTCTCATTGATGGCAGCTCGTTTGATCGGCGTATCTAAGATATCGGCCTGGAACTGCATGAGGAAGTTGTTGTTCGCGGCGCCACCATCGACACTCAGTGACTGAATGTTCAGGCCCGTTTCGT
Organism: Levilactobacillus tujiorum; assembly: GCF_012641185.1. GTDB lineage: Bacteria > Bacillota > Bacilli > Lactobacillales > Lactobacillaceae > Levilactobacillus > Levilactobacillus tujiorum. Next base: position 64,794 of record NZ_JAAXLK010000015.1, read on the forward strand.
TCGTCATCGTATCCACAACGTCCCGCGTCTGGTACGCAATCGCTTCAACCGTTGCCCGGACGAATTGTTCACGCGTGGTTCCCCGGGTCAAGCCGAAGACGGCACCCCGAGTTTCCTGATTCCAGTACGGTGCTCCGAGACCGGTAAAGGCTGGGACGACGTAGACATTACCCGTAGTTTTCGCATCAACGGCCATTTTCTCGGATTCACTGGCGTGCTCAAAGAACCGCATCCCATCACGCAGCCACTGTACGGCAGAACCCGCCACAAAGATGGACCCTTCCAAGGCATACGTGACCTTGCCATTCAGTCCGTAGGCGATCGTCGTCAGTAGTCCATTGTGCGACAGCGTTGGCTCTTCACCGGTGTTCATCACGATAAAGGCCCCGGTACCATACGTGTTCTTGACCATCCCTTTGTCAAAGGCGGTCTGCCCAAACAAAGCGGCCTGTTGATCTCCGGCAATCCCGGCAATTGGCACTTGTACCCCAGAGAAGGTGTACCCCGCCGTGTAGCCGTAAATTTCAGATGATGACCGTACTTCTGGCAACATGGCCGCCGGAATGTTCAGCCAGTTTAAAATATCGTCATCCCATTTAAGATCATGAATGTTGTAGAGCATGGTCCGGCTGGCGTTCGTGTAGTCGGTAGCGTGTACTCGCCCACCCGTCAGCTTCCAGAGGATCCAGGTATCAATCGTCCCGAAGAGTAGTTCGCCGCGTTCAGCGCGCTCCTGGGCCCCTTCAACGTGATCCAAGATCCAGCGAATCTTAGTCGCAGAGAAGTAAGAGTCAATGACTAACCCGGTCTTATCATGAATGGCTTCGGTGTACCCGTCTGCCTTCAGTTGATCGGCCAGATCACTGGTTTGCTTGGATTGCCAAACCACCGCATGATAAATCGGTTCGCCAGTCTTCTTATCCCACACAATGGTGGTTTCCCGTTGATTGGTGATCCCAATGCCGCGCACCTTGTAAGGTTGAACGTCCGAATCAATCAGTGCATCGGAAATGACGGATTGGACCGCGTTCCAGATTTCATTGGCATCGTGTTCGACCCAACCAGGTTGGGGGAAGTATTGATGGAACTCCCGTTGTGCCTGTCCTGCAATTTGGCCGTGCCGGTCGAATAAAATAGCCCGAGTACTTGTTGTCCCCTCGTCAATTGCCATCATGTATTGTTGATCATTCATTGTCATAGACTCTCCATTCATTCGTTGTTAGCAACGGCCTAGATTCACCGTGATATCGCACTTGTTTCTAGTATACCGAAAAGTGTACGCCGCGCCAAACGTTTTTGCAAATGAAACCGCCACCAAGACGACTAAATCGGGGTTGGTGGCGGTTTATAAGATTCTGGAAAATTTAATTACTTTTCGTCGCTCTTTAAAACGCCAGCCACGCCGTAACGGTTAGGTTGCATTTCACGGAGGATCACGTGGACGTGTTCGGCTGGTGCACCAGTATTCTTAGTCACCGCAGTGGTCACGTCTTGAACTAAAGCCTTGAGCTGGTCTTGTGAACGACCGGCGATTAAATCGATGTTAACAATTGGCATTGTTTTCGTTCCCTTCTCTTTATGGATATGGCTATTATACCGGTTAACGTGATGGGCGACAAGAAATATAACCAAAATAATGCTTGGTGGTAGTCACTTTTGTTAGACATCATCAATTAATTGATCAACTAAACTAAAAGACGACTGATCGGCTTGGCTGGTTCCAAAGAGTGTGATAAATATACATGAATCTTAGTGAATTTTGAATTTTCTTCGATTCTGGTTGATCTGCTAGGTGTTCCATCTTTTTGAGACAAATCCAACTCTGAAATTTTAGATTTTTCGTGGAAATCCGACCACACATTACGAATTGTATTCATCACTTTTATCTAAATCATTTATTGCATCAGCGGGAGTTGTTTTGTTTTGTTTGATATGGGTAACGTTCATTGGCAACGATAAGGTTCTCAATAATATCAAGTAAACCGCTAATCCTGCTTTGTTCTTTAATCTCTGGAACATGAATAGACATTTCCAAAAAAGTGGCTTCATGGACACGCTTTGCCTTTCTTGAGCCATTTGCAATACTCCCTTGTTTGACATAAAACCTTCTTTGCAGAACTGAATACAATAAAAATTTCGAATTAATCTTTATAGAAATGTCGAATGCAGGAGAATCGATTGTAGATTCAAAATTATTTAAACTCTTAGGAACTATGCCAAACGCCGCATGTAAAAAGTCCAATTTGCCATACATAAGCTGTCCTGTATGACGAACATAATACTTGGTGTTTTCACTACCCTTTCTCCAATTATTTACCTTCGGAACAACCCCTTTTCCCCATAGCTTAACAGTAAGTTTCTTAGAATTCGATCCACTTGAGCCTTTAATTAGGCTTTCTGTCAGGTAATCATTTAGCTTACGCTGCTCCCAAGGAAGCGTGAAGCCATCAAATCTCCAAAATCGATTGAACATGTTCTGTAGCAATAACCTTTTTAACCTTTTTAACTCAAATACCTTTTTCTCACTTGTAACGATAAGCCTATCCATTTTCAGTAAAACTTCAGCAATTTTTTCTTGTTCGTCTAATGATGGTGTAATAACTTTTATGCTCTTTAAAAGATTGAATTTTAAATTCCAAGTATCGGACGTCAATCCCTGAGAATTACTTTGAAATACCTGAAGCATTTTAGTTTGCTTGAATGCATATGAAAAGAAGCGAGTACTTACACCGTGTTTTGGTAATAATACCGTGTACGCAGGGCTCACAATTCCATCATATGAAGATCTCCCACTTGCGCCTTGCCACATCCGCATAGAGTTGTATGCTATATCGTTTTTTCGCACTACACGGTAGTTACTTTTGTCTTTACTAGAATTGTCTTTTCTCTCTAATGTTCTAGCCTTAACAATCCCACTATCAATGGTTACCGATAAGAGTTCGCCCTTAGAGGAACGTTCCGTTCTTTCGTCCAAAAAGTCGCCAATAGGACCGATAATCCAAGGATTATAGCAAGATTTAAAACGAACTCTGGGGATAAAACTTTTGCTGTCCATCATTTTTATTACCTCATGTTCCTAATTGTTTAACGCCAAATTAGCTTACGCTGCTCCCAAACATAACCCAATTTATTAAGTAGAAATCGCCACTTGCTTGGGAGCAGCGTAAGTTAGGAGAAGTAATTATTGTCAACTCTGGACGAGATTATAAATCTCTTGGTTCTGGTAGTGTCCCAGTCTATGGAACTGGCGGATATTTGCGGTCTGTTGACAAATCACTCTCTAATGTCGATGCAGTTGGCGTAGGGAGAAAGGGTACAATTGACAATCCTCAGTTTTTGCGAGCACCATTTTGGACTGTTGATACGCTTTTCTTTCTTACAGTTCGAGACTCGGAAAAGTTTGACCTTAAGTTTCTTTTTTATTTATCTGCATGTATCAATTGGAAAAAATATGATGAATCAACCGGAGTCCCAAGTTTGTCAAAAAGAACAATTGAAAAGATTAAGGTGTTTGTACCCGATGTTGATGAGCAAATAAGGATCGGTCAAGAGTTACAGCAACTAGACAACCTTATCGTTGCCAATGAACGACAAGACAAAATTGCACCAACTAAGTTGGCGCAATTTTGTCCTTTCTTTTTAATTCATTTCGAATACTTTAAATAAGACTTGCTAAATGTTTCATCACCTTATCATTGTCCTGATTTTCCAATTCTTGAATAATATGAATATAAGTTTGTTGTGTTGTTGTCATATTAGAGTGACCTAATCTACGAGCTACTGAAGCAATGCTTACCCCAGCGTACAATAATAATGACGCATGCGTATGTCTAAGCCCATGAACCGAAATTACAGGAACCTGTGCCTTCTTGCATAAACGTTCTAAATAATGATTTACCGTATCGTTATAAACCTTCCCTTTGACAAAAATTGGCTGATCACCCGGCAAGTGCTTAGTTAGCTGAGAAAATTGAATGACCGTCTGCCAGTCCAAAGGTATTTTACGGACTGATGATTCATTTTTAGTTGGCGCAAATCCTCCAACATTTGATTTGTAATCCCACGTCTTATCAACCGTCAGAGTTTGATGTGCGAAATCAAATGAATCTGGTGTTACTCCTAAAGCTTCTGCAAAACGCAAACCAGTTTTAGCAATTAACAGAATAAAATAATCCCAATTTACCTCACCCTCCAACTCAAGCTCATTTAATAATGCTTGGAGTTCATATTGATGAAGATACTTAATCTTATGCTGCTGATGAGCTGTGCCCTTTATGATTGCTTTTCGCGTTGGATCACGATCTAAAAGCCCCTCTTCCAAAGCATCCAGCAAAGCACTCTTAAGATGCCGATGGAAGTCCATTGTCGTCTGTCTCTCATGAGTCTCTGCATAATCATTGAGTAACTGTTGATAGGTGAGACGCGTCAGTTCATGTATTCTTAGATTCGGCGCCAACAATGCAAGTTGCTTACAGGTCATCTCATACTTGCGATAAGTAACTGGTCGGACGGCCCCTACCTTATAAAGTTCCATCCACTGTTTAAAGTACTGCCAAAAACGTACATCATCTTCCATTTTGAATACCTCCCCAAAATAAATAAGCCATCTAACGGTCTTCACGTTAAACAACTTATTTATACCTGAATCATTATTCAAAATGCGAGTGATACGAATCGATTCTTAAGTATCCTTTCACCCATTGGCAGCGCCAATACTACATTGGACATAATTAATTAAACAAACATATTCTGCATCAAATACTTCTTCAATTGTTTGAGTTGGTCCAACTTTTTCTCATTGGCAACGATAAGGTTGTCAAATTCAAAAAACAAATCACCAATATTTTGCCTCTCCTGACTTTTTTCAGGTACCTTCAAGCTAAATGATTTCAAGTTCTTAAAGTAAAGTCTTGTCCGGGTCCCTCCTTTTTTTTGTTCCAAAGCAAATTTTGCGAATGAGGAACTATTGTTAAGATAGTACAAAATAAACTTCTGATCTCTTGGAACAATTGCAGAAAACACCGGATATTCTTTACTAACTAAAACGTCTGTTGAAAAATTATTTTGATTAAAATGAAATTTGGCATCGTCCGACATATGACGATATGTGATAAATCCCTTTGGGAGCAGGTGAAACATAACTGTATTTTGATTTTTCTCATCTGAACGATCGAAGTAATCCTTTTGCAACCATAAGCCACTTCTTGAAGAAGTTGCAATCGGTAAGTTCAATGATCCTAAAACCTTCTTATCAAGTTCTCTTACTAATTTTCCAAGCTTACGCTGCTCCCAAGGATCATTGAACCCTTCAAATCTCCAAACGAGGTCAAAAATATTCCTTAACAATAGCTGCTTAAGCTTTCGAGTATCACTTACCACTTTATCAGTTTCAACGATAAGGTGGTCAATTTTCTTCAAGAGAAGACCTACCTTTCTCTGCTCTATTCTTAAAGGTAACTTTATCGGCATCTGGAAAAAGACATTATCCTTAATCGCAAATCTATCAGCACGCGCGCCAGAATCACCATTTTTATACATAAATTTATACCAACGAGTACTTTTAAAGTAATACTCAAGATATAAACTATCAGCCTCAAATAATCTAAACACTAAATATAATGGGGACATAACCCCTATTCTATCCAATCCATTATGTCTAATCGGCCCATAAGGAGCCTGCTTAGAAATCCTAGGATTATATACAAAATCGTTTGGCTTTACCACATAATATGAACTTAAATTTTTACGATTTGAGATTTGTTTGTCAAAGTACTGATTTTGATCAACAATGCCCCATTCTGCAGAATTAGTGAACGTATCTGAGTATTTGTTATCACGATTTTTTTCAGTAACTCGTTGAGCTATTTCTCCTAATATAATTTCTTTCCAATTCCCCTCAAATCCCCGAAACCGAATCCGGGGTACCATCTTTTTATTATTATCCATCATTTCAAAATCCTCTTAATAGCCTCAAGCTGCTGTTGAGCGACAGCGTCTTGACCAACTAAATCGTCCAACATGTCACCCAAATCAGATTGCAAGGACTTAATCTGATTATTTGTGTCTTTAATATCTGCCACCAGCTTATCAACATCTACCGGTGGTTCTTCTTCGAACGTATCCACATAACGTGGAATGTTTAAGTTGAATTCGTTTTCCTTAATCTCGTCCAACGTCGCCACGTGCGCGTATTTATCAACATCCTGACGAGCTTTATAGGTATCAACAATCTTATCAATATCTTCATCACGGAGAATATTTTGATTTTTGCCCTTTTCAAAGTGCGCTGACGCATCAATGAAGAAGATATCCTTCGTCGGCTTATGCTTTGAGAAGACCAAAATTGTCGTCGGAATTGACGTGGAGTAGAACAACTTCGCTGGCATCCCGATTACGGCGTCCAAGTAATTCTTCTCAATAAGTGCTTGCCGAATCTTTCCTTCCGCTGCTCCACGAAACAACACATCATGTGGCAAAACGATTGCCATACGGCCTTGATCCGATAAGTGGTAAAGCCCATGAAGCAAGAAAGCAAAATCAGCCTTTGAAGCTGGCGCCAACTTGCCGTAATCCTTGAAGCGTGGATCCTTCAGCTTATTAGCATTGTTATCCCACTTACTAGAGTAAGGCGGGTTAGCAACCACCGCGTCAAAATTCCGTGGATGGTCCACACCATCCGCATCGGTACCATCGGGCCAATCCATTTCCAAGGTATCTGCATTCCGTAAATCCATATTCTGATAATCTACGCCATGCATCATCAGATTCATCCGCGCCAAATTATAGGTAGTTGTATTCAATTCTTGACCATGGAAGTGTACGCGATCATGGAATCCGGCCTCATTCAAAGCTTCTTGAACAGTCAACAGCAATGAACCAGACCCCATCGTTGGATCATAAACCGTGAATTGTGAGTCTCCCGCCTTAAAATCAATCGTCACCAATCTTGCTAAGACTTTTGAGACCTCGTGAGGTGTATAGAATTCCCCTGCCTTTTTTCCGGAATTTCCAGCAAACTTGGCAATCAGATATTCGTAAACATCCCCCAAGATATCGTGACCACTCTCATCGTTATATTCGAATTCATCAACCAATTTAACGATCCGACTCAGCGCTTGTGCCCGTGAGACAGTACTATTTCCTAATCGAGAGTTCCCTAAATTAACATCGTTAAAGATACCTCGGAAATCCTGTTGCGAGTTGGGATTAATCTGTGCATTTTGATTAAAATCATCAAACATATCTTGAAAATCCGATGGCTTGATTCTACTATTCTTCACTTTTTCTGTGATCGTCCGCCAAGTAAATTGTGGCGCAATAGCGTAACCCAGTTCACTTGCCGCATCTTCGAGATAGTCCTTAATTTCGTCTTCAGGAACCTTGAGGTAAGCCTCGTTAACCGACTCTCCATTTGCCAAATCAAACAGTCCTGAGCGCTTCCAGTGCATCTCCTGGTGCTCCGATAAGTACCGGTAGAACATAAATCCTAAAATGTAATTCCGAAATTCACTGGCATCCATGTTCCCTCTTAAATCATTGGCCATGGCCCACAGCTGTGATGTGATGTCCTGTGCTTCTTCTCTCTTGCTCATAATGGCTCCTTAAATTCTTGATTGATTTGATCTGCAAACTTGCTGAACTCATTCCGCAATTCATTACGGTATTTAATCTTAGATAACTGCCGAATATCTTCATCAAGGGCATCTGCCTTGTAATACTTCTGCCCGCCAGTGATGATATTAGTCACCTCATTATTTTCGTTTAAATCATCATTGCCAACCACGTGGCGATCCAACGCTGAATTGATCCAATCACGAACGCCCTCGGCATCGACCAGGCCCCACTTCGTTCGAAATTCTACGATGGCGGCCCGACGACTCCGCTTGTTATGCTCGTCTAATATTCCCTTAACATCGTCAGCCTTAACCGGATAAGACTTAACTAACCCCGATGCTAATTGATTATTGTGAACATCTGAGGTCATCCGCTTGATTTGCTTACCATACTGCCGATCATCCAATTGATCTGCCAAATCATTAATGCGTTGATAGCTCTTATCAGCTGCATCTGTTTCGCCAGCATTGGTTTCATTAAGAAACTGGGCAATTAGTTCTTCCAAGTAGTCATAATCGACTTCAACTTCATTGACGTGCTCCATCTCTAGCTTAAAATCACTATAAACGACGCTACCGTCATTACCACCAATTGGCTTTAACTTATCCTCAAGCTCATTGGCAATAGTAGCGGTCAGCCGAACTTCTTGGTCCTCACTGATCCCGATTTCAGCCAGCAACGCATCAGGATTATCATAATCATACCGATCATCCTGCTTAAGCAACGCAATCTGATGATTATATTGTTTTAACAGTTGAAATGCCTGCTGTTGCTCAGCTGTGCCTCGTGGAATCTGTTGGTACTCATCCGTTAAGTCCGCTAACTGCTCCAACACCTTGATCGTCGATTCCTTGGTTTCTTCGAATGTTGGGGCGACCACGCCGGTATCTTTACCATTGTCAGACACATCAATCACTCCCGGTAGGTCAATCGGGACATCTGCAGAATGCGGATCCGCATAAATCTTCAGCGCATCATTCATCAGCTTTTCAGCTTGTGCTGGCCATCGGTAATTAACAATTCGCCCATACGGTTTATGCTGCATATCTTGAATGCGGTTAGTTCGGGAATAGGCTTGAATCAAGTTAGCCCCTTGGAGTGTTCGATCAACGTATAAGGTATTCAAATGGGGCGCATCAAATCCCGTTAACAATTGATCAATCACAATGACGATGTCCAAATAATCAGCCGGATCATTGCTAACGGTTCGGTTCAACCGCGAGACAACATCTTCCGTATAGCCGCGAACGTTATCGTCACCAAACGTCGTTCCAAATAACTGATTATACGCCATCATCGCCCGATGCAATCCCGTATTGGTTCCGAGCATATTTTCACCATTTGAATTATCCTGACTAAAGGTAACTGCAACCTTCAACTGGTGGTCAGCATCAGCCTCCGCGTTACGTCGCTGAAATTCATCAAAATACTTCATCGCCATTGGTGAAGATGCTTTACGACCACCAACATGAGTTGTCAAGAGCGCGCTGTATCGACCATTCACAGAACGATTACGCCATTTTTTGATAATATCATCGACCACGAGTTTGACGTGATCTTCATTATCATCATATACACCAGAATTAACGGTATCATCCATATCCTCACGTGACAGATGATCAATCTTATAATTGATCTTCTCCATCGTCCAGTCTGGATGCTCACGCTGATAAAATTGTGGCAAATACTGACTCTTTAAAACGTCTTCAGATAACGTTGTATTAAAATCGACCTTGAAACCCAGTACGTTACGATCAGCAATTGCTTCACGAATCGTATAAGCATGTAACAGATTGCCAAATATTTCACGCGTGGTAATACCATCAAAGCGCGGTGTTCCCGTATAACCGACCCACGCCCCATGCGGAAACCCATCCTTAGCACGTTGCAGCATATCACCCGCTGTCGAACGATGAGCTTCATCTACAATGAATACGATATTTTGCTCGGGCCGTTTAAAACTCTTTCTTTGAACTAGGGTCCGTCTGAAAACTACTTAAGTAAGATGCAAATTGAGGCAATGTAAACCGTAGCCAGATAAACATGAGCGAGCTTATCATAACGCGTTGCAATCCTACGAAAGTT
>NZ_JAAXLK010000016.1 GCF_012641185.1 Levilactobacillus tujiorum
AACTTTCGTAGGATTGCAACGCGTTATGATAAGCTCGCTCATGTTTATCTGGCTACGGTTTACATTGCCTCAATTTGCATCTTACTTAAGTAGTTTTCAGACGGACCCTAGTCCTTATCAAAGAAGCCGAAGTAGTCGTGTGCGTTGTTGTAAGAAATATCTTCAACAATCTTGCCCAGGTAATCGTAATCTTCTGGAACTTGACCCGTCGTGACCCATTCACCAATCAGGTTGCAGAGTACCCGCCGGAAGTATTCATGCCGCGTGTAGGAGAGGAAGCTCCGTGAATCGGTCAGCATCCCCACGAAGTTTGGCAATAAACTCTGTTGAGCCAAGATGTTCAATTGGTCATGCATCCCATCACGGGTATCGTTGAACCACCATGCACAGCCCAATTGAAGCTTTTGAACGCCGTCACCTTGGAAGCTTTGCATACCAGTAGCCAATTCCATCCAGTCGTTAGGGTTCGTGGAGTACAGAATCGTCTTAGGAATCCCATCTTCTTCGGACATTGAACTCAACAGCTTCATCATTTCGCCAGCAATCCCGGCTTGAGAACCCATTGAATCCCAACCGGTATCAGCACCCAGCTTACGGAACATTGGGCCGTTAGCATTCCGCAAAACGTTGATGTGGTACTGCATGGTCCAACCGAACTTCTGGTTCAAGCGCATCAAGACCTTCAGCAACGTCGTCTGGTACTTGTTGACTTCATCGTCCGTCAAGTGTTGGTTATCCTTGCGGGCCTTGGCCATGATGGCGTTAAATTCATCCTCAGAGGCTTCAGCGTAATGGAACGTATTCAACCCGTGGTCAGACAACCGGCCACCCATTGAAGCGAAGAAAGTAAAGCGTTGTTCTAGCGCCTTAGTCAAGGACTTCAAGTCCGTCACATCTACGCCAGAAACTTCACTGAACTTGTCCATGTATTCGCCGTAGTTTCCTTGGTTGATCCGAACCAAGTTATCTGGCCGCATAGCAGGCAAGACTTTAAAGCCATTTTCCTTTTCTTCGGCCTTCAACAACTTGTGATAGTGCAGGTCAGAAGCGGGATCATCCGTGGTGCAGACGACCTTCACATTGGCATTCTTAATCAAGTTACGGGGCTTGAAGGCATCCGTTTGGAGTAAGGCATTGGCCTTTTCCCAGATGGCTGGCGCACTCTTCTCGTTGAAGACTTCGTCGATGCCAAAGAACCGCTTCAATTCCAAATGCGTCCATTCGTAGAGTGGGTTCCCGATGGCCCGGTTGATCGTCTTCGCCCAAGCCAAGAACTTCTGGTATTCGTCACCGTCACCGGTAATCAATTCCTCTGGCACACCGTTAGCCCGTTCCAAACGCCACTTATAGTGGTCCCCGGCATTCCCATCATTTAACCAAATCCGAGTAATGTTAGGATAGTTCTTGTTTTCATAGATATCCTTAGGATCCAAGTGACAGTGGTAGTCGATGATTGGCATCTTTTCCGCATGTTCATGGAATAATTTCTTTGCAGGTTCATTAGTGAGTAAAAAGTCTTCGTTCAATAAAGCCATTTCAAAAGTCTCCTTTAATTTTGTAAAAATTATTGGTGATCACTTGAAGCTTGAACAGTTAATATCGCCTAGTTCTTCGCATTCTTTTCCCGTAGGATGGCGGCGTTCTTCTCCACGCGCTTCTTGTTCAGTGGGTAGAAGAACAACATTACTAAGGCAGCCAGTCCACAGCAGACGGCTGGGATTCCGGAAGCCAAGTAGTAGATACGGTCAATCACTTGTTGCGATTGTTCTGCCCCACCAGAAGTAGAAGAAACGTACCCAATCATGGTCAACATGAAGGCCCCAAAACTACCACCGAGGGCTTGGGCAACCTTCCGGGCAAATGAGTTCACCCCGTAGATCGTCCCATCTTCACGAATCCCCGTCGTGACTTGTTGATTATCAATCACGTCGGTAATGAAGGCCCAGACCATCAGATTAAACATGGCCGCACCCAAGCTACCAAAGAACAGGAAGACCAGGTAAACCATGGCACTACTGGTATGAATAAATACCAGAATGCCGTAAACAATGCTGGCAAAGAACAGCGAAACCGTCGTGACTTCCTTCCGACCAAATTTCTTAGTAAAGTATTGGGCAAAAGGCGCCAGCAGTAATACCGTGGCAAAGTTGAAGATTAACGCAATGGACATGGCACTACTATTCTTAAAGTAGTCATTAAATAAGTAGGAAATGTTAGTACCGGATAGATTTTGGTTAATCACGAGGATGATGTCCAAGACCACCAGGATGACTAAGGCCCGGTCCGTAAACATATCTTTCAGTACCGTCCCCAGTGGAACCGACTCACTCCGCTGCGTCCGCACCCGTTCAGTCGGCAGCTTGCTGGTTAAGATGTAACACCCAAAGCCCAGCAATGCCATCACGGAAGCCACAATCCAGAACCGCACCCCGTCGATCTTTTGTGACGCGCCAACATACATGAAGATTGGCACCACAAAACTAACGATGGCGCTCCCCGTAGCTGACCCTAAGCTCCGCCAAGTGGACAAGGAAGTCTTATCATTTGGCGAATCACTTAACGCCGAAGCCATGGAGCCGTAAGGAATGTTAACGGTGGAGTAGAAGATCCCCCAGAGTAAATAAGTGATAAAGACGTAGGTAATCTTGATAGGAAACGCCAACTCTTTAACGAATGGCACAAAAACCAAGATTGTCGCAATCAGTAGTGGATACTTGAAGCGGGCGATCCACGGAATGAACCGGCCACTCTTGTGCAACTTACTACTGTCAACCAACCGACCAACAGTAACATCAGCAATGGCATCAATAAACCGTGCAATCAGGAACAAGAGTCCCACGGTCACCCCAGACAATCCCAACACATTGGTGTAAAAGATCATCAAAAAGGTGTTCACAACAGCGAATGAGAAGTTGTTCCCAACATCCCCTAAGGCATAACCAAATCGGTCAGCCCAACCAAACGGCTTTGAACGATCAATACTTGTTTTTTGTGTATCCATTTTTCCAACCTCCGGCAATTTTGCCAAGATAAATTTAAAAAGTGAGATGCCGCAAATATAGCAAATACCTAGCTTTAGATTGAGATTAAGTCTTTGACACTCGACTCGATACTCAACTTAATGTCTGAATCGCTTACATTATTAAATTTAATGATCACTTGACGCTTCTCGCCATCGAAGAACCAGCCCTCAGTGGCGGCGTTGAACTTATCGAATTTCAAGAATTGTACCAACGGTTGACCTTGCAGTTCAATCGTCAATGGCGCGATGTCTGGGCAGCAAACCCGGAACGTGTAGCGCTTCAGCTGGGAATCGTAATTCCCTTGCTTATGCAAGTTAATTAACGTTTGGTGCTGACTTGGCGTGACGGAAATATCCGTGGTCAAGCAGTTCCCTTGCTTGTAGCTCATCGTCTGACCATCATCTTCATACAACTGGAAAGCACTCGCTGTAGTCGGTTCAACCAAAACGTCCAAGTTTTCAACTGTATCGTTGTGAATATTCATCAGGCCCTTGCTTTCAGGAATGATGCTCCCCGTCCGTAAGAACATGGGAATGCTTCCCAAGTCAACCGGCACCTCGATCGTTTGGCCCCCATTGTAGTAGTGATAAGTCGTTAAATCATACCAATCGGCACCCTTTGGTAGGTATACTTTCTTGGTTGTTTGACCCTTATCAACCACGTTGGCGACTAACAGTGAGGCCCCTAACATAAATTCAAAACTTTCTTCATACGTTTTCGGATCGTTTTGGAATTCGTAGACCAGCGGCCGCATGATTGGTGCCCCGGTCACGGAAGCTTCATGCAACAGTGAGTAGAAGTACGGAATCAACTGGTAGCGCAACTGAATCGCATCCCGAATATACTTGGTATAGCTCGGGTACATCCAAGGCTCAGTAACGGTGTTGTCGTCATTAGACGAGTGAATTGAGAACCGTGGCTGGAAGATGCCGTTTTGAACCCACCGCACGAACAATTCTGGCTCGGGAGCTGGGCCGTCGAAGCCACCAATGTCACAGCCTTGATTAGCCACACCGGAGAGCCCCATACCCAAGATGGTTGGGATGTTGTATTTCACGTTAGTCCAGCTCGTCCGGTTATCGCCGGCCCAAGTCTGCGCGTACCGTTGAATACCGGCAAAACCAGCCCGATTAATTAGGTAAGGTCGGACATTAGGATCGTAATCTGCGATGGCTTGCTGAGCTGTCTTAGCCATCATCGTTGGCATGATCGGCTTAACTTCACCGATCGTAGCGTGAACCCCGTCAGCCTCAACTTTGGCGGCGGTTTCATTAATTTCATATTCGTTGTTGTCGTTCCAGATACTCGTGATCCCTAACGACAATAACTGTTTCGTCATGAACTTGGCCCAGGTGGCCCGGCCACTCTCGCTGGTAAAATCAACGAAGTGAGCTGCCCCACCCCAGTATTGGTCGACCTGATCATCCTGACCGTCTGGCGTCTTAATGTAGGCATTCGCATCAGCAAAGTCCTTGGCTAGCGGGTGCGTGACCAACATTCCTGGCTTAATATTTGGTGCGAGGAGCACGCCTTTTTCTTTTAATTTATTCACGAAGTCTTGTGGATCTGGGAAGCGTTCCTTATTCCAGTTGAAGACATACCGCTTGCCATCTTCACCCGTGGTATACCCCGATGACATGAAGAAGCCGTCACACGGAATATCATTTTGCTTGCAGGTATCCACGAAGTCTAAGATCGCCTGATCGGCATCCTTATCCAGCTCCGTATAGTACATGGTTGATCCCATGTAACCTAGAGAAGCTTTCGGCATCATCGCCGTCTTCCCCGTCAGATCCGTATAGTGCTTCACGACATCCTTAATAGTTGGCCCGGCGATGAAAAAGACATCCAGGTCACCACCGTCGCATTCAAAGTAACTGTACCGGTGCCAATAGTTACTGTGCTCACTGTCCATATCGAACGTGGAGTCATTGGAATTGTTGTAGTAAAGACCTGAAGCGATTCCCATTTGACTGTCAAAATCAATATAAAATGGAATCATCTTATACAGGGGATCGGACTTCGCTGCATTCCAACCGAGAGAATCCGTGTTGTGCATGCGCATGCGGCGTTTGAACTTATTCAATTCACCGGATTTTTCACCGAAACCATAGAAGAAGTTGTGATCGCCCATCGTACTGTAGTGATACGAACGACCTAAGTCATCCTGAAGGAAGGACCGCTTTGGTAAATCTTTATGTAGCACGTTGCCTGCCTTATCACAAATCTCAAACCCAAAAGGTTCACGATTAATCTTGAGGGTCAACTTCTCCGTAGAGACTGAATAGCCATCTGCGTCTTCTCGCAGATCAAGCGGTAATGGTTGGACCCGTTGCCGCTCGTCTGCCATCAGTGAGTCGGTCTTATCTGCCCACGCAGTCTTGACCAGAGCATATGATGCTTCCGGAGCAAATTCATCCTGGAACGTTCTCCGCATCCGGATAATGTTATTATCCAGCAGGTAAACTTGAAACTGGGCGCCATCTGTCTTAATGGCAAGATAGTCACCCCGATTCTCCACGGACTGAACCTTGCTGCTTAACTTCATTAATCTCACTCCTTGTCCAAAAAAGCTGTTCGTATCTGGTCCTCACTCTATCAATGGCTTAATCACCTTGCAATTGAAATAGTAATATACCAGTTCTGCCAACACCCATATCTTACTAGTTAGTGAAAGCGCTGTCAATGAATGTTTCTCCAAATCTGTCGCTAAAGTGGTCGCCTAGTCTTCTCTATCCCTGATATAACAATGTTTATACACCCACAAATGACTTCATATTGGTCGTCATTTTATCTTATTTTTTGTGAAAATATCGACTGAAAATATATTAACGGCCTTAAGTTTACGTTTAAATTCGCATTTTTTCTGAAAATTTTGCTTTACAGATGGCATGACTTAGATATCAGTTTCAAGATTGGTCAATTCTACTTGAAATTATCGCTCGTTGATGACATACCGACATTAAACAAAAATTCGCCTAAAACTAGGCAACATGGGAGTTCCTTTCGCCTTACCGGTCGGCAGATATGGGCTGGATCGGTGCGAACACAACTTGAAGCCTCGAAGGAACCGAGTCTACAAGCTTGGTTTTCTACTAAGCCAGTAAGCAAATCACTTACTGACTAAGTAGAACGACGCGCCTGAGCCCATATCTGCCGACCTCACGGCTAACACAGCATGCTTAGGCAACTGAGATAATGAACATCACAGTCGTTATAGATTGGATTGAGCCTCCTAAGTAACCGTGTCTTCCAACTGCCGTTATGAGTAAAACATAATCAAAGCCGGAGGAGGCCATGGGTGGAGCCGAGCGATAAGACTGGCAGTCTTCCAGTCTGAAGCGTCCCCACAGCAGGCGGAACCTCTGACAACCGGAGTGCGACCAGTTTAACTGCGTGAATCCTGCCAACACTGAAGCGTTGGCAGCAAAAAAGCTCAAACCATTACGGCTTGAGCTTTCGTTTAATATCAGTTTGAATTTACTTGATCTTGTCGACCGCGTGGCCACCAAAACCATTCCGCAAAGCAGAAACAACTTTACCGGTAAAGGTATCGTTTTCCATTGAACGGTAACGCATCATCAACGCTAAGCTGATAACAGGAACTGGAACTTCTTGGTTGAGGGCTTCTTGTAACGTCCACTTACCTTCACCAGAACTGTGCATCGTCCCCCGAATTTCTTCCAGGTTGGCATCCTTAGAGAAGGCTTCTTGAGCCAATTCCATGAGCCATGAACGAACCACAGAACCGGAGTTCCACAACCGGGCAACGGCTTCGTTATCGTAGTTGAAGTCACTGTGAGCCAGGACATCAAATCCTTCACCGATAGCTTCCATCATCCCGTATTCAATACCATTGTGCACCATCTTCAAGTAGTGACCTGAACCAGCAGCGCCGGTGTACAGGTAACCATCCTTTTGGGCAATGCCTTCAAAGATTGGCTTCAACGTTTCAAACGCCTCAGCACTGGTACCACCGATCATGAAGTTACCATCATGCCGTGCACCAGACTGACCACCAGAGGTCCCACAGTCGAAGAAATTAATGCCCTTGGCTTCTGCCTTCTTGGCATCTTCCACGGAGTTCTCCCAGAAGGAGTTCCCACCATCGACAATGTAATCGCCAGCGCTTAAGACGTCGGTTAATGTGGCAACCGTTGATTCAGTTGGCTTGCCAGCTGGCAACATCAGCCAAACAATCTTAGGAGAAGGCAATTTGCTAAGCAAATCATCAAGTGACGTAGCTGCTTCTGCGCCGAATCCGGCAACTTCTTTAACAAAATCTTTGTTCAAGTCAAACCCAACAACTTCGTGACCGTTGTCCATCATGTTTTGAGCTAAGTTGCTACCCATCTTACCTAATCCAACTAATCCAATCTTCATGGTATAAGTTCCTCTCTGCTTGAAAAAAGTAATATATCAGTTAACGATTTCTATTATATGAAAAAGTTTTACAAATTTCAAGCTATTTTTGAAAATAAATCATCAAAACTAACGATTTATTCCTTTGGTGCGCGTTTTCGTTGATATTCTGCAATACTGTCGTACTCAGTTTGGAGCTTCCGACCAAGCCGAATGTAGATTGGCATGATTTCCCGGTAATTTTCGAAAGTTTCTGGGTTTGGCTTGTACGTGTTCATCTTTCCGATAAACTTCTTAACCACTGACAGGTCGTCAGCTAAGCCTAGACTAATCTGAGCAATCACCATCGCACCCAAGCAACCGCTTTCGAAAGCTTCTGGAATGGTTACGGGTTCTTCAAAGATGTCAGCTAACATTTGCCGCCATAGTGGTGACCGAGCAAAGCCCCCGGCTGCCAAAATAGCCGTTGGTTCCATAGCTTCCTTCAAGGCCAATTCAACAGTGTAGAGGTTGTAGACAATCCCTTCCAGTGCGGCCCGAACCATGTGAGACCGGTTGTGCTGCCGCGTCAAGCCAAAGTAAGAAGCCCGGGCATTACCGTCCCAGATTGGGGCCCGTTCGCCACCTAAGAATGGGTGGAAGATCAGGCCATCGGAACCGGCAGGCACCTTGCTGGCAATTTCAGTTAACAGATCGTATGGATCCTTGCCTTCCTTCTTAGCCTGTTCCTTTTCAGGAGCAAAGAGGTTGTCACGTACCCAACGGAAGACGATCCCACCGTTGTTCACTGGGCCACCGATAATCCACTTTCCTTGCATCACAGGGTAGCAGTAAATCCGGCCTTTAGGGTCAATCTGTGGCTTGTCAACGAAGGTCCGAACGGCACCAGAAGTCCCAATGGTAACGGCAACTTCACCCTTGTTGATCGCACCTAAACCAATTTCGGACAGTGCCCCATCAGTTCCACCCATGATAAATGGTGTATCAGCTGGGAACCCAATCTTCTTCGCAATTTCTGGGTGCAAGCCCTTCATCTGGTAAGTCGTATCAACGAGTTCTGGCAATTGATCACGCGTAATCCCGGTCAATTTCATGGATTCTTCGTCCCAGTCCATCGTGTGAATGTTAAAGAGACCCGTGGTGGACGCCATGTTCGTTTCTTCTTTGAGTTGACCAAAGTACCGGTACAACAGGTATTCCTTCAAACCAACCCAGTATTGAGTCTTCTTGTAGGTATCTGGGTGTTGTTCTTTAATCCACAACAACTTGTAAACCACGCCCATGGGATGAGTTGGCAAACCAGTCCGTTTGTAGAGTTCCAAGCCACTACCATCGGCGGCCATCCGTGACGCTACCTTTTCAGAACGATTGTCGGCCCAAGTAATGGCCCGCGTCGTTGGCTTGTAGTCCTTGTCCATCCCGACCAAACTGTGTTGCTGCGTTGACCAAGAGACCCCTAAGATTTTGCCTTCCTTAGGATCGGCCTTAGCCGTAACTTCTTTCAGAGCTTCGACGGAGGCATCGAAGATAACGTCTGGATCTTCTTCAGCCATGTCGGGGTTATCTTGAATCAAAGGGTACAGCTTGTTGGCGTAACCAAAGATTTCTCCATCAGTGTTGTACAGTACGGCTTTGGTACTCGTGGTACCAACGTCAATTCCGATTAAATAGTCCATAATTTTCAACTTCCTTTTATTTTGGCGATTTTTGAAATGTCTACTTCCAACGTTCGCTTCCGGTAGTCAGACGCCACCCGGTGAGGCAGACCTGAAGCCTGAGAAGCGGTCTTCAGGGCAACCTTGAACCTCAAAAACCGAGTTTCAAAGTTGGCCGTGGTCTAAGCTGGGACAGAACCCCAGCCAAGACCACCGACACGGGGTTCTGTCTGACTTCCTCCAGCTACTACTCAGTGAACATTGTCACGTAGCCGGCGACGGTTGAAAACGGAACCCAGTGTCGATGCTGTTAGGCTGGTGTTCTTCCAGTCTTACAGCATGGGACGTTGTCAAGACTCACGACTTTAGTGAGGCTTGGCAGCGAGCTTGAAGACCGCCCCTTGGCTTCAAGCGTGCCCCACAGGGTGGAGTTTTCAACCGTCAGAGGCGGGGAAACCACGTACACAGTGTACGGCGTTAGGATATAAACGGGGCCACGTGCCCCGATTAGCAGCACATGGTCCCGTTCGGCCTGTTTACTAGGCTAAAGTACTTGTTAATTCACGAACCAACGGCTTGTTGGCAACAATATTCTTCACATCGCTGACACACTTTTCGCCCATTCCGTGAAGGCATTCGTAAGTGTAAGCGGAGGTATGTGGCGTCAATAATACGCGGTCATTCTGCAGTAATGGTGACGTTGCCCGTACCGGTTCAACTTCAACAGCATCGGCAGCGTAACCCGCAACCTTACCAGACTTGATCCCGTCCAAGAGGGCCGTTTCATCAATCAGGGCACCCCGCGCGTTGTTGCACAGGTAAACACCCTTCTTCATCTTGGCAATCTTCTTGGCATCAATCAGGTGGTAGTTGCCGTCGTTCAAAGAAGCGTTCAGAGAAATGTAATCCGCCTTTTCCAACAAAGTATCGAGGTCAACGCGTTCAACGTTGTGGCTCTTCAACCAGCCAGCTGGGGCCTTAGGATCTGGGTCGTTAACCAAGATTGGGCCACCAAAGACACTGAACAATTCTGCAACCCGACTACCAATGTTCCCGCAGCCGATAACCCCAAAGGTCTTACCAGATAATTCATTCCCCATGAATTCGGCACGATCTTCGTAACGGTCATCACGTTCGCGTTCTGCGGATTGAACTGTCCGACGAACCAACGTCATCAAGTTAGCCAATTCGTTTTCGGCAACGGAGTCCCGTTCAACCAATTGTGGCACGATTGCCACTTTAGTCCCATGTTCCTTAGCAGCTTTGATATCAACGTTGTTAAAGCCAATACCGTGCCGCGAGATCAGTAAGGTTTCGTCCTTGTTATCAAAGAACTCTTTGTTAAACATTGGGGTAACGGAAGCAATGATAATGTTATAGCCATTTAATTCCTTGGCTAATGACTTACCATCGATGTCCGTAGGCAACATGAACCGCTTAACTTCACCAATTTCTTCAATTTGCTTCCAGTGTTCCTTGAAGACTTGTCCGAAACTACTTGAGTTAACCACCGCAATTTTGTATTGTGCCATTTTCCAAAAACCTCCAAAATAATTAAATTCAAATTCAAACTTACACCCGTCGCCTGGCGAATATGCGTATAATGTGGATATACATATCGTGAGGAGGCTATTTTTATGAAAACTATTACCATTGATTTCGTCCGTCACGGGCAAACCATCTTCAACACCATGGATAAACTCCAGGGCTGGGCTGATTCACCACTAACGACGGCTGGGATCGCAACGGCCGATCAAGTCGGCCAGTTGCTTCGAGATACCCAGTACCAAAGCTACCATTCATCCGATCTCAAACGTGCGATCGACACGGCCAAACATATCATTCAACCTAATCGCTTCCTACAAGTCGCGCCCGAACAACACGAGGCTTTTCGCGAAGTCTTCTTCGGTTCCTATGAAGGATTGGACTTTCACCAAGCCTGGAAAGAAGTCGGCGCGGCGCAACAGCTAGGCTGCCAAACGCAAGCCGAAATCATTCAGAAATACTCGTTTGAAGTCGCCCGCGATGCGATGCACGCTGCAGATCCACGCCACCTTTCAGAAGACGGCGTAACCTTCAGCCAACGCGTCGACCACGGCATTCAAGATCTGCTCACCGAAGCCCAGGATGGTGATCGGTTACTCGTGGTCACCCACGGCACCTTGATTCGTTCGCTGGTACTTCGGTACGGTCCCGACTTTGACGCCCTGACCAACTACCCGGCCAACGGCGGCATTACCACCCTAGTTATCCAAGCAGCTGATCGATCGGGCTTCACCGGGAAGATCACAGCCTATAACCGGATGAGCTAGTCTTTGACGTGAATGTCATAAGCCATCGTTTCCGTTTGACCGGCAGCCACATGGTGGTTCCCTTCCTTGGTCTTCAATTCACGAAGATCGCCGGAAACATCTGGTAGACCATTGAATGGTTCAATGCACAGGAATGGCGCATTGGCACCTTCCTTGGTCCAAAGGGTAACGTAGTCAAAGTCCTTAACGTCTAACGTAATCGACTTACCACTCGTCTTAGAACGCAACGTCACATGTTCCAGGCCTGGTGCGTTCAGAATGATCAGCCCATCATCAAACATTGGATAGTTCAAATCAATCACGCCATCTTCATTTTTGACCGGTAAACTCTTGCCGCTCCGGAATGGATTTGGCGTTTTTACGATCTCAAAGTGGGTTAAGTCTTGTGGTGCCGGCGTTAAGGCCAC
This sequence comes from Levilactobacillus tujiorum, assembly GCF_012641185.1. Classification (GTDB taxonomy): domain Bacteria; phylum Bacillota; class Bacilli; order Lactobacillales; family Lactobacillaceae; genus Levilactobacillus; species Levilactobacillus tujiorum. Next base: position 11,760 of record NZ_JAAXLK010000016.1, read on the forward strand.
TTGGTAATCCGTAAATTGTTCACCATCTGAGAATGGCACGTTGAATGCCGGATGGGACCCTAAGGAGAAGGAAAGATCTTGAGTATCATGGTTCTTAACCTCAAACTTCAAGTTCAAGCCGTCAGCCGTCAAGCTGAAGGTTACTTGGAGTTCGAAGTCAAAAGGATACATCTTTTTCGTGTCGTCGTCAGCCCGGGCCGATAGGGTCACTGCCGAATCAGTTTGCTTGGCAACGGCAAAGGTTAAGCCGCTGACAAACCCGTGTTGAGGCATATCGAATTTCTGACCATCAATCAAGTAGCTGTCTTCGTTCGAACGACCAATTGCCGGGAATAATACCGGCGCATGCTTTGGCCAGAGATCGTTGTTCCAAATTAAATCACGACCAGTAGCCTGATCCACAAAATGGGTTAACTCGGCTCCAACTTCATTAATCGCAACCCGAAAGCGACTGTTTTGAATGGTGATCATAAACTTCTCACTCCTCATAAATTCTGCGTGACGACCAACAAATTTCTAATTATTTAGCGTGCTTAGCTAAAGCGTCTTCGATCGTCTTAACGATGGCACCCTTGCCAGCAATCATTTGACTGAAGTAGTTTTCAACCTTTTCACCCAAACCAACTGCGTAGAGGTCTTGGCCGAAGATTGAGGTATTCGTCAAAACATCTTTCAAGTGTGCGTGAACGTCGGTCTTTTCGCCCAACTTAATGTCGCCAACGTACTTCTTCAAGTCATCCATCATTGGATCTGGACTTGGTTCAAAGGCATTGCCTTCATCGTCAACGGCCATCAAGTAACGGAACCAACCCGCAATGGTCAATGGGATGAATTCCAAGGTCGAAGGATCGAACCCGTCGCGGTCAACGTATTGCTTGATCGTGACCCCGTAACGAACTGGGATCTTCTGGGACGTATCCGTTGCAATCCGTTGTGGTGTATCCGGGATGTATGGGTTAGGCAAACGCTTCGTAACCAATTGGTCGATGAATTCCTTAGGGTTGATAACCTTAGGATCCGTCACAACTGGCAAGCCTTCAACGTACCCAATTTGCTTAATAACGCCAACCAGGTCATCGTTTTGCAATTCGTCGGAAATTGACTTGAACCGCAGAACACTCCCAAAAATAGCCAATGACGTGTGCAGTGGGTTCAGGCAGGTGGTAACTTTCATTTCATCTGCTTCGCCAACCGTCTTACGATCAGTCATGATGACACCGGCATCTTCAAACTTTGGCCGGCCATTCGGGAAGTTATCTTCTACAACTAAGTAGTGAACTTCTTCAGTGTTCGTGAATGGGGCAATGTTAGTGTGCTTGGCCGTGTGAATAATCTCGTAATCTTCAAACCCAGAGTCCTTTAACTTAGCACTAACGGTTTCAGAAGGATTTGGCGTAATCCGGTCGATCATAGATAGTGGGAAACTGATCTTCTTGTCGTCTTCCAAATAATCTAAGAAGTCTTGACCGACAAATCCGTTTTCTTTCCAGCCCTTGGCAACCGTCAAGACACTATCCTTTAACTTGTCCCCATTGTTAGAGAAGTTATCGGTACTCATCAAGGTCAGTGGCGTTGCACCGTTTTGGAAACGACCTAATAATAAGGAAACTAAACCAGCCATGTTCCCCTTAGGTGCTTCTGGACCAGCAGCCAAATCAGCCTTGGTGATGTCGTTCAATTCACCGGAAACGGTCTTCAAGTTGTAGCCCTTTTCAGTAATTGAGAAGGAAACGACTTGTAAGGAAGGTGCCTTGAAGATTTCTTGCATCCGCTTCCAATCTTCTTTGCGGGCTTGCGTTGCAAATAGTGATTCCGTAACTGACGCAAATAATTCCTTGTCAAAGTTCCCATCAGCCTTCGTCACAACCCGGAGAACCCGATCGTTGAATGGCTTGTAAACGCCATCTACCACAGAGTTATCATAAGTATCGGCCACGATCACACCTGAGTCTAATTCGCCTTTTTCAATTAAAGTGTTCGCAATGGCTGCATGGAACGCGCGGAATAAGTTCCCACCACCAAAGTGAACCCAACGTGGGTGTTCATTTGTTGCTTTCCGTAATTTATCTTGATCATAAGTAGGAACTTTAATCCCAGCTGCTGTAAAAGCCGCCTTGTTGTTTAAGTAATCATCCGTTAGTTTAACCATCTGAAACCGCCCTTTCGTATTGTCAAAGTATCGAACTGTCAAATTCAACTAATGGTCGAACAATCAGCACCGTCCAACTAATATACTAGTATGACAGTGTAACCGATTTCATAATACAATATTATCAGAAATTGTCAACCTCTACGCCTTAGCTAATATCCAGCTAAAGCCCTTAGCACCAACCGGTGACGCCGGTATTGTAAAGTTTAACGTCTTTTACCCTTTTTTCTGAATTACACCTATCTAATACATTAGTTATGTACGCCAATAATCGTTAACGCTAGCATTTCACTCAACGCAAAATGTTAACGTGAACATTCCGTACAGTCATAGTATATCACTTGCTTTGAAATCTTTAAATCCCTAACTTTGACTTCCCGGCAAATAAAAACGCGAAAGCCTTATGCTTCCGCGTTCCATTCCGCTTTATACTCTGATAAAAAGTCTAGCATGACCTGTTGGCGATGCTCTGCCAGCTGCTTAGCCGCCGCTGTGTTCATCAAATCCTTCAACGTTAACAATTTCTCATAGAAGTGATTAATAATCGTTTCATTGTTTAGATTCCGGTATTCCGCGTGCGTCATCGCCGTTCGCGGTTGTACCGCTGGGTCGTAAATCTTTTCACCGAAATGACCACCAAAATAGATTGCCCGCGAAATACCGATCGCACCAATCGCATCTAGTCGGTCCGCGTCTTGAACCAACTGACCCTCTAACGGCAACGGTTTAGCCGTACCATCTAGTGTCTTGTGATAAGACATGTTATCCATGATTAAGAAGATCGTTTCAATCTGATCGGCGGTAAACCCTTGTTGCTTTAAGAAATATCGTACTTCTTCGCTGGCTTGGGCGGTGTCCGTCACCAACTTTTCGTCAATCACGTCATGTAAATACGCTGCCGTCACCGTTAAAACCCGATTGGCGGCTGGGTAGGCTTGCACCAAACGCTCTGCAAGCCCCACGACCCGTTGAATGTGATCGAAGCCGTGTCCCGTTTCATCATCACCCATTTTAGATTGCGAAAATTGTCTAACCGCTGCTAAAACTTCTGCTTCTGCCATATTAGTTTATCTGCTCCTTTGCTGATTGATCATCACTCTGCGGCGGATTACCAATGAATCCATAGAAAAAGAGGTGCATCAGCTGATCGGCGTAATGTTTATAGGTCTTAGCATCCCCAATCACCGGATGACTGGTCGGGGCACTGAAATACTGAACATACATATCCAGGTACATCATCAGTGCTTCATTGGACAACTTGGGACTAATCATCCCCGCGGCCCGTCCGCGAGTGATTACACTATCCCAGAATTTCTCTTTGCCTGCTTGATAGAGTTGCTGCGCATCATCGTTGCCTAACGCCCCACGCATATCGTCGGAAACAAACTGATAAAAGTCATCGCTCATTTCAACCGCATAGCCCGTCTTCGTGGTAATCATTAACTGAATCAGCTCACGAAATGAGCGCGTATGATCATCCACCATCTTTTGGTAATCCGCGTACCCCTCAACAATCATCTCTAGCACAACCTGATGTCCTAAAGCCAACTTACTATCAAAATACTTATAAAGAGTCACCTGCGAAACGTTGGCCTCAGTCGCCACATCCTTGATATGGGTCACCTTATAGCCATCGCGCATAAATAACTTTCTTGCCGCCTGCAAAATATTTTGCCGTTGCCGCTCACGTCGCTGCTGGTTCGTTGCCATTACATTCACCACTTTTGCTAAAAAATTCCCTGCTATCCATTCTATCATACCTCATTAAGGAAACATTTTTAACTTTAGTGAACTATTTCGTAAAAATAGTTCACTTTTCTATTGACTTCCATTAGTGGGGGGCTTACGATGATAGCGATTTAAATAACCGTGAGGAGGGAATTCATATGACAGCTACACCTGTCTTACAAATTAATCATCTCCAAAAAAGTTTTGGGCATTTTCAAGCCCTGAAAGACATCACATTTAACGTTAATGCCGGTGAGGTCTTTGGCTTTATTGGACCCAATGGCGCTGGTAAATCCACCACTATTCGCGTGCTTCTAGGTCTCATTCGGGCCACTGGCGGCGATGCAACCATCTTTGGTCAAGACGTCTGGCACGACAGTGTTGCTATTCACCGCCGGCTGGCTTACGTCCCCGGTGATGTCTACCTTTGGCCTAACCTAACCGGTGGTGAAATCATTGATCTCCTACTAAAGATGAATGGCGCGCACCATTCACAACGAACGGATGACTTGATTAAGCAGTTCGGGCTCGACCCGACCAAGAAAGCCCGGACCTACTCCAAAGGGAATCGGCAAAAGGTAGCACTCATTGCGGCCTTTTCTCAGGACGCTGACTTCTATATCTTCGATGAACCAACTTCTGGCCTCGATCCTTTGAATGAGCGACAATTTCAATTGGCCGTCTTGGCACTCAAACAACAAGGCAAAGCCGTCTTACTCTCCAGTCACATTCTCTCTGAAGTTGAGCGTATGTGTGACCGTATCGCCATTATTCGTGAGGGTCGGATCATCGAAACGGGAAGTCTAGCGGAAATGCGCCATCTGACGCGTACCGTGATCAACGTCACGCTGAAGACACCATTAGATGTTACACAGTTGGCGGGGGTTCACAATGCCGAACCGGGTCAGCATACCAACGAATGGCAGTTTTCAGTGGAAGCCAAGGCATTACCAGCTGTCATGTTGGCCCTCACTGAGCACCACATCATGGCCCTGCAAAGTACACCGCCAACTCTAGAAGATCTCTTTATGCACTATTACACGACGGAAAAGGAGTGAGAATCATGACATCACGTTTTGCCCGCACTGGCCGTTTAACCGGACTGGCCCTGCGCCGCGACCGCTTCCGTATTCTGATCTGGATTCTCGTTCTCGTGGGCCTAATGATTGGCGTTGCTTTCAAATTTACGGATATCTTCGGCACCCAACACGAGATTGCTGCGATCAAAGATACGCTCAAGAGCCCCGCTATGGTTGCTCTGTTAGGGGCGTTCAAGTTCACAAACAATCCATCAACCGCTCAGATATTTTCAACCGAAATGGTCGTCTTTATGACCATCACACAAATCATCATGAATATTATGTTGGGGGTTCATGCCACTCGTGGTGAAGAAGATGAAGGCATCACCGAATTAATCCGCTCACGCGCGGTCGGTCAGTTGGCCCCATTAAGTGCGGCGGCTTTAGAATTAGTAATTGTTAATGCCTTAGTCGCGATCCTGTATGGTATCGGACTCGGTTTTTCCGATATGCACGGGATTACGACCGAAGGAAACTGGGCTGTGGCCATTGGTTTAGCAGCCGTCAGTCTGGCCTTTGGCCTATTAGCCCTCCTGACCGCACAACTGGCTGATCACTCAGCTAGTGCCACCGGGCTGACTTACGCCCTGTTCGGCTTAGCTTACATTGTGCGGATGATGACCGACGTTCAGAATCCTGACTACACTTGGTGGTCTCCCCTCGGTTGGGTCGAGAAGATTTCACCATACCATCACCCTAACTGGTTACCTATCGTGCTCGCTTTACTCCTAGCCCTCATTCTCTTCATACTCGCTGCAATCATTAACTTACAGCGTGATCTAAATGCTGGCGCGATTGCTACTCGGCCAGGTCGCCGAATCGCTTCGGCCTTTTTACGCGGACCGGTTTCACTCCTCTGGCGCCGCGAACACAACGTTATTATTGGTTGGATCATCGGTCTAGCCATTCTGGCCATGACCTATGGGAGCATCTACAATAGCGTGGGTGACATGCTAAAAACCAACCCAACCATGCAACAGGTCTTCGGCTCCAATGTGTTGCACGAAGCTAATCACGCCATGCTGGTCAGCTTCACTTCTACTTTAGTTATCCTCATGGCGGCCTTGGCAGCTATCCCTGGCATTCAACTGGTCTACAAACTGTATAGCGATGAAACCAATGGTTGGTTAGAGTCCCTGTATGCGCGGCCACTCTCGCGTACTCAGCTCTTCTTCGGCTACGTTGGTACTGGTCTACTGAGCAGTATCGTCGCCTTTGGTGTCGCCATTAGTACCCTAATCCTTGTCGGCAACGCCACTCTCAGCCACCCCAAGGATGGGTTAACCACCTTTGAACTCTGGCAATCCATCTGGGGGCAGTTGCCAGCTGTCCTCGTCTTCATCGGTATTGCCACTGCGATCATTGGCTGGTGGCCACGCATCCGAGCTCTGAACTGGCTATACCTCGGCCTCGGCTTCATTACACTCTATATGGGTGGCATGCTGAAGCTCCCTAAGTGGGCCCAACACCTATCACCATTAGGTTGGATGAATAAGGTACCGAGTCACGATGTTGAATGGGCAAACTTCAGCTGGATGCTGGTTCTCAGCCTCGTTCTCATCTTAATCGGCTGGTGGGGCTATCATCGACGCGACTTACACATGAGTTAAATTGACTTGATCAAGAATGGAATCCTCCTCGGGGTTCCATTTTTTTAAGCTCTTTTTCAATGACTTCAGCATACCGGATCAGCTCATTATAATCAAGGATTAACTATTGATAATGTTTCTTATATTTCAAATGATGATACTTGTTGCTTGCTTGGATTACTTTTGCTGAATTTCATCTTCAAGATAAACGTCTAAACCTCCAAAAAGAATAATCAAATTGTAGTCGTTTTTATCAGCATTCTCCGGTATGCTATTAACTATACCGTTAGATAGAATCTCCGGATCACAGTGAATGGTCACCACCACAGCCAATTATCCAGCATCACACCGCCAATCTGACAATACTTTTACCCAAACAAAAAGCCACCATCGGCTATCTAACCAACGGTGACACCAGTATTTATCATTTATTTAGAACCAGCCACAAGCTAACCAATGATGCTTGGCTCGAACCCAACTGCCATAACGGCTGTGGGCATACTTATCGGCCGTTCTCTCCTGATTGGCTTTACTGTAATCGCCCTTCAGATATGAGCGGGTTAATTGATACTTGCCATAGTAGCGACCATTCTTGGCGCGGTAATTACCACCAGACTCCTTGTTGGCAATCCACGCTTTGGCCCGCCGCTCCTTCTTAGACAACTTGCAAACGTAAGCTGCACTAGCTTCCGCCGAAGTCGTCGTACTCGTAACCGCCGCAACGCTAGGTAGGACCATTGAAATTACCATTAATAACACCATCAATCCTGACTTGAACTTCAATCTGGTCCCTCCTAACGAATTTCTTAAGAATAGCATAACGTTCCCAGGTTACAGGAAAGTTGTCTGCATGTTACGAAACGGTAACAGCCAACCCCAAATCCATCCAATTGGGCTAAAAAACCGCTGATATCGCGGTTTAACGAACGCAAAAACGACGGTCCACCCGTAAAGGTTTTACCGTCGTTTCTAATTTTAGTTTATTAACTCGTGGCTAGCTAAACCGGAATTCAGTTTAGTACCAACCGTTTGCTTGCCAGAAAGACTTGGCAGCTGCCCATGAGCCATAACGGGAAGAAACGTAGTTGTTCGCTACCTTTTCTTGGTTAGCAGCAGAGTAATCCCCGTTCAAGTAAGATGCACTCAATTGGTATTTACCAACGTATTGACCGTTCCGTGCAGAGTATGAGCCACCAGATTCCTTGTTCGCGATCCATGCCTTAGCAGAAGAATCGGAACCAGTCGTCGTTGACGTGCTAGTCGTGGCAGTATTCGTCTTAGACGTGGTTGCAGCAGCCGTATTGTTGTAGTTTTGCGTTGAGCTGTACTGCTTGTATTGCTTTTGCGTCGTCGTACTTGGTGTGGTCGTTTGTGCCGCTTGTGTCGTCGTTGCCGTAGACGTTGAAGTGGTTGAAGGAACGACCAGTGATTCGCCAACATAAATTAAGTTGACATTCTTTAGGTTGTTGGCACTCTCAATAGAAGAAACACTTGATTTGTATTGGTTTGCAATCTTAGCAACAGTATCTCCCGACTTCACCGTTACCCGGACGTCGGCGTTAGCGGAAGTGGTGCCAGCAAATAACCCGGCGCCTAACACTGCAGCAGTACCTAAAGTAGAAACTAAAACTTTTTTGATATTCATAAAAATGAATGTCCTCCTTTTAATTTAAGTGAAGCGGTTTGTCTATCAATTACTTAACGAGACCTATCATAACCTGTGGACGTTACACCCCCATTGTTCCTGAGTTACACCCCGATTAAGAAAAAATGGGTTACGTGACAAACTGTAACATGGTTAACGATGCCGCAACATCCAGCCGTAATTCGCCGGTTTCTTTACTGCGATGTGACGCTTTTACCGTATTTACACAATAACTATTGGAAAAAATCACGCGCAAGTGGCCTAAATTTTCGCCGATTCCCCCTATATTTGGAAAAGATCGGCGAAAAACACCCGTCTCGTTTTTCAATAACCAACTATTTTAGTGAAGATCGTCTCCTTTTCAGCTAGATCCCACTACCCGCTGACTACAAAAAAGCCCCCACGGACCTGCATCCGTGAGAGCTTACTTGATTTAAACGATTAAGTTAACTGGGTTTTAGTACCAGCCGTTTGCTTGCCAGAAAGATTGGGCAGCAGACCATGAACCATAACGGGAAGCCACGTATTGGTTGGCAACCTTTTCTTGGTTAGCAGCGGAGTAGTCACCGTTCAAGTAAGAAGCACTCAATTGGTACTTACCGATGTATTGGCCGTTACGAGCTGAGTATGAACCACCAGATTCCTTACCAGCAATCCAAGCCTTGGCACTGGCATCTGAGCCAGAAACGCCAGTTGAAGCAGACGTGTTGCTGCTAGTTGCGGCATGGTTTGAGTAAGAAGTGGTTGCTTGGCTAGTCGTGGATTGGCTAGCTTGCGTAGAAGCATTGTTGCTGTAGTTTTGGCTTGCCACGTTAGCAGCAGTCGTTGAAGTCGTGCTGGTAGGCACATTCAATTGTTGACCCACGTAGATCAAGTTGCTGTTAGCCAAGGTATTAGCCTTTTCAATGGCGTTAACGGTCGTGTTGTACGTGTTAGCTAATGACCAAACAGAATCCCCCTGCTTGACCGTAACAGTATCAGCGTTTGCCGTTTGTGTTGAGGCGAAGAGACCGGCACCGACAACGGCAACCGTTCCTAAAGTAGTAACTAAAGCTTTTTTGATATTCATAAGTAATGAATGTCCTCCTTTGTTTGCTTAACGGATATTAGAATAACTGATAGGTATTACATTCAAATTGACGTTAGATTACGCGGAGGTTAAGAAAAATATTACATTATGACATTCCGTAATATTTGTAACTCTGTTGTCATATAAACCGCTTTTATTTGCCAATTTTTACCCATTTTAGCCAAAAAGAGGCCGGATTTACCGTGCCTTTTGCACTGAAAATCCGACTTTTTTTACGATTTTTGATGATAATTTGATGAAAATCAGTCAATTTTTCGAAAATAACGCGTCATGTTCAGAAAATAGCTGGCATTATTTCTCACTCTTACCGTTTTTTTCCGTTAATAAAGTCCAACTTACGCCCCCAAAATCACTCATCCTCTCAGCAATTAGTCGATAATTTTCAGGCTTAAGCCGATAGCGCATCATTTAATTTCTACTTGTAGCAGTTACACCACCTTATAATATAGTAGAAACACGTTTAATAGTGATCAGCTGGCCCTGCAAAATCGCCGCCATCACGGGGATTCCTCGCCTTAAACGAGCGACAAAAAAAGACGGCCACCCCTCTTCAGAGTGACCGTCGCGGATCAAACGTTACTTTTCAACGTTCTTACCATCATATTCATCAAGCATAATCTGTTTCAGTTCAGAAACTAAAGGTTCCTTTGGGTTAGCCGTCGTGCATTGATCTTCAAAGGCTAATTCAGCCAAATGATCAACTACCTTATCAAAGTGCGCCTTATCAACCCCGTTGGCCTTCAAGCTCAACGTCACACCAACTGAGTGGGCCAAGTCGATAACTTTCTTGACCAAGGACTCCTTCAATTCTTCCTTAGTGTTTCCTGGCAAGCCGAGGTACCGTGCAATTTGCGCGTAGTCTTCGTCAGCCCGGAAGTACTCATACTTAGGCCACATTGACAGCTTCGTTGGTTCCTTGAAGTTGTAACGAATGACGTGTGGCAAGGTGATCGCGATTGCCAAACCATGTGGTAAGCCGAATTCGCCACCCAGTTTGTGGGCGATTGAGTGGTCTACCCCAAGGAAGGCATTCGCAAAGGCCATCCCGGCAAGCGTTGAGGCATTATGCATTTCTTCGCGGGCCGTGACATCACCATTGTAGGAGTTCGTCAGGTTATCCATAACCAACTTGATCGCTTGTAAGGACCATGGCCGCGTGTAGTCAGAGGCCATGTTTGAGACGTAAGATTCAATAGCATGGGTCAACACATCTAACCCAGAGTAAGCTACTGTCTTCTTAGGTACCGTCTGAATGAACTGTGAGTCCACAATCGCTACATCTGGCGTCAAAGCGTAGTCAGCCAATGGGTACTTCACGTGCGTCTTGGAATCCGTAATCACGGAGAATGGTGTAACTTCAGAACCAGTCCCAGAAGTAGTTGGGATCGCTACAAATTGGGCCTTCGTAGGCTTATTGAACTTGTAAGTCCGCTTCCGAATATCCAAGAACTTCTGCTTAGCCCCGAAGAAGCTAGCATTAGGATCTTCATAGAAGAGCCACATGTTCTTAGCGGCATCAATTGGTGAGCCACCACCTAAAGCAATGATTGTATCTGGCTTAAACACCCGCATCTGCGCAACCCCACGGTTAACCGTGTCCGTAGTAGGATCAGGTTCAACGTCAGAGAACAGTGAGTATTCAATCCCATCTGGCCGACGCTTCAATTCATTCAAGACCGTATCAATGTAACCCAATTCAACCATTGATGGGCTAGTTACCAGGAAGACCCGCTTGATACCAGGCATATCGTCAAGGTAACGGACAGATGTCTTTTCAAAGTAAACTCGAGGTAATTTAATCCACTGCATATTATTTCGCCGCTTTGCAATCGTTTTGATGTTCAACAGGTCAAATGAGGAAACGTTATGGGAGACGGAGTTCTTGCCCCATGAGCCAGTTCCCAACGTTAATGATGGGATCATTTCGTTGTAGAGGTTCCCAATACCACCAATAGCGGATGGCGTGTTAACCAAGACCCGGCTGGCCTTCATCTTAATCCCAAACTTCGTTGCTAAGTCATCATCCATCGTGTGAATTCCAGCCGTGTGGCCTAACCCACCAAAGTGTAAGAGCTCATCACAAATCTTGAACGCGTCTTCATGGCTCTTGGCCTTGTAGACGGATAAGACTGGAGACAACTTTTCTTGGGAAAGTGGGAACTTAGGACCAACGCCAGTTAATTCTGCAGCCAAGACTTTAGCCGTAGCGGGCACCTTAATCCCAGCTAATTCAGCAATCTTTTGTGCAGACATCCCGGCAACTGGGCCCTTAACGCCACCTTCAGGACGGAACATTGCGTCAGCCAAAGCTTTTTCGTCACTCTTCTTAATGAAGAAGACACCGCGATCTTGCATTTCCTTCTTAACCGTATCGTAGATTTCTTGATCAATAACAGCACTGTTTTCAGAAGCACAAACCATCCCGTTATCAAACGTCTTCGACAGCACGATATCGTAGACAGAACGCTTAATGTTAGCCGTCTTTTCGATGTAAGCTGGACCGTTACCAGGACCAACTCCCAAGGCTGGCTTACCAGTTGAGTAGGCCGCCTTCACCATGCCAGGACCACCGGTAGCCAAGACACTCGCTACTTTAGGGTGATTCATCAAGGCAGTTGTGGCTTCCAAACTTGGCTTATCAATCCATTGGATAACGCCTTCTGGGGCACCGGCAGCAATCGCTGCATCCCGAACAACCTTAGCAGCCATCACGGATGACTTCTGTGCTTGTGGGTGAAAGGCGAAGATGATTGGGTTCCGCGTCTTAACGGCGATCAATGACTTGAACATTGCCGTTGACGTTGGGTTAGTAACGGGCGTAACCCCGGCTAAGATCCCCAGTGGCTCGGCCACCGTAATCAATTGCCGTTCCCGGTCATCTTTGATGATGCCTACCGTCTTATCATTCTTAATTGAGTGCCAGATTTCTTCGGTAGCAAACATATTCTTGACGGCCTTGTCTTCCATCACACCCCGGCCGGTTTCTTCATAAGCGGCCTTGGCAAGTTCCATATGATGGTCCAAACCAGCGATTGCCATTTGGTGAACAATGTGGTCAACTTTTTCTTGAGTAAAATCGTCCATGGCGCACAGTGCGTCGTGGGCCTTGGCAGTTAACCGATCGATCATTTGATCAACCGTTTCGCCGTTTTCTTGCTTTTTAGCTTTTGGATTTTCTTTCACGTCTTTTAACATTCTTATGCCTCCATTTGAAAACATCTTGTTAAGTTCTTCACGAGTTAAATCATATCACCTTTTTTAAATTCTGCAAGAGGTTTATGTTAAAAAAATCACAACTAGTTGAACTGACAAACAAATCCACAACCATCAAGGGTTACAGTCACAGCACATGTAAGCGCATACATATATTTAGAAAAAATATTTTTATTTTTTAAGCTGTGTTCTAAATCACAACCAACTCTTTTTCTTTCATTTTCGCCGTTATCGTTTTGCTAATCTCCAGCTGGAATTCCGCTTTTATCCCCCAATTAAGCAATTTTTGTTCCCGCTTTTACAGACTATGATAAAGTAAAGGTAGATAACCTTTTCATCCTGGAATAATGTTTCTTTTTTCGAAAATATCTCAATAGAAAGCGTGATTCTATGCGTCCTTGGGCTTTCTGGCGTGACGCTAACCGGCACTTCTTCCATCACTGGGGAAGCTATGTAACCCTGGTCTTCTTAACAAATCTAGTCGTCAGCTACCTCGCCGTCCCACTCTTCACTTGGTTAACCTCCGCACTTATGCGCTGGCAACACGTTCCCTACGTGTCTTACACGAATATCGGTAATTTATTGCTCCACCATCCCCTGGCAATCGTCGGTTTGCTCGTCATTTTATTGGCAATTGTGACGCTCATTTATTGGCAGTTTGCTTACCTACTACTCGGGATTACAAATATTCGGCATGGTCGGCCACAAACCATGTTGAGTATTCTGGGAGACACCGTCCGTAGTATTGCCGGGGCTTCTCCCAGCACCTTTCTTTTCTTTATTGGCTACTTTATTGTGATTATGCCTTTCGGTAGCGAACTTTTTACCACGCCGTTACTCAATAAGGCCAAGATTCCTGCTTTTATCGTGAGCTATCTCATGGCTAACAATGCCTTTGCCGTACTATTAGGTATCTTTTACGTTGGCGCGGCTTATCTCGGGATTCGTCTCATTGCGGTGCTTCCCTTAATGATGATCGATCATTATCACAGCCGCGACGCCATCCGTCTCAGCTGGCAACGAACGCGCGGTCAATTTTGGAATTACCTCTTAAAAATTCTGGTGACGCTCGTGATCGTCAGTGTTACGGTAGCCATCATCTACAGCGCCCTTTACGTCGGTCAAGTCCTCTTCGATAAGACCCACATCGCCTTGGTTGCGGCGACCATCAACCTCTTCCTCATGGAAGTGATCACTGAATTCATCGTCTGCTATGCCACGGTGATCTTCATGATGGTCATTCTCAGTAGCCACGACATTCATCAACCGACGCCCGCCATGCTCTTTAGCTTCCGGGAACCGGCCAAGACGCGATTACGTACCCGCGTTTTGATCGTCAGTGGTCTGACCGTGATTAGTGCCTTGTTGGTGGCGTTTAATCTGGTTTATCTAAATGGTCTAGCGATGAGCAAGCCGCTAACCATTGCCCACCGTGGCGTTGACAATGGCAACGGCGTGCAAAACACCATTCCCGCCATGGTTAAAACCAGTCGCGAACATCCCGATTACGTGGAGATGGATATCCGGATGACCAAGGACCATCAATTTGTCGTCATGCATGATAGTAATCTCAAGCAGCTGGCAGGGATTAAACGCCAGGTCGCTAAGATGACGCTCAAGCAGTTGACCGCCGTCACCGTCACGGAAAATGGCTATCAAGCCAAGATTCCCAGCTTTGATCAGTATCTCGACGCGGCAATTCAACATCATCAGAAACTCCTGATTGAAATTAAGACCGGGGGCGCGGATACCAAGGATCTTCCCGAACGCTTCTACCGCCAATTTGGTGCCCGGATTCTCGCTAATCATGAACAGGTTCATACGCTCAGCTACACCATCATGAATCAGCTCAAGCGCGAGCATCCCAACCTTTTCGTCAGTTACATCATGCCCTACAACCTCACCTTCCCTCACACGCGGGCCAACGCCTACACCATGGAGGAAACCACCCTGAATGACACCTTCGTTGAAGAGGCTAACCGTGAACATAAGCAGGTTTACGCTTGGGATATTGATGACATCACGACGATGGACCAGATGATGTTCATCGGGGTTAACGGCGTAATTACCAACAACTTGCACCTGATCCAACAGGAAATTAAAGACAATACGGATCATCCTAGCTACGCTAACCTCCTGTTAACCTTCATGAATGATCTGACGTTAGAAACGCAAACCCAGTAGGATTCGCGGCATTCTAGGCATAGACTTCACTTTGCCATTGTTTGATTTTTCCACCTAAAAGAGCGCCCCAGCAGAAATGTTGGGACGCCCTTTTTAGCCTAAACACGTGGCTACTTCTTTTCAATTTTACGAATTGGTCGTTTAATTAAGTGTAATAATTTTTCGGACTGGAGGCGAGCAACGACCGCATCCACGGCCACCTGCATGAGCTTCTCGTTCAGATCCTTCGCGGCGGGCTGCACCTGTTCTTCACCCAAATGATGCAACCGATCCTCTAACTGACCGATAAAGTTATCGTAGGCCTGCTTGGGATAATCGCCAGCCGTAATCTGGTCGATCCCAGAACGAACCGTATCGGTCTGGAACATCGGTTTGAGCAGGCTGATCATCAAAATATCCGTAAGCTGCATCGTCTGATACTTCTTCTTGACGGGTGCTAGGATAACGTGGTGCTTAACATAGTTATTAATCATTGCTGGCGTGATGGTATCAATGCCTAACGGTCCCAGAATATCGTTAATTAGCGCGGTAACCTGGTCCATATAGAGATCAAACTTCGGCAAATCATCCCATCGCGGCAGTTTTGCTTTGTGCATCTGGTTTTCCCAGCGGGTGTATTGATTGTAATCAGCCATATTTCTTCCCTACCCTTCCATTTCTACTTTACATTATAGCACATTACCTAGTTACAGTGACTAGATATAATCTAATCATGACGTTTCAGCTAGCGCGTTGACGAGGAACCTCGCCGGCGTTTACCGCCACCGAATCCGACTCAAGATTCGTTTTCCTAAGATCTCCTGAACCAGAATGAAGACGGGCTGCACACTCACCATCAGTGGTAGGTAGATGACCGCCAGTTGCCAATTGATGAGGCTAACCAGTGAGAAGATGGGCCCGAAGATGAGAAAGATGATCGCAAACAAGCTCGCCATCACGGCAATCAGACCAATCTTGAACCGATTCAACGGCCGGGCCACCATGACCAGCGCGTTTAAGCTAATCAAGCCCGTCATGAGGACACTGAGGGTCGAGGTCGTGGCAAAGCTTAAGCCAAACTGGGTCCCCAACGCCATAATCACGATGATGTAGCCCACGACACAAGTGGCAGCCGGCGCCGCAATCTCCATTACCTGTTTCATAAACCGGTCGGCGATCCGCGCGTAGTTCGGTTGCAGGGCCAAGAAGAACGTCGGAATCCCCACCATTAACGAGGAAATAGGTGTTAATTGAATGGGTTCAAAGGGATAGCTCCGGCTCATAAAGATGAAGATCAACGTCAACACTACTGAATACATCGTCTTGATCAGGTACAGCGAGGCCACCCGTTCAATGTTATTGATCACCCGCCGGCCCTCATTCAAGACATTAATCATGGCGTCAAAATTTGAATCGACCAGCACGAAATCCGCTAGACTCTTCGTGGCCTCACTCCCCGATGCCATGGCAATACTACAATCTGACTGTCGCAGAGCCAACAAGTCATTGACCCCATCACCCGTCATCGCAACGGTGTGTCCGGCCGCCTGATAAGCCTTAATCAAGTTCTGCTTCTGTTGCGGCGTGACGCGGCCAAAGACGTTATAATCCGTCACCAACTGATTATAGTCCGGTTCTGTGCCGACCCGACTCATATCGACCAGCCGCTCAGCACCGTCAATTCCCGCACGACCAGCGATACTAGCCACCGTCACCGGATTATCACCCGAAATCACCTTTAACGCGACATCTTGATTGGCAAAAAAGCTAAAGGTGTCCTTGGCCCGGGGCCGCAATTCATCCGTGATTAAAATCAACCCGATGGCTCGCGGCGCCGTTGGCCTAGGCGTCGTGAGGGCGTCGACTTGAGCCAGCAACAGGACCCGGTAACCTTGGGCAGCTAACGTTTGAATGCGTTGTTGAACCGCAGTCGGTACCGTTTCAAAAATAAACTCTGGAGCGCCCATCGCGTAGCTGCCCGTCGCCAGCCGCGCGCCACTCCATTTGCGACCTGAAGAGAATGGTAGCACTTCGGACGAGGTCACGTTAGGGGTCCCCAACGCCACCTTAATCGCCGTAGCGGTCTCATTATCATCGGCCGTGGCCGCAACTAACTGCGCTAAGATGGGCTTTAGCTGATCCGGCGTCTGGTTTCCCACGGCCTCGACATTTTCCAAAACTAATTTACCATTGGTAATCGTCCCCGTCTTATCCAAGCAGAGCACGTCGACTCGGGCCAAGGCTTCAATCGCCGGCAATTCTCGAACTAAAACGTGCCGCCGCCCCAGGGTAAATGCCCCAGCAGCTAGTGCGACCGACGTCAAGAGCACCAGGCCTTCGGGAATCATCCCCACCATAGAGGCGACCGTACCCAGGATTGCACGATTCTGGTCTTGACCACGCATCAACGCTGAAATGAACAAGCCAGCGCCTAACGGAATAATGGCAAACGTCAGCACTTTGATGATCCGGTTGATAATGCGTAACAGCTGACTCGCTGATCGCCGCTTCTCTTTAGCAGAATGGGCCAGCTGCTTAACAAAGCTGCCACTACCAACAGTGGTTGCCTGCACAACGGCTTTGCCCCCTAAGATTACACTGCCGGAAACCAGCTGATCGTCAGTATTCTTAATAATCGGCGTCGATTCCCCCGTAATCTGGGATTCATCGACTTCCATTCCCGCGGTTTCACGAATCAAACCATCGACCGGGAGTTGATCCCCACGACCGATCACTAACAAATCATCCTGTACGATTTCATCTTGATGGAGCGGGGACAGCTGGCCCCCGCGCAAGACGTTGATCTTGCCCTCCGACAACAGGGCGAGCTTATCGACCTGGCGTTTAGACCGAATTTCCTGAAAAATACCAATCCCGGTGTTAAAAACCACCACGCCTAAAAACAGCAGGTTCTTGTAGCTACCGGTAATCAGCACTAGGCCACCCAGTAGGAGATTAATTAAATTAAATAGCGTTAATAAGTTATCCCGAAATATTTGCTTCACACTCCGCGTTAACGGTGGTAACGGGTCGTTCTTTAAACCAGCCGCCACCCGGTGATGGACCTCATCTTCAGTGAGGCCTTGATCGACCAGCGGCAAGTAACGGTCTGTCATTTGGGCGTCCTCCTTTACCGGTTCGTTACCCATATTGTACTCGATAATCCGCTTTCATACCGATTAATCTGTCGGCTTTTTGGGGATTCTTAACTAAAAATACATGGACAGTTAACAGAAAGCCGCCACAGTGGTTAAATGGAAGTGGACCTTATACTTTCAAGGGAGGCTTTACGATGAACCATAAATCATCAGCGGTTATTCTCTTCATTCTCTATCTTATTCTGCTAGGCTGCATGCTCGCCAAGCAAAACATGCTCGCCATGTGGATCATGACTGTTGGCATGCTCATTGAGGCGTCCATTAATCTCTATGACCAGTTTAAAGCTAAAAAGTAAGCGTTGCCAACGGCGCTAAATTGGCCTAACATAGTGGTTATACGTATCAATTAATGCCAAGGAGGAACAACTATGACAGTTAACAGTCTTGCAGACACCATCCAACTTGCCGATGGCCATCGCATCCCCGGCTTTGGTTTTGGGACCTACCTGATCAGTGATCAAGATACCATGGATACCACCATCAAAACCGCTTGGGATCAGGGCTATCGCCTATTCGATACCGCCATGCTTTACCGTAATGAGGATCTACTCGGCGAAACCTTACACCGGTTAGCGATTCCCCGCCAAGAACTTTTTCTGACCACCAAAGTTGCCGAAGAAGTTCAAGGATACGACCAGACGTTGAAGGCTGTAGAAGGCTCGCTCAAGCGACTACAACTTGATTACCTAGATCTATTATTGATTCACTGGCCAGTCCGCGAACATTTCTTCGACACGTGGCGGGCTTTCGAGAAGCTCAAGGCCGACGGTAAAGTGAGATCCATCGGGGTTTCCAACTACACCGCCGCACACCTAGATCTCTTGGCGACCAAGGCCAAAGAAATGCCCGTCATCGATCAAGTCGAATATCATCCCTACTTGAATCAACTGGCCTTACTGGACTACAACCAAGCGCACAACATTGTCACGGAAGCCTGGAGCCCACTGGGACGGCGGGCCGTACTGGGCGATGCGATGATTGCTAAGATTGGTCAGCACTACAACAAATCCGTCGCACAGGTCATCCTGCGTTGGGAATTACAACATGGTATCTTACCAATTCCTAAGTCACAACACGCCGATCGCATTGCCGAAAACGCCCAGGTCTTTGATTTCACACTGACTGAAGACGAAATGTCGACGATCGACCTTCTCAACAAGTACCAGCGAACTGGTAATGAACCAGAAATTGTTTACGAAACGGGGAAACAGTACTAAGCCTTTCCTACGCTTTAACTTATGTATACAAAACGTCCATTCTGCTCTCATGTCAGAATGGACGTTTTATTTAACAACTTCATTAAAGGTCAACCTGTGCCCTACCGCGGCCGCCTTACCGTTCGCCAAGTTTTGGCTGGAACGCTGTGGGCAGGACGGCCTAAGC
This sequence comes from Levilactobacillus tujiorum, assembly GCF_012641185.1. Lineage (GTDB taxonomy): Bacteria > Bacillota > Bacilli > Lactobacillales > Lactobacillaceae > Levilactobacillus > Levilactobacillus tujiorum. Next base: position 30,957 of record NZ_JAAXLK010000016.1, read on the forward strand.
CACAGAACGGTCTTAGGCCTCGCTTTGAGCCGCAGATCACGTCTCAAAGTCGCCATTTACCAAGAAGAACACCTGGTAAATCCCACGGCTGAGCCAAAACTTGACTCACTCACGGCTACGTTGATATGCCATCTGACAACCGTGTTACACCGACGCCACTGGCAAGTATCACACGACAATAGCGGCACAACCGGAGGAGGACAACGATGGAGGCAGCTGTGTCGACCCTGTTGACCGAGGCTTCTCACTCGGTTTACAGGGTGGGACGCGTTTGGAGACTGACGCTCCTAGTCAGGCTTCAAACCGAGCCGGAGGACCGCTTCTCAGGCCGCAGGCGATCCCCACAGTAGCCGGAATCGTTGGCAGCCGCAGGTGGTAACCCTGAGTTATAGGTCTCGGCAAGCAAGGCGACAAGTTTCAGCAATCCAGGCAGCCCTTAATACCAGTTAGTCAATGTTGATTTCATGATTGTCTTCAACGTCGGCTTGCTTTGGCAAGGTTAACGTCAAGATGCCATCTGAGAAGTTAGCCTTAACTTGCTTCAAGTCGATATTTGGCAGGTAGAAGGAACGGGCCACATTTTGACTGTGACGTTCTTGCCGTAAGATCCGGCCATCGTCATCCTTGGCAGATTGACTAACCTCAGACTTACCAGAAATACGTAAAGTATCATCGCGGTAATCGACATGGATGTCATCCTTCTTGAAGCCTGGCAATTCTGCCGTTACAACGTAGTCCTTGTCATGTTCAACAACATCTGTCTTCATATCACTGTTGCCACTAAACATATCGTGGCCCAAGTTCCCTACTTCATTGAAGAAATTCATTGGATCAAAGAAATCAAAGTTCCGATTCATTACATCATTAGCCATAATCAATTAACCCCTTTCTGCTTTACTTGATTACATTTTCTATAATAGTCAGCATTGGTCAGAAAAGCAAATAATTAGCACTCTTTTTTTAGAGTGCTAATTATTCACCTAAATCGCCTATAAATCAACACTCCATTCTAAAGAAACGTAATAATTCATTTTTCAAAGATCAAAATTTTAGACTAAAGGTCAAACACCCATTTAATCCCTCTACTCTTACTAACGTTAAAATACCCACTTTGGTTGCGGCAGTCAGACTATCTTAACTAAACGTTAAAAAAAGAGCTCTCGACATCCCTGTCGAGAACTCCCGTACGCCAAAATTGGCTGACTTTAATAAGTTTTTTGATCATTATCCTTTGGAACAACAATCTTTTCACCCAATGCTTCAGCTAAGTCTTGCAAAGCTTCTTCACGGGTAGGCACAATATCCATGTTAAAGATAATGGAATCAATGTCCCCACCGGCAAAGTCAAATTGCTCGAAGTAGACGTATGGATCGTGATCATCGTCATCTTCCAAGAAATGCTTCGTCACGGACTTCGAAAGTGCGGTTGCCCAAGATAAATCTTTCATCTTTGGTAGATCGTGCTTTGTCACATACCCCGTTGTCAGTAATAACTTAGCCGCCTTTTCCACGTCTTCCGTGGGAATCTCAATAGTAGGCGTCTCTTTTTCTTCCTTTGGTGCATCTGCCATAATCAAAATCTCCTTTGATGTTACTAATTTCAGTTTAGTCCTTTTTGCCGCAAACGTTAAGTATCTCATTTTCTAAAGTTAAACCAACTATTTTCTCGTGTTCGGTTGCCAGGCGAACGCTTTGGGAGTAGAATTTGGTTCAATCTACCTACTATAAAAAGGGGCGCACACGCGCTATAATAAAGAGATAGAATTAATGAAATGAGGAATGATGTGTGGATAGCGGTCAGATAGTTGTGAACCTAATTATTATTTTAATTACCTTCTTCTTTGCAGCTTTCTTTGTTGCTTGTGAATTTGCTTTAGTACAGACGCGTCCTAGTGCCTTGGAAGAAAAGATCGAGGAACGTGACAAACCGTCAACTAAGCTCAACCGGGCCATGAAAATGGTCACCAATTTAAACGAATATTTATCAACAACGCAAGTCGGAGTTTCACTTGCCGGGATCATCTTAGGGTGGATCGGTGAGTCGTTCTTCGTTGATTTACTCTTAGATGGCCTGGCACCAGCTCATCTGAACACGGCGACGACCCATACCATTAGTGTGATTATCGGGGTGCTCTTGCTGACCTACTTGGAAGTGGTCTTTACAGAAATCGTGCCTAAGAACATTTCCATCGATATGCCAATGAAGGTGTTGATGCTTATCGTCACGCCTTTACATTACTGCCACATTCTGTTTTACCCATTTGTCTGGTTACTCAACACTAGCGCGTCTGGCGTTGTGCGGTTAATGGGTCTCAAGGTCGCCAATGAAAGTGACGAAGTCTTCTCCCAAGCTGAAATTCTTAACCTTTCACGGAGTGCCGTGGAAGGTGGCGAGCTTGAAAAGAATGACTTGGTTTACATGCAACGGGCCTTCGAACTAAATGACAAGGTTGCTAAGGACATCATGATTGACCGGACGCAACTCGAAGTTATCGATATCACCTCGAGTGTCAAAGATGCCCTCAACGTCTACCTGCAGGAACGGTTCAGCCGGCTGCCGGTGGTGGCTGACGGCGATAAGGATAAGATTCTCGGTTACGTCTATAATTACGATCTAATCCGTCAGCAACAGGTGGATGCCTCGATTCGGGTGGATAAGTTGATTCGTGATATTTCCACGACTCCTGAAACCACCCCCATCACTGAAGTCCTGCAACAAATGATCAAGAAGCGGACACCAATCGTCGTTGTCGTTGACGAGTACGGTGGAACTTCTGGGATCATCACCGACAAGGATATCTATGAAGAACTCTTTGGAACGGTTCGTGATGAGATTGATGATGCTAACGATCAGTATATCTTCAAACAGCCAAATGGGACTTTCCAAGTCAATGGTAAGATGACCACGTACGACTTTGAGCGGTACTTTAACACCGATATCAAGGGGTTTGAAACGACTGAGACCGTCACGATGGCCGGATTCATTATTGATAATTATCCGAACGTCAAGGTGAACGATATCATTCACTTAAAGAACTTTGATCTCAAGGTCTTGGACTACGAGAACTCCTTCATCAATTGGTTAGAAGTTACGGTTAACCCGATTCAAAAGCAAATCACGACAACGGTAACTGATGAAGATGACCACAAGTAATGAGAAATGCTAAAAGGTCAGGGCAAATTGTCCTGACCTTTTTTGTGGTCCAACACCTCGACTGACGGGCCCCGTTAGTGACGCACAATAAACCCAGCTAAGGCGTACCCCACACCACCAATCAGGCAAGCGAGCGATACCCACCAGAAAGCGCTGGTTAAGCTGACTGAGATGAAATTTGGTAGCATGAGTCCAATGACCACTAGTCCACTCCAAAAGCGCACAGTACGATAAAATTGACGGTTAAAGCGCATGCTCTTCCCTCCACTTCTGTCACCATTGTAAGCCCCACCCTGATTGAAATCACGCCTAAATTTGACAGGAGCTAATCCGTGCTCCCATAATAAATCGTTACGCCATTATTCCCTAATCGCAGAAAGGAAGCCGTAAGTATCATGGATATGGGTCAACTCACCAATCAAATCATCTTAATGTTTCTCCTCATGGGCGTCGGCTTACTTGCCAATAAACTAGCTTTCATGCACAGTCAGACCGCAACTGATCTGACCAATATTTTGCTCTATATCGTTTCGCCGTGTCTGATTATCAACGCCTTTGAACAACCCTTCTCGCCCAGCCGCCTCCAAAGTCTGGGCCTCGTGCTCGCGGGAATCCTCCTGACTTACGGTCTAATGGTCTTAATCACCAATCTAGCCTTTAAACATGCCACCGATCCAAACCTCCAGCGGATCATGCGGTTTGGCGCCGTCTATTCCAACGCTGGCTTCATGGGGGTGCCCCTCGCCAGCGCCCTCTTCGGGAGTACCGGCGTGTTCTTTGCGGTCGCCTCCTTGGCCGCCTTTAATATCTTCTGTTGGACGCACGGAATCGCCCTCTTTACGCCACGCCAAAAGGGAACACCCATCAACTGGCGTCAGATTCTGCTCAATCCTAACATCGTCGCGATCGTTTTGGGTTTAGCCATCTTCGCCAGTGGCTTTCAACTGCCCAGCTTACTCAATCACACGGTGCGCTACGTTAGCTCGATCAACACCCCATTATCCATGATCGTCATCGGTAATAGCCTAGCCGCCGTCAAATTCAACCGCGCTTCTCTCAATCCACAGCTATGGTGGCCCCTGCTTTTCCGCAACCTACTCTTTCCAATTATTGACATTATCATCTTACGAGCATTTGGTATCAGCGGGATTCCGCTCTACACCACCGTTCTGATGGCCGCTTGTCCCGTCGCTGGTAACGTGGTCCTCTTCACCCTAAAAGCTCACGGGGACCCCAGCCCGGCCGTCACACTGATGAGTATTTCCACCATCTTCAGCATCGCCACCATCCCCGTCGTGTTCGCGCTCTGTAATCTTTAGCACACCCCGGCCCATTTACTTACCAGTTCATCAACTGGTATACTAGCTAGTATTGAAAACGCTAACAAAGCAGGAGGTATCTCATGGCACCCATCAAATTGACCACTGGCCGCCCGATTAAACAAATTATTTTATTCTCACTCCCCTTGATCGGCGGCTCCCTCTTTCAACAACTTTATAATTTTATCGACACCCTGATTGTCGGTCGACTGATTGGTGTCGATGCGGTGGCGGCGATTGGGGCTTATTACCCCCTGAGCTTCCTGATCATGGGGTTTGTTCAAGGCACCTGCATCGGTTTCAGCATTCCCCTATCCCACAGCGTAGGTGAAGAAAATCCTACCGCAGTTCGGCAATATCTCACCAATGCCGTCTGGCTCTGCCTCGTCCTGGCCGTGATATTGACTCCTCTCATGGTCGCGTTAACGCCGACCCTGCTAATCGCCTTACATACGCCTCACCAGATTCTACGGTTTACCATTATCTTTACGGCGATTTCCTTCTTAGGGATTCCCGCTAATATTCTCTTTAATTATTCGGCTGATGCCCTTCGTTCCTTTGGTGACGCCGTTCATCCCCTCTACTTTCTCATCGTCTCCTTGGTGCTTAACGTCATTCTCGATTTGATCTTTATTTTAGTCTTCCACTGGGGAATCGCCGGCGCTGCAATCGCAACGGTTATCAGTGAGTTCATTGGTGGGCTACTCAATCTCACCGTCTTCCCTAAGTTCCACCTGGGACTGACACGTAAAGACTGGGCCCTAAACTGGAAACGGATCAAGAAGATGAATCTGATTGGTCTCCCGATGGGATTTGAATATTCCGTCTCGGCCATTGGCGCCATCGTGATGCAGGACGCCATTAACCTCTTGGGCACCAATATCATTGCGGCGCAGTCAGCAGCCGAAAAGATCCGCCAGCTCTTTACGTTACCCATGGAGAGCGTCGGAGCCGCCATGGCTACCTATCAGGCTCAAAATTTCGGGGCTAAACAGCGGGACCGGATGAAACGCGGCATTGTCGATGGGGTTTGGATTCAGGTTATTTACTCTGCCGTGGCCTTCGCCGTCATCAACTTAGCAAAGACACCACTAGTCACAGCAATTATCGGCCCGGGTCATCCAGACATCCTCCGTGAAGCCAACTTCTATATCATCATTATCAGTTGTTACTTCCCCGTTCACGGCATCTTAATGATTTTCCGTAACACGTTACAGGGATGGGGCCACAGTTTCTACGCCATCTTCTCCGGGCTCGGCGAATTGATTGGTCGGACGGCCGCTGGCTGGCTTTCCATCGCCGGTCTGGGCTTCACCGCCATCGCCTATGCTAACCCGCTGGCTTGGGGGCTAGCACTCGCCTACTGCCTACTGATGGTCTTCCGCGTCTTTCGGCGTAAGACTTTCCTAGACGACTAACGACTTAACAGACAAAAATGGCACTCAAACCAGCTATGATTTGAGTGCCATTTGTTTATTGATACTGTTTCACATGAAACAATTACCGGTTAGCCTTAGGAATCCGTAGCGCTAACAAGAACCCAGCTACAGCCAACGCCAACGTGAAGAAGAACCCGTAGTGGGCACCGTTAACGAAGGCCCCCGCTGCGTGGTTGGCACCGGAAGTAATGTAAGCCGCTTGACCAATGCCCAACAAGCTGGTGGCAATCGCCGTCGCAATCGCACCGACAATCTGTTGTAAGGTGTTCATGATGGCACTCCCATCGGCCGCAATTGGTCCCGTCAATGAGTTTAAGCCATACGTTTGTGACGGTGACATCGCGAGCGGTGCCCCAATCATCAAGATGACGTGGGCCAAGATCACATACCAGACTGCGCTGTGTGTGCTGGTGAAAGCCAACATCAACGCACCCACCATGGAAATGATAAAGCCGATCCGCGCTGGCATCCGAGCCCCCACGCGATCATACATCCGCCCTGACACGGCAGAAACCACTGCGTTCATCACACCACCAGGGAACATGATAATCCCCGTCAGAGCAACTGGAACCAGCAATCCCTTTTGGATATACATCGGCAACAGGTACATCGCAGATAAAATAATTCCGAAATTAATCATCACGAGGCTCGCCCCAATTCGGAATCCTGGAATGGCAAACGCCCGCAGGTTGAGAATCGGATTAGGCATCGCTAACTGCCGGTGCGTGTACCAGGCCAACACAATAATCCCAACCACTAAGGCCGCAATCACCGTCGTAGAGCCCCAGCCATGATCACTAGCCAAGCTGACACCGACGACCAAACTACCGAATCCTACCGTAGACAACAAGATTGACACGAAATCAACCTTGGGCCGGGAAACCTCAGCAATATTCTTCAGTGATGAGACGGCAAAAATAAAGGCGATAATTAAGAATGGCACGAACAGCCAGAAAATCCACCGCCAAGAAGCGATCCCCAGCACGATACCGGCAAGGGTCGGACCAACGGCTGGTGCAAACATAATCACCAGACCAACCATTCCCATGGCGGCCCCCAACTTATAAGGCGGGAAGATTTGCATGGCCACCGTAAACATCAACGGTAAGATTAATCCCGTCGCAATCCCCTGAATCATCCGACCAAATAGCAAGACGCCAAAGCCTGGCGCACTCGCCGAGATAATGGCACCGACCATGAAATCAAGCAACGCAAACAAAATCACTTGCCGCGTCGTAAACCACTTCGTAATGATGCTAGACAATGGTAAAACAATCCCCACCATCAGCATATAACCCGTGACTAACCACTGCACCGTGGCCGTCGTCACACCTAACTGCGCCATTAACTGTGGCAACGCAATATTTAAGGACGTTTCGGAAAACATCCCGACAAAGCCCCCGATCAGCATCCCCATCATGGCTAGCATTGGGTGGGCAACTTCTACCCGGGCTTTCTTAGCCATACTTGTTTGGCTACTTTGTACAGAATCCATTTGTTTTCACACTCGCTTTCATTTCAAACACAATGGATTACTGTAACAGAAAAAAAGTATCTTCGTAAGTGAAACTTAGCGAAAAATTAGAGGTAACCGGTTTCATAGACAAATTCTTACCAATTCATCAGTTTTCGCTACTTTTTCAGCGCGGCAATTTGCTCGCGCAACTCACGTAATCGCTGCGTATCTAACTGTGGCGCCATCATTAATTGATCGTATTCAAACTGCAAGCGTGGCAGATCCGTCGCTGGCGTTCCCTGAGCCGTCTTGGCCGGGTCGATCAACCGATGCGCCGTCAATTTCAGCACGCGGGTTGCGACCCTTTGCCGGAACGTTTGATCATGCGCCACGAATAACACGGTTCCGGGATAACCAATGAGAAACTCTTCTAAGGCCTGTAGCGCTGGCAAATCCAGATAATTAGTTGGCTCATCCAAAATTAACAGGTTGCTGGCACTGACCAGAATGGCCAACAATTGTAGCTTGACTTGCTCGCCCCCGCTCAGCTCACCGATTAGGCGATCATAGAAGATGGCCTTCAGTCCAAAGGCCCCCATGATCTGCCGCGTCCGATTGTCATCCAGCGCGGTGACCCGGCTCATGACCTGCCAAACCGTTTGGTCGCTGGGTAAGGCCGTCATATCCTGATGAAAGTACCCGACGCGTGCGCTCGCTGCCAAGTGAGTTCCCGACTGGTGACCCAAAATGGCTTCAATCAAGGTCGACTTACCGCTCCCATTAGGTCCGGCTAAGGCTACACGTTCACCGGGTTTAATTCGCAACTGAACGTGGTCTAGCAGATCGTGCTTGCCACGTTGTAAATGAAGATCAGCCACCGTCACCAAGTATTTCCCCGTTACCGGCGGCAAGTCCGTGCTGACCATCTTCAGGGCCGACGTCTCGTGCGGCTTGCTAGCGATGGTCTGCCGATCCATGCGTTCCTTCAACGCCCGGGCACCCCGTTCCATCTTCCCAGCATTCTGTTCCCGCACAGTCTTTGAATTGGACAACTCGGCCGCACTCATACGACGACTACCTTTACGAATCCGATTAGCTTTTTCGTGACGGGCCTGAATGGCCTTTTTCAATTCTCGTTTCTCGCGCTGGGCTTGTTGATAATGGGTCAACTCATTTTCTCGTTGCTGTTCACGTAGCCGTTCAAAGTCAGCGAAATTACCGTTGTACTGCGTGTACGTCTTCTCTGATAGTGACCAGATTTGGGTTGCCACGGCCGTCAAGAGTTCCCGGTCATGAGAAATAATCAGCAACAAGCCGGAAAAATGCTGCAACTGATCTCGTAGCCATTGCTGATGATCGTCATCAAGATTGGCTGAAGGTTCATCCAGAATTAAAATTTCCGGCCGTTGCGCCAAGGCCCGGCGCACCCGGTCCAACATACTTTGTCCACCAGATCGGCCATTAGTTGGCGCGATTTGTGGAACCAAGGTAACCGGCGCTGTCACCGTCCGTTGCCCCGTAAATTCCGTATCGGTGCCGGCAATAATCCGTGCTAAGGTGGTCTTGCCAGTCCCGTTGGCCCCCACGATACCAATCCGTTCACCGGTATGGGCCGTGAGCTGATCTAGCGTAAATAGCGGCTCGCCAGCCACCGTCTTAGTTATTTTGATTAAGTTAATTTGTGTCAAAAAGTCGTCCCCCTTTTAAAAAGCAGGGATCAATGGTTGGCAAATAAAAAAGGTGGCCGCATTTCCCAAATGGAAATGGCGCCCACTGATTGCCCTTAGCAATTCAGTCGGCGTAACCATCAATCCCAATTGCAGGCCCACTCCACCCCTTAAACCGTGGTGAAGCTGACAAACATTTGAGAGTGATTAGTTACGCATCGGCTGAATACCTCGTTCTTTCTTAAAGTACGACTAGAATAGCATATCGCCGTATTTTTGACAAGCTACCCCGCCACTTTTTCAAAATCAGCGGTTAAAACTTAGAAGCTTTCCCATGAGAATCCGTGTACACTAGGAGTAAGTTCATCAGCGAATCTGGAGGGAATTTCATGCAACCATTACGTATTTTATTTATCTCAATCGAAGGCAACACGCGCAACTTCGTCGAAAATCTAACCGCTTATGCCGCCAAGCAACACGCCCAAAATGCCGCTAGTCCAGAAATTACGGCGACTGAAATCAGCGAAGCCAGCGACTTTACGGCCGAAACCCAGCCTTACTTTTGCTTCGTCCCAACATACCTTGACGGTGGCAACGGTATCGACAATGGTGTGAAGGAATTAATGACCAATGTTTTGGGTGAATACATCAGCTACGGTAACAACGCCCAACAACTCATCGGGGTCGTGGGCAGTGGCAATCGTAACTTTAATGAACAGTATTGTCTGACGGCCAAGCGCTACGCTAAAAAATTCAACGCGCCCTTCATCGCTAACTACGAATTACGTGGCGTGCCCCGTGACGAAGCCCGCGTTTACGATGCACTGGTCACCCGCATGAAGGAGGTGGCTCCCAATGGCTAATCCCACGCTAGACACGCTGCTCAATCACCGCAGCATTCGTCGGTTTACGGCTGAAAAATTAACGGCCACCGAGGTCACCACCCTCGTTGATGCCGCGCAGCACGCACCGACCAGCACCTTCTCACAACAATACAGCATCATTAGCATTACTGACCCTCAGCAATTGGCAACCTTAGGCGACATCACCGGCCACCACTGGCTAGAAAAGGCGGGTCACTTTTTCTTATTCTTAGCGGATCAATATCGCAATGCGCAATTAGCGCCTAAGACTTCTACGACGACGGCAAATCTTCACAGTACAGATAAACTACTCGCCGGAATCTTCGACGCCAGCATTGCCGCCGAAGCAATGGTTGTCGCTGGTGAAAGCCTGGGACTCGGCAGTACCATCATGGGGAGTATCCTTAACGATGCGGCTCAGGTCATCAGTCTGTGCCAACTTCCACCCCTCACCTTTCCCGTCTTCGGTCTGGCTATGGGCCATCCGGCTGAGCAACCTGAGCAGAAACCCCGGTTACCACAATCACTCATGCACTTCACCAATCATTACCAGCCACTGGCGTCGGCCGCTGATCTGGCCAGCTATGATCAGACCGTTGCGGACTACTACCAATCACGCGGTACTCATCAACGCGCGGAAACCTTCTCCCACCACATTGCGGCCGAGTTGTCTCGCGATCCCCAACAACGGGCAAAATTAGCACAAGTTCTGCAGGCGCAAGGATTTCTCAACTCTTTGCCTTAAAAATCGTTAAGAGATCCGACACATTGACCGTGGGCATGGCACCAAATTGACCGGTCAGGTAATCCGCCAGCCAACCGCTCGTTGCCACGCCTTCAAAGTCCAGTAGCGCCGTCAGTTGGCTGACTCCGCGGTAATTCTTTTCAGCTAAATACACTTGATCGACCCGCAACTGCTGACTCATCAGCATCGGTTGGTTCGTGGTCAAGACCACCTGATTCTGATTGGCCTCTGAATTGATCAAGCCTAATAATGCGGCAACCACCGTCGGATGTACCGCAGTCAACCGGTCATCCACCAAGATGGTCCGCGGATGCTGCGCGTGTTGCGCCACAATCAAAGCCAAGCTGATACTGACTAGTTGCTGCATACCCACTGAGGCACTAGTCAACGGTAACTCCTGGTAGCCCCGCACCGCGTCTTCTTCATCGTATTTTTCATAAACCAGGTAAAGGTCCGGCCTCGTCACCGCAGAACCGTCTAAGAACTGGATCGCCACTCGCCGTTGGACCACGTTGGCGACTTCACTTCCCAGCACTCGTAGCAGGCTCACCAATTGCGTTTGAATCCAGTCGTCATCGAGGCAATCGCCACTGGGCCACTCACCCAGGATCACCAAATCCTGGCTAAACCATTCAAAAACTTCGATTGCCGGTTGATAGTTCCATTGCTGTAACGCCGCCAGCATCAGGGCATTGGGGCGCACGCGCTGTGCAATCACTGCTAATCCAGCCGGAACTACCGTCACGTCGCCATTTTCACGCGCAAATAAGACCTGATACTGATCGCCTTGGGCCACACTCAACACTTCATCGATCACCCGCGTGGCCGTATAGCTGAAAGCATACCGATATATCTGCTGATTACGCACGAAATTCACGGTAAAAGTTGTCCGCTGCGTCGCCGATTCTGTATCAAATTGGAAGGGCTCGTAAGGCAGCTCATCCGTAATCTGTTCCGTGGGGACCGTCACCATCTGCCGCATTCGTGCTAATCCGGCTAATACCGCACTCTTACCAGCACCGTTGGCCCCAAAAATCGTTGCACACTTTAAAACACGCAGATCCGCAGTCAGCGAAACCGTGTTCTCGCGCTGCCACTCCTGAACACCGCCACCGCTCTCCAAAGAAAATGTCGTCGGCTCCTGGTAAGAGCGAAAATTAGTCAACGTGAAGTCAATTAGCATAACACAGCCTCCTCTTTTCTAGAATATTACGCCTGTTCAGGTGATAAGCAACGACTTTTACCCGTTTCACCCAAATCTGCTATTATACGCGTTGTGAAAGCGATCTCTATGCCGTTAAATCAACATCGTTCCTATTAGGTGTTAGCCATTCAGCCGCACACTCAATTCCGTAAAAAAAGAATGACCCCCGCAAGGGTCATTCTTTTTTGCTATTCAAGCTCCTCAGTCCATGCTAGTCGCTTGATCCGTTATAGGCCTTACTTCGACCGGGCGCGGTTCATTCGGTTACGAATCATCACTGCTGCTAAAGCCAACAGCATCAGCAAGGTCACCGACCCAAACAGGTCCCGATAACTGCCGTATTCGATCAGTAAGCCACCGTACAACGGCCCGACTGCCCGGCCAAACGAGATGGCCATGTTGTAGATGCCTTGGAATTTCCCCTTGTCATTGTCCCCAGCTAGTTTATCAATCCAGGCTGGAATCCCGGGAAAGCCGATCATTTCGCCAATCGTCAAGATCACCATCGTCACCACGAAGACGGCGTACGTTTTGGCAAATACCAAGATCAAGAATGACAGGATGAAGATCAACGACCCCACCGCAATTTGCGAGCTCATCTTGAAATAACTCCCCAACCGATTCGCAATTGGCTGACCAAACACAATCATCAGCCCGTTCAGCGTCCATAACAGGCTGTAGTGTTCAAAGGAAATTCCGAGATTAGTCATGTGGACCGAAATCACACTTTCCCACAGCGTGTAGCTCATGTACAAGCAGAACACCATCACCGCAATTAGCCAGATCAGATTGAGCTGTGCGGGCTTGGCCGCCTGGTGTTTATGGTGCTGTGTCTTGGTCGTAATCTTCATTCGGAAGTCCGCCAAAATAATCAGCAGTAAAGCCGTGTAACAGATACTAGCGGCGATAAAGACCAGCTGTACACCATGATCCATCAGGTAGCCGACCATCAGCGTTCCGATAACAACCCCTAGATTCATCCCGATATACAAATAATTGAAGACCCGGCGACTACTGATAGACGTCACGTTGGCCGCAAACGAATTGACCACAGTCATCACCACACCATCACCTAATCCAATGAATAGCAGCATGATGCCAAAGATGGGCCAGCCGTGGAAGAAAATCAGGATCAGCATGGGGATAAATGAACACAGGGTCCCCAACACCGCTGATTTAAATGGTGACCAGTTATCAAAGAGCCAGCCCCCCAGCCAATTTCCTAAAATCATACACAGGGACATGCCCAACAACGCAATCCCCGCTAAAGTCAACGTCTGATGCAATTGATTATGCATGTAGACCGTGGTTAACGGCCACATACACGCCGCTGCCGCATTAAGCAGTAACGTGGCTGAAAGAATTCCTGCCAGACTGACTTCCTTGTTGCTTTTCCACATTTATTGTCCCTCGCTTGTTTAAATTCTGTTCTCCATTGTCGCATATTTTATACCGAAAGAAAACAACGATGATTAATACGCCCGTTAAATCACGATTTCAGATTTGATTTTATTCAATTTATGTATATTTCAAAAAAACTTTCCGTAACTTGATTTGAGTCAAGTTATTCTAAGTGACTTGCCCGTATACTAAGTCATGTAATCAAGGCAAACGATATTCGTCGAAGGAGGTTTTCATTATGAGTAAAGTAACTATGAAATTGGACGCCCTGACTTGTCCCTCTTGCATGACCAAGATTGAAGGTGCGCTGAGTAAAAAAGACGGTGTTCAAAACGTCAAGGTGCTCTTCAACGCTAGCAAGGTTAAAGCTGAATTCGACGACAGCACAGTTTCTGCCGAAGATTTGGCCAACGTGGTCACCGATTTAGGCTACGCCGTTCAAAGTAGTAAGGTTAAAGCACTTTAATTAAACCTAATAGGAGGTTCTTAACATGAGTAAAGTAACGATGAAGTTAGACGCACTGACCTGCCCATCTTGCATGACCAAGATTGAAGGCGCGCTGAGCAAAAAAGACGGCGTGGAAAACGTTAAGGTACTCTTTAACGCCAGCAAGATCAAGGCTGAATTTGATGACAGTCAGGTCACGGCTGATAGTCTGGCCGACACCGTAACCGACCTCGGCTACGTGGTTAAAAGTTCTAAAGTAAAGGCACTCTAATCCCCTGATTCCCCAAATTGAAAGGAAGTTAATCTAATGACGACAACTATTGAAGACCGCTACGCTGCTGAACAAGCTCAAACGGAACACGACCACCACGTCCCTACGGCTGGGGCCATGACCAATCACATTTTAGCCAATCTTCACATTTCAATTGTGAAGTTCCATCAAGTTCGTTGGTCGGTGAAGGGGCCACTAGCATTGAGCGTGCGTCAATTGCTCAACACCTACATTGACACCTACCGTCAGCAATTCGACGCCCTCGGTGAATTACTACTAGACGAAGGCGAAATTGTCTCGACCACCACTAAAGAATTTCACGACTACAACATGCTCCAAGAAAGCGGCGCTAAGAAGTATCTGCCCGCCGAAGAACAAGTCAGTGAGCTCGTTCACGACGCAGATACCCACAACCTTTTCATCGACCGCGCGATCAAGCTCGCTGAAAAGGAAGAGCGGCCAGCATTAGCTAGCTTCCTCACCACCTTACGCGGAACCAACAATCACATCATTCGTGAGTTACAAGCTGTGCTGGGCAACGATGCCCGCGACGGCTTGGACGAAGAAGACGATGACGATGATGAAGACTAATCATTAATAAAACACGGTCGTGACGCCACACTGCGAGGTGACGTCACGACCGTGTTTTTTATTGTCAACTAAAGGTTGAAAGATGAAACGCCTACTTTATCTCAGTACTGGTCAGACTTCGCACCATTAAATTAGCATGACTGGCCGCACTCCGGCTGCCAGGAATTCCGCCTGCTGTGGGGCCGCTTCAGCCTGGGAGACCACCAGTCTTCTCGCTCGATTTGGAGCCACGAAAACCACGTGTCTCCAAAGTCGCCCGTGCTGTAAAGCTGGCTGAAAAATCGCCAGCTAACACCACTTTCACGGCTGACTCCATCCCTGGCCTCCTCCGGCTCTGATTGTGTTTTACCAAGACAATAGTTGAAAGAGTGTGATGACTTAACGTTTTCAGTTCGACTAATAACAGCTGTGGCCGTTACCTCAGGCACACTGTGTCAGCCGTGAGGTCGGCAGATATGGGCTCAGGCGCGTCGTTCTACTTAGCCAGTAAGTGATCTTCTTACTGACTTAGTAGAAAACCAAGCTTGTAGACTCGGCACTTTCGAGGCTTCAAGTTGCGTTCGCACCGTTCCAGCCCATATCTGCCGACCGGCAAGGCGCAGGGACTACCAGCGTGACAAGTTTACCCACCGCAGCCGCGAGTGAGTTAAATTTGAGCTCAGCCGTGGGATTTACCAAGTGACTTTCTTGGTAAATGGCGCCTTTAAGACGTGCTCTTCGGCTTAAAGCGAGGCTAGAGACCGCCCTCTGGCTCTAGCCGTCCTCCCCACAGCGCTCCAGCTCAAATTTGACGAACGGTAAGGCGGCATTATCTCTGATTTTCAAACATCAACACACAAAACCCAGCGTGCCAGACAGGGCAAATCTTTAACCATTGGCGATCGTGTCAGTCAGTGTTTTTGCATAAATATTTTTTTTGCAAAAATGACCGTTATTTCTTCAACTGCCAGTATCCACTAGTCTGCCGGCGGAACCACACTCGCGCGTTCCACAATTTTAACGGGTACGAAATCCAAGGCTGGCTGGCCCATAACTTTGTTGACGCTTTGCCGCCCAATCTGATAAAAGTCCTGCGTGACACTGGTCAGGGCCGGCGTCGTAATCTGGCAGATGATTGTGCCGTCAATGCTCATGATAGATAAGTCTGCCGGTACCCGGATTTTATGCTGCTGGGCCGCGGTCAATATCCCCGCGGCGACCATGTCACTGGCTGCCAGAACCGCAGTCAGACCTTGATCTTTAACCGCTTGTAGCAGGCGCACCCCCGCTTCATAGCTGTAGTCGCCTGGCAAGACGGTGGCGGGCGCCAAGTGATTGGCCGTCATCGCCTCCTGGTAACCGATCCGCCGTTGACTCCCCGTATGATACTCATCAATCCCCACTAGACCAATCCGCGTATGGCCCTGATCAATCAAATACTGCGTGGCTTGATAAGCCAGGTCCCGGTTGTCCGAACTGACCGCTAAGATTGCGGCCGTACCTAAATACAATGAGACAAAACAAAACGGAATCTGTGACTCTTTCAATAACGTCAGATCCTCTTCATCCGGTTCAATCGCCGCCAGCAGGATCCCTGACACGGAGCGCCCCAGGGCTGTGATAATCGCTTGATGTTGCAACGCATGATCCCGATTACCCGCGTACAGAATGATCACGCCCTGACCGAGCTCGCTCGCCCGCTGTTGAATACCATCAATAATCTGCGTGGAGAAGTTCGTCGGCGTGGCATTGATGATGAGGGCGATGACGTCCGCACCTTTTTTGACCAAATCAACTGCGGCCGAATTCTTCCGGTACCCCAGCTCCTTTGCGATCTTAAGGATTTTTGCTGCCGTCTTTTCGCTATACGATCCCGACTTATTGGCCAGTACCCGTGAGACCGTCGCAATCGAGACGCCTGACTGGGCCGCAATGTCTTTAATGGTTGGTTTCGTCATGATTGTCACCTAACTTTCTACTCTGCGGCATAACGTCCAAAAGACTGAGGCCAAACGCCATCCGCTCCATAACTAATACCCCAATTATAGTCTTAATCGGGCGAATTTCCCAGCAAAAAGGGTAAACGTTTAACTTGTTGATGGATAGACATTGTAAACGTTTACGCAAAGTGATAGGATGTAGTCGTTGAAAGGTATTAGGCTTTAATTTAATCAAGGGGATGGAACATCATGAATCAACCAACAGCACATGCAGCTGGGGCCGTTAAACCGACTGGCACTACCACTAAGAAGCCAGCACGGATTGCCAACTCCCTGCCGAATTTACCGTTAAAGACCTTATTTGCCATTACGTTTGGTTTTTGCGGGGTTAACATGGCTTTCTCACTGCAATCGTCACAAATGAGTCGGATCTTCCAAACCATTGGGGCCGATCCAACCAACCTGGGACTCTTCTTCATCTTGCCCCCACTAGCGGGATTAATTGTTCAACCACTAGTTGGTAAATACTCCGATCGCACGTGGTCACCGCGCTTCGGTCGACGGATGCCATACCTGTTGTTCAGTGCGCCGATCGCGGCACTGGTCATGATTCTCCTACCAAACGCCGGATCATTTGGTTTTGGTTACGCGTCACTGGCCGCCCTATTATTTGGTGCGATTGCCATTCTATTAATGGACCTGTCCAGTAACGTCTGCATGCAACCCTTCCGGATGATCATCGGCGACATGGTCAATGAAAATCAAAAAGATAAGGCTTGGTCTTGGCAACAAGCCTTCAGTAACTTAGGTGGTGTGCTCGCCACGTTACTACCTTTCGTCTTAACCTACTTAGGGGTCGCCAACACTGCTAAACGAGGCGTTGTTCCCCTGTCAGTACGGTTAGCGTTCTACATTGGCGCCGCTATTCTGTTAGGCATTTCAGCCTACACGATTCACTCCGTCAAGGAATATGATCCCGAAACTTATGCCAACTATCACCAGATTGACCCACAGGCGCACAAGAACCATAAGTCCATCTGGCAACTGATTAAGGAAGCACCGAAAGCACTGTGGGAAGTCGCCTTAGTCCAAATGTTTGCTTGGATTGGAATTCAATACATGTGGACTTACACCACCGGTGCCATTGCACAAAACGTTTGGAACACCACCAATGCCACCTCGGCCGGTTATCAAGCCGCTGGGAACTGGTATGGGATTCTCACCTTTATTCAATCAATGGCGGCCGTGCTGTACGGCTTCTTAATTCTGTCGCACACCAACCCTTACAAGCGGAAATTCTGGTACCGCTTCGGGATTACCTGCTTCGCCATCGGATTGATCTGGGTCTTCTTCATCCACAATCAATACTTACTGATTTTGCCATTCTGTTTAATCGGGATTGGCTTCTTCACCGTCCACGTTGAACCCTTCAACATTTTCACATCGTCACTGAACGGGTCCAACGAAGGATCTTACATCGGTATCTTCAACGGAACCATCTGCTTGCCACAAATCATCGCTTCCGTAGCCAGCTTCTTGGTCTTCCGAATGGTGGGCAAATCAATGCCCGGCATGATGCTAGTTGCCGGTGTCTCTATGCTAATTGCGGTCATTGCAATTGGTGTTTTGAAGCAAGATAAGCCGCAGAAAGACTTGTCCGAAGATGTTCAATAGCTTTAACTTCTGATTGAGGAGAGAATTTGTATGACAACATTACCGAAATACACACGTACTAAACAAACGATTACTTTTGACTATCCACAACATCCCTTAGAGCTCACGGTGGTAACGCCAGCGATCATCCGCGTCTTTGAAAACCGCGGGGATAACGGCCAATCCTACGCCATCGAGGGCAATAAGGAACAGCCAACCGACTACACGTTAACCGATGCCGGCGACCACTACGAATTGAAGACCAGTGCGTTAACGCTAAGCTTGGACGCAGAGCGGCACATCGACGCCTACGATGCCCACGGCAACGCCTTAGTGACGGATTACCGCGGCGACCGCCAGCTACTAGACAAAGGGATCGATAAAGTCCACGAGCGGTTAGTCGAAGCCGAGGGCCACAGCGTCACGAAGGCCACCGTCAAGTCCGACACGGGCTACTACGAAGTCATCAAATCCTTGGCGCCCGATGAACACCTCTACGGTCTCGGCGATAAAACCGGCTACCTGGATAAGCGGGGCTTTGAATATGACAATTGGAACGTCGACAATCCAGCGCCACAACTGGAAAACTTCCCTAACCTTTACAAATCAATCCCCGTCATGTTGGGGCTGAAGAATGGTCATCCTTACGGCCTGTTCTTCGACAACACCTACAAGAGCCACTTTGACATGGGCAAGGAAGATCCGCACTACTACTTCTACTCCGCCGTACAAGGCAACCTCGACTACTACATCATTGGTGGGCAAACGCTCAAAGACGTGGTCACCAACTACACTTATTTAACCGGTCGAACACCTTTACCACAGAAATGGACACTGGGTTACCAACAATCACGCTGGGGGTACAGTGCGAGCCAGACCGAGGTTCAAGCCATCGCGGACAATCTGCAGAAATACGATCTGCCCTGTGACGCCATCCACTTTGATGTCGACTACATGAATGGCTACCGGGTCTTCACTTGGGACAAGACGAAATTTGCCGGCGACCCGAAGGCCTTCGTGGCTAAATTAAAGCGGCGGGGCATTAAGGTCATTCCCATCATTGACCCCGGTGTTAAGCAAGATCCCGATTACCAGACCTACGCAGAGGGCATTAAACACAACTACTTCGTTAAAACGCCGGCTGGTAAGGTCTACATCAATAAAGTTTGGCCCGGCGATTCCGCCTTCCCAGACTTTGGTCGGCCAGCCGTTCGCAAGTGGTGGGCTAAAAATAACCAGTTCTTGACGGATCACGGCGTCGGCGGGGTCTGGATCGACATGAACGAACCGGCAACCTTTGAGGGCGACATTCCTGACGACACTGTCTTCAGCGATCAGGATACCCCCTCAACCCACGCTAAGATGCACAACGTTTACGGTCACAACATGGCGAAGGCCACTTACACCGGGCTAAAGGACCAACAGGGACGGCGGCCTTACGTCATTACTCGGGCGGCCTACGCTGGCACACAGAAGTATTCAACCGTATGGACCGGTGATAACCGGAGTATCTGGCCGCATATCCAAATGATGATCCCACAACTCTGCAACCTCGGCCTCAGTGGCTTTAGCTTCGTTGGAACCGATATCGGTGGGTTTGCTTCCGACTCCAACGCCGAGTTACTGACGCGCTGGATTGAAGCAGCCATCTTCAGTCCCCTCCTGCGAAACCACGCAGCGATGGGCACTCGGCGCCAAGAACCTTGGGCCTTCGGTGAACCAACGCTGTCGATTTACCGCAAGTACCTCAAGCTCCGTTACCACTTCATCCCCTACCTGTACGATCTCTTCGCGCAGGAGAGCCAGACTGGTCTCCCCGTCATGCGGCCACTAGTCTTGAACTACGACGATGATCCACGCGTTCGCGACTTAAACGATGAATACATGGTCGGCGACAATTTGCTAGTCGCACCGATTGTTCAAAAATCCCAGACTAAGCGGCTCGTTTACCTCCCCGCTGGCAAGTGGATTGACTTCTGGAACAACCGCGAATACGACGGCCGGCAAGACATCGTCGCCGAGGCCCCACTGGATAAATTGCCCCTCTTCGTCAAGCAAGGAACCATCTTGCCATGGGGCGCCACAGTTGACCACATCAGCGAGGAACCCGATACGGCAATGACCTTCAAACTCTTCGGGGATGCCGGAACTTACGAACACTACCAAGATGATGGGCTGGACTTCAACTACCAAAACGGCGAGTTCAACCGCTATGAGATTACGGTTAAGGATGGTCAAGTGGCCGTTAAGCTGCTGCACCATGGTTTCGCGCCGGCTTACCAGACGATCACGATCGACCTGCCCGGCAGTACGGTAACGTTGACCTACGACGCCGCCAGCGATGGCTACCGCGCTTAACCGCGGGACTGTCGCCTTACCGTTCGTCAACTTTGGGCTGGATCGCTGTGGGGAGGACGGCCTAAGCCACAGGGCGGTCTTAGGCCTCGCTTTGAGCCGAAAATCACGTCTCAAAGTCGCCATTTACCAAGAAAAACACTTGGTAAATCCCACGGCTGAGCCCAAAGTTAACTCACTCCCGGCTATGCTACTCCCCCGGATTAAGAGCGGCGAGCCTATTTTGCCGATCGTAATAGTAATGGCGATTTAGTCATCAATTTGATTTTCCACCTTCAATAAATCAATAGAATCCCGTGAAATCGGTAAATTTAACGCCGACTTTACGGGATTTTTACATACGTTTGTTAGAATTGAATCTAACCTTAATTACGAAAGGAATTGACCATGCCAGCTCACGACTTCCAGCAACTTCGCCATTATCTCATCTTCAAGCTATTGGGCCCCGATCCCACCAGCAATCTCAGTGTTAACCTCGACTTCGAGAGCTTCGCGCCTGATTCAACTGAGCTGACGGTCGATGTTCGTGGGTACCACGCCGCTCTTCGCGTTGCCGAAGCCCTGGGCCAACTTTCAGCCAAATTTACGCTTCACGAAGCCTATGAACCCAACTGTTCCTCCACCGACATGACGAATTCTGACCGTTTTCCCGACCTGGTGACCTACACCATCTATGACTGGAATGCCGCTGCTCTGGATCACTTTGCGCCGATTATCCGTGAATTTCAGACCCTCTGGCACGATAATCCCCAAATTAATGACGATTTTTTCAAATAAATCGCCTAACTTGATTCGCATCAAGTTAATCCGGCACGATCCCCGGCATAATGAGTACATAAACAAGGAACGATAACCCTTAATTAACTCAGACAAAGAAAGGATCGTACTCTTATGGCATTCCAACGTTATATTTATGCTCACACTAATCCCATTACCTTCTGGTCAGCCGGCTTGATCATCGTCGGCTTCCTGAACGCCTGGTTCACCAAGGTGCCTTATGTCACTGACACCGCTTGGATCATCGCCTCCGTTATCGCGGCGGCACCCATCGTCTTACGAGCGATCAGTGCCTTACGCGCGAAGGTCTTCAGTATTGAACTCTTAGTCGGCATCGCCGTCATCGGGGCCTTTGCCATCGGTGAATTCGAAGAATCAGCTATTGTTACGTTCTTATTCCTCTTCGGTTCCTACCTGGAACAAAAGACGCTTGCCAAAACGCGGGGCGCCATTCAATCACTGACTGAGATGGCACCAACCACTGCCTTACTGGTTAACGACGCCGGCGCCACGGAAGAAGTCGACGTTGACGATTTGGAAGAAGGCAACGTCGTCTTGGTCAAGGCGGGCGGCCAAGTTCCCGTCGATGGTAAGGTTGTCAGTGGTTCTGGTTACGTCAACGAATCATCAATTACCGGTGAATCACGGCCGATCAATAAAGCCAACGGTGACGGTGTTTACTCCGGTGCCATGGTTGAAAGCGGCACGCTACAGATCGAAGCCACTCAGGTTGGTGACGAAACCACCTTCTCCAAGATTATCGAACTGGTCGAAGAAGCCCAAGACACTAAGTCTCCTGCTGAAAAGTTCATTGATAAATTTGCGCAATACTATACGCCAGCCGTTTTGGTCATCGCCATTCTGGTCTACGTCTTCTCACAAGATCTTCGTTTAGCCATCACGGTATTGGTACTGGGTTGCCCTGGGGCCTTGGTTATCGGTGCGCCCGTCTCGAACGTGGCCGGAATCGGTAACGGCGCTAAGAACGGTATCCTGATCAAAGGTGGCGACGTGGTTGACAGTCTTTCTAAGGTCGACACGATCGTCTTCGATAAGACGGGGACGTTAACGACGGGTAAGATGGACGTCGCTGACATGAAGCAATACACGGATGACGACCAACTCCTTGGTGCGGTTGCCCAGGTTGAACAGACTTCTGATCACCCACTGGCAACGGCCATCACTACTCATTTAGCCGGCCGCATTGCTGATGATGCCCCGACAATGATGACTGATACGGTCAAGGGCCGTGGGATGATTGGCCAATGGCACGACAATCCCCTCTACGTTGGTAATGCAGCCCTCTTAAAAGATCACGGCATTACGCTAACTGACGCCCAATTGGTCGATTTACATGAGATGCAAGATGAAGGTCAATCTACGGTATTAGTTGGTTACCAAGGCAAATTAGCCTTTATTCTCGGTGTGGCTGACACGGTTCGCCCTGAAGTTCCAGCGGCACTCGCTGCCCTGAAACGGCAAGGAATCAAGCATCTGGTTATGTTAACGGGTGACAATCAGGCCACTGCCCAAGCCGTTGCCGAATCACTGGGCATTGATGAAGTCCATGCTGACTTACTGCCAGCTGATAAAGTCACCTTCGTCAAGAAGTTCCAAGACATGGGTCGCAACGTTGCCTTCGTCGGGGATGGGATTAACGACAGTCCTTCGCTCGCAACCGCTAGTGTCGGCATCGCCATGGGTGGTGGGACCGACGTCGCGATTGAAACGGCTGATGTGGTCTTAATGCAATCTAGCTTCACGGCCTTGAACCACGCCGTTGGCCTCGCTAAGAAGACCGCAGCGAACACGAAGGAAAATATCACGATTGCCATTGCGACCGTCATCTTCCTACTGATTGGTCTGGTCTACGGTTACATCTACATGGCCAGCGGGATGTTTGTCCACGAAGCCTCAATCCTCGTGGTTATCTTCAACGCCATGCGGTTAATTGGTTACCATCCCCACGTCAACAAGCCAACGAAGCAACCTGCACAACAACTTGCGACGAATTAATACAGTTGAATAGATATTAAAAGGTCGGGACATCGCTCCCGACCTTTTTAGCGTCTCCGAATCTATTTCAAGAAGACGACTGCTATTTTGAATAGGTATCACTTGAACTAGCCAAAGTCATTAACAATTCCAGAGAAGTATGGCTTATCGTTGACGGTGTAATTATCCCAGGTGCTCCCATAATAATCATCATCGAAGGAACGGCTACCCGTCGTTTTAAGATTGGTGATCTTGAGCTGATACTTGTGAGCACCGATCTTCTTCCCCGGCAGGCCCTTAATGTACTTATTGTACCTAACCGTCGTCGTATTCCCCTTGACCGTGGTTTTCGTCATCTTGGCAGACGCTGTCGGTTTATAGAGCTCATACCTGTTCCCGTAGTTGATTTCCATAACCCCACCGTCATCGTATTTTTTCATCGCCGCCCGACTGTAATACTGGATATAATTGTCGAGTGTCAGATAAAACATTGGTGACGCAAAACCACCATTTTTATTTTCTTTAAAGCCATTCCCTTGACGCAGCGCAACCGCACGGATTGGCGCTTTGAGGCTGACCTTTCTAAAGTTAGCTTTTGTCAGTGGCACGGTATCCGTCATGGTAAAGGCCAACTTCTTGAGGCGATTGTAGTGTACCGCCCCAGAAGTGAAGGAAGATTTAACCACTGGACTGCCAAATTTTTGGCTTGAACTCATCACAAAGAGCAATGACCCCTTCTTCTTTAACAAAGGCTTGTAGCCGTTCCCGTGCCACTGTGAAATACCAACATATACGTTGCGCTTAGCTCGAACGTAGCTCCCAAACTGCCCTGGCAAATACTTGCTAGATGCTTGTGCCGCTGCTGGTGTTGCAAATAGTCCTAAACTCGCGATAGCACTGGCCAATAATAACCCCACCGTCGCTTTTTTCTTAAAGTTTAACAATCCAATAACCCCCTAGTATATTCCTAAAAAACACTTTGAATCGTAGCTGCTGTGCGCAACTCAAAATCAAATCAATCTACTTTATCGTAGATCCCCCAGGCCAGCTACTTCGCCACCGGACCAGCGATTACAAAACTAAAGTCGTGGTCAATGTCCCCCGCAATGTGGTAGGCCGGCTCAACGTCGCTTCCCCAACTATCAATGCCGCCGACACCCCGGACCGCGCCGTACACGGTTAGAACGGTGCGCCGGGCCAACGGCAACTCTTCCATATGAGTCGCATTCTCTAATTCTTCTGGCGTGTAAGGCAGGCAACTAAAGGCAAAGGGATGTGCGGCCTGCCGCAGTGTCAATTGGAACGGTTGGTGATCGGGATCGCTATTATTTTGCGTCGTGGCGCGGGTCACCGTAACCCACTGCGTTCGCATGTGCATGCCACATTCCTGGGGCACTAAGTATGGCGTCACGGGTAAGCCCTCAACATGGTACGTCCCCGGTTGGCCGCCCGCTAAACGATCGGGATACGTCTCACCCGAAAGGCCTTGGTAGTCAAAGCCCGTCGCCGGCGTGGGACATAGAAAACGTAGCCCCAGTGCTGGCAACTCAGGTAACCCTGCGCGACCAGCGTAATGGACCGCGATGGTCAGTTGCCCGGTCGCCGTTACAGTATAGGCCACATCAACGGTCGTCGCTGGAACCGTCGGCGTCGTGTAGGTGAAAGTCACGGTCACTGTCGTCGCTGTTTCCTTAGCCGTATACCGATTGTTCTCGGGGGCGATTGGCAAAGGAATCGCCTGCCCATCGACCACCACATTAATGGCTGTACACGTTTTAAACATGTCCGCGCCCAGCCAAGTCGCCGCGGCAACTGAAAAGCCGTTGCCCCGATCATTGTCGGTCGTGGCTCGCCAGAAAGCTGGCGTCGGCACGCGGTACAGCCACTCTTTACCCTCTTGGACCAATGATTCCAGCCCGCCCCGATCATAGGCGAAAATATATCGGAATCCCGGCCCACTAAGACCTAGTGTCACATCACCATAAACTACGTTGAGTTTAGTCGTATTGGCCATAATAATGACGCACCTCCTGTAAGGCTGGCTTAGGCGTCCGATCGGCAAAGAGAAGGCCGTCACCAGAAAATTCATAATCAGAATGACGGTCATCAAAGTCTCCGCCATACCGGAGTGCCGGTTGCCCCGTCACCTCGTCTTTGACCCAGAGCGCTTGATCAATGTAATCCCAGATGAAGCCGCCCTGATACATCGGGTATTTCTCAAGCAATGCCATGTAACTGCCCATGCCACCGATAGAGTTCCCCATATCATGCATGTATTCACAGTTCAAGAACGGCTTGGCCGGGTGATTCTGCAGATAAGCCTCAATATCCCGCGGCGGATCATACATCCGGCTCTCCACATCGGAGATACGGTCTGCATAGGCCCGATTACGGTAAACGCCTTCATAATGGGTCAGCCGCGTAGGATCAACCGTATGGTAGAACTGGTCCATGGCGACTAGTGCATCGCCCGCATAGGACTCGTTGCCTAGCGACCAGAAGAGCACCGCTGGATGATTCTTGAACATTTCATAGTTGCTACGCGCCCGATCTAAGATGGCCAACGTCCATTGTGGCAAGCTGCCTGGAACATTATAGGATGGCTCAACGACGCCCATCTTTTGCCAAGTGCCGTGGGTCTCCAGATTAGTCTCCGCCATCATATAGATCCCATTCCGATCGCACAGGTGATACCACAGATCCTGATCGGGATAATGACATGTCCGCACGGCGTTGATGTGGGCAGCTTTGAAGACCCGTTGATCTCGCTCCATATCCGCTACCGTTACGGCGCGCCCACGCTGGGCATCCCACTCGTGACGGTTAACGCCGTTTAAGATCAGCCGCTGACCGTTTAGATAAATGACCTTATCCTTGAGTTCCAACCGCCGAAAGCCCACGGCATAGGGCACCACTTCAACCAGCTGGCCCGCATCATCGACTACGGATAACCTGAGCTGATAAAGATAAGGATCGTGGTGATCCCAACGATGGACGTGGGGCAAAGTCGCCTTGACCGTAAGTTCTTCAGCTACTGCTTGAGTGGTCGTCCAGAGTTGCTCGCCCGCCGCCGTAAATAAGGTGGCGGTAACGGATCCCGCCAACCTTTCTGCCGCGGAAAGGGCTAAGTGGGCCGAGAATTCTCCCGTTTCAAGATCCGGCGTCAAAGTGGCCTGAATAGTTAAATCCTCCACGTGTAGACGGGGCTTGGCAACGAGGCGGACGCTGCGGAAGATGCCAGAAAACCGGAACATGTCCTGATCTTCGAGAAAGGCCGCAGTACTGTGCTTGAAGACTTCGACCGCTAATAAATTCTCTCCCGCCTGTAAGTACGGCGTTAAATCAAATTCACTGCGGCTAAAGCTATCCTCGGCATAGCCCACAAAATGACCGTTCAGCCACAGGTACATCGCCTGTTCGACCCCATCAAACTCAATGCTGACCCGTTTGTGGCGCAGCCCAGCCGCTAACGTAAAGTGGCGAACGTAGGCGCCCACAGTGTTTTCAGGATCTTGGCTAAACATCCCCGGTTCCGGCTGATCGGCCCCTTGGCTGTAAGCCGGACGCCGGTAATGCTTCCCCTCCCAGGGATAGGCCGTATTGATATACTGAATCTGACCATAGCCCGCTAATTCGATATGACCGGGCACCGTCAGCGGTTCAAAATCAGAACGGTCACTGTCTGGTTGATAGAATCCCAGCGGTCGGTGCTGTGGATCACGCGCAAAGGCAAACGCCCACTGACCATCCAGGCTCTGAACGAAACGACTCTTTTGCGTAGCCGCTTCAGCCACCGTCGCATAACCCCGGTGATCGCTATGCGCCGGCATTTGATTGACCCGAAAGGTCTGGGGATCATCTAGCCACGAAATTTCTGCTTTCACGAAGCATCCTCCTTCTTTGACTAAACTTATCACTTTCCATTGTTTACAACTCTATCCTACCAGTAAATTCCGTCAACATTAGCCGCAAGATTCAATTTTTTCAAAAAAAGCCGAACAAAAACCGCCAGTTCATCCAACGACAAACTGGCGGCTATTATTACTATTTAGTATAAAACCTCGCTACTTTGTAAAAGTCCACTTAGCAGCTGGGGCAACGCCGGCCTTAACGGCAACGACTTTGTTCTTGCTGTTTACGATCTTGAACTTCTTAGCAGAAGTGAACCGGAGGTAGAGCGTCTTAGATGTCTTGGCACCCTTAGGCGTGTAAGTAATCTTCCAGAACGTAGGCGTCTTAGCATCAACACTGTACTTAGCGTAGGAAACTAAGGTCTTAACCTTCTTACCATTCTTGTAAAGGTATTGGTTGAAACCAGTCTTTTGGCTGAAGACCATCTTTTGGGAGTACTTGTTAGCCGTGTTAGACTTCCAAGTTCCCGTAGGCGTCTTTACTGAGAAACTAGCTGACTTCTTAGTTGACGTCTTCTTGGCAGTGGCCTTTTTAGTGGTCTTCTTAGTTGCTGCTTTCTTAGTCGTTACCTTCTTAGTAGCAGTCTTCTTGGTCGTGGCCTTTTTAGTCGTAGCCGCCTTCTTGGTAGCAGCAGCTTGAACCCGAATAATCCGGTAGAAGGACGTCTTCGTCTTAGGATTAGTGGCGTAAACATAAACATTACTGTTCTTCTTTAACGTCTTAGCTAACTTAACCGTATACTTACCCGTCTTCTTAGAAGCGGTTGCGGTCCCCAGATCAGTCTTGGCGTTCTTGCTCTTCTTAACGGCAATCTTCGAACCCTTAGTGGCCGTTCCTTTAATGGTTTTGGCATTGCTGTAAACTGATTTAACACTCAAGTTAGGCCCAACGTGGGTTGCTGCATGAGCAGTCACAGTAGGTGTAATTGCCGTAGCAGGAACCGTTGCCCCAATCGTAAATACAGTGACCAACCCAGTCATTGCAATCATAAACTTTTTCATTATTTTCCTGACCCCTTATATTGACCGATATAGTACCGGTAAATTATTTTTTAACCGCCTTGTAGTATAACAGATTTTTTACTCATTAGTGACAAATTTATAACGAGGAAGGGGCTTCTTTAACAACACTTAAAACAAATTAAGTTGTTAGCCACTTTTAGATGATGATGACCGTCAGAACGGCTTTCATCATCGTTTGCCGGCTTGTCGCGGTATCGCTTACATTTTGTGTTAAGCTAAGGGCGTAGTCCTGACTTTTAGCAAGTAGCTTCCTTAAATCTGACAGCAAAGGTAGGTCATCCATTATGAAAATAAATATCCTCGATACTGCTGTTTATTCCGAAATTAAGTCCAACGCGACCGCCACGATCCAGGCCGCGATTGATCAATGTGCCGCAGCCCAAGGGGGTGAGGTCACCATCCCCAGTGGCCAATACGTTATCGACGGCCTCCAACTCAAGACGGGCGTGACCTTGAATCTAGAGGCCGACGCGATTCTACGCGGGAGTAGTCACGAGCAATCCTACTGCCATCGCCCCGGGCCCTTTGAGCTCAATCGTCACCACACGCCGATTTCCGGACTGATCTTTGCGAAGGGGCAACGTAACATTGGAATTACAGGCGAAGGCCATATCGACGGAAACTACCAAGCCTTCATTTATCCTCATCAGGCGGAGGCGGTTCACCTTAAATTCTATCGGTATCCCCGGCCCATGACGATCTACCTAGAAGACTGCACGAACGTCACGCTGACACACATTACCGTTGAAAGCGCCCCCTTCTGGACGATTCATCTAGTCGGCTGCCATAACACTGAAATCAGCTACCTCGCCATTCATAATGAGATGCGCATGCCCAACACCGATGGCATTGATATTGACCGCAGTAAGAATACCTATATTCACGATTGTGAAATTACCACTGGCGACGACGCCATCTGCCCGAAATGTACGGAAGAAACTGCCCGCTATGGCAACTGTACCGACCTAACCGTAACGAATTGCTTCATTAAAACTCAGAGCGCGGCCGTAAAGTTCGGGAGTAGTAGCTTTGGCAATTTTGAAAACTGTCACTTTCAGCAACTCACCATCCGTGACACCAACCGTGGACTGGCCTTTCAGCTTCGCGATCCCGGGAGCGTAACCAACGTGAGCTTCGAGGATATTTCGATCGTCACCAAGCACTACAGTAAAGAATGGTGGGGCGCGGGCGAACCCATTTACATCACGCTCCTGCCTCGCGACCAGCAAACCGATCTGAGTCAACAGACCATTCGCAACGTCCGCTTTAAAAATATCACCTGCAACGCGGAGAACGGTATTTTCTTGGCAGCCGACACGCCGGGAGCCATCAGTGGTATCCGCTTCGAAAATGTCACGCTTACCTTACGTCAGAAGGCCGGCACACCGGTAAACTTTGATCTCCGTCCCTGGCAAGGTACCTCTAAAATCCAGCAACCCTTACAACTCATCACCGACCTAGCCGCTGCCGACGTACACTTCACGCACGTTGAGGGGAAGTTTCCGGAACGATTGACTGTAACGTTGTGAAGCGGGCCAGCACCTACTCGAAAGACCCAATCCCCCCCTCCCAACAATTTCCCCTAAAAAATTTTTAGAACATTTCAACTCGCTTAACGTTACTTAAGCGAGTTTTTTTGTTAGACTGTGGGTGATAACGGTTTCATAATTTTTCTTAGGGCCACTTGTTTCCATGGCCTTTCGGCTTAAGCGAATTGGCTTTCATGAAAACGATGAAATCGTGTAATCATTGTTTTCACGCTATTGCAACCGGTTGTCTAAATTTTAAATTCTTGGTTTAAAAAGGTCGCATTTCACAGCAAAGGGGCGTATAATAACTTCCGAAGTGGTCTAGACATAACTTCTGGACAACTCGCGGATTCACGGTTGGTTGCCCCCACTCGTGAATAACCGATGGCAACACTCATTTTTTGTAGACACTGCTCATATAACGGATTTTAAAACTTAAGGAGTGACGATCTCGTGCCAACTGAACGTAAAGCTGTATTCTTATTCTTCGGGGGAACTGGTGACTTAGCTTACCGGAAACTCTACCCAAGTCTGTTTAACCTGTATCGCAAAGGTAACTTACGATCCCATTTCGCTGTTATCGGGACTTCCCGGGCGAAATTAGACGATGACAAGTTCCGCGCTGCTATCAAGAAGTCCTTAGCCGATAGTGGTAACCGGACTGACTCCAAGGAAGCCAACGACTTCATCTCGCACTTCTACTACCAAGACCACGACGTTACCGACACGGCTCACTACGCCGTTTTGAAGGAACTCATGGACAAGTTAGACAAGAAGTACAAAACCGAAGGACACCGGATCTTCTACCTATCAATGGCACCTCAATTCTTCGGTACCATTGCTCAAGACTTGAAGACGCAAGGCTTACTCACTGAAGGTAAGGACGCCTTCAACCGGCTGGTTATCGAAAAGCCATTCGGTCGTGACTACGACTCTGCTAAATTATTAAATGACGCCTTAAGCAAGTCCTTCGATGAAAATCAAATTTTCCGAATCGACCACTATTTAGGTAAGGAAATGATTCAAAACATCGAAGCGCTACGTTTCGGCAACACTTTAGTCGAATCCCTATGGAACAACCGGTATATCGACAACATTCAAGTCACCTTGTCCGAAAAGCTGGGGGTCGAAGAACGGGCTTCCTACTACGACAACAGTGGTGCCTTACGTGATATGGTCCAAAACCACATCATGCAAATCGTTTCGCTGCTGGCTATGGAACAACCTGTGGCCTTCACGGATACTGATATCCGAGCTGAAAAGGTCAAGGCTTTACGGAGTCTTCGCGTTTACAACGTGGCTGATGCCGCAACTAACTTCGTTCGGGGCCAATATGGTTCTATCAACGATCAAGCTGACTACCGTCATGAAGATAATGTCCCTCATGATTCAACGACTGAAACTTTCGTGGCTGGGAAGTTGTTATTCGACAACTACCGTTGGTCCGGAACGCCATTCTACATTCGGACCGGGAAGATGTTAGCCGACAAGTTTACTCGAGTTGACGTCGTCTTCAAGCGGCCACTCGTCGACATCTTCGCCTTCCCACAAAGTCAAAACACGCCATTGACGGCCAACGTTTTGACGATCTTCGTTGAACCACACGCTGGGTTCTCACTGCAATTAAATGCCAAGACCAACGACACTGGCTTCTCAACGGAACCAATCAAGTTGGACTACCTGGTTGATGCACAGAAGTCTAAGGATACGCCAGAACCTTACGAACGCTTATTACACGACGTTCTGAAGGGTGACGGGACCAACTTCTCCAGCTGGCCAGAAGTTTCCTACGCTTGGAAGTTTGTGGATCAAATCCGTCGTGTTTGGGACTTACAAGAACCACAATTCCCTAACTACACGCCACACTCCATGGGACCAGCTGCTGCTGAAGAACTGATTCAACGTGACCACCGTGAATGGGTTTACCGCTTAAACAACTAGTTTATAAGAAAACACCGTTACCACGATCTTTGCCGTGGTAACGGTGTTTTTTAGTCTCCTCTGCGATTTACTCAGCCAGCTTCATCGCCCGCTTCGTCATTCGAATATGTGGGGTCCCGTTAAATTCAAAGACGTCCCCGGTGGCCTGATAACCAAATTTCTCATAGAAACCGCGCTTATCGACCTGGGCCTCAATGCTAATTGGTAGCCCGGCATAATCACGTTGAATTTCCGCTTCAATTTGTGCGACCAACTGACGCCCAACGCCTTGCCCACGGACTTCCGGAATGGTCAAAACCCGGCCAAAAGTCACGGCACCCTGCTCGACGAAGACGCGGGCATACGCCACTAATCGGGAGCCTTGAAAGCCCATGACATGGTGGGCCACGGTATCCACCTCATCAATTTCTTGGTAAATGCGCTGTTGCGCGACGACAAAGGTTCGAATACGTTCATATGCAATCTTATATAAATTCTCTGTAGAAAGACCATCCAATGTATTTATTGTCCATTTAATCATGTTATAAAGCCTTCTCTGTGTTAAAATATGTCTAACATCATCTCATATTTTAATTTCAAATGCAATCAAAAGGAGAAACCATGCCTAATTCATTTCGTAGCATCGGCCTGATCGCTCGGGCCACCGCAGTCATGGGCAACCAGCTCTTCACTAGCGATGATTTACAAAACAGCCAATTCATCTATCTCATGCGGATTGTCGAAACGCCCGGGATTACCCAAACGCAACTCGCTAATCAGCTACACGTTGACCCCTCGACTTGCCTGCGGACCGTCCGTAAGCTCATCGCCCACCAGTACGTGGCCCGCCAAACGGATGAACACAATAAGAAGCAACGTCCGCTAGTTGCCACTGCCCAAGGACAAGCCCTTTATCCGGAACTCCAGGCTTACGAGCAGCATATCCTAGCCATCGGGACGCACGGGTTATCCGCTGGCGAACGGCTTATTTTGGAAGAACTTTTAGGCAAGGTAGCCAACAACATTCAAGAGTATCAAGCGACTCAAAGCGAATAGTTTCGTGGGCAACGAAATTTTTTTACAAAACAGTTAATTATTTTGAAAAAAAGCAGTCAAATGAGTTCCCTTTTAAATTGTTCAATGCTACACTAGGAGTTGGTAAAACTGAAATCAATCTTAACAAAGTAAAGGAAGGTTTCTAATGGCAGAAAAAGCTAATATTGGTGTTGTTGGTATGGCTGTCATGGGCAAGAACTTAGCCCTGAACATTGAAAGCCGCGGTTACACGGTTGGGATCTACAACCGTTCATCCAACAAGACGGAACAAGTTATGAAAGACCACAGCGACAAGAAGTTAGTTCCAAGTTACACGGTGGAAGACTTCGTTAACTCTTTGGAGACGCCACGGCGGATTCTTTTGATGGTTAAGGCTGGTAAGCCAACTGATGCCGTTATCCACGAATTGCTTCCTCTGTTGGACAAGCATGATGTCCTCATCGACGGTGGGAACACGAACTTCCACGACACGATGGCTCGTAACGCTGAACTGGACAAGTCCGGTATCAACTTCATCGGTATGGGTGTTTCCGGTGGTGAATTAGGTGCCTTACAAGGTCCTTCCCTGATGCCAGGTGGCCAAAAGGAAGCTTACGACTTAGTTGCCCCAATCTTAGAAAAGATTGCTGCTAAGGCTGACCAAGACGGCAAGCCATGTGTATCTTACATCGGCCCTAACGGTGCTGGTCACTACGTTAAGATGGTCCACAACGGTATCGAATACGGTGATGAAGAGCTGATCGACGAAAGCTATAACATCATGCGTAACGTTGCTGGTATTTCCATTGACAAGATGGCTGACATCTTCAAGGAATGGAACAAGGGCGAACTTGACAGTTACTTGGTTGAAATCACCGCTGACATCTTAACTCGTAAGGATGACTTAGGTGACGACAAGAACTTATCCATTTTGGATGCGATCTTGGACCGTGGTAACAACAAGGGTACTGGTAAGTGGAGTTCTGAAGACGCCTTAGACGTTCAAGTCCCACAATCAGTAATCACTGAAGCCGTTTACGCTCGTTACATCTCCATGTTGAAGGACGAACGTGTCAAGGCTTCTAAGGTCTTAGCACCAGCCGAAAAGCAAGGTAAGGTTGACACCGGTGACGAAACTGAATTCGTTGAAAAGGTTCGCCAAGCCCTCTTCTTTGGTAAGTTAATGAGTTACGCTCAAGGCTTCGAACAACTCCGGTTTGCTTCTGAAAAGAACAACTGGGACTTGAAGTTCGGTGAATTAGCACAAATCTGGCGTGCCGGTTGCATTATCCGGGCCCAATTCCTGCAAAACATCACGGATGCCTTCGACAAGGATCCTAACTTGACCAACTTGCTCTTTGACGACTACTTCAAAGAAGTTGCCGCTAAGTACCAACAATCAACGCGTGACGTTGTCGCAATGGCCGTACAAGCTGGTATTCCTGTACCTAGCTTATCCGCTGCTATTACTTACTACGACAGCTACCGTGCTGAAGTCTTGCCAGCTAACTTGCTGCAAGCACAACGGGACTACTTCGGTGCCCACACCTACGAACGGCGTGACCGCCCTGGTGACTTCCACTACTCATGGTACGAAGAACAATAAATCATTAATTTGTTTTGAAAGAGATGCCAACTACGGCGTCTCTTTTTTTGTCGTTTTTTAGCGGTACCCACTCGTTTCTCTGGCGTCGTCAGCAACTCGGACAAACAAAAAGATGATTGCCATCCCCAAATTTCAGGAATCTGCAATCATCTCACTGGTTCTACAGCACGACTTGATTATTCAGTGTCTATTGGCGCGTATGGCCTCGGTGAGTCGTCCCCGCAAGATTATCCATCAATGCCATTTGAATGGCGTGTAGGCTCTCCCAGTGGTCAATTTCCGTGGCCAGGCCCGCTTCCCACTGGGCCTTCTGGCGACTCTTCTCAATAAACCGGTCCCAGTCTTGGTCCGCAGTGGCTTGATCGGCAGTCTGCCGCCACTGGGACCATTCGTTCAGGTGGTCAGCCAACACTTCAACTTCAGGTGGAGCGATCAGTAATTTCTCAGTCATGGTCGTCGCCTCCTTCGGCAAAAACTAACAGACAGGTTATCTTTTCTATAGCTCAATTATACCATACACTATAAATTATTACGACTATAATACTTACAATTGGGCCAGCACCTCAGCAATAGATAAGTCACCGCTCAACACCGGAATTGTCTTACCGATGGTCTGCGGGGCGTGCAATGCCGCTACCATGAAGGCGGCCAGGTCAGCACGCGGAATGCTGCCAACGGCCAGGGGATCACTCTTAATATGTCCCGTTCCCGGGTGAAAGGAGAGTGCTCCCGGCTGAACGATCGTATAGGCCAGGTTGGTCTGATGAACCAGCCAGTTGTCAGCGTAAAATTTAGCCGCATACAAGGGTTTCAACGGCTCAGCCCACCGATTACGATCCTCGGCAAAGAGCATGCTGATCATTAAGAACCGGTCTACCCCAGCGATCTGCGCGGCCTGCATCGTCTTCACAGCACCATCGAGATCAATCAACAACGTCATATCATCCTTGGTGCGGCCACCGGATCCCGCTGCAAACATGATCGCCTCACAGCCCATTAACGCACTGGCAATCTTTTCCGGCTTGGCTAACAGATCTAGGCGGCGGACCGCAATGCCTTGATCCTCCCACTCTTCACCGTCTTCGTCCGGTCGTAATCCCGCAATCGGGACATCCCCACGCGTATGTAATTGCGTGACCAGCTGGTGCCCCGTTTGACCGTTGGCACCGATCACTAAGACTCGCATATGCTGTCCCCTCCTTCTACCTTTTACTTTCAGTATACACTAGCTAAAGGTTGAAACTTAAAAAGGTTCCGTAAAGGCCATGGCATTACGCTTTTGAAAAATAGATAAACAGATAATTTCTACCGCCTTGCCGTTCGCCAAAATTGAGCGGGACCGCTTCTCAGGCCGCAGGCGGTCCCCACAGCAGACGGAATCTCTGCCAGCCGCAGGTGACAGGTTTAGCCTATTCTTCAGACTAAAATCCTTGTCACTTCAGCATTGGTAACGATTCTAGTCCTTTCAACCTTTAGATACACTAGTTTAAATCGCCCTCCGTCCTCCTCATCTAAGGGTAAATCGGCTAATGATAGCGCTTAAATTGATTTACACCAAAAAAATTTAGATGAGTTTCCTTTACGAACGCGGGAAATGTGCCATAATAAAAAAGGGGCACCGATCGACCAACCGACCGATACTCACGGCAACACAGAATTTGAGGAGGTCTCCACTTTGCAAAACCAAGATTTAACGATTACAGATCTGGACGAACACGCCCAAGCAACCGCGCTCACTGATTTCGTTCACTTCTATCTCGAACATTATCGGACCAACGATCTCGAAATTTTATCACAGTTCAAAGTTGACTACGCAATGAACGATATTAACCAATACCTTTATGCCAACCGTAGCTTCAGCCCAGACGAGCTGGCTACCGGCGTTCTGGCTTACAAGCAACACATGTTTGTTGAAATTCTAAAAACTATTAACTTACCCTTTAACGAAAACGGGTCACTCAAGGACAACACTTGGGACGGCTGGTACCAACAAGAATTCGCTAAGATTCCTCAGGGTAAATAACTTATCTGGAGTCAACGCTCCCCACAAAACGCACTCGGTATTCCTGATACCTGGTGCGTTTTTTTCGTGGCCAACTGTGAATTCGTTTTCATTTACATTCGAAGACCCGTATAATTGAATGTAACGATTGCTGAGCGGATAAACAACTCAGTTAGTTATTCAATCATGGGAGGAATCAGCATGTATTTAGCAGATGCACACCGTTACGATCACATGCAGTACCGTCGTAGCGGAAATAGTGGCCTTAAACTCTCCACAATTGGGTTGGGCTTTTGGCACAATTTTGGCAGTGTCGATCCATTTGATAACCAGCGCGCTATCGTTCACACCGCCTTTGACGCCGGAATCACTTATTTCGACTTAGCCAACAATTATGGACCCGAACCCGGGAGTGCCGAGACCAACTTCGGCCGGATCATGGCCCGCGACATGCGCCCCTACCGTGACGAAATGATCATCACGTCCAAAGCCGGCTACCTGATGTGGCCTGGACCATACGGCGAGTGGGGCTCACGTAAGAATATCATCGCCAGCGCTAACCAAAGCTTGCGGCGACTACAACTGGACTACGTGGATATTTTCTACTCCCATCGGCCAGATCCGAACACGCCCCTTGAAGAGACGGCCTTGGCCCTGGACCAATTGGTACGGCAAGGCAAGGCGCTATACATTGGGATTTCCAATTACGACCCGCAGCAAACCAAAGCCATCAAGGCCATTTTCGACGACCTGCACACCCCTTACATCGTGCATCAAAGCCGCTACAGCCTCTTTGATCAACACATCGCGGACAACGGCTTGTTACAAACTCTAACCGAAGAACAAACGGGCCTGGTGACGTTCAGTCCGCTTGCCCAGGGCTTACTAACCGACCGCTATCTACACGGTATCCCGGTTGATTCGCGCGCCCACAAGTCCTCCAGTCCCTTCCTCCATGAAGACAACGTGGAACACACTATTAAGACGGTCAAGGCCTTAAATGACTTGGCCCAGCAGCGAGGGCAATCCCTCGCACAGATGGCGATTGCTTGGCTACTGAGCCAGCCCGTCGTCACCTGCGTCCTAGTGGGAGCCAGTAGGCCGAGTCAACTCCAAGATAATCTGAAGGCCTTTACCAACACGACGTTCAGTCCCGCCGAAATCGACCAGATTAACGCCTTGTTAGCCAAAATGCCGCAAGCCTAACTAAATAGTAAGCGTGGATCCCCAACTAAACGGAATCCACGCTTTTTTGGTCATATTTAACTAAAATTACCTTTAAATCTTACCTACCAAATCGGTTCCCGGTTTCAACGTCTGTTCACCCTTGTGCCAGTTAGCTGGGCAAACCCGATCGCCATGTTCGGCGACAAATTGGGCAGCAGTCAGTGTCCGTAAGATTTCCGCGGCATTTCGTCCGATACCCATATCATTGATGGTGTATGAACGCACTTTACCAGCTGGATCGAGGATGAAGACACCCCGAAAGGCTTGACCAGCCGCTTCATCCAAGACACCGTAGTGCCGCGCCAATACCCCTGCTGGATCAGCAATCATGGGATAGGTCACTTGGCCGACTTCGTCACTCTGTTCATGCCAAGCTTGGTGAACAAATTCCGTGTCTTCAGAAACACTGTAGATCTCCGTATTACTTTGTTGGAATTCTGAATAGTGGGCTGCCAGGTCACCTAATTCAGTGGGACATACAAAGGAAAAGTCTGCGGGATAGAAAAACAGGATTGACCAATGGCCTAATAAATCATCCTGCGTCAAGGCCTTCACCTCGCCATTTTGAAACGCATTTACAGAAAAATCGGGTAACGCTGAACCAATAAAATTCATAATAAATACTCCCCTCATTTAGCAAATTTCGATTCATCCCTAGCATACCCGCTTCTTCCGACAAAATCAAGAATCATTCTAAACTAGCTGCAAAACCGCCACCTTTTATAAATTTATCAATAGTTTGTTATTATAATTATTATTCGATTTTTATGAGGTCAAAAGGTTGCTAACTTTCTGAAAATAGGATATACTATACACATAGATAAATTAGAAGCTGTTAGGTGAGGCTCCTATACGGAAAATGCTACTGCTCAGAAACGTCGAGAAACGCCAATGAGTCAGCTGTTCAGGTCAGATTAAGGCCTGTTCTAATGTAGCTGTTAACGAAACAACTAACTACGCCGTATAGTGCTAAAACTCAACGACTGGCTTACCGTCCACAATCATGTTTTTTATTGTGCGCTTAGCTAGTCGTGGCTAAGCGCTTTTAATTTACCCGCAGTTGTCACTGTCGATTAGATTATAGGAGGTGATTGAACATGACAACACAACGTATAGATGATCCTGGAGCGTGTTATTACTCGCCGGTGGGAAAGTTGCAGTCAGTTCACGCCTCTTGGTTGACGCTTTGAGGAAAACTGTTCTCTAGCTTTCCCTTTCCCGGACCCCGTAGCTTGATGCGGAGGTTCGACTGGTAGACTTTAAACTGAATCAGCTGGTCACTTTAACTCAGTCGCTGTCGGCATTGTAACCGACCGCATCACGGCTGACCTTCCCGAGACCGTTCGTGTTCCAGCTGGATTCAAACCACTTAATGGAAAACGCAAGCTAGAGTTACTCAGTTTTTCTCGGCCCTATGATAACCATAATGCATTGACGTGCTAGTTAAATAGTCGCTTCACCGTTGA
Organism: Levilactobacillus tujiorum; assembly: GCF_012641185.1. Taxonomy (GTDB): domain Bacteria; phylum Bacillota; class Bacilli; order Lactobacillales; family Lactobacillaceae; genus Levilactobacillus; species Levilactobacillus tujiorum. The sequence goes on from NZ_JAAXLK010000016.1 coordinate 69,933, forward strand.
GGGAACTCAATGGGGAGAAATCCACTTGTAACTGACGCCGATTCAACTAGGCTGGTTTTTAATCTCTAATAGTCGATACGATTCAACACAATTCCAACACTTAATCCTGATTATCATGTGCCGGTAGCACCCATGGGCTGATGGGAATCACCCCGCAAGGCTACCTTCCCCACAGTTAATCTGGTTTCTGCAATCATAAAGCGCCCCAACATTTGCGAAGAATGTTGGAGCGCTTTTTTAGGTTATCCCTGCCATGGGTAGACCTTCTATTCACAACCAGTGCTATGTATCAGTCATCATCCGTTGTGAAGTCATCGGTGACCTTGGCATTCACGATACCACGTTAAAAATAGACAAATAAAAATCCACTCAATAGCGAGTGGATTTTTATTTGTCTATTTTGCTTTGGCAGCGTGTAGCTCTGCCAAGTAATTTTGGCTCTTTTCTTCACTAAATTCATGCTCTGAACGACCAATAACGACCGTTGCTAGCGAGTTACCGACCACGTTAACGGCGGTCCGTCCCATATCAACCAACCGGTCAATCCCGGCAATGAAGGTCAACCCACTCATTGGTACCCCAATGGTAGAGACCGTTGCCAACAAGACCACGAAGGACGCTCCCGGCACACCGGCCATCCCTTTACTGGTAATCATCAAGACGACCAGCAAGGTGATTTGCTGTCCTAAGCTCAAGTCAATGTGGTAGGCCTGGGCCAAGAACAGTGCCGCCAATGACTGATAGATAGCCGAACCATCAAGGTTAAACGTGTATCCCGTGGGAATAACGAAAGAAACGATCCCTTGGCTAACGCCGAACTTGTCCATCTTATCGATCAACCGGGGCAAGGTCGCCTCGGAGCTCGCCGTGGAGAAGGCTAAGACTGCCTCATCCTTGATCACGAACAGCAGGTCTTTCAAACGAAAACCGAACATGCGCGCAACAATTCCCATAAAGACTACGATGAACAGTGCCATTGTCCCGTAAGCCAGCAGGATGAAGTATCCCAATGGGGCTAGCGCTGAAATCCCCATTTGGGCGATGGTTACCCCGATCAGTGCACAAACCCCAATCGGTGCCGTATGCATGACCCAGTTCGTGACACGGAACATGACTTGCGATACAGCGTCTAGAAAATCAATGATCACTTGACCTTGTTTACCGATAGCCGCCGTTCCTAACCCAAAGAATACGGAGAAGAAGATGACTGGCATCATGTCCCCTTCACCCAACGATTTGAAGAAGTTCGTCGGAATGATTCCCAACAAAGTCGCCCAGATGCCCGAATCCTTCGCAGATTTGGCCGAGGAGACGTACTGACTGATGTCTGAACTATGTAATTGATGAATGTCGATAAAGCTCCCAGGATGGAAAATATTGCCAATCAGCAGCCCCAGCGCAATCGCAATGGTCGTCATCACTTCAAAGTAGATGATCGTCTTCCCACCAATTCGACCTAGCTTATGAATATCCCCCATATTGGCGATCCCCACCGTCAGGCAGGAAACGACGATGGGCAATACAATCATTTGAATCAAGCTGATGAACATATTCCCAATATTCTGCATGGCCGTAATCGCCATCTTATTCTCGTAGAAGATGACCCCCAGCACAATTCCCAAAATCAACCCAATTAGAATTTGCCAGCCCAAACTCAGGCGATAGCTACGATATTTTTTCATAATTACTTTCCACCTATTTTCTAAAGATAGATACTGATCATTTATATAACTTCTCTTATGTCCTGTGGCTTTCCCACAACACTAACTATGATAGCACAAGCCTATCACGTAACCAAGAGCACAACTGTAAAGATATTCGAACGGAATCATTAATCCAATAAGAAATTGTTCGTAAAACATGTTCTAATGAGCTTTTAATAGACTGACAGCAAAGGCGTCAGCCCACCTCACATCTTAGGATACCAGCCGGAGACAGCACTTACTGAATGTACGTACTATTGCATTCGGTTGTTTCCAATTTAATTTAGTCCGTTTAAAAAAATATGTAAAAAAAGAACCCAATCACTGGGTTCTTTCGTTCGCGTGGCAACGTCCTATCCTCGCAGGGGGCGATCCCCCAACTACTATCGGCGTGCTAAAGCTTAACTTCCGTGTTCGG
>NZ_JAAXLK010000017.1 GCF_012641185.1 Levilactobacillus tujiorum
TGATACCATCAAAATTTAGAGTCTCAATACATAGTAAGCAAGATCAAAAGCCGTCAGTTTTTGAAAAACATGAAAACTGACGACTTTTTTGAAAGGTATGAATAATTCAGGTTCTATTTTATGTGAGCTTACTGCTATTTTTACCACGCGCAGTCACGGTCAATGGGCTGAATACGCCGGCGGGCCGAGCTGGGCTAATTTGCATGGGAGCGGCTATTTTTGTGGGATATTTGCCACCAGACGGCATCAATGTGCCACGCAACAGTGGCTGGCGGGGAAATTACCCCGCCATTCAACGTGGTTTAGTGAAGTTAGGACGTGTGCTCCTCATTTTAGGCAGTGTGGCCGCCATCTTAGCTGGGAGATCGTAATTGTAGAGCCGTTTGGCTTTCATCTTGGTCGCGGAAAGTGTAAATTAGACGGTAGGTACCAGTCATTCAGCGAGTTATAAAAGTTGACAACGCCCCCATAGGTGGTATCATATATAGTGTATTTTTGCGCACGAATTCTAATTAAAGAGTCGCACTTTTCGGGTTTCCGGGGTGCGACTTTTCAAGGCTATGGTGAGCAAACGGGAACACGTAAGGGAGTGATTGGTTGGCGAAGATACCCGAAGACGTGATTGAGACGGTTCGGACGGCCACAAATATTGCGGACGTTGTCGGCCAGTACGTGCAACTGAAGAAATCCGGTAAGAATTTATTTGGTTTATGTCCCTTCCATGAGGAGCGGACGCCTTCGTTTTCTGTTTCGGAAGATAAACAAATTTTTCACTGCTTTAGCTGCGGCCGCGGGGGCAACGTATTCAAGTTCTTGATGGAGTTGGAACACGTGACGTTTCCGGAAGCGGTCGTCAAGGTGGCTGATTTTAGTCACGTTGATTTAGCCAGCGAGTATCGCCAGGATGCGACTGGTCCGGCGGTGGATTCCAAGACGGGGCAGTTGTTGGCATTGCATGAGCAAGCCGCCAAACTGTATCATCATATCTTGGTGAATACCGAGATGGGACAACCAGCGTTGGATTACCTGCATGACCGGGGGTTAACTGATGAGACAATTGACACTTATCAGCTGGGTTTTGCGCCGGGACAGCGCTTGCTCAAACCCTTCTTTGACCAACGGCAAAGTGACTATCAACTCCTGCGTCAATCCGGCTTGTTTATCGAGAATGCGCAGGGTGAGTTGCGGGATCGCTTCACTGAACGGGTGATGTTTCCACTACGGAATGCGAGCGGTCATGTTGCGGCCTTCTCCGGACGATTGCTCCAAAAAGCTGACGACCAACCCAAGTATTTAAACAGCCCTGAAACCACATTATTTAATAAGAGTAAGCTGTTATTTAATTTTGACTTGGCGCGGCCGGCGATTCGACAAGCAGGAGAAGTCACGTTATTTGAAGGCTATATGGATGTGATCTCAGCGACCCAAGCGGGGGTCAAAAATGGGATTGCGTCGATGGGAACGAGCTTAACCACTGAACAGATCTATGCGATTGAACGGACTACGGATAAACTCAATGTCTGTTATGATGGTGATGAACCTGGTCAACGGGCCATTGATCGCGCGCTGCGGCTACTAAATGAGCATAGTCATTTACAGCTAAGCGTCATTCAACTTCCTGAGGGCCAAGATCCCGATGAGTATCGTAAAGCTCATGGGGATGACGCCTTTCGGCAGATGATGGTTTCGGCTAAAGAGCCGCCGTTGCAGTTTCAGCTACGATTCTTACGACGGGATCGGCCGCTGGAGACGGATAGTGAACGTTTAGCCTATGTTAACCAGGTGTTGCCGCTCTTAGCACAAGTTGACGAGCCGGTGGAACGTGACATGTATCTGGGGCAGCTAGCCAATGAATTTCAGATTGACAAGGCGGCGTTGGTCGCGCAACTTAAACAAGTGCAACGAGATTCGGCCGCGCAACGTGAGCGTCAGCGGCCAGCTCAATCAACGCCGGTGCCAACGGCGGCACCACCGGTAACGGTACATCAACAACGCCGGCCGTTGAATCGGTTGGAACGGGCGGAGCGCTTGTTGCTTTATCGTTGTCTGCATGACCGCAACGTTTGGGCAAAGCTGACCAGTATTGCTGATTTTAGCTTTGTGCATGACGACTATCAGATTATTTACACCTTGGCCCAGGGATATTTTCAAAAGCATCAAGTGTATCAAACCGCGCAGTTCACGGACTTCATTCAAGAAGACCGCCTGCAGCAGTTAGTGATTGATCTCGAAGCAACAACCAATATGGCCGCGGCGGTCACCCCGCGGGAGATCGATGACTATTTAGCGGTCATTATGAATGAGGCGCCGATTGAAGCACAGCTTCGTCAGAAGAAAAATGAACTGACGGAAGCTTCGCGACTAGGCGATGCCGACCGCCAACGCCAACTCGTCGTCGAGATTGTGCAGTTGGAACGTCAGCGTCAGGCGAACAAACAAGTTTAATCTAGGGGGTATTTTAATGGCGAAAAAAACCACGGATCAACCAATGTTTGATCAAAAAGCATACAACAAGACGGTGCGCGCTTTGATTAAAAACACCAAGAAGGCTGGTAGCATCACGTATGATGAACTGGCTGACAAGGTGGCGACACCTTACACGCTGGATGCCAAGCAAATGGATAAGTTACTTGAAACGATTTCCGATGCCGGGATCAGTGTGGTTGATGCTAAGGGTGAGCCAGACCCACGGGCCGTTAAAGCCCAAAAGGCCGTTTCAAAGAAGGAATTGAAGGATGCCGGGACCACGACTGGGGTTAAGATCAATGACCCAGTGCGGATGTACTTGAAGGAAATTGGTCGGGTCAACCTGTTAACGGCGGACCAAGAAGTGGCCTTAGCGTTGCGGATTGAAAACGGTGAAGAAGAGGCTAAGCAAGAATTGGCTGAAGCCAACTTACGGTTGGTTGTGTCGATTGCTAAGCGGTATGTCGGTCGGGGCATGCAATTCTTGGACTTGATTCAAGAAGGGAACATGGGCTTGATGAAGGCCGTCGAAAAGTTCGACTACCGGAAAGGGTTTAAGTTCTCGACGTACGCCACTTGGTGGATTCGTCAGGCGATCACCCGGGCAATCGCTGACCAAGCACGGACGATTCGGATCCCTGTACACATGGTTGAAACCATCAACAAGTTGATCCGGATTCAACGGCAATTACTCCAAGACTTAGGGCGGGAACCAACGCCTGAAGAAATTGGGGCAGAAATGGATATGCCAACGGAAAAGGTCCGGGAAATCTTGAAGATTGCCCAAGAACCAGTTTCCTTGGAAACACCAATTGGTGAAGAGGATGACTCTCACTTGGGAGATTTCATTGAAGACCAAGATGCCACGAGTCCTGCTGATCACGCCGCTTACGAACTTCTGAAGGAACAGTTGGAAAGTGTCTTGGACACGCTGACTGACCGGGAAGAAAACGTGTTGCGGTTGCGGTTTGGCCTGGATGATGGTCGGACCCGGACTCTGGAAGAAGTCGGCAAGGTCTTTGGCGTTACGCGTGAACGGATTCGTCAGATCGAAGCCAAGGCATTACGCAAATTGCGTCACCCTTCACGGAGCAAGCAATTAAAGGATTTCTTGGAATAAATTAATACTTGATTAGGAAGAAAGGTCGTTCGAGACAGCCGGTTGGCTGAACCTCGAACGGCCTTTTTGATTGGAAAATGTTTTGACTAGAGTCAGCTGTTTCAAAGTATTTAAAATTGTGAAACCTTATGAAAATCTGGTCACGATATTATGACTAAACTCGGCATCCAAATTTTCCAGCAATATTAATGAGCTCCATGGCCGGAATTTTACCGTTGGTTAAAAAAGACGAGTAAAAGTAGTTTTTATCATACGTCGTTTATAGTATAGTTGTACCAGCTGGTAGAAACCGTTTACATTAAAAAATATCAGAATAAGGTGATATTTATTGGGATTAAGGCCTTGAAAAAATGACAAAAGGGGATATAATGTATCTCGTTTAAAACATAGGAGGGACAAGGGAATAGGAGGTATATTGTGAGAACTAAACCGAGCTTGGAACAGGCCTTATGTATCGTGGCCCTACTAGGCATTCAAGATCGAAAGGTTCCGCTCCACAGTCATTTAGTGGCAGAAAGACTGGGGGTTTCAACCAGTTATTTGAAGAAAATTGTGCAAAAATTAGCCGCTGGTGGGATCGTTAAAACTGTTTCCGGTCGTGACGGCGGGATTATGTTGACTAAAAATCCCATGAAAATAACCCTGCTCGACGTTTTCAATGCCATTGAAGGCACCACTGCGTTTGTGCATAATACGGGACTGGTCTCAAAGGTCTTTGATCTCGATCAAAAGGATACTTTCATGACAACGTATCAATTGAAAGATTTCAAGGATACGCGGCCAGTGGCCAATGTGATGAACGTCTTTGCCCAGGCGGAAAAACAGTTTCGACAAGAACTAGCAACACTGGTTATCGGCGATGTCTTGCCAACAGCTTCTGGCCAACCCATCCAACTGGATTGGACGAAGTGGCTGACCCGGCCAACCGCAGAATAGAAAACTAGAAATACAGAAATTAACGTTAAATTTGTCAGGAGGTTTCAACGTGCGTTGGATGAATAAACATTACATCTGGAACGTGATTGGCTGGCTAATCATTGTGATTATGGCGGTGGTCACGATTCCCAACATGAGTAAATTGGTGGCAGATAAGGGACAGATTACGGTTCCTAATAGCTACCAGAGTTCTCGCGCAACGACCATGCAGGATCAGTGGGGACGTTCGCAGCGAGGCACGACCGCAGTTGTCGTCGTCTTTAATAACGGCAATTCGGCGTTAACGGCGTCGCAGAAGACGCAGATTGATCAGACCATTCAACGAATTAAAGATCATCGAGATCAATACGAAATTCGCTCGATTACGGCTGCCAGTGACAGTTCCACGGCAGCCTCACAGCTTGTTTCAAAGGATAAGAGCACACAGTTACTCCAGCTGAACGTGCATAAGTCCTCTAGTCACTCGGTCACTAAGATTCGTGATCAAATCACCAAATTGGCTAAGACCAGCGGTGTGAAGACTTACGTGACTGGGGCGGATGTCTTGAACCAAGACTTCTCTGATGCCACGCAAGCAGGGGTCCAAAAGACAGAGATCATTGCGGCCATCTTTATCTTCCTGGTACTGTGGTTAGTCTTCCGTTCGCCAATTACACCGCTCTTTTCACTGTTGACAGTGGCCGTGTCCGTCATCACGTCTATTTCCGTGGTGGCTAACCTAGTGAACCGCTTCAACTTTCCGTTCTCAAACTTTACCGAAGTGTTCATCGTCATTGTCCTCTTCGGGATTGGGACCGACTATAACATTCTCTTGTATAACGAGTTCCGCGAGCGACTAGCGAGTGGTAAGGACAGGTACACTGCGACTAAGGAAGCCACTAAGGTTGGTGGCAGAACCGTGTTGTACTCCGGCCTGTCTGTCCTAATCGGGATGAGTGTGTTGGGCTTTGCTAACTTCTCACTGTACCGTTCAGCCGTTGGGATTGCCGTTGGGGTGGTCGTCTTATTAGCGGTTCTCTTGACGCTGAATCCCTTCTTTATGGCGATCTGTGGTCCCCACATGTTCTGGCCCATCAAGAAGTTCCAAGGTGAAGGTGACAGTCGGCTTTGGCACGCCATGGCTAAACACGCCATGATTCGGCCCGTGATTACCTTAATCTTGACGGGGATCGTCTTTATTCCACTGGCGTTAACGTCACACGGAACACTGGACTACGACAACTTGGTAGAAATTGGCGATAATGTCCCGGCTAAGCAAGGGTTTAAGGTTGTGCAGCAACACTTCTCTAAGGGGACAGCGGAGCCGACGACAATTTATATCCAAAGTAAAGACAAAATGGATAACGAGAAGACCCTGCTGATTGTTGATCGGTTAACCAAACAACTGCAACAAACTGAAGGCGTGAAAACCGTTGCCTCTGTCACCCAGCCAGGGGGTAAGGCCATTAAGAAGCTTTACGTCCGCAATCAAATGAGTGACGTCACGACTGGACTGGTGAAGGCCCAGCAAGGGGTCAACAAGGTCAATAAGGGGCTACAGTCCGCCAATAGCTCACTCAGCAAGCAAAATGTTAGTGGGGCCGTTAAGGATGCAAACACGTTAGCCTCAGGAGCGAAAAAAGTTAGTACCGGGACGCAGCAGCTACAGAGTGGTATCTCTCAAGTCGCTGCAAATGTCAATGCACTGAACAGTCAGGTTTCTTCCGCCTCTGGTGGTAAACAGGCTGCCCAGTTGGCCCAATTGGAGACGGCTTTGCCGCAACTGAATGCCGCAATTCAACAATTGAATCAAGAGGTCTCCTCGAATTCGACTAGTGCGAGTGGTGTGACAAGCTCCTTGACCACCATTAAGACCAGCACACAAGACATCGCGTCACAATTGGCCAAGCTAGAGAGTGCGACGAGCAACTTGCCAAGTATGAGTGCGAGCTCGGTGGCTGCTGCCTTTAGTCAACAAGGTGTACCGTTGTCTGCTGCTCAAAAGACAGTATTAGCGGGCGTTTTGCAAAAGCAAAGTGCTGCTCAAAGTCAGCTGCAGGCAACGTTAAGCAGCTCGTTAAAACAAATCGGTAGTGATGCCAGTGCCATTGGCTCTGCGGATCAAACAGTAGCGAGTCAGCTACAAGCGCTGCAAGGGTCGACTAGTCAATTGCAAACGGCAGTCGCCCAGTTAGCTCAGAGTTCCGGGCAAGTTATCCCTGGCGCAACGACGGCCTTACAGCAAGCAGGTGCGCAGTCGACACAGTTAGCGACGGCCACTGGAAAACTGTCTGGTGCCATGTTTAGCATGAATAGTCAGATGCCAGCCTTGGTTTCCGGTGCTAATCAGGTTGCAGCTGGTAACCAAACGATGGCGGAAAAGCTGGCTGCGATGAGTAAGCAGTTGACGGCCTTACGTAAAGGGTTAACTTCAGCAAGCACTGGTTTGACCCAGGTGTCAACTGGTGTCGGTACAGCGAATACGTATCTGAAGGGCTTACAGAAATCCGCAGCGGCAGAAACGTTCTATATTCCAAGCAAGCAGTTGCATGGTAGTTCGTTTAAGCCGGCGCTAAAGACTTATATGTCGCCGGATCGAAAGATTACCAAGCTGACGGTGGTCCTGGACGATGATCCGAGTTCAGCTGCTGCCATGGCCCGCTTACCTAAGCTAGAAAAGGTGGTTAACGGTGCTTTAGCCGGGACGAGTTTGAAGAATGCGGAAGTGGCCTTTGGTGGAAACACTTCGCAGACCAACGATATCAACGATATGGCTTCTAGCGACTTTACGCGGACGGTCATTATCATGCTTGCCGGCATCTTCGTGGCCTTGATGATTGTGACCCGGTCGCTGGTTCAACCAATCGTGATCGAAGGGATTCTGGTCGTGGCCTACTCTGGTGCCTTAACCATTGTTCACTGGTTAGTAGATCCCGTGCTAGGAACCGATATGCTGACGTGGAACACACCGTTCTTTACGTTTGTGATGTTGATTTCATTAGGGGTTGACTACTCAATCTTCCTGATGCGGAAATACCGTGAGTTCCTGCATGAACCGGGCGCAACCAGTGAAAAGATGCTCCGGGCGTCTACCGTTATTGGGACGGTCGTCCTCTCTGCCGGGGTTATCTTGAGCGGAACTTTTGCCGCCTTGATTCCATCCGGGGTCATGACACTGATTCAGATTGCGTTAGCCGTGATCATCGGGATTATCCTGCTGGTCATTCTCCTGCCAATCGTCATGCCTGCCGTGATGAAGATTACCTACCCGTACCCATATTCTAAGATGGCGCGGGCGCAGAATGAGGCGGATGAAGGACGTGAAAACCCGATCTCCCGTCGACAAAAGAAGTAATTGAACGCGTCTTACTAGAGCACGTTCCATCAATCGTTGGTGGAACGTGCTTTTTGTGTCAGGATACTGAGAACGGGTGCGGCCGGTACTACAAAAACAACTTCTAAAAACTCTCCAGCTACGATTAATGACGAAATTTTCGAGATGTCAATCGCATCTTTTTCAAGAAGCTGGCCAGGATCTTAACAACTGGTTATTTTATCGTAAGTACGGCTATTCAAGCGGCGCGGACTAGCTTATACTTAGACTAATTAGGAATTTGGAAAGGAAGATTATTGAATGGATGCAGACCATTTATCGGTGCGTTTGGCCACCGTTGCTGATTACGTCCCAACTGGAAGTCGGTTGGCGGATATTGGAACCGACCACGCTTACTTGCCAGTTAACCTCGCAAAACAGGGGAAGATCGTTGGTGGCGTCGCGGGTGAGGTTGTCAAAGGCCCGTTTGAAAATGCCCAGCATGAGATTAAGAAAGAGGGCCTAGACGACCGAATCACGGCGCGCCTGGCTAATGGATTACGCGCCATTGAGACGAGCGACCACATTGATACGGTCGTGATTGCGGGGATGGGTGGTACGCTGATTGCCCAGATTTTGACGCAGGACTTCGATCGCTTGACGGGCGTGCAACGGCTCGTGTTGCAACCCAACGTGGGTGAAAAGAACGTTCGCCAATTTTTAATGACCCATGGCTTTCAATTGGTTGCGGAAAAGATCGTGACTGAGGATGGGCACGACTATGAAATTCTAGTGGCGGACCGAGCAGCGGCTCCCCAGCAATATAACGATGAAGAGTTGCGGTTTGGGCCTTATCTATTGGCGGAACACAATGATATCTTTATTGCCAAGTGGCAGCGGGAACTGGCACGGACCAAACAGGTTTTGGCCCAGGTTCGATCCGCCAAGGCGGTGCCCGCAGCCAAGGTAGCGGCTCTGGAAACGGAAATTAAAGAAATTGAGGAGGTCTTGCAACGTGTTGGTGCGTGAGTTAGTTGAACGCTTCGAACAATTTGCCCCGAAGACGTGGGCGGAGCCTGGTGATCCGGTGGGTCTCCAACTGGGACGTTTAGACGCTGATGTTCACAAGGTGCTGGTCACGTTAGATGTTCGCCCTGAGGTGGTGGCTGAGGCCATTGCTGTAGGCGCAGATTTTATCTTTGCGCACCATCCCATGATGTTTCATCCAGCAAAGAACTTAGACCTGGCAGTGCCACAAAATCAGATGTATGCGACGCTCTTACAGCACGGTATCACCGTTTATGGCGCCCATACCAATTTGGACAGCGCACCAGGTGGAATGAATGACTGGCTGGCGACGGCACTGGGGTTACAAGATGTCGAGGGATTAGTTCCCAGCAACGGCGTGTCGGCAACGCCTGAGATTACGATGGGACGGATTGGAAATCTCGCCACACCAACGACCGTCCAGCAGTTTGCAGAGAATTGCAAGCGAATCTTCAAGGTGAAGGGGTTACGGCTAGTCAGCCATACACCAGACGCCCCCGTAAAGCGAGTGGCCGTCTTGGGCGGTAGTGGTGGTCCATTTTATCAAACGGCTTTGGCCAAGGGTGCCGACGTTTACGTGACGGGGGATATTTCCTATCATCCCGGGCACGATATGATTGCGGCTGGGCTAAACGTGGTTGATCCAGGCCACCATATTGAGAGTATCTGTAAGCCCCACTTGCAAGCGTTGTTTACGCAGTGGGCGGCCGAAAATAAGTGGCCAATCACGGTCGTGGCCTCGCAATTAAATACTGACCCGTTCACTTTTATTTAGCCATGAAAACGGGTACACTAAAAATGTAGTTAATTCAATTGAGGAGTGATTTATTTTGGCAAAGTATGAAAACCTGATTCCCCGGTTCTTGAAGTACGTCAAGATCAACACACGTTCTGATCCAAATTCTGGCACGATTCCGTCAACACCACGGCTGACAGAATTCGCTGAAGGGTTGGTGAAGGACCTTAAGGAAATCGGTCTGGACAATGTTCACATCAATAAGCAATGTGCTTATGTGTTTGCGACCTTACCAGCCAATACGGACAAGCAAGTTAAGAAGATCGGCTTTATCTCTCACTTTGATACCGCCGACTTTAACAGCGAAAACATTAATCCCCAATTCGTGGAAAACTATGACGGTAAGTCTGTCATTAAGTTGGATGACACTGGCAAGTACACGCTGGACCCGGCAGTATTCCCGAATTTGAAAAACTATCAGGGCCACACCTTGATCACGACGGATGGCAGTACCTTGTTGGGTGCCGATGACAAGTCTGGGGTTGCTGAAATTATGGCAGCTGCCGAATATTTATTAGCTCATCCTGAAATCAAGCACGGCGAGATTGAAATCGGCTTGGGTCCTGATGAGGAAATTGGGACGGGTGCCGATCACTTTGACGTGGCGGACTTTGGCGCGGACATTGCTTACACGGTCGATGGTGGGCCATTAGGTCAGTTGGAGTATGAAACCTTTAACGCCGCTGATGCCCAGGTTGAAATCACCGGGACTAACGTGCACCCAGCTGAAGCGAAGGATGTCATGGTGAATGCTTCGCAAGTTGCCATGGACTTCCACGCAGCCTTACCAGAGCATGATCGGCCAGAACATACCGAGGGACGGGAAGGGTTCTTCCATCTTTACAGTATGAGTGGCACCGTAGATAGTGCCCATTTGAGCTACATTATTCGGGATCATGATCGCCAAATCTTTGAAGATCGGAAGAAGCTCTTCCAAGGGGTTGCCGATCAATTGAATAAGGATTATGGCAGTGATCGGGTTAAAGTCACTATCAAGGATCAATACTACAATATGCGTGAAGTCATCGAAAAGGACATGACGGTGGTCGATTTAGCCAAGGAAGCTTTGGAAGAATTGAACATCAAGCCATTGATCTTCCCCGTTCGTGGGGGGACTGATGGATCCAAGATTTCTTACTTGGGCTTACCAACCCCTAACCTGTTTGCTGGTGGCGAGAACATGCACGGCCGGTTCGAATATGTTTCTGAACAAACTATGGAACAAGCAACTGACGTGGTTATTAAGATTGCGGAACTCGCAGAACAACAGGCCTAAATTAATTAGTCAAAATTGGTCAAATTATTTTGAATTTGGGTCCAAATCAGTTAGAATATGAGTGAAAAATGGAGGTTAACCTAAGGGTTGCCTCTTTTTTGCCCCCGCAATTTACTGGTGAACAGGCAATGGTGAAGATAATGGGGACTAGATAAATACGATGACACTTAATTTTAACCAAGGAGGATGCACATGAATCCAGAAAAAATGACAGAAGCGTTAACCGAGGCACTGGGTGAGGCCCAACGGATTGCCGTAACCCGCCAACATCAAGCCGTGACGGTGGCGCACCTCTTTAAATACTTGATTCAACCCGGTGAACTGGGTCGCGAGCTCTTGTCCAACGCAGGGGTCGATATTGCTGCGATGGATGAGGAACTCGATCGGGAGTTAGATAGTATTAGCACGGTTGCGGGGAGCGGTGTCCAATATGGGCAAGAATTTTCTCGTAATTTAACGGATCTCTTGCAGAAGGCCGATGCCATCAAGGATAAGTATCGTGACGATTACTTGGCCATTGATACCGTGGTGATTGCTCTGATGCAATTGCGTGGTGAAAGCCTGACGGATTACCTGAAAGCGCAAGGAATTACTGAGCAGATGGTCCGCAATGCGGTGGATAAGATCCGTAGCGGTGAACGGGTGACCTCGAAGAACCAAGAAGATCAATACAAAGCCCTCGAAAAATACGGCACTGATCTGGTGAAAGCCATGCGTAGTGGTAAGATTGATCCCATTATTGGCCGGGATGATGAAATCCTGTCGGTCATTCGGATTCTGTCGCGTAAGACCAAGAATAATCCGGTGCTGATTGGAGAAGCTGGTGTCGGTAAAACGGCGATTGTTGAAGGACTAGCCCAACGGATCGTGCGGGGGGATGTTCCCGATAACCTGAAAGATAAGACGATCTTTTCTTTGGATATGGGCTCGTTAATTGCCGGTGCCAAGTACCGGGGCGAATTTGAGGAACGTTTGAAGGCGGTCCTGAAAGAAGTCACCAAGAGTGATGGTCAAATTATCATGTTTATTGACGAAATTCACAATATTGTCGGCGCTGGTAAGGGTGAAGGTAGCATGGACGCCGGTAATCTCTTGAAGCCAATGTTGGCCCGGGGTGAACTACACTTGATCGGGGCGACAACGCTGGATGAATATCGCAAATATTTGGAGCAGGATAAGGCGTTGGCCCGGCGCTTCCAGCGGGTAGTCGTTAACGAACCCAGTATTGCAGATACGGTAACCATTCTGCGGGGATTACGGGAACGGTTTGAGATTCACCACGGCGTTAAAATTCATGACAACGCCTTGATTGCGGCGGCAAAGCTTTCGGATCGCTATTTAACGGATCGGTTCCTGCCAGACAAGGCCATTGATCTGGTCGATGACGCCTCGGCCTCGATTCGGGTGGAAATGAACTCGGCGCCAACCGAACTGGACCAAGCACGCCGGCAGATGATACGCATGCAAGTTGAGCAGACAGCGTTGAAGCAGGAAACGGATGCGGCCTCAAAGGCCCGTTTGCAGGAACTTACCAAGGAATTGGCGGATACCAAGGAAAAGGTTGACAAACTGAGCGCGCGTTGGAATCAAGAAAAGACTGCTATCAAGAGCGTGGGTGCTAAGAAAATGGAGTTGGATAAGGCCAAGCGCGATTTGGAGAACGCCGAGGCGCAATATGACCTGAATCAGGCGGCTGAGCTTCAACATGGGACCATTCCACGATTAGAACAAGAGTTGGCAGACTTAGAAAAGCAGAATCAGCAGCAAGATTGGTTAGTCTCTGAATCAGTGACTGAAAATGAAATTGCAAACGTTGTGAGTCGCATGACGGGGATTCCGGTGACTAAGTTGGTTCAAGGCGAACGAGAAAAGCTGTTGAAGTTAGCGGATCGGTTGCATGATCGAGTCGTAGGCCAGGACCAAGCAGTTTCTGCGGTGGCCGATGCTGTCTTACGCTCACGTGCGGGCTTGCAAGATCCAACGAAGCCTCTGGGCTCATTCCTGTTCCTGGGACCGACCGGGGTCGGCAAGACGGAATTAGCCAAGGCGCTGGCAGAGAACCTCTTTGACAGTGAAGACCACATGGTCAGAATTGACATGAGTGAGTACATGGAAAAAGCGTCCGTTTCCCGGTTAGTGGGTGCTGCCCCCGGCTATGTCGGTTACGAGGAAGGCGGCCAGCTGACGGAAGCGGTTCGGCGGAATCCGTACACGATTGTCTTGTTCGATGAAGTTGAGAAGGCCCATCCCGACGTCTTTAACCTGTTATTACAGGTCTTAGACGATGGCCGGTTAACGGATAGCCAGGGCCGAACCATTGATTTCAAGAATACGATTCTGATCATGACCTCTAACTTAGGGTCAGAACTCTTATTGCAGGGAACGGACGACCAAGGGAACATTTCCCAGTCGGCCCAAGAGCAGGTCGCCAAGCTCTTACAAGACCACTTCCGGCCAGAATTTTTGAACCGGATTGATGACACGATTATGTTCAAGCCGCTGACTCTAGCTGACGTTCAACAGATTGTGGTGAAATTGATTGCTCATTTGGCACACCGGCTACACGAGCAACAGTTAGATCTGACCATCACGCCGGCGGCTCAGGCTTGGATCGCACAAAAGGGGTACCTGCCAGCATACGGGGCACGGCCACTCCAACGCTTTATTACGAATTACGTTGAAACACCACTGGCTCGCTTACTGATTGCGGGAGATATTCCGGTGAACAGCTTGATTACGATTGACGTGGTTGACGATCAGTTGGCCTTCAGTCATCAGCTACAAGTGAAGACGGTTCCCACCCCAGAAGACTAGACAGCTAAATACGGGGTTGGACGTAAAGGACTAGGGACTCTCTTGATTAAGGGGGACCCGGTCCTTTTTACGTGATACAGGTTAGCGTAATGGAAGGCCAGATTTAAAGATAGAGAACGTTTGTTTGCTTTGGCGAATTCCGCGTTTTTTTCTGGTATAATAGCCATAATTAAGTACGAAGAAAGGGGAGGACGGGATGTTTGTTCCATTGCAGGTCATGAGCACTTACAGTCTATTGCAAAGCACCAATCGGATTCCTGAATTGGTCCAAACGGCTAAGGAGCGTGGCTATACGACGCTAGCGCTGACGGATAAAAATGTGATGTATGGCGTCGTGGCCTTCTATAATGCCTGTCGTCAGGCGGGAATTAAGCCCTTATTAGGCCTAACACTAACGACTCAAAACGTGACGGACGCAACGCAAGCGACGGACTTAATTTTCCTCGCCCGCGATTTTACCGGTTATCAGCAGTTGATGCAGCTGTCGACCGCCTATCAGGTGGCAGCAGCGCCAGTCGACTTGGCTCAACAGGTGGCCAATTTGACTCATCTTGAGTTGGTGGTCCCCTTAGATAGTGAGATTCATCAGCTACTGGGGATCGAAGATGTTGCGGCGGCAACCCGTGTTTTACAGCAATTTCAACAGTGGTTGCCCGAACGAGTGGCATTAGGCATCAGTCCCGAATTAACGGTGGAAGTCCAGCAACGTCTTCAGCAGTTGCAGGCGACGACCCAGGTTCCCCTAGTAGGACTGGAACCGGTTGAGTATCTCAATCGGGAAGACCACTTTGCGGTAACGGTGTTGCGGGCAATTGAAGCGGGGGTCGTGATTGAAGACTTACCGGCCGAGCAAGCCAAGCTGGGAACGCACTGGTTGCGGCCGGCAGCTGAGCAGGTGGCGCGCTTTAAACGTGCCGGCTTGACCGCGGCCGTCACGGGTACCGATCAGTTGGCGGCGGCCTGCGATGTGACGCTGAAATTTCAGCAACCGCAATTGCCGCAATTTCCAACCCCTAAGCAGCAGCCTTCGCAAGATTACCTTCGTCAGCTTTGTGTGGCGGGGCTTAAGGCCCGCTTGACGGCTAACGGAATCACGGATAGCCAACCCTACCAGCAGCGCTTAGAGCGCGAATTAGGTGTCATTCACCGGATGGGCTTTGACGATTACTTCCTGATCGTCTGGGATGTCATGAATTTTGCTCACCGGGCCCACATTCAAACGGGGCCAGGCCGGGGGTCTGCGGCGGGATCTTTAGTGGCATATGTCTTAGCAATTACTGAGGTTGACCCGTTGGCCTACAACCTGTTGTTTGAACGGTTCTTGAATGAAGAGCGAGCGCAGATGCCGGATATCGACTTGGATATTCCGGATGATAAGCGGGAACAAGTTCTACAGTACGTTCACGACAAGTATGGTCATTCCCGAGTCGCCCAGATTATCACGTTTGGGACGTTAGCCGCTAAGGCCGCTTTACGAGACGTTGGTCGGGTTCTGGGGATGGCGCCGTATCAAATGAGCGATTGGAGCGCTGCCATTCCTAATCAACTTCACGTGACGTTGGCGGCGGCCTATCAGCAGTCGCAAAAGTTACGAAATTTGGTGGCCGATAGCAAGCTGAATAAGTTGCTTTACGAGACAGCCTGCAAGCTTGAAGGATTGCCACGTAACTATTCGACCCATGCGGCCGGTATTGTGTTGAGCCAGGGCAACCTAACAGATCTGGTACCCCTGCAACCCGGAGCCGGTGATCTCTTGATGACCCAGTACCCTAAGGACACAGTTGAAGCAGTTGGTCTGTTGAAGATGGACTTCTTAGGGTTACGTAACCTGAGCATCCTGGCCAATGCCTTGGCGCTGGTCAAGAAGCAGACGGGTCAGAAGTTAGCGATTAACGCGATTGACCTGAATGATGCCGAAACCTTGCAGTTATTTGCGCAGGGTGAAACCAACGGGGTCTTTCAATTTGAATCCGCGGGAATCAAGCGGGTATTGCGGCAACTCCGTCCAGATAGTTTTGAGTTGGTGGCAGCAGTCAACGCGTTATACCGACCGGGACCAATGGAAAATATCGACACCTTTATTAAGCGTAAAGAGGGCAAGGAGCAGGTGACCTACGCTGCCGAAACGCTTAAACCTATTTTGGGGCCCACGTACGGCGTCCTGGTCTACCAAGAGCAAGTCATGCAGGTAGCCAGCACGATGGGTGGATTTACCTTAGGTGAAGCCGACTTACTACGGCGGGCAATGAGTAAGAAGAAAAAGCAGACCATGGATGCGATGCAGAAGAAGTTCGTGACGGGGGCGCAGCAGCTAGGTTACTCAGTGCAGACCGCGGAACAAGTCTTTGCCTATATGGATCGGTTTGCCAACTATGGGTTTAACCGGTCACATGCCGTTGCGTACAGCAAACTCGCCTTTCAGCTAGCGTACTTGAAGGCCCATTATCCGGGACCGTTTTATGCGGCCCTGCTGAACTCGGTTATCAACGTCCCCGTAAAGACCAAGCTCTATTTGACGGAAGCCAAGCGGCACGGGGTAACCATCCTGCCTCCGGACATTAACCGATCGTCGGCTTACTTTAACCTGCGCGACGGCGCCATTATCTTTGGATTGAGTTCCATCAAAGGGGTACGGCGTGATTTCTTACGCGACTTATTGGCAGATCGGCATGAACATGGCCCTTATCAAGATCTCCATCAGTTCTTGCAGCGGATTGATCCTAAATATCGTAAGGCGGATCTTTTAAATGCCTTAGTCTATGCCGGGGCGTTTGATCACTTCGGATATAACCGCGCGGAACTCATCGCTGCGTTACCGGAGTTTCTCAGTAGTGTGGAGCTCTCGGGTGATAACGTGGAACTGTTTGCGGCTTTGGCGCCCAAGGTGGCCCATAAGCCGGATTTTGATTTGATGACCAAGCTGACGCAAGAAGAAGCGGTGTTAGGGGCATACTTGTCGGGGCATCCCGTAGCCCAGTATCAGGCGTTGATCACGCGGCTGCATGCCGTGACCATCAGTGACCTCACCGTGAATGAACGGGTAACGGTCGTGGTGTATGTCACCCGAATTCGGACGATTCGAACCAAACGTGGGGAGCCGATGGCCTTCCTCACGGGGAGCGATGAGACGGCTGATGTGAGCATCACGATCTTCCCTAATCAATACCGTCGGGCTAGCGAATGGTTGAAGACGGATCAAGTCATCGTCGTTCGCGGCAAGGTGGAACAGCAGCGGGGGCTGCAGATCGTGGCGGACCAACTTGATTTGGCAGAGAAATTACAACCGGCTACGGCATCAGCGACGAATGGCCCCCGTTGGTTCATTCGCGTTGACCGTGAACATGATCAGCGACCGGTGGCTCAGCAACTGGCTCAGGTACTCACGGCTAATGTGGGCTCGACGCCGGTGATTGTTTATCAACCGCAAAACGATCAGAAACGGCTCTTACCTAAGACCCAATGGCTACGTGCTGATCCAGCGCTAAAGGCGGTATTGGAACGGCTAATGGGTGCGGGCAATGTCGTTTTTAAAAATGGATAGACCAATTTAACGAAAAATACCTCTGGACTATTTATATCAAGTTCTGTATTATGTATACCAATGAACGAGATATATTACGTTGGAGGTATTTTTTAATGAAACTAAACGTTAAGGTGTATTCTGATGGGGCCCAGTTGGATGATATGAAAGCCGTTGCTGCTAAGGGCTTAGTTGAGGGCTTCACGACGAACCCCAGCTTGATGAAGGCCGCTGGGATCACGGATTACTTGGCTTTCGCACGGGAGGCCGTTACGACTTTTCCGGATCAGTCGATTAGTTTTGAAGTTTTTGGTAATACCCCTGAACGCATGCTGGCAGAGGCCAAGGTTTTAGCGGGGTTAGGTGAGCATGTTGCCGTGAAGGTGCCGATTATTCGGGCCAGCGGGGATGACAATACGGCTGTAATTACGGCCTTGTCCGATGCGGGGGTACAGGTTAACGTGACGGCGATTACCACGCTGTCAGAAGTTAAGTTGGCCGTAGACGCATTGAATCCTAAAACGGGCGGCATCGTCTCCGTCTTTGCCGGCCGGGTTGCAGATACCGGCGTTGATCCATTGCCATTGATGAAACAGTCGGCAGCGCTCTGCCATGCTAAGACAAATGTTGAGCTGTTGTGGGCCAGCACCCGGGAATCAATCAACGTGGTTCAGGCTGATGAGACGGGCTGTGATATTATCACCGTGCCACCCAAGATCTTGAATAAGCTCGATAAATTCGGTAAGGATGCTTTCCAGGTCTCCGTCGATACGGTGAAGACCTTTGACCAAGATATTGCTGAACTTGGCTTTACGATTCCAGTTGAGGAATAAGTGGGTGTCGGTTCGCACTTCAATGCTTAAAAAGTAGGCAACATTGGATGCTTCCTGCCGCCTTACCGTTCGCCAAATTTGAGCTGGAGCGCTGTGGGGGGACGACTCGAGCCATAGAGCGGTCTCGAACCTCGCTTTGAGCCGAGGATCACGTCTCAAAGCCGCCATTTACCAAGAGAACCCACTTGGTAAATCCCACGGCTGAGCTCAAATTTGGCTCACTCTCGGCTAGGTGGGAGTTAGCAATCCTCATTGGTTAAATGATGGTGAACCAATATGGTTAGTCGTTCTGTCATTCAAAAGGAAGGCAGCAGGCGGAATCTCTGCCAGCCGCAGGTGACTGATTTAGAACGTTATCCTGACTATGCGAGCTTTGACAATCAGTTTTGTGTGGTTAATCTTTAGTTAAAAATTTGTGAGGACTGCTATTGGCGTGAGATTAAAATCCAGTAGCAGTCTTCTTGATTTTTTGGACAAGTTGATTAAAAAGTTTGGCGGACGTTTAAATTTTTAAAAAGGGCGGAATTATTTTTGTAATAACTAAAAAGTTATGAAACGACGAGTTTTCCGTGCGTTTCCAGCGTTGTAATATCGGGGAAACCGCTTACTTTGAGAAATTGTGTACAAAGCGGCGAAAAATTGATAAACATAGCAGACATAAATTTTTAAAAGTGATAGAATAATTTTGGAATCAAATTTGAGCCGAAACTTTTAGCGCGCCAATTTTTACAGAAATTAGCCGCTTGCTTCGGCCAATTCTAAAGGAGAGATTTTTCTAATGAAGAAAACCAAGATCGTAAGTACCCTTGGTCCTGCAAGTACTGACGTTGATACGATTGTTAAGTTAATCGAATCTGGCGCCAACATCTTCCGGTTCAACTTTTCACACGGTGACCATGAAGAACACTTAGACCGTTTGGAAAAGGTCCACAAGGCTGAAAAGATTACTGGTAAGACCGTTGGTATCATGTTAGATACTAAGGGTGCCGAAATTCGGACGACTGTTGAAAAGGGTGGCAAGCTTGACTTCCACACCGGCGACGTATTCCGGATCTCCATGGATGCATCACTCGAAGGTACCAAGGACAAGATCGCTGTGACCTACCCTGGTTTATACGATGATGTCCACGAAGGCGGCCACGTCTTATTCGATGATGGTTTATTAGATACTGTCGTTGAAAAGAAGGACGATGCAACTAAGGAATTAGTTGTTAAGGTTCAAAACGATGGTGTCTTAGGTTCTCGTAAGGGTGTTAACGCTCCTGGCGTTTCCATCAACTTACCAGGGATCACTGAAAAGGACTCCGATGATATTCGTTTTGGTTTGGACCACGAAATCAACTTCATCGCTGCTTCATTCGTTCGGAAGCCACAAGATGTCATGGACATCCGTGAACTTCTCGAAGAAAAGCACATGGAACACGTTCAAATCTTCCCTAAGATCGAATCTCAAGAAGGTATCAACAACTTTGATGACATCATCAAGGTTTCCGATGGTTTGATGGTCGCTCGTGGTGACATGGGTGTCGAAATTCCTACGGAAAACGTGCCTTTGGTACAAAAAGCTTTGATCAAGAAGTGCAACATCTTAGGTAAGCCAGTTATCACCGCTACCCAAATGTTGGACTCCATGCAAGAAAACCCACGTCCTACGCGTGCCGAAGCTTCTGACGTTGCCAACGCCGTCTTTGATGGTACTGATGCAACCATGCTTTCTGGTGAAAGTGCTAACGGTGAATACCCTGTAGAATCCGTTGCAACTATGAACCGGATCGACATCAAGGCTGAAAATGCTTTGGCAGAATTTGGCCGTGACAACTTGGACTTCGATAACGGTGACGTTACTGAATCCATCGGTGCTTCCGTTGCCCGTGTTGCTAACGAATTGGGCGTTAAGACCATCGTTGCTGCTACGGAATCCGGCTACACTGCCAAGATGATTTCTAAGTACCGGCCAAATGCTGATATCTTAGCTGTTACCTTTGACGATCGTACTCGTCGTGGCTTGATGGTTAACTGGGGTGTTTACCCAATCGTTACCGAAAAGCCTGCTAACACTGACGCAATGTTTGATTTAGCTGCTGCCAAGGCCGTTGAAACTGGTTTGGCCAAGGAAGGCGACTTGATCTTGATCACTGCCGGTGTTCCCGTTGGCGAACGCGGTACGACTAACTTGATGAAGATCCAATTGATCGGTTCAAAGTTAGTACAAGGCCAAGGTGTCGGTGATGACACGGTAATCGGCAAGGCCGTTATCGCTAACTCCGCTGCTGACGCAAATGCTAAGGTCGTTGAAGGTGGTATCTTGATTGCCAAGAACACCGACAAGGACTACTTGCCAGCTATTGAAAAGTCAAGTGCCGTTATCGTTGAAAACGGTGGTTTAACTTCTCATGCTGCAGTTGTTGGAATTTCCATGGGGATTCCTGTTATCGTTGGCGCTACTGGTGCCAGCGACAAGATCTCCGATGGCGAATTGATCACTGTTGACTCACGTCGCGGTATCGTTTACCACGGTGCTTCCAACGCGCTTTAATAAGAGATAAACCTGTTATGAAAAACGGACCCTCTGTCGGGGGTCCGTTTTTTGCTGTGTTTAAGCGTGAAATGACCAATCTGGCGAATTATTTGCTCAAGTTGGTGCGAAACGCGGTGAGCTAGGATAAATGGAATGGCGGCCATTAGCGATCGGCAGGATATCAGTAAATTTGTCATAATAAGCCTCGCTAGTTGGACGGTTTCCGTGTAAAATAAGAACTAGACACTTTTGAACGGTAGACTGGGTAACCAGTAGAATTGAGGAGATTATGGAAGAATTATTAGGCCGCATCATCGCGGGAAAAGTGACCGATGAAAATGAACATGATTATTTTGTCCAGGTAGCTGGAACGACTTTTCGGTTGGACAAAGCAGAGATTAAGAAGCCACTAAAGCTCGGGTCGAACTTTAAGGGATTTGCCTACGAAAACGAAGACCATGACATGCAAATTACTCGTGACGCCCCCCAGGTGCAGGTTGACCATTATGGGTTTGGAACGGTCGTTCGCTCACAGCGGACGTTAGGGGTGTTCGTAGATATTGGCTTGCCCAACAAGGATATTGTCGTGTCATTGGATGACCTACCAGCCATGATGGAACTCTGGCCACAGCAAGGGGATCGCCTGATGATTGCCCTGCGCGAGGATAACAAGCATCGCCTCTGGGGTGTGCTGGCTGATGGGGATATCTATGCAGCCATTGCACAGCCCGCTAAGAAGATCCTCCAGAATTCAAACGTCGTTGCGCGCGCTTACCAGCTGAAGCTAGTGGGCACCCGGGTCATGACGGATCATTACGAATTAGGGTTTATTCATCCCTCAGAGCGTGAAACGGAACCGCGTCTGGGTGAAGAACTGCACGCCCGGGTCATTGGGGTGCATGATGATGGGACGCTTAACCTATCGTTGCGGCCCCGGACTTATGAAGCGATTGATGATGATGCCGCGATGCTCTTAGCTGCGTTAGAACACAGTGAAGATGGTCACTTGGACTTTAGCGATAAGAGTGCCCCAGCGGCCATCAAGGCTTACTTTGGAATTAGTAAGGGTCAATTTAAACGAGCTATTGGTCATCTGCTGAAAGCCCGGAAGATTACCCAACACGACGGTCAGCTGTGGTTGGTCACGGCTGAAGATCAGTCAAAAGAAGACTAAGGGGGACTAGTCATGACCGAGTTAGAGGATCAAACCATGGATTTTGCCCATTACCTAACGGTAGAACAGGGCCTTGCTAAAAATTCGGTCACGAGCTACGTTCAGGAACTGCATAATTTTGCGGCTTATTTAACGACGCAATCGCAATCTAGTTTTCTTCAGGTCGATCGCCTCACCGTGATGACTTACCTCAGTACGCTGACCGCTGCCGGCAAATCGCGAAATTCAGTGATTCATGCGGTTTCGGCTTTGCGCAAGTTTTATCGGTATTTGGTCCAGACGCACCAGCTGACGGACAATCCGATGGCTAATATTGCGGCGCCTAAGCATGCCGAGCACTTACCCGCGGTGCTGACCGTTGCGGAAGTCGATCGACTGTTGGCGACCCCAGATACGGCTACCAAGTACGGTCTCCGGGATCGCGCGATTCTTGAGGTGATGTACGCGACGGGACTACGGGTTAGTGAACTCGTGCACCTTAAGTTAGCGGACCTTCATCTGGAGATGGGGTTGATTCAGACCCTCGGGAAAGGTGACAAGGAGCGGATTGTTCCGATTGGTGATGTTGCGACGGATTGGATTAATCGCTATCTCGCTAAGAGTCGACCGGTGCTACTTAAGCAACGGACCAGCCCCTACCTTTTCCTAAATGCTCATGGTGGTGGGTTATCCCGGCAGGCCATTTGGCAAAAGATTAAGCATTACGTCGCGTTGGCAGATATCCAAAAGGATGTGACGCCGCATACCCTCCGCCACTCGTTTGCGACTCATATTTTAGAAAATGGGGCAGACTTACGGGTAGTGCAAGAATTACTAGGGCATGCAGATATCACGACGACGCAGATTTACACGCACATTTCAAAGAAACGGTTAGTCTCAGTTTATGATCAATATCACCCACGAGCCTAGTATTTATGTGGTGAAATGTGGTAAAGTGTGAAGACGATTTAACGGAGGCAGAGTATGTTACTGAAATATCGTAGTGATTATCAGAAGATCGCGATGGGCCTGCTGAGCTTGATGCCCAGTTTTAAGGACTGGGATCGGTTGCAGCGTGAGTTGGCCTGGTATCAGGATGGCGACGATCGTACACTGTACCTATGGAAAGATGACCACGATGACTTTGCAGGTGCAGTGGGGACCCAGATTCAGGGGGATTACCTCATTGTCCGGCTGGTGACACTAATGCCAGATAAAGATCTTACTGAAAACACGTGGCAGTTGTTGGACCAATTAGCGACGACGCTGCCAACCAAGCGGCTGATGGGCACCCTGTCCACGGCCAAGATTATTGCAAAATGGGAGTATCACCATGGACAAAGCCACAGCAAACGGGCAATTACTGATTCAGGTCAGTGATTTTGAAGGCCCGTTGGATTTACTATTACATTTAATTAAAACGAACGAAATGGATATTTACGACATTCCGATTGCCACGATCACCGCGCAATATCTGGATTACTTGCATCAAATGCAGACGCTCCGGTTAGATGTTGCGGGCGAGTATTTCGTCATGGCCGCCAATTTGATGGCGATTAAGGCGAAATTGTTGTTGCCCAAGCCGCAGACGTTAGAACCTAGCGAAGATGAAGACCGGGGTGATCCGCGGGAAGATCTCGTGAATCAGCTGTTGGAGTATCAACGGTATAAGCAAGCAGCCCAGGTGTTGAAGGCTCGTGCGCAAGCCCGCCAGCAACACTTCACGCGTCCGGCGATGGCCGTTCCCGATTCCGTGGCCTTAACGGTAGCTCCGGGAATTGAGACGGCAGACTTGCAGGCGGCGCTGGCCAAGTTGGTCCACCGCGCGATGGTGGCCAAGCCCGTCACGCAGAGTATTCATCCTGAACACTTTACGATTAAGGATCAGATGTACGTGGTGCTCACACGCTTGGAACATAGCCACGGCCCAGTGAGCTTTGAACACTTGGTGGGACAGACCCCGGTACTGGCGGAGATTGTGACGACGTTTTTGGCCGTCTTAGAGCTCGCCCGGCAGCGTCAGGTGGCCCTACAACAGGTTAATCGACTCGTACCATTACAAGTTAATTTCTTAAGATTGAAAGGGCGGTATGCGACGAATGTCACCTCTAGCACAGATTGAAAGTTTATTATTCGTGAGTGGCGACGAGGGCATTACGGTTGCTGATTTGGCCGCAGCGACGGGGCTGTTACGCCCCGCCGTTTTAGCGACTCTGGAACGTCTCGCCCAGAAATACACGGCGGACCAGGACTCGGCGCTGGAACTAATGGTCAATGACACGACGTACCGGTTGGTAACGAAGGAAGCGGCTAGTGAGCTGATTAAGCGGTACTTTGAGAATCCGTTGAGTACGAGTCTGTCACCGGCCTCACTAGAGGTGTTGGCCATCATTGCCTATCGTCAGCCGATTACACGAATTGAGGTCGATGAAATTCGGGGTGTCCAGAGTGCCTCGACAGTGCAGAAGCTAGTCTTGCGGCGATTGGTTGAAGATGCCGGTCGGTTAGACGAACCAGGCCGGCCTAAGTTGTACCGGACGAGTGACTACTTTTTAGACTACTTTGGCCTTAAGCAGTTGACGGACTTACCACCACTGCCAGCCGCGGCTAATCCGAGTGATCAAAGTGATGGCGACGGTGGCGACCTATTCTTACAAGCCTTTAATCAGCAGTTGAACCAGTCAGATGAACCGGGAGATGAAGCATAAATGGAACGATTACAAAAAGTATTAGCACACGATGGTGTGGCGTCACGGCGACAATCAGAAAAATTAATTATGAGCGGTCGCGTCAAAGTCAATGGTAGCGTGGTGACTGAGTTGGGGACCAAGGTAGGCGTCCACGATAAGATTTTAGTAGATGGGGTCCCAATTACCAGTGAGGCTCCCGTTTATGTGATGTTGTACAAGCCACGCGGGGTCATTTCAACCGCCAACGACGATAAGGGCCGGCAGACCGTTGTCGATCTGATCGAAAATGTCCCACAACGGATCTATCCAGTCGGGCGGTTAGACTACGACACGTCTGGTCTACTATTGTTGACTAATGATGGGGAGTTGGCTAACCGGTTGACTCACCCTAAGTATGAAGTGGAGAAGACCTACGTGGCCCGGGTCACAGGGATTCCCACGAACGATGCTTTACGGCAGTTGCGTCAGGGACTCACCGTTGATGACGTGAAGTATGCGCCAGCCAAGGCGAAGTTACTGAGTAGTGATGATCAGAAAAAGATTGCCATCGTCTCGTTAACGATTCATGAGGGTAAGAATCACCAAGTGAAGAAGATGCTGGCGGCCGTTGGCTATCCGGTGGAAAAGTTGAAGCGTGAGGAATATGGGTTCTTGACCCTTAAGGGACTACAACCTGGTGATGCGCGCCACTTGAAGCCAGAAGAAGTCAAAGAACTGCGCCGGCAAACGGGCCTCGCCTAAGGCAAATGATTGACAGGCGTTGGGACATTTAGTACATTTAAGGTGTTATAAAATTTATGGTTCATCTTCAGGGCAGGGTGTAATTCCCGACCGGCGGTAAAGTCCGCGACCCGCGTGAGCGGTTGATTCGGTGGAACTCCGAAACCGACAGTATAGTCTGGTATGCAGAAGATGAGACGTTGCTTTTTGCGTAGCTTAATTTGACGTGAATCCAAGGTCTTGCTCTTCTGTGGCGAGGCCTTTTTTAGTGGGGCGCGTCACTGAGATGGCCGCAAGGAGGAATTGGTTTCATGGAAAATAGTCAGAAGGGATTAAGTGTGCGGGCAATGGTCGAAATGGCCTTGTTTGCTGGCGTGGCATACGTCTTAATGTTTGTGTCAATTCCAATTATCCCCATCGTGCCGTATATGAAGCTGGATCTCAGTGATCTGGTGGTGTTATTAGGCTTGGGTGTCTTTGGTCCCGCGGGTGCAATCACGATTGCGGCGATTAAGGAACTGCTGTATTTTGTCACAACTGGCTTGGATATCGTCAACTTTATTGGCGTCCTAACGGCGTTCATCGCGGATCTGGCCTTGGTCCTGCCAATTAGTGCAGTTCTGCGGCGGCATAAGTGGACGGTTAAGCGCCAAGTGGTGGCGGTAATCGTCGGTACACTGAGCTTAACTTTGGTGTTGTCACTCGCTAACTGGTGGGTCATTACGCCCCTTTACTTGAAGGTCTGGGGAATGTCACTGGGCTTGCCAGTTAATCAGCTGATCTTATTTGGGGTTATTCCGTTTAACCTGATTAAGGGGGGCGTCCTAGGCGTCTTGTTCATTTTGCTTAATCGCCGCATGGCGCCCTGGCTACGTAAGCATACGCTGTCATAAGGGTTAAAATACTAAATTGTATGAAATCAAGGACTGCCGACTGGTCAGTCCTTTTTCGTATGGTAAACTAGGAAGAGACTAAAAGTGAGAGAGGGGCCTGACATTGGAAGCGGTGGATCTATTAGTCCTATTAGACTCACAGCAGTTTCGGCGCCTGCGGGTGATTGAAAACCTGCTGCGGGAGAGAAAAACGGTCTCAACGCTCTACTGGGGCCAACGGTATCGCTTGCTTTATTTGTTAGGCTTAGCCAAGAAGATGTCACGGGGGGCGCTAGATCTACCGGCACAGGCGTTACTACAGCAAGGTCTAATCGTTACCGGAGAGACGCCGGACCAGGTGCGGTTGACGCCGAAGGGTGAGCAACAGGCGACGCAGGCCTATTATCAGCCCCAGACGCGTGACACGTGGACGCGCTTAGATCTAATGGCGGCTCGTCAACGAATCTTACTGGCGGTGCAGGTCACGAGCCAGTATGCGCATGAGACGAAACGCTATTACCCGCTGGCAACGGATCTAGCAACGCGTCAGGCAGTTCGTCGTTGGTTTCATCAGGCTAAGGGTCAAAGCCTGCCAGGACACTTGTTCGTTTCGCTGAAAACGGCACTTGAGCAGTTACCAGAAATGGTTGCTGAAGTGGTCACGGCGCTGTTTACGGGTTATCAGCAGCCGGGCCAGACGGTGGATCAGCTGGCTAGGAAGTATCAACGGACGCCGTGGGAGATTTATTTAATGCAATTGGACGGCCTCATGCAGATTGCACAGGATGCTCAGGACCAGAATCACCCCCTGAGATCCCTGCTACAATCAACCTGGCAATCGCCGGTTTCGCGTAGTGCCCAGCAGACATTAGCTGCCGTGGGACGTGGCCGCAGCCTGGAACAAATTGCAACGGCGCGGAGAATCAAGCCAAGTACGGCGCGAGAGCATCTCCTGGAGGCCGCTATTTTGATGCCAGTGACGGCGTTTCCTTACGATTGGATTCTCACACCGGAGATTCAGCACGCCTTCGCTACGGCATTGGCCGGTCCGATCGATAGTTGGCAATATTCGGCCTTACCGCAGGCGTTACAGGAGCGGTATGCGTTTTTTTATTTTCGATTGTATGCGATTTGGTGTGATAAGCGAGGTGTAGAGCGTGCTTGAATCGTTAGAGAGCAGTCTGGAAAAGGTTTTTGGTTTCCAAACGTTTCGTTCGGGCCAAAAAGCAGCGCTGTCGGCCTTGGAGGCGGGGCAGGACACCTTAGCCGTTTTGCCCACTGGCGCGGGTAAGACGTTGATTTATCAGCTATATGGTTATCGTCACGCGGGCTGTGTCTTGATTATTTCCCCGTTATTATCGTTGATGAATGATCAGGTTGACCGGATGCGAGTGGCTGGCTTTCGCCGGTCGGCAGCAATTAATTCACTGACGAGTTACAGCGAGCGTCAGGAAATTTTACAGCATCTAGCCGACTATCAATTCTTATTCATGTCGCCGGAAATGTTGGCCCAGCCACAAATGTTGCACCGGATTAAGCAATTGAACTTGAGTCTATTGGTGATTGATGAAGCTCACTGTATTGTTCAATGGGGACCGGACTTTCGCCCAGAGTATTTACTTCTGGGAGCGATTCGAACACAGCTGCAACAGCCTTTGACGCTGATGTTGACGGCGACGGCAGGTCGGTCAACGCGTGAGGAGATTGCCCGGCAGTTGCGAAGTACGCCGACCATCGTGGCCGAGTCCGTCGACCGGCCCAATATTTTTCTCGATGTTGAGCAGGTGGCTGATGAACCGGCTAAACAGGTGCGGTTAACCCAGCTAGTCGGGCAGCTGCAAGGACCGGGAGTCGTGTACTTTTCTAGTAAGCAGCAGGCAACAGAGACCGCGATAGGTTTGCGGCAGGATACGGGAGTACGGGTTGCGGCCTACCATGCGGGCTTGGACAGTGAAGACCGGTTTAAGATTCAACAGCAGTTTATGGCGGGACAGTTGGATGTTATTTGTGCCACCAGTGCGTTTGGTATGGGAATTGATAAGGATGACGTGCGGTACGTGATTCATTATCACTTGCCGGCGGACTTGGAGAGCTATGCGCAAGAAATTGGGCGCGCTGGGCGGGACGGAAAGCCCAGCATTGCCATTCTGCTGTACGCGGCGGGGGATGAGCAATTGCCCCTGTTCTTGGGACAGGCTAACCGGCCGGAAGCGGACACGATTCAGCGGTATTATGCGCGACCGCAAGCCTTCAGTGAGGAGGATGCGGCGATTGCCCTCTTGGCCTTTTATCGGCGTCATGGGATCAGTGAGACGGCCGTGATTAATTTATTTACACGGCGGGAGCGGGAACGAAATCGAGCGCTCGCCCAGATGTTAGCCTATGTGCGCGAACCTCATTGCTTGCGGCACAACTGGTTGCAGGCCTTTGACGAGCAGAGTCCAGCGCATGATGAACAGTGCTGTTCGCCTGCGGGGGCACCGGTTGATTTAGCTCAGCTGGGCCTGCTGGCAACGACGCGAACCGCGCCGACCGTAGTGACTGGGGGATGGACGGCACAACTTCGCCGGTTATTTTAAGAAGATTTTAGAGAATTCGGTTAGCTGGTATGGTACAATTACGGTTGAAAGTTTTTCAGGGAGGTTAGATGATGAGTCAAAAGCGTGACGATCAAACGTCGAAAGAGCAAGAGTCCCACCCATGGGATTCTTCGTTTGCCGATGATCGCGACGATCAGGGGAACCTGTCACGAACGAAAATGCGGCGGCAAAATCATAGTAATACTATGGTCACAGTAATTCTGGTGGCGATAATCATCGTGATTGCAGCAGCCTCATTGGTCTATGGCCTGGCCCGTCAAAGTGCGGTGAACCGGCCACAAAATACTGAGAAGGTCGCGGCTAGTTCGTCTAGCTCGTCGTCCAAAAAGGCCAAAAGTACTGCTAAATCATCAAGTAAGCAGGTCTCAAAAAAGAAGGCAACTCCTTCTACAAGCACTAAGAAATCAACAACTTCAACCACGACTGCTAGTTCGGCTAAGACGACTAGCAGTTCTTCGGCTACGACCAGCCACAGCAGTTCAGCGGCAACCAGTAGCAGTCACACGAGCAGCTCGACGAGTTCCAGTGTGGCATCCGGTGAAAAGTATGCCACGGTTGAATCTGGTCAGGGTGTCTACCGGGTCGCTACGAATGCCGGAATTTCTGTGGACAAGTTGTTGCAATTGAATGGCCTTTCTTCAGGGGCAGCGTTGCATCCTGGACAGAAGCTACGGGTTAGATAGTCTTCAATTTAATTGATAGGGAGTTTGGTTTTCATGGATAAACGAGGTTTGCAGGTCGCCATTGACGGTCCAGCTTCGGCCGGCAAGAGTACGGTCGCTAAAATTGTTGCACAACGTTTCCACTACATATATTGTGACACGGGCGCAATGTATCGGGCAATTACCTGGAAAGTGTTACAGGAAGGGGTTGCCCTGGATGATGAGGCTGCGGTCAAACAGCTTTTAGATCAGATTACAATCCGGTTTGAACCCGGAACCCCCGTTCAAAAAGTCTTTGTTGACGACACGGAAGTTACGTTAGCGATCCGTCAACCGGATGTGACGAACGCGGTCTCACAGATTTCTGCACAGTTAGCCGTACGGGAAGAATTGACGGAACGGCAACGGCAGATTGCTGAAGCTGGGGGAATTGTCATGGACGGTCGTGATATTGGGTCGACCGTGTTGCCACACGCAGAAGTTAAGATCTTCTTAGTGGCCAGCGTGGAAGAACGTGCACAGCGGCGGTTGAAGGATAACGCCGCTAAGGGAATTCAAACGCCTTTGGCTACGTTGCGGCATGAGATTGAAGAACGGGATCGCAAAGATTCAACGCGGAAAATCTCGCCATTGACCCAAGCAGCGGACGCAATTCGGCTGGATACGACGTCAATGTCGATTCAAGAAGTAGCGGATCGGATCGCTGAAATCATCCAAGAAAAAGAATCCCTATAAAATGGGCATTTTACTAGCTTTTAACAGCATAATCAGCTAAAATGGTATTTAGAGTTGTCGCAAGGAGGAAAAATTCGCATGAGTGAAAATGGCACGAGTCAAAACAATGAAAACAACGAACTATTGGATGCTTTAAACAGCATCGATAACGTTAAAGTCGGTGACGTCGTTAAGGGTGAAGTTTTAACGATCGATGACGACCAACAAGCAATCGTCGGTATTGCTGATACTGGAATCGAAGGGGTTGTTCCAAAGAAGGAACTTTCCACGAAGCCAGTTGATGATATTAATTCTGTAATTAAAGTCGGGGACGTTCTGGACCTCGTCGTAATTTCTCGTATTGGTACTGACAAGGAAGGCGGTAGCTACTTACTGTCTCAACGTCGTTTGGAAGCCCGTAAGGTTTGGGACGACATCCAAAAGGAATTCGAAGCAGGTCACACGTTGACTGCCCCTGTTACCCAAGTGGTTAAGGGTGGTTTGGTTGTTGACGCTGGTGTGCGTGGATTCGTTCCTGCATCCATGGTCTCTGACCACTTCGTTGAAGATTTATCTCAATTCAAGGGTCAAACCCTGGAATTCAAGATTGTCGAAATCGAACCTAGCGAAAACCGGTTGATCTTATCTCACCGGGCAATCGTTGAAAAGGAACGCGCTGCACAAAAGGCTGAAATCATGGCTAAGTTAACTGCCGGTGATATCGTCGAAGGTAAGGTTGCACGTTTGACCAACTTTGGTGCATTCGTTGACCTTGGCGGCGTTGATGGGTTAGTTCACGTTTCAGAAATCGCCTTTGAACGGGTTGAAAAACCTAGCGATGTCTTGAAGGTGGGCCAAGAAGTTAAGGTTAAGGTCTTATCTGTAGATCCAGATCGTGACCGGATTTCCCTTTCCATCAAGCAAACCTTACCAGAACCTTGGGACGGTATCGAAGACAAAGCCCCACAAGGTAGCGTCTTAGACGGTACTGTTAAGCGTTTGACGAGCTTTGGGGCCTTCGTTGAAGTGTTCCCTGGCGTTGAAGGCTTAGTTCACATTTCCCAAATTTCTCACCAACACATCGCAACGCCTGCTGACGTTTTGAAGGTTGGTCAAGAAATTAAGGTTAAGGTCTTAGACGTTCGTCCAGACGATCACCGTTTGGCATTGTCAATCAAGGCCTTGGAAGAAAAGCCACAATCTGGTGACGAAGCTTCCGAAAGCCACAGCAACAACAACCGGAGCCGGAACAATGGCGGGAACAACAACCGTCGTCGTAACAACCGGAACTCTGCTGAAACTTCAACGGCTAACGCCCCAGAAGAAAGCACCGGTTTCTCTTTAGGCGATCTGATTGGTGATAGCTTAAAGAAGGACATGGAAGACAACGAAAACAACTAATTTAATTGGTTGATGAAGGGTTTGGCGCGGAACTTTGTGGGTTTCGCACCAAACCCTTTTGTTGTCACTGGCACGAAAATGCCAAGCACGATCAGCTTTGACAGACCGCCCATTGTCGTGTAGACTATGGTATTTGTTAGTGGCAATATAATTGTTTATTAGTAAATAGTTTTAAAATATAATTGATTTAAAAAGGAGGGATTTGTCGTGGCTTATCCAGTAGTTGCTATCGTGGGTCGTCCTAATGTTGGGAAATCGACGTTGTTTAACCGGATTGCCGGTGAACGAATCTCAATCGTTGAAGATACGCCAGGAGTTACGCGTGATCGTATTTACACGCGTGCAGAATGGTTAGGTACTGAATTTCGAATGATTGATACTGGGGGAATTGACCTCAGTGATGAACCGTTTATTACGCAAATTACGCAACAGGCCGAGATTGCGATCGAAGAAGCTGATGTGATCATCTTTATTACCAGTGCACCTGAAGGGGTGACTGACGCGGATGAAAATGTCGCCAAGATCTTATATCGGGCCAATAAGCCGGTGTTATTAGCCGTTAACAAAGCTGATAATTCTGAAGTCCGTGAGTCCATCTATGACTTCTACTCACTGGGCTTAGGCGATCCATACCCCGTTTCTGGTGCGCATGGGCTGGGCCTCGGTGACTTGCTTGATGCTGTCGTCAAGGAGTTCCCTGAGGACACTGGTGCGCCTAAAGACGACTCGATTCGCTTTAGTCTAATTGGTCGTCCCAACGTTGGTAAGTCCTCGTTGGTTAATGCGATCCTGGGCGAAGATCGGGTCATTGTTTCTGATGTAGCGGGTACGACTCGTGACGCCATTGATACAAAGTTCACCGCTGACGATACGAAGTTCACCATGGTTGATACGGCCGGGATTCGTAAGCGTGGTAAAGTGTATGAAAACACGGAAAAATACAGTGTGATGCGGGCCATGCGGGCAATCGACAATTCGGATGTCGTCCTCATGGTCATGAACGCTGAAGAAGGTATCCGCGAACAGGATAAGCGCGTCGCTGGTTACGCTCACGAAGCTGGTCGGGGAATTATTATCCTAGTCAACAAGTGGGATACGTTAAAGAAGGACAACCACACGTTGACGGACTTCGAGAACCTAATTCGGCTTGAGTTCCAGTACTTGAGCTATGCGCCGATTATCTTCGTTTCTGCGAAGACGGGGCAGCGACTGGAACAATTACCAGCGATGATCAAACGGGTCTCTGAGAACCACAATAAGCGGGTTCAATCCGCAACGTTGAACGACGTAGTGATGGATGCTATTGCGTTGAATCCAACACCGTCAGACAATGGAAAACGGCTCCGGGTTTACTATGCTACCCAGGTTGCGGTGGCACCACCAACTTTTGTGGTCTTTGTGAACGATCCGAAGATGATGCATTTCTCTTACGAACGTTTCTTGGAAAATCAGATTCGGGAACACTTCGATTTTGAAGGGACGCCAATTCATCTGATTGAACGGGCGCGGAAATAGGGAATGACGCGGCCTTAGACCTACTTTAAGGCCAATTTTCCCGCTTTTCACGATAAAAGTTGTAAAAATAGCGGATAATTGCTAAAAAATGGCGTTATCCCTTGTCATATAAGGCTTCCTGTGCTATCTTTGATTAAGAAATGATGCGGTTGACCGTATTTGTTTCATCATTTTTGGACCACTCAAAAATGACTACTAGATGGCATTCATCTAATCTTCATTGCAGGAGGTGAATTCAAACATGGCAAACAAAGCACAATTGGTTAGCGACGTTGCAACTGCAACTGGTTTAACTAAAAAGGACGCAACTGCTGCAGTTGATGCAGTATTCGATTCTGTCCAAGCAACGTTAGCAAAGGGCGAAAAGGTTCAATTGATCGGCTTTGGTAACTTTGAAGTACGTGAACGTGCAGCTCGTAAGGGCCGTAACCCACAAACTGGACAAGAAATCCAAATCCCAGCAAGCAAAGTACCTGCATTCAAGCCAGGTAAAGCTTTAAAGGATGCTGTTAAGTAATCATAATTAATTATTTAACGGGTAAAGGGCCAGGTCGGCGACTGTCGAACTGGTTTTTTATTACCCAAATTTTGCTGGGCCGAGTGCGGATAGTTTCCATGTTTGAAGAGTTTGCGTATAATTGAGAACGTTGCATTTTAATCAGAACGACTAAATTGTTTAAAGCACATAGTAGGTAATTGGAGGCGGGTTATGAGTTACGCACAAACAGCACTTGATGAATTGGAAAAAGGGCAACTTGATCAGTTTAAGAAGCAGTATGCGCTCTCTTTACGGCATGACGATGATGACACGCTCTTTAGCTTAGGTGAAGAACTGTATTCGCTGGGTTTCTTGAACCAGTCACGCCGGATTTACGAAAAATTACTTAAAAAGTATCCGGACGAAGATGAGCTGCGCACCAATCTAGCTGATATTGCGATTGATGAAGATAAGAATGACGAGGCGTTGGACTATCTGAATCAAGTGAGTCCCGATTCGCCAGCTTACGTCGAAGCATTGATGGTGGCGGCTGACCTGTATCAGACACAAGAACTCTTCGAAGTGAGCGAACAGAAGCTGTTAACGGCTAAGAAATTGGCCCCTGACGAGCCAGTCATCACGTTTGCCTTGGCCGAGCTCTACTTCACCATGCGAGAGTTTAGAAAGGCCATTCCGCTGTATTTAGACCTGATTACGGCAGGGACGACGGCGCTCTCACGGGTCAATATTGTGGAACGGTTGGGTGTGGCCTATGCCAATGCGGGACGGTTTGAACAGGCGATTGGCTATCTGAAGCAGATTCATACGGGTGATATGACGCCGGATGTTAAGTTTGAAACGGCATTTACTTACCTGCAATTGAAGGAACGGACTGAGGCAATCAAGCTATTCAATGAGTTGAAGGAAAGTGATGCCCATTACACGTCGCTTTACCCGTACCTGGGACAAGCCCTGGAGCAAGAGAATCGTCTGGCTGAAGCACTAACGGCCTTGCAAGAAGGACTAGGTGTGGATCAATACAACGAAAAACTGTGGTTACAGGCCGCTCACGTGGCGACACGCTTAGACGATGAGGCCTTAGCGGAAACGTATCTGAAGAAGGGTCACGAGCTTGACAGTGACGACATCGCGGCGGTTATCCAATTGAGTAACTTGTACGTGAAGCAGGAACGCTGGGACGAAAATGAGCAGTTGGCCAAGCCATACGTGAAGGCCGAAGACGCTGATCCCCAGTTGTATTGGAATCTGGCAGTGACGGCCAATCATCAAGAGGACTTTGCGGCGGCTCGTAAATACTATGACGCGGCGGCACCGTTCTTCATGGATCAACCGGACTTCCTGAAGCCGGCCATTTACTTCTACCGTGAAGAGGGGGCCAGCGAACAAGTGGTTAAATTGCTAACGGCGTACCTCAAGGTGGTACCGGATGATGCGGATATGGCGTTGATGTTGGAAGGTTATCAGGACAATTAAACACTGAAGTAGCGTAAGGGAATGGTGGCATTAAGCGACCATTCTTTTTAATAAGCTAACACACAATAATTACTTTAACTTATTTCCCACAAAAATAAGCAACCGCAAAGACCGCGGTTGCCAAAGTTCACTAGGGTTTTAACCTGCTCAGCAAGCTCTTTTTCGGTCGTGCAAAGGTAAATCCTTCACCCATCGCTTCATTCACATTAGTAATCGACACAAATGCTTTGGGATCGTGCCGAGAAATAATTTGTCGCAGGCGGTGGAGCTCACTAGGCGCTACGACCACGTAAATCATCTTTCGTGGCTGGTGGGAGAAGCCACCTTCACCATTCACGAGGCTAACCCCGCGTTGAAGCTCGTCCATAATACTGTTTGTAATATCCTGATAATGCTCGGAGACAATGATGACCCCACGAGCTGCGTAGGCACCTTCCTGAGTAAAGTTGACCAGGCGGGCGAACACGTAGGAGTAAATCAGCGTATAAGCCATGTGCTGAACGTCAATGTATACCAGTGAAATAAGCAGAATCACGACGTCCAACCAGAGAAGCGTTTGACCCATGGGCACGCCGTAGAACCTTTCCATAATGCGCGCAATAATATCCGTTCCACCGGTAGTGCCACCATAACGGTAGAGTAGACCTGACCCTAGGCCACCAGTCAGCCCAGCAGCCAGTGAAACCAGCAGTAAGTCTTTATGAAGATCGATGGCAAAGGGAACCCGTTGCCAAATCCATAAAAATAGCGCCAGCATAAACGTGCCGTAAATCGTGTAAATGAGTGACTGACGGCCTAAAAACCGGTAGCCAATCAAAAGCAATGGGGCGTTGATCAAGATCGTTGAGTAGGCCGGATCTAAGTGGAATAGGGCCCGAATAATCAGCGTGATCCCGGAAATACCTCCATCTGCTAAGTGGTTAGCAATATTGAAGAATACCAGACTAAAAGCCATCGTTGCACAACCAATACCAATCATCAACAGGTCAATCAGCCGGATAGACTCGTCCTTAACTTGTGTCATGACGTTCTCTCCTAACCAAAATTAGTTTCCTAAAGGTCAGATCGCTGTCATCAAAGCAGTTCTAACGGGGGACCCTTAGAATTTTTACCTTTCTATCATAGCACAGTGCAAACGGTAACAGGCGAGAATTCTACGGTTGAGTGGTGACTTTAAATTCATTTATCTGGCCGAATCTGTTAGACTGACATATAGAGTATTGACGGTGTGAAGCCGTCAGAACATTTGGCTGTTACAGCTGGCGAAAGGTGAAATTAACATGAAGTTGGAACATTTACCACAAGAGTTTGAACTTGCACGACCAGTCTTACAGACGATCGAGCAGGCTGGCTATGAAGCGTATTTTGTCGGTGGCAGCGTCCGTGATACGATCCTAGGCAAGACCATTCATGACGTTGATATCGCCACCAGTGCCTATCCAAACGAGATTAAGAGCTTGTTCAAGCGAACCGTGGATACTGGAATTGAACACGGCACCGTCATGATTTTAGACCATGGCACGGGCTATGAGACGACCACGTTCCGCTCGGAATCAACCTATACCGATTTTCGCCGGCCAGATCAGGTCACCTTCGTTCGTTCCTTAACTGAGGATCTGAAACGCCGTGACTTTACAATTAACGCGCTTGCCATGCGAGAAAATGGCGAAATCATTGACTTGTTCGATGGGCTGGCTGACCTCCAGAACAAGCAGATCCGGGCCGTTGGCAACGCTCAGGAACGCTTCCACGAGGATGCCTTACGTATGATGCGCGCCGTTCGTTTTGCCAGTCAGCTTGACTTTACGATTGTCCCAGATACGTTGGCGGCAATTACGGCCCATGCGCAGTTGCTGGCTAAGATTGCGGTTGAGCGGACGCAAGTTGAGCTAATCAAATTATTGATGGGCCAAACGCCGCAGCGCGGGCTCACCGATATGCTCACTACGGGGCTCTGGCAGTACTGTCCGGATTTTGCGGCCCACGAGTCGGCCTTACAGTCGCTGGCCGATCGCTTAACTCAGGGCGTTTCATCGGAAACAGCGGTGTGGACGTTGCTGACGACACAGTTTGCCTTATCACCAACGGCAGTTACCCCGTTCATGAAACACTGGAAGACCTCCAATCAGATGATCAATGCCGTGCAAACAACCAGCAAGACAGCAACGTTGTTAGCGCAAGGTGATTTAGATGATTGGCACCTTTACCAGTGCGGCCGTGAGCTGATCAGCGAGGCCAATGAAGTGGCTGTCGTGCTTGGGGCACCTGATCGCCTAGCGTCATTGACCGATCGTTTGGCAGCCCTACCTATCCAGCGTAAAAAGGAACTGGCCGTCACGGGCCGGGATTTGATGCAGGCAGGCATTCAGCCGGGGCCACAATTAGGCGCCATTCTGGAAGACCTGGAATACCGCGTCGTTACGGGCGCCGTCGCCAATGAAAAAAGCGCATTAGTCGCCCAAGCAACTCAATCATAATTTTAAAATTAAGAGAGTGAAGAAACTATGCAAACCTTACGTGCAGAGAATTTACACCGAACATACGGGGAAAAGACCCTGTTTGACAATTTAAACTTTATTATTAACGAGCACGATCGAATCGGCTTAATTGGGGTCAACGGTAGCGGGAAGACCTCCTTACTGGATACGCTGGCCGGAGTCAGCAACGAACAATCCGGCGAGCTTTCCACGCCGAAAGACTATACCATTGGCTATCTCACACAGAAACCAGATCTGGATGAAAATTTGACCGTGATGGACGCCGTCTTCTCCGGCGATCAGCCCGTCTTTAAGACGATTCGGCGGTACGAGGACGCCTTAGCGACCTATGGCAATCACCCGGAAGATGCCAAGGCACAGCAGCGTTATTTGGACGCCGAAGCACAGATGAATGAAGAAGACGCTTGGACCGCCGAGAGCGATGTTAAGACGATTCTCACGCAGCTTAAAATTACCGATCTGTCGCAAGCCATTAAGACCATGTCCGGTGGTCAGATTAAGCGGGTGGGCTTGGCCCAAGTGCTGATTCAATCACCAGATCTGTTGTTGCTGGACGAACCGACCAACCACTTGGACTTTGACTCCATTGCTTGGCTACAACAGTATTTAGCAGCCTACAAGGGCGCCTTACTCGTAGTTACCCATGATCGGTATTTCTTGGATCAAATTGCTAACCAGATTTGGGAATTAGATTTTGGGAAACTTTACCAATACCCTGGTAACTATCAGGCTTATGTACAAGAGAAGGCTGAACGGGTCAATCAGGAAGCCGAAGCGGATCAGAAGCAACAGCGCCTTTATAAAAAAGAGCTGGCTTGGATGAAGGCGGGGGCCAAAGCCCGTTCAACCAAGCAACAAGCGCGGATTAATCGGTTCAACGATCTCGCAAGCAACGTTGGCACACGACAGGTCCAGGACAACGTCTCAATCTCGCTGGGCCAGCAACGGTTAGGTAAAAAAGTCATTGAACTGAAGGATGCCAACCTCACTTTGGGTGGGCATACCATCCTCAAGGACTTTAGTGACCTGATTCAAGGTGGCGAACGGATCGGAATTAGTGGGGAAAACGGGGCCGGTAAGTCTAGCTTGCTGAACGTGATTGCCCAGCGACTGCCATTAGATTCCGGGATTGTGTCCATTGGTGAAACGGTTAAAATGGCTTATTATACGCAGCAGATTGAACCAATTCCCGACGATAAGCGGATGATCAATTATCTCTCCGAAGTCGGTCAAAACGTCACTGATAAAGCCGGAAATTCCGTCAGTGTGACAGAATTACTCGAACAATTTCTATTTCCGCGCTTCATGCACGGTACGCTGATTCGGAAACTATCTGGTGGGGAAAAACGACGCTTGTATCTGTTGAAATTACTGATGGAACAGCCCAACGTCTTGTTACTGGACGAACCGACCAATGACCTTGATATCAGTACACTGACGGTCTTAGAAGATTACATTTCTCAATTTGCCGGAACCGTGATCACGGTTTCTCATGACCGGTACTTCCTGGATAAGGTTGCGGATCGACTGTTGATTTTTGACGGTAATGGCCAGATTGAACGATACTCGGGACGTTTCAGTGCCTACTTAGCGGCTGCCCAGCAACAAAATAAGGCGGCCAAACCAGCTAAGCCGAAAGAAGCTAAGAAGCCCGCCGCAACCGCTGAAAAACCGAAGCAAAAGGTCAAGCTGACTTATGCGGAACAGAAAGAATGGGAAGGTATCGAGGGCGTCATTGACGGCCTGGAAGACCAAAAATCCCAAGTTCAAGCGGCGATGAATGCCAATGGTGCCAACTACGATAAGCTGGCGGACTTACAGTCACAGCTTGATGATCTGGATCATCAACTCGATGAAAAAATGGCCCGTTGGGAATACCTGAGCGAATACGCAGAATAGGAGACGACGTCAATGTTAGAAGATGCTTATCTGGATTTAGCCCGGACCGTTTTAAATGATGGTCACCGTAAGTCTGATCGAACCGGCACGGGAACCTTGAGCTTATTTGGCTATCAGATGCGATTTAACCTGCAGGAAGGGTTCCCGTTGTTAACGACTAAAAAGGTGCCATTTGGGCTGATTAAATCCGAATTGTTATGGTTTTTAAAGGGCGATACTAACATTCGCTTCTTACTCCAACACCACAATCACATCTGGGACGAGTGGGCATTTCAGCGATTCATCGAAAGTCCCGATTACCATGGTCCTGATATGACCGATTTCGGTCGTCGGTCGTTAGTTGACGCTGATTTCAATCAACAATATCAAGCGGAGAAAAAGGCTTTTGACGACCGTATTCTCAATGACCAGGCTTTTGGTGACCACTATGGAGACTTGGGTCTGGTCTACGGCAGTCAGTGGCGCGCTTGGCAAGGCAAAAATGGTGAAACGATTGACCAGATTGCCAATGTCATTGACACGCTACGAACCCATCCAGATTCTCGGCGGATGATCGTTTCGGCTTGGAATCCGGCTGACGTTCCCTCTATGGCGCTGCCGCCTTGTCATACCCTCTTCCAGTTCTATGTAAACGACGGCAAGTTAAGTTGTCAGCTCTATCAACGCAGTGGCGATATTTTCCTCGGCGTACCCTTCAACATTGCGAGCTATGCTTTGCTGACCTCGCTGATTGCTAAGGAAGTCGGCTTAGAGGTGGGTGATTTCGTCCACACGTTAGGTGACGCACACATTTACAGCAATCACATTGAACAAGTTAAGACTCAGCTGGCACGGACACCTAAGCCAGCGCCACAGCTATGGCTTAATCCAGACAAAACGAGTATTTTTGACTACGATATGACGGACATCAAAGTGACGGGCTATGATCCAGCGCCAGCAATCAAGGCCCCCGTCGCGGTCTAATCTGATTAGGAGGGGCAAGCAATGCTAATCTTTCTTTGGGCGGAAGGGCACAATGGCGTGATTGGCGAAAATGGCCAGTTGCCATGGCATCTACCAGCCGATATGCACTTCTTTAAAACCGTGACAACGGGCAACACGATTATTGCGGGTGCACGGACGTATCGGTCCTTTGGTCGGCCGTTACCGCACCGGCAGAACATTGTGGTCACACATCAAGCCGCGGCAAACTTTCCAGAGGACGTCATCGTCCTGAATTCACTCACGGCCGTTCGCGAATACGCCGCCGCTCACCGCGAGGAAAAACTCTTCGTCGTTGGCGGTGCGCAACTCTTTATTGGGCTACAAGACGATGTCGATTGGCTTTACCGCACTGTGATCGACGCCAACTTTACGGGGGACACCTGGATGCCAGTGATTGATTACGATAAATTTCAATTGGTGGCGACGCAACCGGGTATTCGCAACGACCAGAATCCTTACGACTATCACTTTGAACAGTACCAGCGACGTTAATTGTTGAAGCTTAAACGACTATGAGTTGAAAATTTAGTATCTGGTAAAGAATTCATGCTGCTAATTTGACCGCGCTCCGGCTCCGATTGTTTTTTACCAGAACAAAGG
Source organism: Levilactobacillus tujiorum (assembly GCF_012641185.1). Taxonomy (GTDB): domain Bacteria; phylum Bacillota; class Bacilli; order Lactobacillales; family Lactobacillaceae; genus Levilactobacillus; species Levilactobacillus tujiorum. Next base: position 40,899 of record NZ_JAAXLK010000017.1, read on the forward strand.
TTAGGAAGTAGAGGTACTTAGCATCTTCATCACAACTGACAGAAATTGTGTCGGCTATTATTTCAGGTGATTAGCGCTACATTAGCCGTGAGGTCGGTAGATATGGGCTCAGGCGCGTCGTTCTACTTAGTTAGTAAGCGACCTTCTTACTGGCTTAGTAGAAAACCAAGCTTGTAGACTCGGCACTTTCGAGGCTTCAAGTTGTCTTCACACCGATCCAGCCCGTATCTGCCGACCGGTAAGGCGAAAGGGATCATCAAGGTTGCCTAGTTTTAGTACCAATGGCGTTGCTATGACAATTGTGGATATTCAGCCTTCAATGAACAACCTAAAAATGACACCGGCCCCTGAATCGCAGAGGTTGGTGTCATTTTTAATGGCGCGCTGGTTAAGCGCCATCAGTTAGTTAATTATGCGTAGAATAAGATTGAGAAGTACATGAGCGCTGTTCCTAGCATTACGAAGATGTGCCAGATTACATGACCAAACGGAACGCCCTTAAAGCTATAGATGACGGCGCCCAATGTAAAGGCGACGCCGCCGAGAAATAGGAGGGTAAATCCGACCGGACCTAAGCCGTGGAACAGCGGACCGATTCCCATCAGGCACATCCACCCCATGATGACGTAAATAACGGTGGATAGCGTTTGCCATTTTCCCAGCCAAATCGCCTTGTAAATAATACCGGCCACGGCCATCGCCCAGATGATTCCGAACATCCACCAGCCCAGCTGACCGCCGACCACTAACAGACTAAAGGGCGTATACGTACCGGCAATCAAGAGATAGATGGCACAATGATCGAATATTTGAAAGACGTGGCTCGCTCGCGTAAAGTACAATCCATGGAAGAGGGTTGACGCTAAATAGAATAGGACCAAAATAATACCGTAGACGAGGAAGGTCGTCATCCGCAGGGCACCACCCTTACCGTGCGCTTGTAAAATTAAAATAACTAGCCCCGCAATACTCAACGCGGCTCCGATCCCGTGAGTCACGGCATTAAGAACCTCATTGACAATTTGGTAAGTGCGACTACGTTCTTTTTCCAAACAAATTCCTCCTTCGTGGACTGCTGCCAATCAATAATTTTGGCTAATCAGTTCGGCGAGTTAGTAGAATTACTGAAAATGTTCAGTAATTCTGCTATACTATTACCGTATGTTTCATTACGCATATTGTAGCATAAACCAAAATCTCTGGTCAGAAAGAGTGGGATACCCATGGCTAAAATTAAGATTGTTACGGATTCTTCTGCTGGTCTAACCGACCAACAAATCCAGGATTACAATATCACCATTATCCCGTTGACGGTCATGATCGATGACACCATTTACGTTGAACGGGAATCCATTACGAATAAAGAATTTATTGAAAAAATGAAGAGTTCCAAGAGCTTGCCCAAGACGAGTCAACCACCATTGGGAAAGTTCGTTGAAACGTTCGATAAGTTAGGGCAAGACGGAAGCGCCGTTATTTGCTTCAACATGTTGGCAGCCATCAGTGGTACGGTCCACACGGCGGAACAAGCTGCCCAACTGTCCAAGACGGACGTGACGGTCGTTGACAGTCAGTACACGGATCAAGCCTTGGCCTTTCAAGTGATTGAGGCAGCCAAGCTAGCGGCCGAGGGGGCTGACAAGCAAGCGATCTTGGACCGTGCTGCGGCCGTTCGTGACCATACGAAACTATTCATGGGAATTGTTACTTTAGAAAACATTCTCAAGGGTGGTCGATTAAGTCGTGCTGCAGGTATGTTAACCTCATTATTGAATATTAAAATTGTTTTACAAGTCACTGGTGGTGAACTGAAGATTCGGGCCAAGGGGCGTGGTATGAAGACCATTGATCGGTACTTTGACAAGGTATATGACCAAATCAAGCAGACACCGGACATCATGTCGATCGGTATCTCCCACGTTGAAGCCTTTGATTCCGTTGATAAGATTCAAGGGGAGTTACACGAGATCTTGCCGGACAAGAATGTCCTGGTTCGTGAAACGGTTCCGATCATTGCCACTCATGGTGGCCCCGGGGCTTTCGCACTGATGTATTACACTGATCCAACTAAATAATCAGCGTTAAACTGAGGAAAGGGGTGGCCAGGCCACCGCTTTTTCTTTATCCCGAGGGGGAATTCTAGTGAAAAATGTAAAAGGCTTTAGTAAAATTGTGGGCGTTACCCTATTAATCGTATTGGTGGCCTTAGCCGTTCTCACTTACTGGCATCCGGGGGCCCGAACCACCTTGAATGGAAATCATCCTAATGCCGTGAACCGGCGCAAAGTCGTCCGGGTCGTCGCGCTGGGCGATTCTCTAACGCAAGGCGTTGGTGACCAACAGAAAAAGGGCGGCTATACCGAGCGCCTCCAAACGATGATTCATCGCCGCGACCATGTCAAAGTTGACATGCACAATTACGGCAAGTCCGGCGACCGTAGTGATCAGATTGAAGCCCGCTTGGTCAAGAGTAAGGCCATGCAGCAACAGGTTAAACGCTCACAGGCTATTGTCATGACAGTAGGGGGCAACGACTTATTACAAACGTTAACTAAAAATGCCACTATCAATCAACAATCGCAATTGAATACCCAACTTGACAGTGCCAAAATGGCTTATCAAAAGAAATTACGTGAGTTGTTGGATACGGTACGCCATTATAACCCGCGAGCACCGATTTTTCTGTACAGCATTTACAACCCAGTCTACGTTTATTTTGCCAATATTGACCAACTGACAGATGCAGTCGATGGCTGGAATGCCGCCACTAAACAGACGGCAGGGCAGTATAAGGCACTGTACTGGATTGATATTAACCGGGCACTATCAGTGGGCCAATTTAAGTCGGCCACTCAACAGGCCCAGCTGAAACGGCAATCGCAGGATGTCAATGACGGTAAAATCTCTACTAAAACTTTTCAGGCCACTATCTTGGCCAGCGATGCAAGCGACGAGTTGAACCATTACTTGTCGCCGGCAGATCATTTTCACCCCAATGCGAAGGGCTATCGGTTAATGACGCGGTACGCTTTCAACGAGATGCAAGACCATCAGCAGTGGTTATTGAAATAACCATTTAAAACCAGCGAGGAGGAATTTAACGGTTATGCAACGTCATGCAGTACAAAAAGCAAAAACACCACGAAATTGGTGGAAATGGGGCTTCTTAACCCTGGTCGCACTACTAGTGATCGTACTGATTACGCTGGGAGTGAAGGCAATGGGGACGACCAAGGTTGCCTCCACAGCCAAACCAGCTACCGATACGACCAATATCAATGTGACCCTCAATAAAAAACAAGTGAATGCTTTGGCAGACTACTACGTCAATAAATCGTTGAAGGGCCAATCCGTGAAGTATCGGTTTCAGGTGACGGATGACGCCATCTTGACGGGATCAACCCAAGTCTTAGGGGCCAACGTCAACTTTGTTTTACTCCTCAAGCCAACCGTGTTACCCTCAGGAGATGTGCAGCTGAAGGCTGAGAAGCTCTCGGTGGGCTCGTTACCGGTACCAGTAAGCTTTGTCATGAGCTACGTGGCGAAGAATTATCCACTGCCAAAATGGGTGTCCATGGATAGCCACAAGAAGATCGCAACGCTCCACCTCACCGCCATTGGCGACGGCAAGAAATTGTCCTATGCGGCAAAGAAGATCGACCTGTCTGGCCCCGGCAAGTTTGTGTTCCAAGCACGAATTCCAGACTAACGAAGGAGGCTCACCATGCCAAAGACTTTTTATCAATTTCTAATGACCCAACGTAATCCGGAGAGCTACGATCCTATCGCTAGTTTTGCGAATAATGCCTTTCTGGACAGCTCGTTTCCAAAGCAGGAAACGGAATTTGAACCTTTATCAAAATATTTAGAAGAAAACGCCTCGTATCTACCCTCAATGACCATCTTTGACGATGCCTGGCAGCTGTATTTGGCGGCACTGGCGTAATCCCATATTAAATTCAAGATCAAGTGACTCACATGCCCGCAATAGCGGGTTTTTTTCGTCCGCACCGTTAGGCAATCAATCAGGCAAATCGTCTAAAATTCAAGTCAAAGGATCCGTAGCACCACTATCTGAAATGAGCGAGAAATGGTAGAATAAATCAGTTAAGTGAGATTGTAGCTTCGAATTTCTAAAGCAATTTTGAGGGGAACCCATTCGGTAAATTGTAGGTGACCCGCCCGCCGCTACGAAATGCGCGGAGGGAAGACCCTGATCAGCACGTAATAACTAAGTTGCCCAGCTTGAAACAGCCCATGGCAACGTTGACCTAAATTTCGATTATTTAAAGAACACTAAGGCTCAAAAGCCTTGGTATAAAAGGAGTTATCAGCAATGTCAACAATAAATTGGTTCCCGGGTCACATGGCGAAGGCCATTCGACAAATGGAGGAAAATATCCACCTCGTCGACATCGTCTTTGAGCTTGTCGATGCGCGGATTCCGGCGTCTTCTCGGAACCCCGAAGTCGCTCGAATTGCGCAAAACAAGCCGCATTTGGTGATCTTAACCAAGAAAGATTTGGCCGATCCTCAGCAGACGACCGCTTGGCTTAACTATTACCGTCAGCAGCATCAGCCGGCAATCGCCATCGATTCACGGGCAAACGTCACGCCAAAACAAATCACTAAGATCGCGCTGGATATTTTAGCGGATAAATTAGCCGCCGAACAGGCCAAAGGCTTGAAAGAACGGCCAATGCGCGCCATGACGGTCGGTGTACCTAACGTGGGGAAGTCCACGTTACTCAATCACTTGGTGCAGCGTAAAGCAGCCCAAGTCGGCGATACGCCGGGAGTTACGAAGGGACAGCAGTGGCTACGATCCAGCAAGCACCTGGAATTACTCGACACCCCGGGAATCCTCTGGCCGAAGTTCAAGGACCAGATTACGGCCCAAAAGCTGGCTTTGACTGGGGCGATCAAGGAGAAACTCTACGCTAAAGACGACGTCGCTCTGTATGCCCTCAGTTTTTTCCGTCAGTATCATCCCCAAGCCCTACAGGAACGCTACCACCTGGTTCAGGAGGATCTCACGTTAAGCGACGTCGACCTCTTACTTAAGATCACGGCCAAAGTGGGTATGCGCGATGACTACGAACGGGCAAGTGAACGCTTGATTCTGGACGCGCGGCGCAAGAAACTAGGGGGCTTCACTTTGGATCGTGCACCAGTGGTTGGTGAGTCCATTGAGTGAACGGCAACCGAGTTTGGCGGCACTCAAAACAGAATTAGCTGATGTCACAGACGCGGCTGACCCGCGTTTGCTGGCATTAGCGGCCGATTCGCGTAAGGGCGCCCAATTACTTCTAAAACAGATTCAACGGCGCTTAGAACGTCAGGAAATCGCTGAGAGGGCCTTTCAGGAGCGTCTCCACTACGAACGGCGTTTCTGGGCAGAAGGCAAACTGGTCGCCGGCATCGATGAAGTCGGGCGCGGTCCCTTGGCTGGTCCAGTCGTCACCAGTGCCGTCATTCTACCGCAAGATTTTGATATTCCTTTGGTTAATGACTCTAAACAGTTAACGCCTAAGGAACGTGCTCGCCTCTACCCGTTAATCCTAGCCCAGGCCACCGCCGTTAGCATTGGTATTGGGAGCAACACGTTGATTGATCAAATCAATATCTACCAGGCGACCCGGGTGGCTATGCAACGGGCCGTCCTAGGCCTAGGGGTGCCACCGCAACACTTGATCGTGGACGCGATGCAGATCCCCGTTGATCTTCCGCAAACCCGATTGATCAAGGGTGATGCCAAGAGTGCCAGTGTCGCCGCCGCCAGTATCGTCGCTAAGGTGTACCGTGACCATCTGATGGACACCTACGATCAACTTTATCCGGGTTATGGCTTCAAAAAGAACGCCGGGTATGGCACTGCAGAGCATCTAGCCGGATTAGCCGATCGAGGCGTCACTCCGATTCACCGAAAAACTTTTTCACCCGTTCAAAAAATAATTACCGCTCAATCACGGAGTTAGTCCTAAAGAGGACTAGGAGGTTGTTTCCTTGCAACTGACACTTCGTGATTTTTTCATGCGCATTAACTTGGTCACCGGCGTGGGCCAGCGGACGGCCAATGCTTGTTGGCGCTGGTTATTGATCCATCCCGACGTTAAATTAATTGATGCCCCACTGGTCACTAAGATGGCGGCCGAGCTCATGCTCGCTCCGCAACTAACTGCCGCACTACAACTTGATTTATTCAGTCGTGAGACGAATGATACCGTTACCGAAAATCTTACGCATAGCGGCTGCCTCACCATCGCGGATGCTGCCTATCCCGAGCAACTGCGAGAAACGTACGCACCACCCTTAGCACTTTACTTTTTAGGGGATTTACGTTTATTAAAGGCCCCGCAATTAGCAGTGGTGGGCTCGCGACGGCCTACCGATTATGCGCTGCGTGTGATGCGTTTGCTATTGCCAGCCGTGATTGAACGGCGCGTTTGCCTGGTATCTGGCCTTGCCCAAGGGGTCGATACGTTGGCGCACCAAGTGGCTTTGGCTCATCGGGGCACCACGATTGCGGTAATTGGCACCGGGCTCGATCATTGCTATCCTGCCGCCAATCGGGAGCTCATGACAACCTTGGCCCATCACCAGCTTATTTTATCGGAATATCCTTGGGGGACACCCGGCGCGCGGCATCGTTTTCCGGAACGCAACCGGATCATCGCCGGTCTTTCTCAGAGCGTACTCGTGATCGAGGCCGCTCATCATTCGGGGAGCCTGATCACGGCCAATATTGCCTTGCAGAAGAATCGAAATGTCCTAGCGGTACCCGGGACAATTGACGGTAAAAATTCGGTGGGGACCAACGAATTAATCCTTGCTGGGGCGAAACCAATCTTGAATTCCGAACATATAATGGAAGAAGTTTTAGTTGACAAGTTACCCTAACTTGAAATACGATGAGTGGGATTATAGTGAAAGAATTAGCGAACCTAACGTTCGTCGTAAAAACAAGTACGGGAAGAGCCAGTGCCAAGCACTAAAGCCCTGCGATCTCTTCTCAACCGAGGGAGTAATGTGATTTGCCGACTAAGTCAAAAGCGAAAGCTAGTACAAAGAAGCGGCGGAAACCGCAGAAAAAATTAGTTATCGTTGAATCACCGGCTAAAGCGAAGACAATTGAAAAATATTTAGGGCGGACTTATAAAGTCGTGCCTAGTCTTGGCCACGTCAGAGATTTACCTAAGAGTTCGATGGGTATCGACTTCGATAACAACTACGATCCACACTATATTTCTATTCGTGGTAAGGGTGACGTCATCAAGGGGCTCCGTTCCGAGGCTAAAAAAGCCAAGGCCGTCTACCTCGCATCTGACCCTGACCGTGAGGGAGAATCGATTGCCTGGCATCTGGCGCACATCTTAAACTTGGATGTGACGGATAAGAACCGGGTAACCTTTAATGAAATCACTAAGGATGCGGTCAAAGAAGCCTTTAAGACACCGCGTTCGATTGATATGAACCTAGTTAACGCCCAACAAGCTCGGCGAATTTTAGACCGGTTAGTCGGGTATTCCATCTCGCCTTTGCTCTGGAAGAAAGTCAAGAAGGGACTCAGTGCTGGCCGGGTTCAGTCGATCGCCTTATCGTTGATTATCCAGCGGGAAAATGAGATTAAAGCCTTTCAACCAGAAGAATACTGGACGATTGATGCTGACTTCAAGAAAGCCCGGCACACGTTTAATGCTAGTTTCTACGGCTTAAACGGAAAAAAGGCTGGCCTGAAGGATAATGCAGCCGTTCAGGATGTCTTAGGGAAGCTTGATAAGAAGGGCAACTTTGATATTACCAATGTCGTGCGTAAGGAACGGAAGCGCACGCCACAACCACCATTTACCACCAGTTCCATGCAACAAGATGCTAACCGGAAGCTCAACTTCCGAACTCGGAAGACCATGATGGCTGCTCAGCAATTGTATGAAGGGATTAACTTGGGTAAAGAAGGGACGCAAGGGCTCATCACCTATATGCGGACCGACTCCACACGGATCTCTAGCATCGCTAAGCATGAAGCCTCGACGTTCATTCATGAGAAGTATGGTGCGGAATATGCCGCGACTAAACCCATCAAGGGTAAACTTCCTGAGGGGGCCCAAGATGCCCATGAAGCGATTCGGCCAACCTCTGTTTTCCGGACACCAGCTAGTCTGAAAGAACGTTTAACCAAAGATCAATTCCGCTTATACCAACTGATCTGGAATCGGTTTGTAGCTAGTCAAATGACCAACGCGGTAATGGACACCATGGCGGTTACTTTGGAACAAAACGGCGTGACGTTCCGGGCCAACGGGTCGAAGATGAAGTTCGAAGGTTTCCTGAAGATTTATAAAGACGGTAAGGAAAAAGATAACCTCCTACCTGATCTCGAAATCGGCGATCAAGTGACCTTGGCCAAGACCGATCCGGCACAACACTTCACGCAGCCACCTGCACGATATTCCGAAGCCAACTTGATTAAGGCGTTGGAAGAAAATGGTGTCGGTCGACCATCGACCTACGCACCAACGCTAGATACGATTCAACGGCGTTACTACGTCAAGCTAGTGGGCCGGCGGTTCGAGCCTACTGAATTGGGAGAAATTGTCGATAAGATCATTAAAGACTACTTCCCAGATATCGTTGATGTTGGCTTTACTGCCGACCTTGAAGGCGAATTAGACAGCGTTGAAGAAGGCAAGCAAGACTGGATTAAGGTCATTGATAACTTCTACAAGCCGTTCTCAACCGAGGTGGCCCACGCCGAAGACGCCATTGAAAAGATCCAGATTCGCGATGAACCAGCCGGATTTGACTGTGACATCTGCGGTGCCCCTATGGTGGTCAAAATGGGACGTTATGGGAAGTTCTACGCTTGTTCCCGTTTTCCAGATTGTCGAAATACCAAGGCAATTGTGAAGGAAATCGGTGTTGTTTGTCCCGTTTGTCATAAGGGGCAGGTCATCGAGCGCAAGTCCAAGAAGAACCGGATCTTCTACGGTTGCTCCCGTTATCCGGACTGTGACTTTGTTTCCTGGGATAAGCCAGTCGGTCGTGACTGCCCTAAGGATGGTCACTATCTGGTCGCCAAGAAGATTCGTGGCGGTGTGCAAATCGTTTGTCCAAATGGCGATTACGAAGAAGCTCCACAAAAATAACAATTTTTTGAGAGTCTGGAAAATTCCAGGCTCTTTTTTTGTCGTCGATTCTACATGAGATCGTAGATCATCTGCATGACCAACCATCACCAATCAAAAAAGCCTCAAGTCGACCTTATGGTGTCAAGACTTGAGGCATTGCTTTAAACCGAAAAATTTAACTTGCTAGCCAAATTTCCGGATGATCAAAGGCCAACTGAAGTTGTTCTAAGAACTGACTGACGTGATAACCATCCGCAACCGCGTGATGAATCGTCACAGACAGGGGCATTTGCCAGCGCTTGGCTTCTAGTTCGTACTTACCCGCCTGAATGACGGGGAAATACGTATTCAATGGTGTAAACGGCAGCGGCGTATAGCTGGTAAAGTGTGTCCAGGGAATGCTCCCAATCATATAGGTATTACCGCTTTGTGGCGCCTTAGGCATGGGCGTGCGTTGATCACCGTATGCTGCCAGATCAGCTAAATAATTGTGGTGAAATTGTTGAAAGTCTGGATCGTATGCTGTCCAGAGACTAGAGATGCTGTGATCGTCCGTATGCATCACGGAATAGGATGGGTGAAGGACGTCGTAGCGAACGAGTTGACCCTCTTGGGTTCGACCAATTCTAAACTCTGGTGTCTGTGTGATCACCTTGGAGACCAAGTAAAGATAGGCTGCATTAAATTTCAAATCACGATCCGCCAACCATTCCTTGGTAGCCGTCACGTCCAACTCGACATTTAGCGTAAAGCCAGTTGGCATCATCTTAGTAAAATAGTAAAAATATTCTCGCCGTGACCAGCTTGTCTGGTCAATGGGGGTGCTAATCGTATTTAGTTTCGTCATGGTTAACTCCTTAATGTTGATTGTAAGCCGGATGACATTTTTCTAGCCATTCAGCCTTGAGATCCTTGAGAGCTTGTCGAAGGTTGTCGGTCTCACTGGTATCTGCCTTCAAAAGCACGCGGTAGCTAAAAGCAGAAGCGCCCAACGCATTCCAGTCCGCTTGGAGATCGGTGTCATGATAGAAATTTTCGTTCAAATTCGTTTGATAGTACCCCCAACGGTTGTGGACGTTGCGGGCCACATCGATAAAGATCTTACCGTTCTGCTCATTTTTAATCTCAATGACACCGTAAAAGGTCGGTGTCGCTTTATACTGTTGAATAAGTTCTTTACGATTCATAGTTTTACTCCTTGTAGCTTGGGTTTCGCCAGTAGTCGCGGCCATTTGCCGTACGCTGAAGAAAGCCATAGTCGACTAGATAGCGACGTAGTAGTGGGAAATCGGCATAAATCGGCTTTAATTGATCTGTTAATTCGCGTTCAGTGAAGTGCTGCTCGGCCGGCAGCGTCACGGTAATTCGCTTTAGCACGGCAAGAATGGCTTTTTGATGCTTAGGCCACCTAGCGAGACGTAAGGGGTCAGTCGTGGTAAAGTATTTGGCAACGAGTCGGTTATATTCCGCAGTTGTGATTGCAAACCGGTCGTCCTCGATTCCCACTTGTTCGGGTAAGTGTACGAGGCTATCCGTGGCTGGCGTCTGATTGAAGACCCGCTCGTAAATGGCCAAATAGAGTTTGGCTTGCTTAGCCTTTTCTCGGAAAGTGAACTTTTGGTGGCGAACAGTGGCTGCTGCAACGGCCATTTGATTAGCAATAATGGCATCCTTAGCACCCGTTGCAAAAGCAGATAGAAGTGTCCGTTGTTTGGCTGTCAACGTATTGTATTTGCTGTCCGTATTGATTAAATCATCGATTGCCTGTGGGTGAACCGTGGTGAGATGATGACGAATCATCTTTGCTGCTGGATAAAAGTTATCCTCAACAGGGAAAACCTGATCGTTCGCAAAGGATGCGCCACAATAATTGCAGACAAAGGCCATATCGGTTTGATGCCAGCCTTGCTCGATTTCGATTAAGGTCAACTCTAGTAAGTTCATACGTGATCCCTCCAGTAATGAATACTTTACAAATGTTTACTGAATCTGTCAACACTGCTTTTAGCGATTTTTTTTATTCACTGCCTAAAACTGGCTACTGCAACATAAGAAACGGCGGTATAGTACCTTTAGAAGCTTACTGATTAATATTTACTGTTACGATAAACATTAATTTTAAATCTTGAAATCTCCTCCGCAACCCTAAACGTCCAGCACTGATTTTTGATGAGTTAGTTGAGTTTTTGGAGTGCGTTTGCTAGCATTAACACGTACAGGAGGTGTCAGCCGTGGCTTCAGCAGTCGAACAATTCATGACATACCTGCAGGGAGAACGACAATATTCACCAGAGACAGTGAAGGCTTATCGTGAAGATTTAGATGAATTTAGTCAATTTCTTCAGGATAACGGGGGTGAAAAACCGTGGGCCCAGATCGACCAACTCGATGTCGAGGTTTACCTCAGCAATCTGTATGATCGGCACTTTGCGCGAACGACAATTGCGCGTAAACTTTCGACGATGCGCTCATTTTACACGTTTCTCATGAGTAATGGATTGGCCAAGGACGACCCATTTGCTTACGTTCAACTGAAACGGCATCAAAACCATTTACCACGTTTCTTCTATGAACGAGAAATGACCGCGTTGTTTACTGCGGCAGCTGGCAATCCTAACCAGCAGCTCGCAACCCGTGACACGGCTGTCTTGGAAGTCCTGTACGGCACGGGAATTCGGGTGAGTGAATGTGTTAATTTAACGCAACCCGATATTGACTTTGACAATCGAATTATGCTGATTCATGGGAAGGGAAATAAAGAACGCTATGTTCCCTTTGGCCACTACGCCAGCGATGCCCTAAAAACTTACTTCACGGCTGCCAGGACACCACTCATGACTAAATATCATCAGCAGCATACCTTCGTATTTGTTAATTCACGCGGTGCACAACTCACGACAGCTGGTGTCACGTATCTACTCAATCAAATCATCAAGCGGAGTAGCCTGACTAGTGAGATTCATCCCCATATGTTGCGGCACACGTTTGCGACGCACCTGCTCAATCAGGGCGCGGATCTGCGTTCAGTTCAGGAGTTATTGGGACACAGCAGCTTGTCGACCACGCAAATTTATACGCACGTCACGCGTGAGCACCTCCAACGTGATTATCGTCAATTCTTCCCGCGGGCAACCGAAGATCAACAACCACCGAAACAATCATAAGGAGATTATAATTATGCCAGTAAAATTTGAAGCAACTACCATTTGTGCGGTGCGCCATAACGGACACAACGCCATGGCCGGTGATGGTCAAGTCACCATGGGTGAAAAGGTCATTATGAAAGGAACCGCGCACAAAATTCGGCGGATTTACAACAACCAAGTCGTCGTTGGATTTGCCGGCAGTGTTGCGGACGCTTTCAACCTTGAAGAAAAATTCGAAGGGCAACTAAACGAATATAGTGGTAACCTGCAACGAGCAGCCGTTGAACTTGCTAAGCAATGGCGTTCTGATCAAGCCTTGCAAAAGCTTGAAGCACTGTTAATTGTCATGGACAAAGACGAAATGTTGTTAGTTTCCGGGTCAGGTGAAGTCATTGCGCCAGATGATGACATTTTAGCCATTGGCTCTGGCGGTAACTTTGCCTTGGCTGCTGCCACCGCTTTACACCACCATGCTAAGGATATGAGTGCCAAAGAAATTGCTGAGAGTGCTATCCACATTGCTGGCGGGATTGATATCTTCACCAACGAAAACGTTATTTCGGAAGAACTTTAAAAATTGGAGGACTGAATAGTGGACGCAATTAACAAAACACCCAAAGAGATTGTGGGCTTACTCGACCAATACGTGATTGGCCAAGACGAAGCCAAGAAGGCAATTGCCATTGCTTTACGTAATCGCTACCGTCGGATGCAACTCGACGCAGCCATGCAGGAAGAAATTTCGCCAAAGAACATGCTAATGATTGGACCAACTGGTGTGGGGAAAACAGAAATTGCCCGTCGGCTGGCTAAGATTGTACACGCACCTTTCACTAAGGTTGAGGCCAGCAAGTTTACCGAAGTAGGCTATGTCGGCCGTGACGTTGAATCCATGGTCCGTGACTTGGTTGAAGTTTCAGTTTCTATGGAGAAGCAAGACCAGTTCAAGCGTGTACGGACGGATGCCATTCAAGCGGCTAACAAGCGCCTGGTCAAGCTACTGGCTCCCGCTAAGAAGAAAGAAAATAAGAATAACAACGACTTTGCTAACATGATGAATATGTTCTCCCAGATGCAGAATGGCCAAATGCCAACTGCACCTAACGAACAAGAAGAAGTGACGGATGAAATCCGCAATGAACGGCTCTCCTTGACGGAACAATTGAATCAAGGCTTGTTGGAAAACCATACCGTTGAATTGGAGATGGACGATCCGCAACAAGCCAATGCCACCGACAACAACATGTTGGGCCAAATGGGCGTTGATCTGAGCGACACCTTGGGGGCGATCATGCCTAAGAAACGGATCAAGCGTACCGTAACGGTTGCCGAAGCCCGCGAGATCTTGGTTAGTGAAGAATCCGAAAAACTCGTCAACAACGCCGATATTAATCACGACGCTATCAAACGGGCTGAAAACACCGGGATTATTTTCCTAGATGAAATTGATAAGATTGCGAAGGGCAGCAGCCAAAACAGTGGCGACGTTTCCCGTGAAGGGGTTCAGCGCGATATCTTGCCAATCGTCGAAGGAACACAGGTGAAGACGAAGTACGGGACGATTGATACCGACCACATTCTCTTCATCGCCGCTGGTGCTTTCGCAGAATCCAAGCCCAGTGACTTAATTGCCGAATTACAAGGGCGTTTTCCAATCCGGGTTGAGTTAAATGATCTCAGCAAGCAGGATTTCATTCGCATCTTGACGGAACCTAACAACGCGCTAATTAAGCAATACATTGCCTTGATTGGCACCGATAATGTCAAAGTGACGTTTACCATGGAAGCCATCGAGCGCATTGCTGAATTGGCCTTTGAACTGAACCACGAAAACCAAAATATTGGGGCCCGTCGCTTACAAACGGTTCTTGAGAAGTTGCTGGAAGACCTCCTGTATGAAGGACCTGACATGGGAACCGGCGATGTCACGATCACTGAAAACTACGTCAATGATAAGATTGGCGATATCGTTCAGAACAAAGACTTATCACGCTACATCCTATAAATCAATTAGGGGGCTAAGACAGTTGTCTTGGCTCTTTTTTAGTCCATGGGGTATGATAGAGTGAGAACGCAACCAATGGCGAGTTAATAGCTTTAGTCAACTATTCCGGGCTCACTTCACCATGCGCCAAATGTTTCGTAATCAGTAGGAGGAATTTTGATGATCACGTTAAAGAACGACTACTTAACGGTTAAGATTAATCCGTTAGGTGCTGAGTTAACCAGTGTTATGGACAATGAAAGTCATTTAGAATACATGTGGCAAGCGGACAAGGCCTTTTGGGGACGGCATGCACCGATTCTGTTTCCCATCGTTGGCCGGTTACAAGATAATCAGTATCGGGTGGGCGATCAACCGTATACGATGACGCAGCACGGCTTTGCGCGTGACCGTGAATTTACGATTATTGATCAGACTGCCACCCAGGTCAGTCTCGAACTCTCTGCGAATGACCAGACCCGCGAGCTGTATCCGTACAACTTTATTTTGACGTTGTCTTACGAGCTAGTGGACCACCAACTGAAGACGCACGCAACGGTGACTAACCCTGACGAAACGCCACTATACTTCTCATTTGGCGCGCATCCAGGATTCAACGTGCCCTTCGGCGGTGCGCCAGCAGACTTCACTGATTATCAAGTGACGGTTTCGCCTAAGCAGACCTACCAACGAGTCCCGTTAGTTGGACCCTATAGCGATACGCAGCACAGCGTTCCCCTGGACCTTAACCAGCCTCTGGTTCTGGATCACGCCTTGTTTGATCACGACGCCCAGGTTCTGACGCTGAATGGTCGGGAAACCACCGTGATGCTCAGCACCCCCAAGGATGATCACGGCATTGCATTGACCGTGGCCGCACCATACCTGGGTATTTGGTCGCCGTATCCTAAGCAGGCGCCATTCGTTTGCCTGGAGCCTTGGTGGGGACTGGCCGACGATGTCCAGGCAACCGGCGAGCTGACCAGCAAGGTCGCCATTCACCACTTAGCCGCTAAGCAATCCTTTGATGCCAGCTATCAAATCACATACTTCTAACCCAAACGAAAAGGCTCCCAACGACCAATGCCGTTGAGAGCCTTCAGTATGCTTACTTTGCTTGACGTTTATGATAGCCGTGACCAAACGGCACCAGTGATTCTGTCCCGTCCTTGATACGCGCAATATTACTACGATGACGGTAAAAGACAAACGCCGTCAGCACCGCTGCAATCCCCGTTAAATACCAGTCATGAAAGCCTAATGAAATCAAGGTAATGAGTGAGAAGGCAATCATGCTAGCCAGGCTCACCATACTCGTCCAGTAGATGAGGCTGACCCATAAACCAGCGGCGATAACAAACATAATCGGGTTATAAGCCAGCAGCATGCCTGCTGAAGTCGCCACGGCCTTGCCACCCTTAAAATGATCGAAGACCGATACGGTATGCCCCAAGACGGCGAACAAACCAAACAGCAGTGGGGTAGCGGTCCCTAAGATGGTGGTCACATGGCCCCAGGTTGGCAGCAACGTGGCAACGGTTCCTTTGGCGATATCCAGAACCATCACGGCTGTCCCAGCGTACGGCCCTAACACCCGGTAGGTATTGGTCGTGCCAATGTTACCGGATCCAGATTGCCGAATGTCGGTATGAAAAAAGGTCTTGCCCACCCAGACACCATTTGGAATAGCGCCCAGGAGGTAGGCCACAATGAGTAACCCAATTAGTTTCACACGTAATTCCTCCGCTCTTTCTCTCGACGATACCCCTTGTCAGGGGAATCGTCACTAATAAGCTGCTCTATATTTTAGCATGTTTTACGCATTCCGCCAATTATATCAGGAAACTAGCCAGGTTTTAGTTTCCTGTGGTATGATAATGTGGTTACTGAAAACCCACGCGGTGCGATTTGGACGGTTCATTTGAACATATGTTCGTATTGCGGTAAACTAAAGGGTATCGTAAAGTTATTTTTGAATCTAGTAAAAGTAAAGGGGATTTACGCATGGCGAAAGCAAAACCTAAGTATGACGATTCCTCCATCCAGGTCTTGGAGGGATTGGAAGCTGTTCGTAAACGTCCTGGGATGTATATCGGCTCTACCGATGGCCGGGGTCTCCATCACTTGGTCTACGAAATTGTCGATAACGCCGTTGATGAAGCGCTGGCCGGATACGGTAAAGAGATCAACGTTACCATCCACCAGGACAATAGCATCACAGTGGTTGACCACGGGCGCGGTATGCCCGTCGGTATGCACGCCTCCGGTTTACCAACGCCCGAGGTTATCTTAACCGTGCTACACGCTGGGGGTAAGTTCGGCCAAGGTGGTTATAAGACTTCTGGTGGCCTGCACGGTGTAGGGGCTTCTGTCGTGAACGCCTTGTCCAGTGCTTTAACGGTGACGATCGTCCGTGATGGCGTACGCTATCAGGAAAAATTTGCCAATGGGGGTCATCCCCAGGGAACACTGGAGAAGAAGGGCAATACCCGGGCCCACAACGGAACCACGATCACCTTCAAACCGGATAGTCAAATTTTCACGACCACCGTTTATAACTTCGGCACGTTGTCCGAGCGACTGCGTGAATCGGCCTTTCTGTTAAAGGGCGTTAAGATCACGCTGACTGATGAACGTGAAGGCCAAGAACGCGCTGAAGAGTATCATTTTGAAGACGGTATCAAAGAGTTTGTCAGTTATTTAAATGAAGATAAGGACACCCTCGGCGATGTCATGTACTTTGATGGCAAGAAAGACGGTATCGAAGTCGAAGTAGCCGCTCAATACAACGACGGCTACACCGAAAACCTGTTGTCATTTGTCAATAACGTTCGGACTAAGGACGGCGGGAGTCACGAAGCTGGTATGCGTAGTGGCTGGACCAAAGCCTTTAACGAATATGCACGCAAGGTCGGCTTGCTCAAGGATCGCGACAAGAACCTTGAAGGAACGGATGTCCGTGAAGGGCTCTCAGCCGTCATTTCACTCCGGGTACCGGAAAACCTACTGCAATTCGAAGGTCAGACCAAGGAAAAACTGGGCACCCCGGAAGCGCGGGCAATTGTTGACAGTATTATCAGCGAACAATTGGGATATTATCTCATGGAAAATGGGGACTTCGGTAAGATGTTAATTCGGAAGTCCACCCAAGCTCGGCAAGCCCGTGAAGCTGCCCGTAAGGCTCGCGATGAGAGTCGTAACGGCAAGCGCCACAAGAAGCATGAGCGGTTACTATCTGGCAAGCTGACACCCGCCCAATCCAAGAACTCGGCTAAAAACGAATTGTTCTTAGTCGAAGGGGATTCAGCCGGTGGCTCGGCTAAGCAAGGCCGTAACCGAAAATTCCAGGCAATTTTACCTTTACGTGGGAAAGTCTTAAACACTGAAAAGGCCAAGCTGCCTGACATTATGAAAAACGAAGAAATTAGCACCATGATTTACACCATTGGTGCGGGGGTCGGCGCCGAATTTAATATCGACGATGCCAACTACGATAAGATTATTATCATGACCGATGCCGATGATGACGGTGCGCACATTCAGATTCTATTGTTGACTTTCTTCTACAAATACATGCGGCCCATGATTGACGCGGGACGGGTCTATATTGCGCTCCCACCGTTATATCGGATTAAGACGACCGGCAAGAAAGCAACGATTGACTATGCCTGGACTAACGATGAATTGGATCAAAAGACCAAGAAGATCGCCAAGAAGGGCTACAGCCTCCAACGTTTCAAAGGGTTAGGTGAAATGGACGCCGAACAGCTCTGGGATACCACCATGGATCCCGACAATCGGACGTTAATTCGGGTACAAATTGACGACGCAGCCTTGGCCGAACGCCGGGTGACGACGTTAATGGGCGACAAGGTTGAACCTCGCCGGAAGTGGATTGAAAACAACGTACAGTTTACGTTGGAAGACGATAACACCAGCCTGCTAGAATCTTCAGAACCCGCGGAACCAACGGATAAATAACCGGTGAAAGGAGCACACGTGTCGTGAGTGAAGGACAAAATATTCAAGAATTAACGCTAGAAGAAGTCATGGGCGATCGGTTCGGCCGATACTCCAAGTCAATTATTCAGGAACGGGCGTTACCCGACATCCGAGATGGCTTAAAGCCGGTGCAACGGCGAATCTTATTTGCCATGAACAAGGACGGCAACACCTACGATAAAGGATTTCGGAAGTCAGCTAAATCCGTAGGGAATGTCATGGGTAACTTCCACCCCCACGGTGATAGCTCCATCTACGAAGCCCTCACCCGCATGAGTCAGGACTGGAAGGTACGCGAACCTCTCGTCGAAATGCACGGTAATAATGGGTCGATGGATGGTGACCCCGCGGCCGCCATGCGGTACACCGAAGCGCGGCTGAGTAAGCTAGCGGGTGAGATGCTCCGCGATATTGATAAAGATACCGTTGAAATGGTGCTTAACTTTGACGACACCGAGTATGAACCCACGGTCTTGCCCGCACGTTTCCCTAATCTATTAGTGAACGGGTCGACCGGGATCTCGGCCGGGTACGCCACGGAGATTCCACCGCACAATTTGGGTGAAGTCGTCGATGCTTTGGTCTACCTGCTTAGTCATCCCAAGACAACCTTGGAAGAGCTCATGTCATTCGTTCAGGGACCAGACTTTCCTACCGGCGGTATCATTCAAGGAAAAGATGGCATTGTTAAAGCGTATGAGACTGGCCGTGGCCGTGTCGTTGTACGTTCTAAAACGGCTATCGAACCGCTGCGTGGCAACAAGAGTCAAATCATTGTGACCGAAATTCCTTATGAAGTGAACAAGGCTCAGTTGGTCAAAAAAATTGATGAAATCCGCCTGAACAAAAAGGTCGAGGGCCTGGCTGAAGTTCGTGACGAAACGGACCGTGATGGTCTCCGCATCGCCATTGAATTGAAGCGTGATGCAGATGCCCAGGGGGTTTTGAACTACCTGTTCAAAAACACTGAACTCCAAATCACGTATAACTTTAATATGGTGGCGATCAACCACATGCGACCAGAACACGTAGGCTTGAAGACGATTTTAACCGCCTACCTGGAGCATCAGCGTGATGTCATCACTAAACGGACGAAGTATGAGTTGCAAAAGGCGTTGGACCGGCAACACATTGTGACCGGATTGATCAAAGCCTTATCCATTCTGGATCAAGTTATCGCCACTATTCGGGCTAGTAAAGATCGTCGCGATGCGCGTGACAACCTGGTCAGTGCCTATGATTTCTCTGAAAAGCAAGCCGATGCCATTGTTGCCTTGCAACTATATCGGTTAACCAATACCGATGTGACTCAGCTTCAAGCGGAATCTGATAAACTATCCGCGGCCATTGAACAAGACCATAAGATCTTAGCCGAACCGAAGACCTTAAACGCTGTCTTACGCAAGGAACTGAAGGAAGTTGCTAAGACGTACCGGAATCCCCGGCGTACTGAAATTCAAGATAAGATTGAAGACTTGAAGATCAAGACGACGGTGACGGTAGCGGATGAGGAAGTCATCGTACTGGTCAGTCATGACGGCTACCTGAAGCGTTCCGGTGTGCGGTCGTACACGGCTTCTGACCCAGCGGATAACGGCCTGAAGGATGAAGATTACCCAATCTTTATGGAAAAACTCAGCACCCTAGATCATCTGATGATGTTTACCAGTAAAGGTAACCTGATTTACCGACCAGTTCATGAGATTAGCGACGTGAAGTGGAAGGAAACCGGGGAGCACATTTCACAGACCATCGGGTTAGCCAGCGACGAAGAAATTGTGGCTACCTTTGCTTTCAAGTCTCTGAAGGAAACCGGTCGCTTCCTAATCGCAACCAGTGATGGGTATGTCAAACAGACTGCCTTCAGCGATCTGACACCAGGCCGAACGTATAAGAGTCGTGCAGCGGTCTATGAGAAGCTTAAGCACCCCGAAGCACGGGTCGTTCAGGTCAAATACCTGACGGAACCTGTCAACCAGGGGATCCTGCTCATTTCCAAGAATGGTTATGCCCTGCGGTATCCAGTCGATGAGGTGTCTATCAACGGTGCACGGACAACCGGTGTACGGTCAATGGACCTGCGCGATGACGATGAAGTGGTCAACCTTGACCTAGTTAGCGATGACGATACCATCGCCATGATTACCCAGCGTGGTGGCTTTAAACGCTTGGCCATGAAAGAGATCTCAGTTACCAGTCGGGCAAGACGGGGCGTGCTCGTCTTGCGGGAGCTTAAACGTGATCCTCACCGAGTCGTTGATTTCATGGTGATTCCTGCGGGTAATCCGCCACTGGAAATTATCACCAGTCGCGAGCGGACCCACGATGTCTTGCCAACGGAGCATCCTCTTAGTGGGCGCTACTCAAATGGCTCGTTCGTCATCGACACCGATGTCGAGGGAACCCCTGTATCCTTACGCGTCAAACCGACTGAACTAGTTCTCGATTAACCACTTGGATTTGCGAGCAGTAATCGTTGCGCTTTCATACAAAACAGCCTATTATAGACTTTAATAGTTACTATTAGGTTGACGTAGTTATCAGCGAGACGGTTCGTCACGCCAGTCATTAAGGAGTAAACGCGGATGAAGACGAAACAAGAAAGCATCTTTTCTTCTAAAACCCTGACGTATTTTTTGCAACTCGCAGAAACCATGAATTATACGCAGGCTGCTCAAATTTTGGGGATTACCCAGCCAGCTTTGACGCAACAGATCAAAAAATTAGAACGAACGGTGGGGGCGCCGCTCTTCTATTCCGTTGGGAAAAAGCTCCGACTATCGGATGCTGGATATACCATGTTAGATGCCACCCACAAGATCTATGCGATTTTGAATCAGGCGACAGATGAGATTCAACAATCAACCAGCGCAACCCAAGGAGAAATCAACATTGGGTTGTTGGCGTCAGTTGAGGATGCGGTCTTTGAAGACTTTGCCATCCTGTCTTATCAGAACAATCCTGAGCTCAAGATTTCCTTCCACATGTTAACGCGAAAGGAAATTTGGGAACGGTTGGAGAACAATAAAATTGACTTAGCCATCATGTACTTGCCCGATGATTCCATCAAGAATTGGAAGCCTTACGAGTCTAAGAAGATCATTTCCGATGATCTCTTGTTCATCCACCATGATGAGCAGCTTGCTAAGAAGCATCGGATCAAGTTCAAAGATACGACGGCTAACGTCTGGGCCATGTATCCGGATGGGTACTACCTGAATCAAACGATTCACGAAGCCTACAAGAATCAATTGGCTGATTTTCCCAAGGGCGTGGCAAACTTCACTACCCCAACACAACTGCTCCATTTTTCCATGCAAACGGGGGCTTCAACGGCACTGCCTAACTCGTTTATGGTGGGGCAAGATGATTTGCCAAACACTTGGACCGCTCATTTCGATCCCAACATTCGCTTCGATTTGGCCTTTGTCTTTCGCAAGGGTAAAGCGGAGATCCCTCGAATTAGCCATTTTCTCGCGCAGTTTGACCGGTATCTACACACCGACGATTACATTTCGCGCCTCAAACAATTGCGTAACAAATAATCTTAAAAATTATTGATTAAAGGAGTTTTTTACTAATGAGTAAAGCGTTAATTTTCGGTCACCAAAACCCTGATACGGATGCTATCGTAGCAGCAAAGGCTTTTGCTTACTACCAAACGCAGAAGGGGTACGACGTTGAAGCCGTTGCCTTGGGCGAACCTAACATGGAAACCAACTACGTGTTGAATCACTTTGATGAACCAGCACCACGGGTGGTTAAGACGGTTGCTAACGAAGTCGACCAAGTGATGTTAGTTGACCACAACGAAGCCCAACAAAGTGTCAGTGACTTAGATAAGGTTCAAGTGACGTTCGTTGTTGACCATCACCGGATTGCCAACTTCCACACTGATTCACCCCTTTACTACCGGGCAGAACCAGTGGGCTGTGCCAGCACGATCTTAACGGAAATGTTTGACGAATCCAAGATTGAGATTCCAGCAAAGTTGGCTGGTTTAATGTTATCAGCCATCATCTCTGACACGCTGTTGTTACAATCCCCAACCACGACTGACAAGGACCGCGAAGCCGTACGGGCCTTAGCCGAAATTGCGGATATTGATGTTCAAAGCTACGGCATCGCAATGCTTAAGGCAGGGACCAACCTGGCTGCTAAGAGCGACAAGGAATTGATTGATGGCGACGCTAAGTCCTTCGACATGAATGGTCACAGCGTGCGGATTGGTCAGATCAACACGGTTGACTTAAATGACGTTATTTCCCGTCAAGCTGGCTTGGAAAAGGAAATGAACGCTGAAATCGCAGCCGATGGCTATGACTTGTTCATTACCTTAGCAACCAACGTCTTGAACAGTGACTCCGAGATGATCGTTGCCGGAGCGCCTAAGGACGTCGTTGAAAAAGCCTTTAACACGAAGCTTGAAAGCAACCGCGCTAGTTTACCAGGTGTCGTTTCCCGAAAGAAACAAGTTGTCCCACCATTGACTGACGCTTTTAACGCTTAATTCGGTTAATTTACAATAATTTTGAAGCTCCCCGAAGAAATAAACCACTTCAGGGGGCTTTTTTATCGCAACTTTTCACGCGACCGCATATAATACGGGCCGATGGTAGCCGTCAGGCATTTTCCCGAGACGAAAGAGGGATTATGCATGACAAGAAGTGCTTGGTATCGAAAAATCGTAACGATCGTTATGACGATTGGTCTTTTTGTCAGCCAAATTGGTGGTGCTGTGGCATTAGCAGCTACCACAACGCCGTTTGGTCCTGAGAGGTTTGCACAGAACCACGCCACTTATGCAATCACCACTAAGTCGGCCTATTACCAAAGGATCTGGCGGGCAGCAATTAAAGCTTGGAACCATACTGGCGCTTTCAAATTTAAGCTTGCCTCAGCTAGAAATGCACAGATCAAGCTGACCACTGCCTCAGCTAGTCAGTCACGGCAACTCGGCAGAGATGTTGGTCTGACTGAATTTTGGGCAAGACAGGATTACTTGTATAAGGTCAATTCCGAACTTAATCCGGCTTTACTCCACAGCTACGATTATTCGCGGACTGACGATCTGCACGTGGCAGAACACGAATTAGGCCATGCGATGGGCTTAGCTCACAATCCGTCCAAGCACAGTGTAATGTACTATCAGAACCGATCCGTTGGGATTCAACAAGTTGATATTGATGGCGTAAACCTACGCTACCATACACCAGCCGGACAACAAGCCAGTTAAGAATAGAAGCATGAAGACTGCAGTGATCATTGCTGCAGTCTTTTTGTACGGCACTAGTTGCAAACAAATTAATTGCCTTTTTGACGTGGAGGATTAAACTTAGAGTACGTTAAAAAATTGTGTACAACCGATTGGAGGACTTAGCAATGAAACAAACAGAATCAGCAGCAGACTTAAAGGCCCGATTAACCGCGGAAGAATTTGCGGTTACGCAGAACGCAGCAACTGAACCTGCCTTCACAGGGAAATACGATGCCTTTTACGAACCCGGCATTTATGTTGACGTCGTCAGTGGTCAGCCACTATTCAGCTCTACGGATAAGTATGATGCTGGCTGTGGATGGCCATCATTTACGAAACCAATCGATGCTGCCAATGTGAAAGAGAATACGGATCATTCGTTTGGCATGATTCGCCAGGAGGTACGGAGCACGGACGCGCAGTCCCATTTAGGCCACGTCTTCAACGATGGTCCAACGGAAGCGGGGGGCTTGCGCTACTGTATTAATTCTGCTGCGTTGAAATTTATCCCGGCTAGTCAGCTTGAAGCGCAAGGCTATCACGACTTTCAGCGCTTATTTCCTGAGCAAAAATAAGGAGGCCAACGCAAATGAGTAAAACTGAAACAGCAATCTTCGCTGGCGGATGTTTCTGGTGCATGGTCCAGCCATTTGACGAGCAACCGGGAATCAAGTCGGTCATTTCGGGTTACACGGGTGGTCACACCGTAAATCCCACGTATGCAGACGTTGCCAGTCACACTACGGGCCATACGGAAGCGGTTAAAATCACGTTTGATCCGACCATCATCAGTTATGCCGAGCTAGTTGAAATTTACTGGCGCCAAACGGATCCCACTGATGCCGCTGGTCAATTTCAAGATCGCGGTGACAGCTATCGGCCGGTCATTTTTGTCAATAGTCCTGAACAAAGGGCGGCCGCAACTGCCTCTAAGGAACGACTCGCCGCTAGTGATCGCTTCGATGAGCCAATCGTCACAACTATCGAAGCGGCACAACCGTTTTATCCAGCTGAGGAAGAACATCAGGATTTTTACCGCAAGAATCCATTTCGTTACCAGATTGAAGAAATGGGCGGTCGCCAATCATTCATCCAAGAGAAATGGCGTGACTAATTGTCGGGCTGTGCGTTACAATTTGATTGAAAGGATGTGATCGTGTGGGATACGTTTTGAAGCTGCGCCAAGTGACGGGTCCACGGGCTTTAATTGTCGTCGGTGCGGCAGCAGTCGTTCTTCAGCAAGCTCGACTATTGCTGGTTAAGCGTATGGATAATCAGCTCTGGGGCTTACCAGCTGGTTCCAAAGAACTCAATGAAGATCTGTCAACAACTTGCAAACGCGAATTGCGCGAAGAAACTGGCTTAGTTGGCCACGAGCCAAGATTGTTGACGGTGGTCAGCGGTGCTGGCATGCAGTACACGTATCCTAATGGCGATCAGATTGATTCGGTCACAACGGTTTATCAGTTAACTAGCAGCGGTCAGCTCCAAGCTGATCAACACGAAACCAGCGACGTTCAATTTTTTCCGTTAACAAATTTACCATCAGCGTTAACACCAATCACGCGTCAAATTCTTAGTCAATTACAAACGGAACAAATACTTTAAAAAACGGGAAGCTTCTCAAAGACTCATGAGAAGCTCCCCGTATTTTTAGTCATGAGGACTACTTTCGATAATATATATTATGTAAAGTAGAGAAAAGATTTATGATTTAGATCAGAAGTAGCCGTTCCCTATCTTTCGCTGACTAGTATTTAATGATCATGGTCGTTCAGCAAGCTTCACCCATAACTCCAATGAGTTTGTGTCAGTTAATGCCTAAAAGAAACCATCACTGATTTTCTCAATCTGTGTCAGCGTCCGCTTAAAGTTGCCTGCTGAGCGATTAACTTATGTTGTCGATGGCTTAAATTTAATCTCAGCAAACTTCATCAAATTTAAGGCGAATTCTGTGCTCATTTCATGGTCAGGTCTCCGTCTAAAACTTGAACGTGTGCTTAGAATCAACGCTTAATTCGACCCGTTTAACGAGATGTTTGCTTGTTAATCCTTTTTAGTCATAGCTGGAAAACATTGCTGCCATTTTCAGCCGATACTTGTTCAAATGTAGCTGTAATTACCGTTCATATAGATATATGCGACTCAGTGATATGAACGCCATTTGCTAGGCCAACACATAAAACTATGCTGAACCTGATCTTGCTGTTCAACGAATCAACTTTACTCAGATCATCAATTTCAAGTCATGTTCAGTCGACAAATGCTGACAAATCAACGTTTGTTGATGAACTATTTTAGCTTTATGAGGGATACTTAGTGCTCCAAAATCGTGAATGATCGTTGCAACAATGGCCGCAAACCCGCATGGTTGCAACGATTCTGTCCATTATTACGCTTAAAGTCCGACCTGAAAACTTCGATAGGCCTATATATCTTAGAGATGATTAAGTCGACTACTTTCATTAAAACAAATATTTTAAAGATAGTAATAACTAAAATTAAGGCGGGGGACTTGCTAATTTCTGATTTCACCGGTATCATATATCATATGAGAACATACGTTTGGAGGCCGCTTCTATTATGGAAAAACAACATTATCTAAAATTAATCAACGAAGAACTGGCCACTGCCCCTTGGTACGTCCAAGAATATTATCAGGCAAAAGCCACGATTCCCCTGTCCCCCGCAACATTGTATCAGTACCTGACCGAATTTCGCCGCTTCTTCAACTGGCTGATCAGTGAAGGCTTAACGCCGGCTACCCACCCCGCTAATATTGATATTCAGGTACTGGCAAAGTTAAAAAAGGAAACCGTCGAACTGTACAAATCGGCCCTGTTGAATCAAACAAAGCTTACTGGCGCACCTGGCAGCCGGACCCACCCCACAATCAATCGGTCTCTAAACGCCCTCTCTTCGCTATTCAAGTACCTCACAGAGGACACTGAAGATGAACATGGTGAGGCTTACTTTGATCGAAACGTGATGCATAAGATTGCCTTGGTCCGGACCAGCGAGACCTACGCTACCCGTGCGGCTAATTTGAAGACAAAGCTCATGCTAGGAAATACAGATCACGAGTATTTAGATTTTATCGATCATAAATATGAAGAACAACTGACACCCGCTAAGCGACGTTATTTTCACCGCGATAAGCAGCGTGATCTTGCCATTAACGCCCTGTTGCTGGGAAGTGGCCTACGAGTTTCCGAGGCTGCTAATGCTGATTTACGTCATCTCAACCTTAAAACGGGCACAATTGGTGTCGTTCGTAAGGGTGGTCAACGAGATACGGTGCCGATTGCGCCGTGGACGCTGCCCTATATTCAAGACTACATTGACCACCGCATCGCCACTTATCACGCTACTAGCAGTGATCGGGCACTTTTTCTCAGTAGTTACCGGGGCCAAGCCTCACGGATGCAGGCTAATTCCATGGAGAAAATGGTGGCTAAATATTCGGCGGCGTTTAAGGTACGCATAACCCCTCACAAACTGCGGCATACGTTGGCTTCAAAGCTTTACCTAGCAACGAAGAATGAACAACTAGTCGCTACGCAGTTGGGTCAAAATTCGACGAGTGCGACGGGTCTATATACCCATATCATTGACGAAGAACAGCGGCAAGGGCTGGAAAAGATGTAATTGCCAGTTGGAATAAGACAAGCCAAAAAGGTTGAACTAAAGTGAACCCCTAAAGTTGGGCAAGAGATCCAACTTTGGGGGCTCACTTCCATTTCATAACCTTCAAAAATAATGCAAAACAGATATTAATCCCTTAGTTCTCATTAAAAAAAGCCCACCATCAAGCGGTGAGCTCCTATTCATTAAGCTTCAAGCATTGTCACAAACCGATGATTCCAAATCCCCTCATAAAAGGCAATGGTTTGTTCAGCCGTCATAAATTGATTATCTACAGTGGTCGTTAGCCCTGGCGTCATTTGAAGATCATAACCAATTCCGTGGGCCACCTTGGTCGTCGTATCGACACAGTATTCGGTTTGCGCGCCACAAATTTCCAGTGATTCGGCGGCAAAACTCGTTAGTACGCGTCGCAAATTTGTATGATAAAAAGCATTTGCATGGTTCTTAGTAACTAAGGGGTCCGAATCGCGATGGTCCAGCCCTGAAATCAACTCCCAGTCGTGAGTGCCTTGAACTAAGTCTTCATCCGTGTGTTGGACAAAAACAATGGGTTTCTTGGCTTTACGGTACGCTGCAATCCGCGCGTTAATCCCCGCAAGTACTTGGGGCATATTTGCAGCCGGCTTGTCACCGTAACAAACCCCATTTTGAAGATCAATGACTAGTAATACATCTGCCATGTGTTGCTGGCCTCCTTTAGGAATCATTCAACTTAACTTTTATCATACGCTATTCAGGGCTTATCTGAAAGAGACGATTGTGCTATCTAATAAATTAGAAATTTTCCAATCGCTTCATCAAATCAGAATAGTCGTCAAAAATATCGTTTGCTGCTTCTAAAATATTGGACGTATTTTCTTCTGCTTTCCTAAAGATAACCTCTTTACCAAGTGCTGGCCTTCGTTTAGAGGGATTAGTCCCATCAAACGGTACATTAGCAATAAAAATTTCCATGGGGCTACCAGAATATTCCGTCATTCTTCGTGCATCCATTTGTTAAAATTCGGTGACTTCTTAGGATCGTAGTGTCTTTTATCATCAATATCTACTTGTTCAACTGGAATACCTGCAATGAGTTCTTTCCAATCAAGACTGGACGGCAATTTTTCCAGAACTAACTGGCCATCATCCGTCAGTGTAACGCCTAGCTGATCACCACTTGAAATACCCATTTTCTTCCTGAATACGGATGGAATGACAACTTGTCCTTTACTAGAGACCTTAACAGTTTCACGAGCTTTTACTGAATCCATAGTCTCTCCCTTCTTACTTATTCTAACAACTCTTGCTAATCATCGAAAGAAAAATGATTCTAAAAACCGAGTTTAACCAGTTCCTTATCCCTATTTCGGCAGGTCATCGCTCTCATGAAACACATCAACCCTATCCGTATACAGACCAGCAATGGTAAAAAGTAGAATAAAAATTGCTGCGACTAAAAATGTATCCGTATACGCCGTTGTTAAATTAGTGTTTTTGGAATCTCTAAGAAATGTTGTATAACGGATTACTCTTCGTTCTAGATCGATATTATAAAGACCCGTTTGGATTTGATTTAAGCCCGTCAAAAGTTTATCACCCCTTTCCAGTCCAGTTAATAAGGCTGTCTGACCGTCTAATAAGTGTTGCTGACCGACTAATAATGACTTGGTGTTAGGGGAAAGTAACTCAATTTGAGACTTGAATTGTGATTCGGTTTGGACTGCGGGATTTAATCCAATTTTATATACGGCAATTAGCATCGTCAGTAACTGTTCTTTCCTTATATTAGACGGTGCTCCCGATTGCTGAGACAAAAGCTTTGAATCATTTTCATAAGTGTCTAGCTGTTCTGCTCCATCCGGGTTCCCCTTTATTAATTCGAACAACAACTGATATTGCGTATCTTGTGTAGCTACAATTGCAGCCCGCATTTTCTGCTGACCTAAAATCAATTGTTCCATGGAATCTTGATATTGTTTATTGGCACGGCCATAAGAATCTTTGATTGTCTGCGTGCCGTTATACAACTTCTCTAAATTATTATTCTGCGGTTGAACAATAGAATACGGTCTGTTTTGATCCTTTTTCAAATCCGTCTTTAGTGTCACTTGCAAGTTATTATCTGTCCCAGAATTCAGTGCATGATTCAAATCTGTTTTCATCGTTGTTGAAAATGGTTTTGGTATTGCCAAGCGTGCAATTTCATTATTAGAATCTCTTCTAATGTTGTCTTTAGCCAAGTTGGTTGTGTGCGTCATAGTCCCCACCAGTAAAGCAATGCCCAGACACGTCCCTAATTGTCTGCTTGCATTAACAATTCCAGAGGCCATTCCCGCCTTATCTTGAGATACAAATTGAACTGCTGAAACAATGGATAAGCACCCTAATCCAAACCCCAATCCTAAAATAATCATCATAGAAACCATTGCCACCCAAGATGTAGACTGATTTAGCCGAGTGAGCATCAGCAAGCTAATCTCCATCAGGACAATGCCAGAAGTGATAAGCGGCTTGTACCCTACCTTCTTTTGTAATTTGGTTCCCAAAGGCATTGCGATCATCACCGTAATGGACATAAACATAATAATGTAGGAAGCTTTTAGGGCCGTATATTCACGCACGGTTTCCAAATAAAAGTTAAAAATCAAGGACGAACAAATAATCGCGAAGCCACAGACAAAATAGACCCTGAATTATTCATACCTTTCAAAAAAGTCGTCAGTTTTCATGTTTTTCAAAAACTGACGGCTTTTGATCTTGCTTACTATGTATTGAGACTCTAAATTTTGATGGTATCACC
>NZ_JAAXLK010000018.1:0-41680 GCF_012641185.1 Levilactobacillus tujiorum
GGTCCCACTGAGCATCTTCCAGTTCGTATCGTTTAGGTGTTGTCATCGGAATGCCTCGATTCGTTTTTCCTCAGATTATACCTGAATTTTTAGTTTTCAGACAGTCCCTAGTTCAACATGGTACTTATCATAGATAGGGATATCATTTCCGTTTGTGATTTTGAGCTGAGAATCAATATTCACATTTTCCAAATCCAATGTAACCGAGTTTCCAGTTTTAGATACCTGTGTATCCGTAATTCTTAAATTCTTCGTCATATTTCTAAAAGCAGAATTCAAAGTAGCAATCATATCCGGTTCATTAAAGACGTTCTCCAGCTCTGGTAATTGTTCCACTTCTATCTGACCAGAAAATTGTCCATTTCCGTTAGAAACATAGCAATTAACAAATGGTACACGTATCACATCTATATTGCCTAAAAGTTGATAGTATCTGGCTTGACGTACAATGTTTCGAATTAATACTTTAGAAACCTGATGTCGCACTACAACTCTCGTTACTAGATCCTTGAATGATGAAAAACGCCTTACTTGCACCCCTTCGATAAAATCAATAACGTAATCCATATTCAGTAACAGGTACAATAGCCCTAAGGCTACCAATTTCCCCCGTGGAAGTACGAGCAAAATAATCAAAGTACCAATTACCCCAATTCCTAACTTCACATTTATCCGTTTTTGCACGTCCTCAGTAATGAAAATCTTCCGACGTTTTCTAAAGGGATTATATTTCATTACTCCTCATCTCCTTCAGAACTCATTCCATCACTACCAATTGGTTTGAATCCATCCGCATTATATGAATACCGCACAAATTTCTCTCCCAGCCTCGTATATGGCGTAACCGTTAAATTAATTAACTCAACCTTTTGTCCCTCTTGAACTTCAAACTTCTCGTTAGGCAGCTTAATTTTAATCATGCCTTTTGGTTTCATGACATCTACAAGTTTTCCAAGTGGATAAGCAAGCAAATTAATTCCCTCAACTTTATCCGTTCTCTTATGATCTACGAAAAGATTCCGAATTTCCTTAGACTCTACCAGTGCTTTGTTGACCCCTTGTAATGGAATACGTGCCACGTTAATCAATTCCTTTCATTAATTGAAATTTCAGTAAAGTACAATCCTGTTTAATAGAAAATTCTTTTTTAATCTCACATATTACAACCTCCTTCAATTCATGTGTATCCTCCTTTCTTAACCTGGTGAACTCAATGTATCAGAAGACGAAATTAAAAATAGAAAATCTAGCCGAGAAACCACATAATTTGCACACTTCAAGTAAATTGTTAAAAAGAGCTAGGCATTCTATCCATTTATTTAAATTTATTTTATCAACAATCGCTTTAGTTATACGAAATGTCTAATTAAATTTTCATCCCACATATTTTTCAATATTCGTATATACCATAAAACACCAATAACGGATGTTTTAATGTAAAAAAATGGAGCAAAACCGCTCAAATAAACGGTTTTGCTCCACTTCTCATGTATTCCAACATCCACCTGAGTCAAATCAGGATGTATCTTTTACCTAAGGGACTTAGGATTTTAGGGGTGAACATGTCTAAGATAATACTAGAGTTTACTTAACAGCACTATATAGATGGGATAGTTCTATACAGTGAAATCACTGAAGTTGGAGTAATTCTCCTGAGATATCTCTATAAAATTAAATCTATAGAATGAAGGCTTAGAGAGTGAAAACTTATTGCTGTGTAGTTACTAACTGAGTTTTCTTAGCTTGATCTGCCTTCCACGCTGAAGAGCCAACATAATTCTTATCATCTTGACTGCGAGGAATGGCATCAGGGTCTACAACTGTAGTCTTTGATGAGGAAGAATTAGAAGAAGCACTTGATGCATTTGCCTTTGTGAGTGGAGCAGCTGATGAGATAATCACAATATAAGTTACATTGTCCCCATCTTGATCTTTAGTTGTTGCCATACCAAATCCGTAGTATACTAGACTTGAACTTAAGAGCATATTTTTATGACCATTGTTACTATCTTCATCAGAAGTAATCATAGTTTTTGCTCCACCATTTAAATCATCTTGAATAGAATCCTTAGTAATCTCATTGTGCTCATTTGTAAATCTACCAAATTGAGCAATTGCTTCATTTGAATGAGTTAACATTGAATTATCCCAAGGATTGTTAAGGAATCCAAGATCTGTCTCAACCTTATTGAACATTGGCATCTTAGCTGAAGAATTTGGATAAATTGCAATTTTACCAGTTTCAGGATCGGTATAATGACTTTGCATCTTGAGTTGAGCTGCTTGTTGAGCTCGAATATCTGCAACTTGTTGAGCACCTGCATCATGAATCCAAGGTGAAACACCAGCCTTAGCACGTTCATTTTCAATAAACTTAATCAAATCTTGCTTAGCAATTTGGATACCTTGAGAATAACTATATGACTTGACATTCTTTTCTGATGAATCATTACCAAAAGATTCATAAGTCCAATTTAACTTTTGTGACTTCTTGCTCTTCTTATACTTTTTAATATGTGAGTTATGTACCCAACCACTCTTCTTAGAATGACTCATATCCTTCACATAAAGATAACGAGAATTATATGCTTTACCTTTCTTAGTATGCTTACGTACTGTTTCTTGCTTTGTCACATATAACTTATCCTTTTTGATCTTCTTAAGTGTAGTCCGCTTCTTAGAAAGATTTGCTTTACTATAAACTGGACCATTCTTTTTATATGATACTCGATACTTCTTCAACTTCTTAGTCTTAACAACCTTATACTTCTTAGCAGCCATAACTTTTGTTGTGGCTGTTTCATTTATAACAGTAAATCCAACTCCTAGTGATAATGCAGCAACTGAAACTAATAATGATTTCTTTAATCCCTTATTCATATTGATCTTCTCCTTAAAGTATTTTCACCCCTGATTAGGTGAATTATATAACTGACTAAGTTGAACCTTTATGAATGCTGTTTTCCAAATACTACCTCACAACATAGAAGCTTATGACTGCCACATACATAGCGTATGAGCTTCACAGCCCAGTCTCCAACCACATCTCTTTAATAAAGCTTTCATACTCAAATAAGGGATAACAATGGCCTTTAGGGCTCATGAAATTACCTTCTTACATATTCATCGCTAAAGTCAATTGTGTTAATATTTTTTGAACAACATCATATAAACAAAATTATACCACATCATAAGCAATTTTAATCAAAAAAATCAAATATATATGTTCGATTCCAATCAGGTACTATAAGTTGTTAAATAGTGTATTGAAAGCAACTATATTCAAGACATACACATCAATTTATAGTGGGGTATTGCGAATATGGATATTAACCTTATCATTGGGGAGAACATTCGAGCTAGACGAAGGGTTTTGGGATTAAGCCAAGAAAAATTAGCAGAATATAGTCACCTCTCCACTAACTTCATCTCAAGATTAGAGCATACGAATCATCAAAATATTAGTGTTCAGAAGTTAAATCAAATCGCTCAAACACTTGATACCGATATCTCTCAGTTGTTAAAAAGTACGGATATCGAAAACATAACCCCTGAGCTTCCACCCAACGTAAATTATTTGCTTAAACAATTTGAGAACATGAATTCAGTTAAGGCCGACAAAATTGCAAAATCTTTTTCAGATATTCTAAATGAAATATAAAAAATGCTTCGTATCAAAATAAACGATACGAAGCATTTTTACGTCGACATTGGTTTGTCTTTGGCAAACATTTGGCAAACAACCATGTCGTTTTATCTATCTTTTCGGTGTATTAACACCCAGTAGAATCCTTGATTCTCAACGATCTCTATCTAAGTGGGATATATAATTTATTCCCACTCTATAGTCGAAGGTGGCTTACTCGTCACATCATACAGAATGCGGTTCACGTGATCCACTTCATTTACGATCCGCACAGAAATCTCCTGCAGAACGTCCCATGGAATCCGTGCGAAGTCGGCCGTCATCCCATCGATGGACGTGACAGCGCGGATACCCACGGCGTAGTCGTAAGTCCGGCCATCACCCATGACACCGACACTCTTGATGTTTGGTAAGACCGTAAAGTATTGCCAAATATCGCGGTCGAGGCCGGCCTTCTTGATTTCTTCACGCAGAATTAAGTCACTATCGCGAACGATTTGTAACTTTTCTGGCGTGATTTCACCCAGAACGCGAATCCCTAAACCAGGACCAGGGAATGGTTGCCGCCAAACGAGTTCGCTTGGCATCCCCAGCTTTTCACCCAATTCACGGGCTTCATCCTTGAATAAGGAACGGAGCGGTTCGATCAACTGGAAGTGCATATCTTCCGGCAAACCACCCACGTTATGGTGTGACTTGATCGTCTGGGCCGTATCAGTCCCACTTTCAATCACGTCGGTGTAGAGCGTCCCTTGGGCCAAGAAGTCGATACCATCCAGCTTCTGAGCCTCATCGTTAAAGACTTGAATGAACTCATTACCGATGATCTTGCGCTTCTTTTCAGGTTCCGTGACCCCAGCTAACTTCCCGAGGAAACGGTCCTGTGCGTCAACCTTAACGATGTTCAGTCCGAATTTACCTTCCAAACTGTCCATCACTTGCTGGGCTTCACCCTTCCGCAACAGGCCGTGATCAACGAAAATACTGGTCAATTGCGTCCCGATGGCCTTGTGCAGCAGCACGCCAACCACGGATGAATCGACCCCACCGGACAGCCCCAGCAGGACGCGCTTGTCACCAACGACCTCGCGGATGTGTTCAATCTGTAAATCAATGAAGTCATCCATTGACCAATTAGCCTCTGCCTGGCAGACATCAAAAGCGAAGTGCTTCAAAATGTCATTTCCGTATTCCGTGTTCCGGACTTCCGCGTGGAATTGAATCCCATAGAAGTTACGGGTCGTGTCTTGCATCGCTGAAATCGGGCAGTTCTCGCTCGTAGCGACGCGTTCGAAACCATCTGGCACTTGGGTGACCAAGTCGCCGTGGCTCATCCACACCGTCTGTTGCTTAGGTGTATCTTTGAATAGCTTTGCTTCATCACTCAGAACGGTAATATCTGCCCGCCCGTATTCCCGGTTATCAGCAGATTCTACCTTCCCACCGGCCAAACTGTGGGCCATCAGCTGCATCCCATAACAAATCCCTAAAATTGGAATACCCAATTCAAAGATCTCAGGATCAACATTGAACGCACTGCCATCGTACACACTATTCGGTCCACCAGAGAAGATGATTCCCTTGGGGCCCCAAGCCTTGATTTCAGCGGCGCTCATGGTGTGAGCCTTTAGTTCGGAGTAAACGCCCATGTCACGAATCCGGCGCGTAATCAATTGATTGTATTGACTTCCGAAGTCCAAGACGATGATTTTATCGAATTTGGACATATCAACGTTTGCCAAGCCATTCACCCTTTCTTCTTTTTCAACATTGTATATATCATACAGATTTCTCAAACGCGGGTCAATCTAAATGTAACAGAAAACCATCAGAATTAATTCACCCGTTAATCGACCAGTTTACTACCTATAGTTGTGTATCCGTTTTCTCACGTAACTTTAAGCGCAAGTGAAAGTAGGTCTGGCGATCTAATTTACGCCGTTCCACCGCGACGAACCCAAACTGGGCGGCTAACTTAGCCAACTGGCTACCGGGACGGACGTCCATCCCCATGGCAACTGCGGTCGTCTGCTTCGCCCGGTGAATCGCATCGCCCAGCAACCACTCGTCGAACCATTTCTGCTGGTAGGTCTTCCCCTGATAGCGCGCTCGAACCGTCAACATGTCCAGATACCATTCATCTGGACGGGCGCGTGGCGTTACCACTAATTGCTGCGGTGGCGTCACCTGTAGTCGCGCAAACAATGCGGTCCATTGATTATCCAAGGTCGACTCAATCGCCGCCGGATAGCCATAAGCCACCCCTACGGCCACGCCCTGATTCTGGTAGACCCGGGCCTGCGGATAACCATAGCGAAACCGCGGTTGATGGTATCCGACAAAGAGCAACTGCGACAGCTGCTCCTTACTCAACCGACGCAGGCGTCGTAACTGACGCCGCTCCAGCTCGTGTAGCACTAGCATGGCGACCGAGTCCGCATCCACAATCGTTGCATCGCGTAACATGCGGTCACCCCCTAATACTTACGCAACAACAGTCGATCCACCCGGTGATGGAACGTCTTATGAATAATCATATCCGCTCTGTTCCGCGTCGGCAGAATGTATTCTTTCAGATTTTTCAGATCAATATCTCGCCAAACTTGTTTAGCCTTGGCAATCGCCTGATCATGGCCGCCAATGGCATACGGATAGTAGTAGTTGGTCGGATCTTGAAAGGCCGTATTCAGCAGCAAATCAAACCGTTCCAAGAACCAATCCTCGATTAATCCCGGATCAGCATCCACGTATAACGAGAAATCCGTAAAGTCACTCACATAAATCTGTTCATTGGTCGGCAACTGAAGGGTGTTGATCCCCTCGACAATCAAGACATCCGGATGAACAATATAATCAAATTGTTCCGGCACAATATCATAGATTTTATGCGAATAGACCGGCGCCTTAATCAGCGGTTTTCCCGCCTTAACGTTGTTCAAGAACTGGATTAGCCCCGCCATGTCGTAGCTTTCCGGAAAGCCTTTACGCGCCATTAAATTGCGTTTCTTCAGTTCCTCATTGCTATACAAGAAACCATCGGTCGTAATCAACTGGATGCGTTGCCCTTGGAAATAGTGATTGAGCAGCACCTCGAGCAACCGGGCCGTGGTACTCTTCCCCACGGCCACACTCCCGGCAATTCCGATGATAAAGGGCACTCGGTGCGCCGGGCGCTGTAAGAAGTGGGCCTTGTCCTGCTGCAACTGTTGGTAGTGGTCAAATTCCAACCGCAGCAAGTGAATCAAGGGAATATAAATATCTTGCACATCTTGGAGTGAAATTCGATCATTAAATGCTTTAATCTGGCGCAAACTTTCCTGAGTCAACGGTAACGTTGCATCATCAGAAAATGCACGCCACTGCGCTCGGGTGAATGCGTTGTAATTGATGGGATCTGCCATGAGGACACCTCAACTTTTTCAGAAATAATTAGCCCCATTATACCGCAGATAACGCTGAATTTCGCCCAGAAACCCAAGTCATCTGTTTCGCCATTATCAGCTAAAGATTGAACATCACCAACGCTGAAGTGACCAGGATTTTAGTCTGAAGAATAGTCTAAACCCGTCACCTGCGGCTGGCAGAGATTCCGCCTGCTGTGGGGACCGCCTGCGGCCTGAGAAGCGGTCCTCCGGCTCGGTTTGAAGCTCGGAAGTTCACCGATCTCCAAACACGTCCCACGCTGTAAGCCGAAATCGGCTAACACCGTCGACACAGCTGGCTCCACCTCTGCCCTCCTCCGGTTATGTTAGCCTTTGATTAGTAAATTGGTTTAATCGATTGGTACATCAGCACTTAGCAAATATAGATGACAATATCTGTGTAGCCGAGAGTGAGCTAAATTTGAGCTCAGCCGTGGGATTTACCAAGTGACTTTCTTGGTAAATGGCGACTTTGAGACGTGATTTTTCGGCTCAAAGCGAGGCTAGAGACCGCTCTATGGCTCTAGCCGTCCTCCCCACAACGTTCCAGCTCAAATTTGGCGAACGGCAAGGCGGCAGAGATTATCTGTTTGTCTATTTTTCAATCATTCAAGCGTAATGCCGCGGCCTTCACAGAGCCCTTTTAAGTTTCAACCTTTAGATTATCAGCCTACAAGAAAGGCCAGGCCCCAATCGGGTCTGGCCTAACGTTTACTTGATTTCATGATCCTAGTCGCACAAGTTCTAACGACATCTTACTCCGTTACTTCATACTCGTCCGTCGGCACAGCGTTCAGCAGTGGTGACAATTCGCCAACCGCCACCAAGCTCAACCGGTGCATCGCCCGCGAGCAGATCGTATACAACAACTGCCGCTCGTCATCGGCACCATACCGACTGGCAGAGGCGTGCCAGACAATCACGGCATCGAATTCCAACCCCTTAGCCAAGAATGATGGCACCACGATGACGCCGGGCGCCAGCCGTTGGTTCTCAGATTGAATCAACGTTACCGCCACACCCTGGGCACGTAGCTTTTCCGTCAGGTCACGGCAATCTGCCAAGTCCTTCCCAATAATTGCGGTCGTTTCATCCTCCGCGTTATTCTGTTGAACCTGAGCAATCACGTGTTGTAAGGCGGCATCTTCATCCGCAGCCACCGTCACCGTTGGCAATTCACCCTCGCGATCAAAGGCGGTAACTGCCTCGCCGTTCTTCAAGATATGCTTGGTGAAGTCGGTCACCTGTTGCGTTGACCGGTACGACTGCGTGAGTTGGACGACCTTAGTCTTATCCGGATCAAACATCGTACTGAGTTCTTGTAGCAACGTCCGACTGTTCTCTTTGGTGAAGATCGCCTGATTAAGATCCCCGAGCATCGTGAAGCGTGCCCGTGGAAAACTAAACTTCAGGAAGGCCAACTGAAAGGCGTTGTAGTCTTGAATTTCATCCAAGAAAACGTAACGCATATCCCGTTCGCCGGACTTCCCCGTCATCTTATCGTACAGGTACAGATACGGCGTCGTATCCACTAACTGCATGCTGTGATCGCGGAGTTTAGCAATCGTTTCTTCCACGCCCGCTTGCCAGTCGGCCTCACTGATCCGATAGTCACTCAGCTCAATGCGGTTCGGCATGTCCCGCAGCATATGCACGTATTGATTGTTAATGCTTAAGAACCGGGCCCGCACAATCGCCTTTCGAATGGGACTAAAGGCTTGCATAACGACTTTACGCGCTAAAAATTGAAATTCCTTATCAGCTGATTCAAACTCACGTGGATCCTCACCGTACAGCGCATTCAGCTCTTCACGATCGAGGTCCTGAATTTTTTCTTCAACCCATTTGGCCTTCATTTCGCTGGAAATCCGGCGGTTCAAAATCCGCACCAGGGCTTCCTTCGTCGCCTGTAGCCGGTTAGCCAAATGATAATTACGGTTAAAACTGTAGTAAATCTCTTGAATTTTTTCTTTAGGAATAAAGACCTTACCGTTAAATTTAATGTTCCGGAAAACCATATCCTTGCTTTCCAGGTGATCCGCATATCCGGTCACGGCATCAAAGAAGTCTAGACTCCCCTTCAACCGATTAATCCGCTTTTGTGCGGGCGTATTGACCTCGCCAAAGCGTTGGGCCAGCGTCTCCACATCAATCTTCGGTAACCGCCGACCAGCGTACTGGTAGTACGTCATTTGAACCATGTTGTGCTCCCCTAATTCAGGCAACACTTGGTCAATATAGTCATTAAATAATTGGTTAGGCGAGAAGAGCATGACTTGTCCGGCTGTCAAATGGCCTCGATACCGGTACAGCAGGTAGGCCACCCGTTGGAGAATCGCCGCCGTCTTCCCAGACCCTGCAGCTCCTTGAACAAAGAGTAAATCGGACCCCGTATCCCGAATGATTCGGTTCTGTTCCTTTTGAATGGTGGTCACAATACTCTTCATCTTGGTGTCGGAGTGTTCGCTCAACGCCGATAAGAGCATCTGATCTGTCACGGTCTGATCAGTATCGTACAGGGTAATGATCGTCCCGTCTTCAATCTGGAACTGACGCTTCAGCTGAACATTGACGGTCTGCTCGCCATCCGGCGTTTGGTAGCTCACGTTCCCCAGCTCACCATCGTAATAGATACTCGAGATGGGAGCCCGCCAATCGTAGATCAAGAAATGATCCGGCGAGTCTGAAAATGACCCCAGCCCGATGTAAATGGTCTCTGGCTTGGCTTTAGCGCCCTCTTGAAAATCAATCCGTGCAAAGTAGGACTTTTTCTCCAAGCGTTTCAGCGTACTGAGCTCAGTGGTGGCATGTTGCCAACTATTCTGGCGTTCTGCCAGTAATTGTTGTTGTTGCCGAACCGACAGAGCCGTTTCCAGAATACCTTCATAGCTATCCGTCTTGATTCGTAAATCATTGACAAAGTTCTTGCGAATTCCCGCCTCGTCATCTTCGGCAGAATCGATGCGCTTCTTAGATTCGGCTTGTGCGACCTTAATCTTCGCAACTACCGCGTCTAAATGTTTCTGTTCGTGAGCCTTAATTGAATCTGGCAAGCCAATCCCTCCTCAAATTAACTGGGCTAACTAAACGTTATACCAAGGACCCCAGATATCACCGATAAAGACCATCAGACAAGATCAATCCAGCGGTAATGCCGGATTACTATTGTCTCACACTCCCCCAAATTCAGTGATTCTAGGCACAATAATTCGACTTACAATTGTACACTTAATCCCCTTATAAATAAAGAATTGTGACTGCTTAGTACCGATTACTAAATGGGGAAAGATAAAGCACCCATCGCATTTCAGTGTTAGCAGTAATTCACATCCATAACTTAGTCCAAATTGGTCGCACTCCGGCTTTGATTGTGTTTTACCACGACAATAGTTTGGAAGCGTGGCTACTCAGCGTTTCAGAAGCAATTGATGACAACCTTATCAGTCATTACCTCAACTACCCAAGAACACTGTATCTGTTGACCGGTAAGGCGCAATAATTGTCGACATCCAGTGTAGCCGTGAGTGAGCCAAATTTGAGCTCAGCCGTGGGATTTACCAAGTGGTTTTCTTGGTAAATGGCGCCTTTGAGACATGATTCTCGGCTCAAAGCGAGGCCTAAGACCGCTCTATGGCTTAGGCCGGTTCTCCCCACAGCGTTCCAGCTCAAATTTGGCGAACGGTAAGGCGCAATTCAATATCAACCAAGTTCAACAATTTCTCAACACCTACAATCGGTTAGATTGGCATAACTTTGGTATAATTGAGACGATATTTTTTCGGGGGTGACATTTTTGGACCAAATTTCTGTGTTAATTATTCTAGCCGCCGCGTTAGTCACGCCACTGGTCATGGCTAAATTCAACCTGACCGTGCTGCCAACCGCCGTGGTGGAAATCCTAGTGGGGATCATGCTGGGACCCAGCCTATTCAACGTTGTCCACACCAGCGAAACCTTAACCTTACTCTCCAATACTGGGGTTATCTTCCTGATGTTTCTCAGTGGGATGGAAATCGATTTTAGCCTCTTCAATCGGCGTAAACAACCCCAGACCCCACTGGCGGCCAAAGTGGCGGGCCAGGCGCCGAAGTATTCTCCCGTATTCATTGCGGTGAGCAGCTATGCCGTCATCGCGATCAGCTCGCTCCTACTGGGCTTCATTTGTCAATGGACCGGGCTCTTCAAAGACCCTTGGCTAGCGGCCATCATCTTCATGACCATTTCACTAGGGATTGTGATCGCAACGCTCAAAGAAAAGGAGCTTTTGAGCAAGCCCTTTGGTCAAACGGTCTTGCTGATTGCGGCTTTAGGAGAAATCATTCCCCTCTTTGCCCTAACCATCTACGCCTCGATCTTCGGTAAAGGTGGGCAGTCACTCTGGCTGCTCCTCCTGGTCTTCCTAGCTGCCGGCGTTCTGTTTCGCCGCTTCAAGCCATTCTTTACGTTCTTCGAGCGTATCAATAAATCCACCACGCAACTCGACATTCGTTTGGCCTTTTTCCTCATCTTCAGTATGGTCGTGATTGCCGAATCCGTGGGGGCCGAAGGGATTCTCGGAGCTTTCGTGGCCGGGATTGTCATGAAGCTTCTACAACCACAAGAGGACACCCGCACCCGGCTGGACGGCATCGGCTATGGCTTCTTCATCCCCATGTTTTTCATGATGAGTGGGGTTGAGCTGAATCTCCGCACGTTACTGGCCGATCCCGCTACCATTCTCCTCATTCCCGCCTTCTTTGCCGCGTATCTCTTGGCCAAAGCCGGCGTCTACTTTATCCTGCGACTACGCTTTAAACGGGGCAACGCCTTTGCTGGAATGGCGATTACCTCGGCTACCATCACCATGGTGCTAGCCGTCTTGCAGGTTGCTAAGGCCATGAAAGTTGTCACCAACCAACAGTCCGGGGCCTTCTTACTGGCCGCCATCTTGACCTGTGTCCTCGGCCCACTGCTCTTCAACACCGGATATACGGCCGAGGCGGAAGAC
Organism: Levilactobacillus tujiorum; assembly: GCF_012641185.1. Classification (GTDB taxonomy): domain Bacteria; phylum Bacillota; class Bacilli; order Lactobacillales; family Lactobacillaceae; genus Levilactobacillus; species Levilactobacillus tujiorum. The sequence goes on from NZ_JAAXLK010000018.1 coordinate 12,056, forward strand.
CTCAAGAAGTCGACCGTCCACTTTCTCGGTACGAATTTACTCACGGTTCCCGTTGCCCAACAGCTGGCTGACAGTTGGTATGACATCAGCATGTACACCGATAAACCAGCCAACTACAAGACCTACAATTCCGAGGTCAATGTCCAACTCCTGGATTCCTTAGATACCGACTACGTCATCGATCAAAATGTCTTCGACGCCGATATCGTCGTCTTAGGCCACTTCAATGCCACTAAAAACTATGAACTGGCGAAGGCCGCTAAAGCTTACGGGGTTAAACGGGTGATCGTCCGCTTTGAAGACCGCAACGTTCTCGACGAGCGTGAGGATGAATTGACCGCGTTAGGCATCGAAGTCTACAACACCCCTAACGTGAATATTGCCATGCTCCGTAGCCTGATCGAAGCGCCAACCACGCTGCGGCTGATGACCGCGTCAACCTCGGCCGTTTACGAAGTTGCCCTCCGTAACCGGCGTTACACCGACCAACAGATTCGCAACCTCGATTTTGTGGGGGATGTCACGATCAGCCAGATTTTCCGCAACGGTCATTTCGTTCGGCCTACCGGAAGTACCCTTTTGAAATTCAACGATCGGCTCATCTTCACCAGTACGCCAGAAACTGCTCGTGAAATTCGGCGCGAACTAGGCATTCTCAATTAAAACTGTTACAATGATAGCCGCACTGCCGCTGACAGCTCGTCAACGGTATCACATTAGATTAGTTAAAAAGGAGCGAATGACATGGCGACAGTTGAACTCTATTTGGTGCGTCACGGCCAAACTTTCTTAAATAAATACTTCCGCATTCAGGGGTGGATTGACGCCCCGCTCACCGACAAAGGCTTGGCAGACGCTAAACGTGCTGGTCAACGACTGACCGACATTCCCTTTGCGGCAGCTTATGCCAGTGATATGTCGCGTGCTCAAAAAACGGCAGATATCATCCTAGCCGCTAACGCTCTGGACCAGTCCGCCTTACAAACTGAACCCGCCTTTCGTGAAGAAAGTTTTGGTTTCTTTGAAGGCATGGACGAAGGCGAGACTTGGCATACCGTGGGCAGTCCTAAGGGGTTCCACACCTTCAACGACATGATCGCTGGTCTGACCATCGAAAAGACTAAGGACATGTTCCACGCCCAAGATCCTTACGGTGACGCCGAAGATAACGCCGCCTTCTGGGCACGCCTCCAACCCGGCTTCGATCGGGTCGTCGCCGCAGCCAACGATGGTGACAAGGTCCTGATTGCGACGCACAGCACCACCATCCGAAGCACGGTATCAAAGTTCTCTAACATTGACATTTCCGTTCCCGTGGAAAATGGGAGCATCACGAAGCTGACCGTTACTGACGGTCAGTATCACGTGGATTATTACAACAACTTCAAAGGTCCGGTTCACTAACAGACCGCTCGACAAAGCCCCACGTAACCTAATTGCTGGTTACGTGGGGCTTTTACTATTTCATGACTAAAGGTTGAAAGGATCATTACCAACGCTGAAGTGACCAGGATCTTAGTCTGAAAAATAGCCTAAACCCGTCACCTGCGGCTGGCAAAGATTCCGGTTACGTTAGCCTTTGATTAGCAAATTGGTTTAATCGCTTGGTACATCAGCACTCGACAAATATAGAGGACAATCTCTGTGTAGCCGAGAGTTAGCTAAATTTGAGCTCAGCCGTGGGATTTACCAAGTGGGTTTCTTGGTAAATGGCGACTTTGACACGCGTTCTTCGGGTCAAAGCGAGGCTAGAGACCGCTCTATGGCTCTAGCCGTCCTCCCCACAGCGTTCCAGCTCCAATTTGGCGAACGGCAAGGCGGCAGAAATTATCTGTTTGTCTATTTCTCAATCATTCAAGCGTAATATCGCGGCCTTTACAGAACCTTTTTAAGTTTCAACCTTTAGTTTCATGACCGATTGGACGAAAAAAGCCAGCAGCCTTTCAGCTCCTGACCCTTCTCATTGACGCTATTCTTTAATTAAGGAAGCTGCCTGTGCACGTTGCTTGTACAGTGAGACTTCATCGCTAGCGGCGCGGACCCAGTGACGTGGCGAAATTTCAACCAAGTGACGTTCTTTGCCGTCATTTTCTTGGCTACCATCATAGGCAATTTCTTCACGTGTCCGTTCGAACTCTGGATCGGGAACCGGCACGGCCGACAACAGACTCTTCGTGTAGTCATGCAGCGGGTGGGCGTAGATCTCGTCAGCGTCGGCGATCTCTAGCATCCGTCCGTAATGCATCACGCCAATTCGATCGGAGATGTACTTCACCATGGATAAATCATGGGCGATGAAGAGATACGTCAACCCCTGTTCCCGTTGGAGCTTCTTCATCAGGTTAACCACTTGGGCCTGAATCGACACGTCCAACGCGGAAATTGGTTCATCGGCGATCACAAACTTAGGATTCACGGCCAACGCCCGGGCAATCCCGATCCGTTGCCGCTGACCACCAGAGAATTCATGCGGGTACCGACTGGAGTGGTCCTTGTTCAGACCCACCGTTTCCAGCAAGTCTTCAACCTTCTTCGTCCGATCGGCATCGTCCTTAGCTAAGTGATTGATATCAATCCCCTCAGCAACGATGTCCTTCACCTTCATCCGGGGATTCAGGGAAGCGTAGGGATCTTGGAAAATCATCTGCATCTCTTGGCGAAAGTCACGTTGATCTTGCTTGCTCGTAAAGGAATCAACGTTCTTCCCATCAAAGAGAATCTCACCTGACGTTGGCTCGTACAAGTGGATAATCGCCCGGCCAGTCGTGGTCTTCCCAGAACCGGACTCACCCACTAACCCAAAGGTTTCTCCCTTGTAAATATCAAAAGAAATATCATCAACGGCGCGGACCTCATCGGCCTTGCCTACGTTGAAGTATTGTTTGAGGTGCTTGACCTCGAGGATTTTCTCGGCATTTTCGTAGTCCATTATTGCTGTTCCTCCTCTTCTTCAACTGGCGTGGTAGGCTGTTGAGCCTTTAACCAGGCTTTTTGCATCTGAGCATACTTCTTCTGCCGCTCAACAATCTGAGCAGGTGGCGTCACCTTAGGCGCATCCGGATGGAGCAGCCAAGTGGCCGCGTAATGCGTATCGGACACCTTGAAGAATGGCGGTTCTTTCTCCGTATCAATCTTCAAAGCATACTCGTTACGGGCCGCGAAGGCATCCCCAGTTGGCGGATCCAGTAAATCTGGTGGCGTTCCGGGAATTGATGGTAGGGAGTCCCCGCTAGAATCCAAGGTTGGCATGGAACTCAACAGTCCCCAAGTGTACGGGTGCTTTGGGTTGTAGAAAATTTCATCAACCGTACCGTACTCAACGATCTTCCCGGCATACATCACGGCGACCCGATCAGCCATACCGGCCACCACCCCTAAATCGTGGGTGATGAAGATAATTGACGTGGAAATCTTGTTTTGCAGTTCCTTCATCAAGTTCAGGATCTGCGCTTGAATGGTCACATCCAAAGCGGTGGTCGGTTCATCAGCGATCAAGACCTCAGGGTAATTGATCAACGCAATCGCAATCACGATCCGTTGCCGCATCCCCCCGGAGAATTGGTGCGGATAGTCATTAATCCGGTTCTCAGCGTCCGTGATGCCGACTAACTTCATCATTTCCAAAGCTTGCGCTAACGCCTTTTCTTTTTTCATGCCCTTGTGAACCATCAGTGGTTCGGCGATCTGCCGGCCAATCTTCATCGTTGGGTCCAATGACGTCATCGGATCCTGGAAGATTTCAGCGATATCTTGCCCACGAATGGCCTGCATGTCTTTTTCGCTTTTCTTCAGTAAGTCTTGACCCTTGTACAGGATCGATCCCCCAACGATATCGGCGTTGGTTGCGTTTAAACCCATGATCGTCCGCGTAGTAACGGACTTCCCTGATCCGGATTCACCCACGATGGCTAACGTCTCACCCTTCCGCAAGTCAAAGCTCACGTTCCGGATAGCCTTAACGTCACCGGCATAGGTCTTGAAGTTAACTTGGAGGTTTCGTACCTCTAAAATATCTTTTTCGTTATCCATGACGTTCTCTCACCTACTCTTTCGTCCGCGGATCGAATGCATCCCGCAACCCATCACCTAACAGGTTAAAGGCTAACATGATGATACATAGGACCAGTGCTGGCCACCACATCTGATAAGGCAGGAACTGGAAGTTCTTCTGCCCATCGTTTAACAGGGTCCCTAGTGACGCTTGTGGTGAGGAAATCCCAATCCCGATGTAGGACAACGTTGCTTCGAAGAAGATGGCGCTAGGAATGGTGAACATCGTGTTGATGATGATCACACTCGATAGGTTTGGTAAGAGGTGTTTGAAGGCAATCTTCAACGAACTCTCCCCCAACGTCTTCGCGGCCAGCACGTACTCTTGCTCCTTAATTTCCAAGGTCTGCGCTCGCACCAGTCGGGCCATATTCACCCACGAGGTTAACGCGATGGCCAAGATAATCGACAACATCCCTGGCTTTAAAATCAAGATGAATAACACGATGATCACCAGATTAGGAATCGACAGGATAATTTCGATGACCCGCTGCATGAACGTATCCACGCGGCCACCTTTCCAACCGGAGACTAACCCGTAGGTCACCCCGATGGTCAGGTCAAAGAAGGTCGCCACTAACGCGATGATTAAGGAAATCCGTGTCCCGTAGAGTACCCGGGAGAACAGGTCCCGACCTAAGTAGTCGGTCCCCATGATATAGTGCACACCGGATGCCCCTGCTTGTTGGTACGCGTCAATCCGTTGTCCCGCTTGAACCAGCGTCCCATTAAACCCGTTGATGTTCACGCCGGGAATCTTCGAAGGAAGGTTAGCGTAGGACGGGTTAACGGCATTCGGGTTATGCGGTGAGAAGAACATGGAACCAAACGCCATGATAAAGATGATCCCTAAAATAATCAATGAAACCCAGGCACCACGGTTTTTCTTCAACCGCCGCCAAGCATCTTGCGTGAAGGTTAGTGACGGTGCCGCGATCTTTTCACTATCTAAAGCCGCCCGGTCATTGGCCGTAATCGGCTTAAAGCTATCTTCTGGGAGTTTTACTGTATCTGCCATTTATTTACCTCCTAGTTAGCCTTTCCTGTGATCCGAATCCGTGGATCAACGATACCGTAAAGAATATCGGTGATCAACAGAACGACACACAACATGAATGAATAGATGATGGTCAAGCCCATGATGGTTGGGTAATCATTCGTTAAGACGGACTTGACGAATTGTTCCCCAATCCCGGGAATCGAGAAGATGTTTTCCACAACCATCGACCCGGTCATGATGTTAACCGCTAAGGGACCCACGATCGTAATCAATGGGATCAGACTGTTCCGCAGCGCATGGTGGTAAATGATTCCCATGCGGCTTAACCCCTTAGCCTTGGCTAATTCAATGTAATCAGAACTCAACACATCCACCATTTCCGTCCGGACGAACCGGGCCGATTCAGCTAACGGAGTGGCACCCAACGCCAAGGTTGGCAATACCGTGTAGATAAAGCCCCCCCATTCAGCGATTGGGAACCAGCCGGCCTTCAACCCCAGGTAGTACTGTAACAGTACCGCCAGAACGAAGGAAGGAATTGAAATCCCCAAGATGGAGACCACCGTGGTCGTGGTATCAGCCCACGTATTCTGCTTCATCGCACCGATAGCCCCGACGATGATTCCAAGAATGACACCCAAAATCATCGCTTGCAGCCCAATCTGTAAGGAAGGTCCAATCCGGCTTGATAGCAAGTAGGACACGGGTTGATCACTGAATTGGAAGGACGTTCCGAAGTTCCCTTTGACAGCGCCTGCTAGGTACAACAGGTATTGTTGCCAAACCGGCTTATCCAGCCCATATTGCTGATAAATCAACGCAATCTGGCTTTTGGAAAGCTTAGCTTGGTTGGTCAATGGCGTCCCCGGTAACAACTTCATCAGGAAGAAGGTGACGGTAATGACGATGAATAAGGTCAGGATCAGGTAAAAGATCCGCTTTGCTAGGTACTTTGCCATTTGTTTACCTCTCAATCAATAGACTTATTCGTAACCATTAAGTTATTAAGCTTAACAAGAATTATATGAAAACAACAAGACGATAAATAATTGCTAAATATCGAAAAGTAAGGACTAACTGCTTCGTTAATCCTTACTCCCCGATGGAACACTATAACGTTGGTCTCTTACGCGTAATGACTAATTTAACGATATTATTTGGAAATGTAGGCGTGACTGAAGTCCCAGTTAGCGCCGGTTGGGAAGTAGATGACACCCTTGACATTAGACTTAACTAATTGTGATTTCCCTTGTTGGTAAAGCGGGATGATCCCTTGATCCTTCATCAACGTCTTCTGGGCATCCACTAAATCAGTCCAACGTGCTGCTTCATTGTTGGCATCTTTGCCATCGGCAGCCTTGATATCATTGTCGTATTCAGTGTTGAGCCACTTCCCACGGTTGTAGGAATTAGTCTTCGTGAACATTTCCAGGAAGGAGATGGCATCAGGGTAATCAGCACCCCAACCAGAAACAACGGCTTGGAACTGACCATTTTCGGAACGGCTTAACCGCGTCTTGAATGGTAGGCTTTGGGTGGTAACCTTGATGTTATCCAGCTTGGACCATTGACTCTGAACGAATTCCAAGGTGTTCTTACCAGCTGGCGTATCGTCAGCCATCAACGTTAAGTTGTAGTTTGAACGGCCGGTTTCCTTCAAAGCTTCTTTCCATAACTTCTGTGCCTTAGCTAAGTCGTGGTCCGTTGCTTCAGGAACAGCTGAGGCGGTGTTGAAATCTTTGCCCTTGTAGCTCATCAATCCAGTGGAAACTAACCCTTTAGCTTCGGAAGAACCATCGGCTAAGACCTTGTTGACGAACTGCTTCCGGTTGATTGCCAAGGACAATGCTTGACGGGCCTTCTTGTTCTTCATCATAGAATCTTTCCGTTGGTTCATTTCGATGTAGAAAGTTGAAGCCCCCTTCCGTTCAACGTATTGCTTGTCATTCTTGTAGTTCTTAGGTTGCTGACCACTCAGGTAAGTAGCGTCGAGCTTACCACTCTGGAACTGACTCAAGGATGTTTGCGGATCCTTCACCGCCTTGAAGTTAATCTTCTTTAGTTTAACATTCTTTGCGTTCCAGTACTTAGTGTTTTTACTCAACGTCCAGTTATCTGACGTCCCGGTCCAGTAAGTTAACTTGAATGGTCCATTGTAGACGTTGCTCTTCGCGTTAGCCGCGTACTTCTTACCATATTTATCAACCACTGATTGGTTTTGTGGGAAGAACATTGGACTCGCTACTAATGCAGGGAAGTAATCAGTAGCCTGCGTTAATGTTACGACCACCTTGTAATCGCCCTCTGCCTTAATCCCTAAGCTGGAAACTGGCTTTTGGCTCTTCATGATCTCATTGGCATTCTTAACCGGTGCGTACATGTAAGCGTATTGAGAAGCCGTCTTGGGATTGACGGTGCGTTGCCAGGCATAAACGAAATCTTTAGCCGTCACTTTATCACCGTTACTCCAGTTAGACTTTCGTAAGTTGAAGGTGTACGTCTTCCCATCCTTAGAAACTTTATAGCTCTTCGCTACCCCAGGATGAGTCGTACTCTTCTTACCAAACCGGAGTAATCCTTCACCAGTGTTGTTCATGGTTTCACCGGAGACCACGTCGGTTGCCGTTGATAGGTCCATTGATGGTAAGGCCGAAGACTCCATCCAATTTAACGTTTGTTTACTTGCTTGACTTGAACTATTTGATGATGACCCACACGCTGCGAGCAAGACTGCCGCGAACGTCGCCACCGTCCCTAGTTTGACTGCCGAATTGATTTTCATTAAGATCCAACCCCTCTATGTGTTGTCTGTGAAATAAATTGACATCCTCAAATTTGATGTTTCCAATTGTATATTAGAAAAAGATTAAAATCAATGGCAAAAACTAATATTTTTTAAATATTCAAATAGAAGTACCGGTATATCAGCATTTCAAGTGCAAAAATAAAATTAAAAAGTATATTTTTTCTCATTTGTCAGTCAATTTTTGGGTAGCGCTTTCATGACTATTTGTTAATTATACATTCTTATTTCGTACGCATTACTGCTCGTGTATCGGATCGACATGTTGGCGATAAAGCCTATTGCTATCCTGTTTCTAACGTAAGCATGTCAGCAATAGTTGGTCCCTTATCGTCATTTTTAGCCACGTTTTTAGAAAAACGCGCACTGAATTTATTCAAATAGTAAAAAACATCGAATTATGAGAACTTTGCCACCACTTTCTCGTCCAAAGCCCACTTAAAACGATTTAACTTCGCCGTCAATCGTTTAACCGCCCCAGCCATCATCAGACAAGAAAACGGCCCTCAGAAGGCTATTATTGCCTCTGAGAGCCGCTTTCTTATCTATCCTAAGGGTTAGCAACTTAGCTTAGTAGTTGTTTACTTACCGATGTAAGCTTTACTGAAGTCCCAGTTAGAGCTGACTGGGAAGTAAATGACACCCTTGACCTTGGACTTAACCAATTGTGGCTTGCCACTTTGAGAAACTGGGATAATCCCTTGATCCTTCAGCAAGATCTTCTGGGCATCAATCAGATTCTGCCAACGAGCAGCTGGCTTATTGGCATTCGTCGTCGTGGCTTCATTGATCAATTTATCGTAAGTCTTGTTGGACCACTTCCCATTATTGTAAGTGTTATCCGAGGTGAACAACGACAAATCGGTGATTGGATCTGGGAAGTCAGCGCCCCACAACGTCACTACGGCGTCAAATTGGCCAGCAGCAGAACGGGTTAACCGCGTCTTGTATGGCAAGTTAGAGTTAGTGACCTTGAAGTTAGGCAGCTTGGACCATTGACTCTGAACGTATTCGGTCGTGCTCTTCCCTTGCGCAGTGTCATCAGCCATTAACGTCAGCGCGTAATTCTTACGACCCGTTTCCTTCAAGGCTTCCTTCCACAGCTTCTGTGCCTTAGCGACGTTATGTTCAGTGGCGGCTGGGATGGTCCCTTCCTTAGCGAAGTCCTTGCCGTTACGAATAGCCAGGCCGCTGGTCACAATTCCCGTAGCAACCTTAGAACCGTCGTCCATAACCTTATTCACAAATTGTTTCCGGTTCAAGACCAGTGACAACGCTTGACGGGCCTTCACATTCCGCATCATGGAATCTTTCTTCTCGTTCAATTCAATGTAGGTTACTCGAGAACTGTTCCGGGCGTGGTACTCTTTGTCATTCTTGTAGTTCTTAGGTTGTTGACCACTCAGGTAAATCGCGTCCAGCTTCCCACTCTGGTACTGACTCAAAGCCGTCTGGGGATCCTTAACTGCGCTGAACTTGATCTGATGAAGTTTCACGTTCTTAGCATTCCAGTACTTTGGATTCTTCGTCAACGTCCAGTTGTCTGACGTCCCCGTCCAGTATGTAAGCTTGAAAGCCCCGTTGTAAACGTTGCTCTTGGCATTCGTCCCAAACTTCTTGCCGTACTTCTTCACGACCGTTTCATTTTGTGGGAAGAAGGCCGTCTGGGCCACTAACGTTGGGAAGTAGCTCACTGGATGAACCAGCGTCACTTTAACTTTGTAGTCGCCAACGGCTTTGATCCCCAGAGTGGACACGGCCTTCTTACCCTTCATAATGGCGTTGGCATTTTGCACGTCAGCGTAAAGGTAGGCGTATTGTGACCCCGTCTTCGGGTTGACGGTGCGTTGCCAGCCGTAGACAAAGTTTTGGGCGGTTACTTTATCCCCGTTACTCCAATTGGATTTCCGCAGATTAAACGTGTACGTCTTCCCATCCTTGGACTTCGTGTAACTCTTGGCTACCCCGGGATGGGTACTGCTATTCTTACCAAACTTCAGTAACCCTTCACCCGTATTATTAAGCGTTTCTCCCGATACCACATCGGTTGCCAGCGAATTATCCATTGTTGGCAGGGTTGATGCTTCCATCCAAGTTAAGGTTTGATCCTTAGCTTGCTTACTCCCAGAGGATGTGCCACACGCAGCTAGTGAGACTGTCGCCAACGCTGCCACCGTCCCTAATTTGACGATTGACTTTACCTTCATAAACATTCCGACCCCTCTAAATATATGTAGTCTTAACACCACCATCAACTTTCCTCATTGTTAATGCCGACAATGGGTTTCCACCAACTATGGTGTCTGACGTGGATTAATTTGTAACAGCCACTATTCTAAATTAAAATAAGGTTAGAATCAATACTATTTTCTAATTTAATTAGACTAACTAGTGATTTTCTTTCGTAATCCTGCGAGAGATACAGTTGCCTTTCCTGGCACATTTTCCTTCATATCAACCTTTATCATCCGTAATTCGTAAATGATCAATGACCATTTATCTTGGAATCGCATTAAAATTTAGCCATTATTCCGTGACCATCACCGCTTCGCGTCATTTGCCCTTCCCAACTTTCCCTTCCGCTGGCTAATGTTTATTCGCTCAGGACTAAACATGTTATACTCAAGTCATAGACTTTAAAGGAGGGTGATCTTTTGGACGAAACCCCACGAACACCCGTCATTACGATTGGATTAAACGCTGGTCAAGCCTCGTTTAACTATTCCATGACGGAGCTCAGAAATTTGGTCGAAGCCAACAACATGGAAGTGGCTGAAGAAGTCCAGCAATCGCTGACTAAGCCCAATCCCGGCATGTACTTTGGGACCGGGAAAGTTGAAGAATTAGCCATCATTGTCGCCGATACCGGCGTAGACACGGTGGTGGTCAACGATGAGCTGACGCCTAGCCAAATTCGGAACTTGGAGAACAATACGAAAGCCAGAATTATTGACCGCACTGGTTTGATTCTGGAAATCTTCGCCAACCGGGCCCAATCCCGGGAAGCCAAGCTCCAAGTTCAACTGGCCATGCTGCAATACCAATTACCACGTCTCCACACCAGCGCTTCTCAACGGCTGGACCAACAGACCGGTAGCGGTGGTGGCGGTGGCTTCACCAACCGTGGTTCTGGTGAATCACAAACGGAAATGAGTCGGCGTACCATTCAACGATCCATCACCCACGTGAACCACGAACTCAAAGAAATTAACCAAGCGGCCGCAACCCAGCGGCAACAACGCGAACGTAATCAACTGCCTTCTGTTGCGCTGGTAGGGTATACCAACGCCGGTAAATCAACGTTAATGAACGCACTCGTCCGTGAATTTGGTAAAAGTGAGGACAAACAAGTCTTCGTTAAAGATATGTTGTTTGCCACGCTCGACACTAGTGTCCGGCAACTCGTCTTCCCCGACCAGAAGAAACTGCTGCTGAGCGACACGGTTGGTTTTGTCAGCAAGCTGCCAACCCAACTGGTTAAGGCCTTCCGTTCCACTCTGGCTGAGGCGGCGAATGCCGATCTGCTGGTTCAAGTCGTGGACTATGCGGACCCTAACCGCGAAGCCATGATGGCGACGACGGAAAAGACTTTAGAAGAAATTGGTGTAACCGATGTGCCGATGATTACGGTCTTCAACAAAGCGGATCTCACCGAAGCAAGCTACCCTAGCCGCGTCGGTGACCAACTGATTCTCTCGGCAAAGGACCCTGACTCAATTGCTTTACTGGTTAAAGCCATGAAGGAAAAGGTCTTCCACAACTACGTTACTGCCAACTTCCTAGTTCCCTTCGCAGACGGCGAAATCGTCTCTTACCTGAACGAACACGCCAACGTCTTGAACACAGACTACGAAGCGGCTGGTACGGCACTGCGGGTTGAGTTACAACAGGCTGACTTCGATCGTTTCAAAAAATTTGTCGTGACTGAATAAGATCTAAGGGCCCATCGCCAACAATTTCTGGCGATGGGCCCTTTTTCTGTCCGCTTTGCCATTCGCCTGCCGTTCGTCCCAGTTGGGCTGGAGCACTGTGGGCAGGACGGTTCAAGCCAAAGAACGGTCTTGAACCTCGCTTTGAGCCAAAAAAGGCATTGTCTCAAAGCCGCCATCTGCTAGTCGGCTCACGCCGTCCAGCAGATCCCACGGCTGAGCCCAACTGGAACTCACTCTCGGCTAACATAGCGTCTTCAGTAAATACTCACCCACATTTCACTCATGACTTGCGGTCCCGTAACGCCAGTTCTGTATGCCGTCAGACGCCAGCGTAGCCGTGAGTGAAGGCAAATTTGGGCTCAGTCGTGGGAGTACTAAGTGGCACACTTAGTACTCGGCATCTTTGAAACGTGATCTTCGGTTCAAAGATGAGGCCAAAGACCGCCCTATGGCTTTGGCCGTCTTGCCACCGCGTTCCAGCCCAAATTTGCCGAACGGAAGGCGACAGCCCCCCTCAAACAGAAAACAGCTCACACCATCCCCAACTACGGAGACGATGTGAGCTGTTGTTTGAATTGGTAAAGTTAAGCCTGACGCTTCTCCAAATAACGCGAGAGCAGTGACAGCAAGTAACACACGATAAAGTACATCAAGGCAATCGCCACAAACATCGGAATGATATAATTGGTATTTTGCCCGTAAATGATCTGTGAGCGGAACAACATTTCCGGCAACAGAATGATCGTCGCCAGCGACGTGTCCTTAACCAGCGAAATAAACTGGCTCACAATCGCGGGGATCATCTTGACCAGTGCTTGCGGCAACACAATGTGCCACAACCCTTGCCAGTAAGTGAGTCCGTTGGCCCGGGCCCCTTCCATCTGACCGGAATCGACCGCTTGAATCCCCGACCGCACAATTTCTGCGAGCATCGTCGATTCAAAGATGGTCATGGCTAGAATAGCCGCTGGAATAATCTCCGGCTTAACTCCTAGGTTGGGTAAGCCAAAGTACGTGAAGAACAGAATCAACAGTAACGGGAGATTCCGGATAACATCAATCACAAATCCTACGACCGCTGAGACATACTTAATTTTCACGTAACGAATCACACCGAGAATTGACCCGATAATAAAGCTCCCGATAATCGACACCACGGAAACCAGAATGGTAATCCACAGGCCCCCGAGCAAGTAGCGTAAGTTGTCGGGAGAATAAGCATCAATAAAGTTCTGCAGCATAAATATTCTCCTTCCCTTAAGCTAACCGCTTTTCCAAATAGCGCATGTAATAACTAATTGGCATGGTGATGATCAAGTAGAGTACCCCCACGGCGGAGTATGCCGCCATGGTTTCCAGTGAGCTCGACGCAATCACATTACCTTGATACATCAGATCAAAGCCCCCCACGAAAGCTAACGTGGACGAGTTCTTCACCAAGTTAACGAATTGATTACCTAACGGCGGAATCACATACCGAAAGGCCTGGGGCAAGACGATGTAGCGCATCGCCTGCCAGAAGGTCAGTCCATTAGCGCGGGCACCTTCCATCTGCCCCGTATCTACGGACTGAATCCCAGCCCGCACCGTTTCGGCGATAAAAGAAGACGTGTACAGTGTCAAACCAATCGTGCCGGCAGTGAACCCATTCATTTTCACCACGTAGAGCGGGAAGACCACGTAGAAGAACATGGTGATCACCAGCAACGGGATGTTCCGGAAGAGCTCGATGTAAGCTCGCGCAATCCGCCGGGCACCCTTACTTGGGGATTCCTCTAGTAAGGCGAAGAAAGTCCCGATAATCAAACTAAAAATCAACGCAATCAGACTACACAATAGCGTTTGGCCTAGGCCATAAAGGAGCGTGCCTCCATAAGCTTGAAAAATATGAATCATTCTTTAGCCGCCTCCTCATAGTCAAAGCCCTTCACGTTGTGGAACCACTTGTGAAGTAACTTCGCATACTCGCCATTTTCCCGTAGCGCCGTCAACGCTTGGTTAACCGAGTTCTTAAATGGCGTTTGGTTCTTATCCATGGCAATCCCATAAGGTTCGGAGACGAACGTGCCCCCCGTTACCTCGTAACCTGGGTTCTGCACAGACATCCCGTAAAGAATCCCGTTATCCGTCGTCAGTGCCTGACCCTGACCGGACTTCAGCGCCGTCATGGCTTGTGCGTAGTCGGTCAGTTGTAAGACCTTGGCATTGGGGGCTACTTTGGCCACGTTTTCAACGGAGTCAGAGCCCACAACCCCGAGGACCGTGCCCTTCTGCCGATTAAGATCCTTAACGTTCTTGATGCTACTTCCCTTCTTCACCAGTAATGATTGGCCGGCGTAGAAGTAAGTATTAGAAAAAGCGACTTGTTTACGCCGCTCAGGGGTGTTGGTCATCGTGGCAATAATCGCATCAATATTACCATTCTTAAGCATCGGCATCCGTGTCGAACTCGTCACTTGGATGAACTTAGCCTTAGCGTCTTTACCTAACATTTGCTTAGTCAACGCCTTGGCAAGATCCACTTCAAAGCCCTTGATCTGGCCATCTTTAGTGTCCAGTAGACCGAAAAGACGGGTGTCGGCTTTGACACCCCAAGTGATCGTTTTATCCTGTTGGTCCGTCTTCAACACGTTTCGTTGAGACAGTGGCTTACTACCACAAGCACTCACAACCACCGTTAGCGTGAACAGGGTCAGGACTAAGCCGAGGATTCGAATAAACTTTTTCATATTGCGCGTTCCTCCCCTGAATTAGTGTGTAATAATCTTGCTCAAGAACTGGCGTGCCCGCTCGTTGGTGGGCTGCCCATCAAAGAAGGTTTCCTTAGAGTCATCCTCTAGAATCCGGCCATCCGCCATAAAGATCACGCGGTTAGCCACTTCACGCGCAAAGCCCATTTCATGAGTAACGACCAGCGTGGTCATACTAGAATCCCGGGCGATCGTCTTCATAACGTTGAGCACATCGTCAATCATTTCGGGGTCCAAAGCACTCGTCGGTTCATCAAATAATAAACACTTTGGCTTCATAGCAAGTGACCGGGCAATCGCGATTCGTTGTTGCTGTCCCCCGGACAATTGTGACGGCATCTTAGGCGCTTGGTCAGCCAGGCCAACTCGGTCCAGCATTTCCATAGCCACTTTTTTATTCTCGTTTTCGTCACGATGCAGGACAATTCGTGGCGCCAACATGATGTTTTCAAGAATGGTCTTGTTGGCGTACAAATTAAAGTGTTGGAACACCATGCCCACGTTCTTCCGAATCCGGTTCATATCGGTCTTCGGATTAGCCAGATCCTGTCCGTTAACGATCAATTGACCGTGACGAATGGATTCCAGCCCGTTGATCGTACGAATCAACGTCGACTTCCCCGAACCAGAAGGCCCGATGAGCACCACGGTTTCCCCGTCCTCAATCGTCAAGTTAATGTTGTGTAATGCGTGAAAACTACCGTAGTATTTTTCAACGTTGTGAAATTCAATCATTGACATAAGTCTTTCCCTCCACATAACTAAAGTAGTTGCCATGCAGGCGTCCCCGACGTCCGTGCATCTGATTTTTTGTGTCTAAAATCAAGTTTAAACCAAAAAAATAAGGCGGTCAAAATAAACACTTCCGGTGTAAGCACCCCCGAAAACGATTTAAGTACAAAAAGATTAGGCATACCACGGGTTTAACAAGTGTCCACTATTCGTTAAAAAAATTTGTTAAGCTAGCACCACCATGTAAGAAAAGCTAACATAGGTTACTGCAAATCACGAACATTCTGTCAAAAAAATAGCGCTCAGACTTTTTTGTCTAAGCACTACTTATCATTCTAGAAAATTTGAGTATCCCTAATCCTACTCACCGTTAGCGATTAATGGTGGTAACGGGACGTCCGGGTCATTGGCTCCGAATCCGTCTGTGACTCTGGCGCCTGATCATACCGCGCGCGACGTGACGTTGTCGTGGTATCACGCGCCGGCTGATCGGCTGAGGATGCTTGGTGCGTAGCGTTTTGGTGCTTGTACGCTAATTGAACCGCGACCTGAAAATCATTGGCTTGTTCAATCACTGAAGTTCGACCCAAAACTTTAAACGGACCACCAACTAAAGTTGCATTGGCCAAGTACAGTTCGATCTGATCGCGCACATCCGCGACGTTTTGTAAGCCGACCGTGCTGACGACCCCAACACGTTCTTTTTCGGCCTGGTTCATCCCGGCATAAACGACGAGTTGGTTATTCTCCGTTTGCATTTCGAAGTAAGGAATCAGTGCGCCCGGACCTGAGGCATAGACTGGTTTGCCAGTCTGTCGCGTTTGTTCCAGAATCTCCCGCTCGCCTAACCCGGAATAATCCATTTGGAGCAATTGATTTTGCTGTAAGCGCGTCGCTAAGTGTTGGATATTCTCCTGTTCTAGTGGCGTTGAGGTCAATTTCCCAGGTAATATTTTCTTCTCATCAAAGTACCCGTTCGCCGGAATGTTCCGGCCACCCAAAGTTCGTTTCGGCTGATCCAGTTCAGCTTCCTTAGGCTTCATATGCAGCAACTTTTCAATCTTAGGTGAAATATCAAACGGCGCCTTCTTTTTCGTGAAGTAGTACACCGTATTCAGATAAGCAAAGTAAAGCAGGATCAAAGCGACCAGTAAAATCAATAAGCCCCAGAACGGATGCCCATTTTGCAGGTAACGAATCGCAATATAGAATAAGTAAAGATCCCCTAGCGCGCCTAAAATCACGTAGACGCGATTCTTAATCTTAACACTCACATTGATGTAGCCTAAGTAATGGTTGACCATATCAAGAAAGCTAAGCATTGTTGGTCCCCCTTCCTTTATTGTTGATCCGTAGTCGTATCATTCGTTGCGTTGGCATGGCTGTAAGTGTTCGCGCCACTGTCGTCCGTGGTGTCGTTGGTCGTCGTGCTGGTATCGTTAGTCGCAGAATCATCATCCGTGGTCGTTGAACTCGAGTTCGTGGTAGCCGGCTTCTTGGAAGATGATGTTGTCCCCGTATTGCCAGTTGAATTCGTCGTCCCGGCATGACTTGATTCGGTTTCAGACGTGGAATTTGCAGAAGAACTCTCCGTATCCGTTGTAGAACTACTATCCTTATCGGAAGACTCACTGTCTTTCTTAGAAGAATCGGAATCCTTCTTCTTGCTGTCGTCACTAGCCTTCTTCTTGGAATCATTCGACTGATTGACGACTAGCGATGAACTCGTCGACGTCCGTGAAGCCCCTTCATTGGTCTTCGTGACGGAATTAGTCACCACGTTGGTAGCCCCGAGTGCTAGCGCAATTGATACGATCGCAAACGGCGTGATAAAGGGTGGTGTCCGGTACGCCATACTACATTCCTCCTTCTCCATTTGTACAATGTCTCTTATTATCGCACGTTAATCTCAAAAATTTCTCAAGTTTATGTTAATTTTTAACTAAAGTGGCCGGGTCAGCGCTAACGCCGGCAGCCTTGCATTCCGCACAAATTCCGTACAGTTCAAAGCTGTGTCCCGTAATTTCATATCCCGGTAATTGGTCAGTGAAAAAGTCCATCGGGCACATCTGTAGCTCGGTGACTTTACCACAATTTTGACAGATAAAATGGTGGTGATGCTGATGATGGAAGTCGCATTGATACTTCACCCGCGTACGTTCCTGTTCAGTATTCTGCTCAACAATTCCGACCTCTTCGAACTCTTTCAAGTTCCGGTAAACCGTATTGTGACTCATCCCCGGGAACTCAGTCCGCATATAAGCATCAACGGTCACCACATCCGTGTAATGACCCTGATTGGTCAACAGAAATTCTAGCAACGCGTGCCGCTGCTTGGTTAACTTAAACTTGTTCTTTCTTAAAATCGCCACAGCGGTATTCAACGTGTCTGCCATGATGGCGGCCTCCTCTTAAAATTTAGTCCGAATTCCTAGTAAGTTTCGCACATTTTCAAATGAAACTCAACCAAAGTGCCACTTATTCAGCCTGTAAGCGTTTCATCAACTCATCTAACTTAATCTGGGTCCGTTGCCAGTTGTCATTATTGAGCCGGATGGCTTTGCCTCGTAAGGCTAACGGCATCGTCAGATCACGCCGATATTCGGGACTGGCGAAGCGCTGTTTCAACATCGCCCGGTCATCCCCACGTTGCGTCACCCGTTCGAGCAACTCTTCTGGTTGACTCACCGTCAAGAAGATGATGACCGCCTGCTCACCCAGCTCCTGCGCATAGGTGATGGCGCCTTTGCTGTCCAAGACAATGGCCACGAAAGGTGCTCGCTCAAAGCCCGCCGCTAAGCCTTCCCGCGACGAACCGTAGTGGTAACCGGAATAAAAGACGGATTCCAGGTAGTGATTCTTAGGAAAACTCGTCTCCGTTTCAAAGTAGTAATCCCGACCATCGACTTCGCCTTGCCGGGGTGGCCGAGTCGTGTGCGTAATCACCTTGGTAACTGGGTATTGCGCCACCAAATAATCCTGCACCGTGGTCTTACCCGTGCCCGTCGCGCCGGTAATCACTAAAACCTTATTCGCCATGCCGATCCCCCGTTAAGAAGTCATTCGCTTGGGTCAGCAAGTCCTGCAAGTTGGGATAGCTCAACCGTTCGTGCGCCGTGGCAAAGTCAAACCAGCCAAAGTCACTGATTTCTTCAAACTGCCGTTTAATGGTCACATCAGCGGGAACCTTCGACGTGTAAAGCACCACGTGTTTATGATGACCATTCTTCATATCGTAGTCCAGGTCCGCGTGAAACGTCGGGTCAACCGTGACCTCGAGGCTGGTCTCTTCACGAATCTCGCGAACCGCCGTCTCGATGTCCGTCTCATTACCCTCGACGTGTCCCTTGGGAAAGCCCCAGAAATCACTGGTCGCACTCTTTAACAGTAAGTATTGTGGCTGTTGATCCACCAGCCGATAGACCACTGCCCCACTCGCATTTTCTGTAATCATGTCTAAATTGCCTCCTCTTTCACTGGTTAACAGCAAATTGGTCCGCGTTTAAATGAACCTTAACCATACCATGAACGACAAATAAATTGGAATTATTTTCAAAAATTTCTGTATCAGCTCGTCGCTCACACGTGGCGGCCCTATTCGCCGGACACCCATCACTAGTCACAGGACTAGGAATGGCGTAACACCGGCATTTGTCGTCACCTTTCGCCATCTCAAAAGTCCGATGGCGCCAATTCGCTATTACCATATCTGTTCTATTTTATCTCGAAAACGGGGATTACGGGGAATTTTTAACCAGGAATTCCCCAAACTCACGGCAACTCTCATTGACTTTTAATTTAACTCTAGGGTACACTATCCGAGATATCATCATTATTAAGGAGGCTTTTTATGGGTATTTCGCGAATTTTCCGCCGCGAACGCTTAGATAATTATTTAAAAAGTGATCAGCACTTTGCCAAGACCATGACGGCAAAGGACCTGATGTCACTAGGCATTGGGGCGGTGATTGGGACAGGGATCTTTATCCTGCCTGGTACCATCGCCGCCCAGTACAGCGGGCCCGGAATCGTACTTTCCTTCCTGTTGGCAGCCATTGTCTGCTCAACCGCCGCCATGTGCTATGCCGAATTCGCCTCCGTTTTGCCAGTCGCTGGTTCCGCTTACTCATACGGAAACCTGGTCTTCGGCGAAATCATTGGTTGGGTCCTCGGCTGGGCGCTGATCCTGGAATACGTCTTGGCCGTCGCAGCGGTAGCCAACTCATTTGGCGCGTATTTCAACTCATTCTTGGCCGGTTTCCACCTTTCCCTACCAACGGCCTTCACCGGCCCCTACGACCCCGCACACGGTACATATGGCAACATTGTGGCTATCCTGGTGGTCCTCTTGATCAGTTGGTTGCTCAATCGCGGGATGCGGGAGTCCATGCGGATCAACACGACCATCGTGTTCGTCAAGATCGCCATCATTATTCTCTTCGTGTTGGTCGGTATCTTTTACGTGAAGCCAGCCAACTGGCAACCCTTTGCGCCATTCGGAACGAAGGGTATTCTCCGTGGTGCTTCGACCGTCTTCTTTGCCTACCTAGGTTTCGACGTGGTCTCCGCGTCTGCCGCCGAGGTCAAGAATCCCAAGAAGAACATGCCCGTGGGGATTATCGGCACACTGATCGTTGCCTCCGTGCTGTATATGTTAGTCGCCGTCGTCCTGACGGGAATGGTCCACTACACCAAGCTCAACGTGGCCGATCCCGTCGCCTTCGCGTTGACGCTGGTTCACCAGAACTGGACGTCCGGAATTATTTCCCTGGGTGCCTTAGCGGGAATGTTTACCATGATGGTCACCATGATTTACAGTTCTTCACGACTCATCTACTCCATTGGTCGTGATGGTCTTTTGCCTAAATTCTTAGGTAAAATCGACACGTCCAACGGCACACCTAAGAACAGCCTGGCGGTGATCACCGTGGTTATTGCCCTACTCGGTGGCTTCGTGCCACTCGCACAACTGACCAACTTAGTTAACATCGGGACGCTGGTGGCCTTTCTCTTCGTTTCATTTGGGATCATTCGGCTCCGTCACCTCAAGGAGCTCCCAGAGAATTCCGGCTTCAAAGTGCCGTGGTATCCCGTCTTGCCAATCGTGTCAGGGTTGTTGTGCTTTGGCATGATGCTCCAACTACCGGCTGAAACGTGGATTGCGTCATCCATTTGGTTTGCCTTGGGCTTAATCATCTACTTCACTTACGGCCTGCGTCACAGCCGGTTAAACGATGACCAGTCCGATTAAGCACTACCGTCTGAGTTGAACATTTCCAAAATCTGAGTGGCAAGAATAGTTGACTGAAAAATAGGCTAAACCAGTCACCTACGGCTGCCAGGGATTTCGCCTGCTATGGGGACGCTTCAGACTGGAAGACCACCAGTCTTCTCGCTCGCTTTGGAGCCACGAAAAAACCGTGTCTCCAAAGACGCCCGTGCTGTAAAGCTGGCTGAAAAGTCGCCAGCTAACACCACTTTCACGGCTGGCTCCATCCCTGGCCTCCTCCGGTTTTGATAGAGTTTTACCACGACAACAGTTGGAGAACATTGTTACTTGATGATTTTAATTCAATCGATAACGACTATAACGGTCATCACTCCAGTCGCCTAGGCATGCTGTGTTAGCCGTGAGTGAGTCAAATTTGAGCTCAGCCGTGGGATTTACCAAGTGGTCCTCTTGGTAAATGGCGTCTTTGAGACGTGTTTTTCGGCTCGAACCGTCCTCCCCACAGCGTTCCAGCTCAAATTTGGCGAACGGTAAGGCGGCAAGAATTATCTAGGTTGCCTACAACTTTTAATCCATGATTTACAATTACTCTTTAGGAAGGTGATTTATTTGCGTAATCAACAATTTGCAATTCGACCCACACAACCGGCTACGGCCCTGCGTGAGCTGGAACGGATTCATTTTTTAACTGCCGCTAATCAAAAATTGACTAGTGTGAGTGCTCTGTTACGTGATTTCTATGACAAGAGTTGGCCTGAACACCTGACCGTTGAGGGTGTCGACCGCCAACTTGCCAACCTAATGGCAACACCGGATGTTGATGGGCTGGACTTCTTATCCCATCATGAAAATGTCCCCGTCACCGTCTTCTACAACCTCGCACTCCAGCGGTTGGGCTTTACCCCCGACCTCGACTTCAACTTGGCCGATCCACTCACGGCTATGGCTAAGATCCAGTTACCCGTAGCCGAGCACGCCACCGACGAGTTAACCCTCGTGGAATTAAAACAAGCCTGGTACTTACTGCTCACCACCCACACCAAGGACGGTCAAACCTTCTTGGATCACCTGACGACCCACGGTTACTTTGCGCCCCTGGTTCACGACCCCAGCGTTGAAAAACCATTGATCTTTAATGGCAAAGCCCAAGCCGTATTCGACACGACTCGTCTCATTCGTGAGGTGGTCTACGTGGAAAGTCCTCAGGATACCGATGGCGACGGTCACCGTGATTTACTCAAGGCAGAAGTCATTCGACCAGCCGAAACTGAAAATGGTCTCAAGGTTCCCGTACTGTACACAGCTAGCCCGTACAACCAAGGCACCAACGACGAAGCCGGCGATCAGATGATGCATAACGTCAACGTTCCTTTAGAGCCTAAACAACCCAACGACCGGACTTTAGCCGACGTCACGGCTCAGCCACAATCAACGTCCGTTCCCGAACCACGATCCGTGACGACCACGACTAAAACGGCCGAGGAAACCTTTGCTCGCGAACAGTCCTACACGCTTAACGACTACTTCTTAGCTCGCGGATTCGCCGTGGTCTACGCCGCTGGCATTGGGACGCTTGATTCTGACGGCGTGCGGACCACCGGCGATCCCGAGGAAACGACGTCAACCATTGCCATTATCGAGTGGTTAGCTGGTAACCGGACCGCCTTCACTAGTCCTGCTGCCACTCAGGCCATCCCCGCTTGGTGGAGCAATCACGCCGTGGCGATGACGGGCCGCTCCTACCTCGGAACTCTGGCTACGGCCGCTGCCACGACCGGTGTCGCGGGGCTCAAGACCGTCATTTCTGAAGCCGCCATTTCCAACTGGTATGACTACTACCGTGACGGTGGCCTCGTGGTCGCCCCCGGCGGCTTTCCTGGTGAAGACGCGGATGTCCTCGCCGAAGAAACCTTCAGTCGGCAACTCAAGGCCGGCGATTACCACCGGATTCAGGCCAAATGGCAAGCGGATCTCGCCGCAATTACGCAAGGTCAGGACCGCGCTTCCGGCAACTACAATCGTTTCTGGGACGCCCGTAACTACCTGAAGAACGTCAAAAATATCAAAGCAGATCTGTTGCTGGTCCACGGCCTCAATGACTGGAACGTGAAGCCCCGTAACGTCAACAATCTCTGGAACGCAGTCCGTGACTTACCCGTGACGAAAAAGTTGATTCTGCATCAGGGCCAACACATCTACATCAACGCCTTCCGCTCGATTGACTACACGGATATCGTCAATCTCTGGCTGACCCACGAGTTGCTGGGCGTTGACAATCAGGCCGAAACTCTCCTCCCGAATGTGATTATTCAGGACAACATTCAACCTGAGACTTGGCATGCCACCGATGATTGGGACGCACCTACCAATGCTAAACGCGTCTTCAATCTTCAACACGACGAGCTGGTCGATCAAGCGACCCACGAACCCCTGGAATTTGCCACGAGCTTCAACGATCAGCTTCCAGCCGCGCAGTACCAACGCTACACTAAAGATATTGCGGGCTGGGAAACCGACCTGCTAGGGCAAAAACACAACGACATGTTCGGCCATCGCCTCATCTTCAAATCCGCCGTCTTAAAAGACGATCTGATCTTAGACGGTAAGCCCGTTGTCAAACTTCAAGTTGCGGTTAACCAACCCATGGGGATGCTGAGCTTCCAAGTCGTCGACTACGGCCAAGCCCAACGGTTAGGCGTCAGTCCTACCCCGCTACGGATTAGTCTCGATGAAGGCTACCGTTGGCGTGAGGACAGTCTTCGCGAGTTTAAACTAGCCAAAGCGACTCCTTGGAAGATGATCACGAAGGGCCATCGCAATCTTCAAAACCGCACCAATGCTTATCAAGTGGACGAACTTAAGCCAAACCAGTTCTACGACCTCAGCGTCACGTTGCAGCCGACCCATTATCGGCTATTAGCAGGCCATCAGTTGGGGCTAGTCGTCTATGCGACCGACTTCGGCATGACAGTTCGTGGGAATCAGGATCTCCAATATTCCGTTCAACTCGGCGCATCGACTCTTACGATTCCCTTCGTCGAAGCGTAACGCCTAACGTGGCGGCAGGACCTCCCTGATTAACTTTAGTTTCAGATTCCATGTGACAGTGATAAAATATTATATAATTCATTAGAAACGGGGGACTTTCATTATGAAACAAGGCACGACGATTATTACCTTAGACAACGGCTACCACCTCTGGACCAACACCCAAGGCACTGGCGACATTCATTTGCTCGCCCTACATGGTGGCCCTGGTGGTAACCATGAATACTGGGAAGATACGGCTAAGCAATTGGCTGCCCAAGGCCTGAACGTTCAGGTCCACATGTACGATCAACTCGGCTCCTGGTACTCTGACCAACCCGACTATAGCGATCCAGCAATTGCTAAGAAGTACCTGACCTACGATTACTTCTTGGATGAAGTTGAAGAAGTTCGCCAAAAATTAGGCATCGACAAGTTCTACTTGATCGGCCAATCTTGGGGTGGCGCCTTGGTTCAAATGTACGCTGCTAAATATGGTCAACACTTAAAGGGTGCTATCATTTCCTCAATGGTTGATAACATCGACGAATACGTTGAAAGTATCAACCATATCCGGGAAACGGTTCTGTCTGCCGACCAAGTTGCCTACATGAAGCAAATCGAAGCCGATGGTAACTACGACGATCCGAAGTACCAAAGCTACGTGGACATCTTAAACGACGGCTACGTGGACCGGAAGAAGCCAGCCGCAATCTCTCACCTGATCAGCACCATGGCGACCGACGTTTACGGCGCCTTCCAAGGTGACAATGAATTTGTCATCAAGGGCAAGCTGAAGGAATGGAACTTCCGCGATCACTTGAAGGACATCAAGGTCCCTACCTTACTGACCTTTGGGGAACACGAAACTATGCCTATCGCCACGGGTAAGAAGATGGCTGAACTCATCCCCCACTCTCGCTTCGTGACGACGCCCGAAGGTGGTCACCACCACATGATCGACAACGCGCCGGTCTACTACGACCACTTGGCAACGTTTATCCGCGATGTGGAAAACGACAACTTTAATGCTTAGAATTTAATCAAAGCGTTCTGCGATTTCACTTTTGTGAGATTGCAGAACGCTTTTTTGGGCCAGTATTAAATTCTTTTCGCTTCGTATTTGTGACAATTGGTGATAAAATAGTCACCAGTTAGCAAAGGACAGTTGGGAGGATACTTATGAAAAATTCAGAAAAAACGCGACTAACCATTAGGATGGACCTTGACCGTAAAAAGAAAGCTGAACGCATCGCTGAAGGAATGGGCATCGATCTCACCGCCGCAGTTAACCTCTTTGTTTCCCAAATGATCAAGGAAAATGGACTGCCATTCAAGCCCACCAATAATTCGTTAGCCATCGACTTAAAACAAGCGTTAAAGGACGTTCAAGATGGTAATACAACGGATTATTCGACCGAAGATTTCATGGAACATTTAAACACCTCCGAGGACTAAACTAATGATTAACCAGACCATTAGTGACACTGAAATCACACTATTACTCTTAGATACGGGGTCACACGATATTCTTTAATGATTTAAACCACGTCTTTCACTATCCGATCATTTCGAAGACTACCAAAAATAGCCCCTTATTGTTCTACAATACAAAAAACAGCCTCGCCCCAATCGGCGAGACTGTTTCGTTTGCTTAACAACCTAAACTCTAGTGAACGACAACCTTCATCCCATAAGGAACGTTGGTGTAGACCCACTTAGCGTCAGCCACCGATAACCGCACACAACCGTGCGACGCGGCATTTTTACCGAGCTCTTCGGCTTCGCTCTTGATGAACTTACCGTTCTGATCGGTGGGCACACTGTGGAAGAGATAAATCCCGTGATCCTTCCAAGAAACCCAATATTTAGCCCCTTCACCAGACGACTGATTGTAGAAGAACTTTCCACGCTCAGCCTGAATGGCAAAAGTACCGTGTGGCGTTGCATTTTCCTTGCCCGTTCCCGTGGAACAGTACATGGTATAGAGGACTTTATCCCCATCTTTAATGTAGACCCGTTGCTTGCTGGTATTCACGTCCAGCCAAGCATTGGGGTGCGTCTTTAAGTTCGGATAGGCCTTGTCTTCGGAAGGCTTCCGCCAATTGATCTTCTTGACGGCTGCCTTCTTGGGCGTTGCCCTTTTAGTGGTCTGCGTTGTCGGCGTCTTAGCCGCTGACGAGTGCTGGATAACCCGGTTGATCCCCAGTCCCGCAACGACCACTAGAATGACAATCACGACTAATTGTCTGAAACGTCTCATGCTTTTCCGTCCCTTTCTCCTGTGATTAACTCCAACGTTAACTGTAACGGATTTTCCCAGAAAAGGGAACGGTTTTTACCGAAACGTAACCTTCCCGCAACCTTAATTTTGGGTATTTTTCAAACTCAACTTTTCAACGTTAAGGATCTTGTCGACCAATCCCGTGTAGAAACTAGCCTCATGGCTCACGATGATCGCATTCCCTGGGAAGTTCGCAATGGCTTCCTTCAGGGCTTGCTTCGTTTCATCGTCCAAATGATTCGTCGGTTCGTCCATGATTAAGAAGTTAGCCGGTTCAAATTCCATCATAGCCAACTTAACCTTGGTCTGTTCGCCCCCGGAGAGCTCACCGATCGGTTTCATGGCATTGGCGGAATCTAACCCACACTTGGATAGCTTACCACGAATCGCCTTCTGCGGTAACTTTTCGTACTTCGCCTGGATAATCTGCAGTGGTGTCTGCCGATTGTTATCCCAAACTAAATCCTGACTGAAGTAGCTGATCCGTGCAGATGGGGAGAAGGACGCTTCCCCACCCTTGGCTTTAATGATCCCCAAGATGGACTTGATCAGCGTCGACTTTCCGACCCCGTTAAATCCCGTCAAGCCTACCTTTTGGTCGGTCGTCACGGAGAACGTCACCGGCTTCAACAGTGGCCGGTCATACCCCACGGATAATTCGTCCACCACCAGCGCATTCTGCGACCCCGTTTCCTGATAAGGAAAATCGAAGTGGGCTTGAATATTCGTCGAAGGCGGATCGACCCGATCCATCCGGTTAAGCATCTTTTCCCGTGACTTCGCCATCGTCGACTTAGAGCCCGCCTTGTTCTTGCGAATAAAGCGTTCCGCCTTTTCGATGACCACCTGTTGCTTGTCAAATTCACGCTGCTGGGCCTTTTCCTTTTCAGCCCGCTGACGCATGGCCTGCTTGAAGTTGCCCCGGTATTTCGTAATCTGACCAAACGCCACGTTGATGATACAGTTCGTCACGTCCTGCAGAAAGTCATAATCATGGGAGACGATCAGCGCTGCCCCCTCGAAACTATTCAAATAATCTTCCAGCCACTCAATGTGCGCCGTATCCAAGTAGTTGGTCGGTTCATCCAACAGAATGACGTCTGGTGTTTCCAGCAACAGCTTTGCTAAAATAATCTTAGACCGTTGTCCCCCAGACATCTTGGCCACTTCATGGTCCCGGCCCATATCATCCAGGCCTAACCCCGAAATAACCCGTTCAATCTGCGTTTCCACGTCGTAAAAGTTGCGAGCATCCAATTCCTCTTGAATCCGACCAGCCCGTTCCAAGAGCTTGTCATCCATGCTCTCGGCGTATTCGGTATACATCGCGGTCATCCGATCGTTCATCTCGTACAAATCAGCGTAGGCGGTGTGCAGGAAATCAATCAGCGTCATCCCCGCTGGAATATCGGCGTATTGGTCCAAGTACCCCACGTGGGTCTTCTTCTGCCACTTCACTGATCCCGTCAGTGGTAGCTCCTGACCTGTAATAATTTTAATTAACGTTGACTTTCCAACCCCGTTTTGCCCAACGACACCCATGTGTTCGCCTTTCTCTAGGGTAAAACTGGCATCTTCGTAAAGCTTCTTATCAGCAAAGCTCATACTCAGATCGTCAACTTCTAGTAATGGCACGTAGATCCTTCCCTTCTGCTCTCATGCAAGAAAAAAGCCCCGACAACGTCAAGGCCTTCTCCCAAACGGTAATATATAAGTAGTAACTTACCACGAAACGCCCGGGTTCGTCAACTTCATGGTCTAGGGTCTTCTGTGAAAACTATGCTATAATGGTGAAAATTTACTTCTAAGGACTGAAACTTTCATGAATATTCGAAACATCGACCACATTACGCTGACCGTCAGTGACATTGAGCGTTCCGTACGTTGGTATCACGAGGTCTTTGACCTGCCCATCATCGAATTCGACGATGGCCGTCGCGGTGTTAAGCTGGGCAAACAAAAGATTAACTTCCAACAGAGTGCAGATCTCCACTTGCCGGTTGCCAAGCATCCCACGGTGGGTGGCGCCGACTTCGCCATCATCGCGACCGATCCGCTGGCTAACATTCTCTCCCACCTCACGAACTACGCGGTTGAGATCGTTGACGGGCCGTTTCCCAAGCAGGGAGCCCTTGGCCCGATGACCTCGGTCTACGTCCGCGATCCTGACGAAAACTTGATTGAAATCGGCAAATACGACAAGTAACGGTCACTCATGACTGGGCTTGTCCATCACCGCTGGTCATTTTAAGCAGACAGTGGGCAAGTCCCCCGTCTGCCGATTGACCGAACCACCTGACCTATCATATTGGAGGACTGCTTGAATGAATTCGTTAAACAAAGCCATTAATTGGTTGCTTGACTGGGTACTGCGGGACCTCAAGTGGCTCGGCTTTTTACTGTTATACCTGATTGATAGCCTCTTCCTGACGTTGGCCACGCAACAGGCGAGCCATGGCAGCGCCACGAACCGGACGATCGGCAGCATGCTGATTTATTCCGGGTTGCTACTGGCTTTTATCACCTGGCGCTATCAAAAACAGTTGCAGCAAAACAACCCCCGCCTCTTCGGCCGCACGCCCTTTACCGGCAAGACGGTCAGTCAGCTGATTGGCTTCTTCCTGTTGATGCTTGCCATCCAGTACTCGTGGTCCATCCTGATTACAACCCACATTCTACCGAGTCCCGCCAATCAGACGGCAATCAACCAGCAGGTCATGCAACTGCCGTTTTGGAACCTCGCCTACGCCGTCTTACTGGCCCCGGTCATTGAGGAACTGATCTTCCGGGGAATCTTTCTCAACTACTTCTTTAGCAAAAATACCAAGCTCATGAATTTCCTAGGGATCTTCGTCTCGGGTCTCATCTTTGGCTTCATGCACGTCAGTAGCTTCACGCCCACGCTGATCATGTATTCAGCGCTGGGCTGGGTGCTCGGTTACAGTTATCTTCACTTCCGAGACATCCGCTACGATATGACACTACACTTTTTAAATAACGCGCTGTCGCTAATTTAGCACACAGTAAAGGCCCGGAGCATGCGCCCCGAGCCTTTTTTATGTACGGCCGCTTTTCCACTGAATACCTAGTCATCGTGGCAGCGTCCTTGGCGATTTTCTGACTACGCGTTTGACCTAGTCAGCGCTTCACTCAACTTTAAATACGGATCCCATTATGGTAATGATAACAAGGTTACCCTAGAATCTAAACATAGTATAGCTTATCGGCCGATTATTGGGAAGCGAACTCCCACATATCAGGGAAGGTGCCGTGCGATCATTAAGACACGAAAAGGACCCCGCCTGAAATTACTGCAGAGTCCAGTGATTAACTTATGAAACAAATTTCTGCCGTCATACTGTTTACGTCTAGCTTTAGAGAATATTCAGGTTACGACACTGAAGGTTGAAACTTAAAAAAGGTTCTGTAAAGGTCGCAGCACTACGCTTGAATGATTGAAAGATAGACAAACAGATAATCTCTACCGCCTTGCCGTTCGCCAAATTTGAGCTGGAGCGCTGTGGGGAGGACGGCCTAAGCCACAGGGTGGTCTTAGGCCTCGCTTTGAGCCGAAAAATCATGTCTCAAAGTCGCCATTTACCAAGAAAATCACTTGGTAAATCCCACGGCTGAGCTCAAATTTAGTTCACTCTCGGCTACACAGATAGTGTCATCTATATTTGCTAAGTGCTGATGTACCAATTGATTAAACCAATTTACTAATCAAAGGCTAACATAACCGGAGGAGGGCAGAGGTGGAGCCAGCTGTGTCGACGGTGTTAGCCGATTTCGGCTTACAGCGTGGGACGTGTTTGGA
>NZ_JAAXLK010000018.1:41733-63450 GCF_012641185.1 Levilactobacillus tujiorum
ATTCCGAGCTTCAAACCGAGCCGGAGGACCGCTCTTTAGGCCGCAGGCGGTCCCCACAGCAGGCGGAATCTCTGCCAGCCGCAGGTGACGGGTTTAGACTACTTTTCAGAATAAAATCCTTGTCACTTCAGCGTTGGTAATGGTTTTAGTCCTTTCAACTTTTAGTTACGCGACCAGCACTACTCCGCAAACAACGTGAGTAACTCTGATTGCCGCAGGTTTTGCTTCTCTTCACCGCGCACATCCAATTTGATTTGACCATCCTGAACCATGACCAGGCGATTCCCATATTTTAACGCGTCACTCATCTTGTGCGTAATCATCATCGTGGTCAGTTGGTTCTGTTCAACGATAGTTTGCGTTAAGTCCATGACTTTTTGACTGGTCTGCGGATCAAGTGCTGCCGTATGCTCATCCAGTAAAAGCAGATCCGGGTGGCTAAGCGTCGCCATTAGCAACGATAAGGCTTGCCGCTGACCACCAGATAGATACTTCACCTGCGTGGTCAAACGCTGCTCTAACCCCATGTTCAGTGGCCGTAGTAGCTCTTGATAAGCCGCCGTCTGACCATGACGACGATAGTGCTTAAGACTCATACTGCTCGTGTGTTGCGCCGCCAGCGTTAAATTTTCAGCGACACTGAGCTCTCCGGCCGTTCCCATCTTCGGGTCTTGAAAGACTCGCGATAACCACCGCGACCGGTAGGCAACGGGCTTGCGCGTCACCCGGTGTCCGGCCAATGTGAGATCGCCCGCATCCACTGGCAGGGTTCCCGCAATGGTGTTGAGCAGCGTGGATTTCCCCGCACCGTTATTGCCAATCACGGCCACGAAGTCCCCAGCTTGGATGGTGAGGCTCACGTCCTTTAAAACGTGACGCTCATTTGCTGTCCCGGGAAAGAAGACCTTCTGAAGGTGCTTGACGTTTAAGACTGCTGGTTGTTGTGGCATTCGAATCGACTCCAATCTGTTTGAGGTAACGTTTCAGCTGTTGCTTGGTTTGGTACTTATTGCGTAAGAGTGGCAGGCAAATCACGATCACCAAGATTCCTGCGGACAGAATCTTCAGGTCATCGACTGGGAAGCCTAGGCCCATGGCCACCGTTAACAGGAAGCGGTAAATAATCGCCCCGACGACCATAGCGGTGAGCCGTACCCACATCTGGCGGCCACGCAGGAAGATTTCACCGACTAACACGGAAGCTAAACCAATCACGATCGTCCCAATGCCCATGCCAATATCGGCATAACCATTACTTTGGGCAATCAAGGCCCCCGATAAGGCAATACACCCGTTGGATACCATGTAGCCAATGATAATCATCCGATCGGTATAAATCCCGTTGGCCGCACTCATCGCTGAGTTATTTCCCGTGGCCATCAGGGACAATCCTAAGCGTGTCTTGAACAACCAGACCAATACGGCAATGACCACGCCCGTGATCAGCGCCCCCATCACGATGGTTTGCACATCAACCGACCATGTGGCCGGTAAATAACTGGTCAGTACCCGTTGATCTAACAGCGGGACATTTGACTTCCCCATGACGTGCATATTGATGGAGTACAACCCCGTCATCGTGAGAATGCCGGCAAGTAGTGAAGGCATTCGTAGCTTAGTGTCTAGGATTCCCGTCACCCAACCGGCTAGGCAGCCCGCGACAAACCCTAACAGGCTGGCAACCCAAGCTGACTGACCACTGAGCATCGCACTGACGGTGACCGCCGCGCCCATAGGGAAACTCCCTTCAGTGGTCAAATCCGGAATATCTAAAATTCGAAATGTGATGAAAACGCCGATCGCTAAAGGTGCCCACAACAGGCCTTGACCGATACTCGTGATTAACATAACCATTCTCCTTCTTTCTTACGGTTCTTGAATCTGACTCGTCTTTAAACCAATCGCTTGAGCGTTAGCTTTGTTAATGTACATGTGGAGCTTCTTAGAGGTTTGTACGGCCATCGTTTGTGGTTTCTGGTTCTTTTCCAAAACGTCGTAGGCCATCTTACCGGTTTGTTTCCCTAAATCGTAGTAGTTGATCCCGTAGGTAGCGGTCCCACCATCTTGAGCCATTTCAATTGAACCCGTGACCACCGGCAACTTAGCGGCCTTGGCCTTTTGACCGATCGTCTTCATTGCACTGGCCATCAGATTATCCGTGGGTAAGTACAAGCCAGAAATTTTGCCCTGCAGACCGGCCAGAACACTCGTCACATCGTTGGTGCTCGTAGCACTCACGACCTTCAAGTTCAGGTCGTGCTTCTTGGCATAGGCCTTCGCTAACTTCACTTGTAAGACGGAGTTTTCTTCGGAAGAATTGTACATCACGCCCAACGGCTTGTTGCCTTTGCTCATGCTAGCCAAGAGCTTGAGTTGCAAGCCCACCGGCGTCAAATCGCTCGTCCCACTCACGTTGGTAGCGGGCTTCTGGTTAGCTTTTACCAGACCAGCAGCCTCGAGGTCCGTCACCGCCGTGACCAAAGTTGGGGTCGTCTTGGTCTTCTTGGCTAACGCCTGGGCGGCTGGGGTGGCGATGCCTAGTAAGACATCATTTTTCTGTTGGACGAGTTGTTGACTCATAGTGTTCAAATTGGCTTGGTCGCCCTGCGCATTTAAGTAGTGATACTTCACCTTCACTGACTTGTTATGTGCCTTTAATTCATGATTTAAGCCTGCCTTGAAGCCTTGCCGGGCCTCATCTAATGACCCGTGTTGGACCACCTGTAAGATGCCGACATTTAAAGTGCTCTTGTCACTGGCTGAAGACTTGCTGGAACAGCCTGCCAAAGTTAACCCTAATCCTAATAATGCGATGCTCGTCAATACTAATTTTTTCATTTTGCAGATCCTCCTGTTAGGTACGATTGGTCGTGCCAGCTTCTATTTTTAGTCTCGTCGTTGATCCGAAATTGTTTGGTATTTCTTTATTACCGACAGTTAGTCGATAAGCCCACAGATTGATTCAACTTGACTGGCCCACCCGCGTGGTATGCGTCCACACTCACGGGTAAGGCCCTTTTGCTCACGTTTCAAACAAAAAAACACCAGGTAGATTCTGAGTAGAATCTACCTGGTGTTATCGGGCCCGATAATTATTTCTCCAGATAGATTGTACCCGTATCTATCTGGCGCTTAAGTCATGTTGAAAAACTTTAGCTATTCGATAGATACAAACGCAGTTGTGCGGCGCGTTCGTATCCAACGAGGTGAATACAAACGCTATCTAAAGAAAAAGCTAAAGGCAAATTGGCTATTCAAATGAGTGAGGTTATTTTGCTTCATGAGTGAAGTTCCTTTCATTTATCAATTTACATTTACTAGTAAACCATTAAAAAATAACAGTGTCAACCCTAAATTTCTAATCTATTTCTCATCATTGGGAACGAGGCTGTGAAAATCCTGGGACCACGCCAGCCCCATCGCGCCATCGCCCACGTGAACGCCGAAGCTTGGCCCAATCAACGCGACATCAAATTTCACCGTAGGAAACCGCTCTTGCGCCGCGGCCAACCAATGTTGCGTAGCTTCTGGTTGATCCGCATTTAAAATGGTCGCCTTCACGGGAACCGTGGCGGCTAAATCGACCGCCAAATCATCTAGGAAGTCGCCCCGAGCACCCTTCCAACGTAACGTACTGCCGGCGTAACGCATTTTACCGGACGCTTCAAACGAAAGAATCGGTTTACCGGCATGCAGGGGCGTGCTGCCCGGACCACGCCGCGGATTAACTTCCCCAGTGCGTAACAGGGGCTTAATCGAATCCACCACAAACACGCTGTGGATGGTCTGGCGCAGTTGAGTTAACTGGTCAAAGACTTCCTGGATCGTCGCCCCGCGGTTGACCAGCTCAGCGGCTAGGCGTACCTGATCACCCATCACCGTCAAGATTCCGCGCGAGTCCCACGGCCAGATGTGAATTGCGTCGATACTTTCTGCAAAGGCCGCCAACGCATTGACAAAGCCCGAGATTCCCAACGACGGTCCAATGATGATCACGTCCGTATACCCTTGACGGACCAAGTCATCACAGGCCGCCTGAATCGTCTTCATTGATAACTGTGGCGCAGTTGGCACAACTTTTTTAGTCTTGGCTAACCGCATCAGTCGATAATAATCCGCGGTCGAAAGATCTTGATATTCATGATACTGCCGATTGCCAAACATAATTGGCGCCGGTAAGAGTGTAATTTGACGTTCCGCAGCTTCCGTAAAATCAATGCCCGCTGAAGTATCCGTTATCACTGCAATTTTTGTCATTTGGCAACCTCCTTGAGGTTCATCTTCATTTAATCACTTATAACACGTTAACCACCCTACACAGGCAACACTGAAGGATTCATCCGCCTTACCGTTCGCCAAATTTGGGCTGAAACGCTGTGGGGAGGACGGGGCAAGCCAAAGTGCGGTCTTGCCCCTCGCTTGAAGCCGCAAAACACGTCTTCAAGTCGCCATTTTCAAGAAGTTCACTTGAAAATCCCACGGCTGAGCCCAAATTTGACTCACTCACGGCTACACCTGAGTCCTACCTTGCAACAGCACTAAACATCATCTGTCAAAGTTATTACTGCCGACATTTACCACCGGAGGAAGCAAATGATGGAGGCAGCTGTGTCGATGCTGTTGGCCGAGGCTTCTCACTCGGGTTACAGCATGGGACGCGTTTAAAGACTGACGAGTTTTGTCAGGCTTCAAACCGAGCCGGAGGACCGCTTCTTAGGCCGCAGGCGGTCCCCACAGCAGCCGGAATCGTTGGCAGCCGCAGGGACCATCACTCCGTTATATGCTTTGAATTTACTTAGGGATGATCTTTTGCTTAGCATAGTGGCTAAATCGTTGGTGGCGGCTGAACTGTTAAAGTCCAGTATACCAAAAAAGCACAAAATATGGTTGACGGTTTTTCAGCAATGCCGTACACTAAATTTATTCGACAACGGAAAGGACGGAAAGTTAATGCAAATGTCAGCTACAAAACTTAATGGACGTTGGCAAAGCCGGTAATCAAGTCGTCATCACTGTAGATGCGACTTGAGCTCCCAGAGCGATCTTCGCATCTGCGCCGGCTAACTTTCTGCTGCAATAGCCCGCACGGATGATTTCTATCCGATTGCGGGCTTTTTTGTATTCGAAAGTCACCCCACGGGTAAAGGCCAGCAGCTAGATTGTCAGTTGAAGTCAACGTGATGGCCTTGAAAATCACCAGCTTAGTCTTTTACTTCTCATGAGGTTAAGTGCCGACAGCAAAGTCTTCCTTAACGTCCGAACGCGTTTTTACATAGTCAGCTATTTTTAGTTTTTGCGTGACGCTAAGCAAAACCCTTTCGTTGTCCCACCACCTCTGGCAATATGAAAACCAGTGTCTAATTACCCTAACATTTTATAAATACCAGCATTTATTTTAGAGAATTGAGGTTGATTGCAGCATGAAACGACTATATGGACTCATCGCCATCCTCGTGATCTTTCTGGGCTTCGCGTTTGTCAGTGAGAGTCACAAGGAAGCGGCAACTACTAAAGACGTCCCCACGGTGGGGATTCTTCAGCTCCTCTCCCATCCCGCTCTAGATGCCATTCACAAGGGCATCATTCACGGCTTGGCCGAGGAAGGTTATCACGTCAATAAGAACATTAAGATTGACTTTCAAAACGCCGAAAATGATCAAAGCAACCTTAAAACCATGAGCGCACGCTTCGTCAACGAAGACGCCGACGCCATGATTGGGATTGCCACCCCAGCGGCGCAAGCCCTCGCCAACGCCAGTTCAACGACGCCGGTGGTGCTGGGCGCCATTACCGATCCTCAGGGCGCGCACCTCGTTAAAAGTAACACTCATCCCGGCAACAACGTCACGGGGGTTTCCGACCAAGCACCACTGGCTTCCCAGTTAAAATTAATCCAAAGAATCATGCCGAACATGAAAACGCTGGGCATCATCTATACGTCCTCCGATGACTCGGCAACTGCGCAATATCACCAATTTGCGGCGCTCTGCAAGAAGGAACACGTCCGCCTCAAAGCCTACTCCATTGCTAACACTAACGACCTCAATCAAGTCAGCCAGCAAATGGTCAACCAAGTCGACGCCGTCTACGTGCCGACCGACAACACGGTGGCAAGTGCCATGCAGACCCTGGTTGCCACGGCCACCGCTAAAAAGGTTCCCGTCTTTCCAGCCGTCGACACCATGGTCAAAGCCGGTGGTTTAGCCACGCTGAGTATCAACCAGTATCAATTGGGGGTGACCACGGGTAAGATGACCGCCGCCATTTTAAAGGGCAAGAAGCCCGCCGATACGCCAATTCACTTCGTGCGTAAGGGTGAAATGACCATTAATCTGAAAACCGCTGAGAAGTTGGGCATCACCTTGCCTGACTCGGTCGTTAAAGAAGCCAAACAACACGGGGAGGTATACCGCTAATGAGTTTATTTGTATCCGCAATTGGACAAGGCCTGCTATGGGCCGTCTTGGGTGTTGGGCTGTTCCTCACGTTTAGAATTCTGGATTTCGCTGATATGACCGTTGAAGGGACCTTCCCCTTAGGTGCCGCCACCGCCGTCGCCGCGATTAGTAATGGCATGAACCCGATGTTAGCCACGTTACTGGCCTTTGGTATCGGGGCTATCGCGGGTCTCATTACCGGTCTGTTGTACACCAAGGGCCACATCCCCATCCTCTTGGCCGGTATTCTGGTCATGACGGCTTGTTATTCCGTTAATTTACGGATCATGGGCCGGGCCAACGTGTCCCTGCTAGGCAAATCCACGTTATTCAAGAACCACTTCTTAGCTTCCCTGCCCCAATACTTTGACAGCGTCTTTCTGGGCACGCTGGTGATGGTCGTCATCACCGGACTTGTGATCTACTTCCTGCAAACGCAATTAGGCCAAGGGTTCATCGCCACGGGGGATAACCAGACTATGGCCCGTTCCTTAGGTATCAACACCGATAACATGAAGATTATGGGCCTGATGGTGTCTAACGGATTGATTGCCTTTGGTGGCGCGCTAGTTGCCCAAAATAATGGCTACGCCGACGTCAACATGGGGATTGGGATCATCGTCATCGCCTTGGCTTCCATCATCATTGGTGAAGTGGCCTTCGGTGATCTGACGTTGAACCAACGGCTCGTGGCCGTGACGTTAGGGAGTATCCTCTACCGTTTCGTCCTCTTGATCGTCCTCAAGCTAGGCTTCAGCGCCAACGACTTGAACCTGTTATCATCCATCATCTTGGCACTCTGCATGATGCTGCCAGTCTTCAAGAAGACGCTGAACTTCAAGCATATTTTGAAACGGGGGTTAGATACCAATGACTAAACCATTACTCGAACTGAAAAATGTCGTGCTTAAGGTCAACCGCAATACCCCTGAGGAAATTATGATTCTCGACCATCTAAATCTGACCATCAATAACGGCGATTTCATTACCGTCTTGGGGTCTAACGGGGCTGGAAAGTCCACGTTGTTCAACGCTATCGGTGGTGACCTCAGCATCGACAGTGGTCAGATTTTGCTGAATGGCAAAGATATTTCCCACGAATCCGTAGAGAAGCGGACCCGCTTCTTGGCGCGCGTTTTCCAGGATCCCAAGTTAGGAACCGCACCACGAATGAACGTTGCCGAAAACCTGCTGCTGGCTGAACGGCGCGGTCAACGACGGACACTAGCTCCGCGTCATCTGAATAAGCAACTCGATCGTTACAAGGAACTCACCGCCACCATGCACAACGGCCTTGACGACCGCCTGACGACGGCGACTGGCAACCTTTCCGGTGGTCAACGCCAAGCACTGAGCTTCCTGATGGCAACGCTCAAACGTCCAGAGATTCTGTTACTGGATGAACACACGGCGGCCCTCGATCCCCAGACTAGCCAGGATCTCATGCATTTGACCAACGAACGGGTTCAAGAAGAACAATTGACCTGTTTGATGATCACCCACCACTTGGAAGACGCGTTGACTTACGGTAACCGGCTGATTGTGCTCCACCACGGCAAGGTCACCTTCGACGTGGCTGGCGCAGAGAAACAAGCGCTGACGACTGAGAAGTTATATAGCTTCTTCGCCGAGATTGAGTAGGCGGCGCACTATGGAAGTTGTCATTTCAAATGCTCCCTTCAATCGCGCCGCGGCACTGGCACTCCGCCAAGCCATCTTCGTCACGGAACGTGGCATCCCCCGCGACGTCGAATTTGATGATCGCGACACGGCTGACCGAGTCTACGTCAATCTTTATCAAGATGCCAGCCACCCGGTAGCCACGCTAAGGCTCGAACCCCAATCGCCCCAAGAAATGCGGTTTGGTCGGGTCTGTACCCGGCAAGATCTGCGGGGACAGGGACTGGGTAGTCGTCTACTGACTGCTGCTGAGGATTGGTCGCGTGAGCATGGATACACGACTGGTGTCATCCACGGGGAAGTCAGCGCACAGGGCTTCTACGAACACTGCGGCTACGTGATTGCGGACGGCCCCTTCGATGAGGACGGTGCGCCGGTCGTTATCTTGCATAAACCTCTTTAGTCCACTAAAATAAGCAAGCCGTTCCCGTTGCGGAGACGACTTGCTTATTTTCCATTCATCACTAAAGATTAGAGACTGTAAATCCGAACATCCGGGTCGCCTTGCCACTGCGCCTTTAATTTAGGGAAGACGTGTTGGGTAAATAAGTCACTGTTGAGATAGGCCTTAGCATGGGCTTCACTATCAAATCCGTGGAGCACCTGCACGTCCTCGGCACGAACCAGCAAGTCCTTCGTGAGTGCGCCCGGAATCGTCGTCAAAAATGGTTCCTTGTGGGTGGTATACACGTTTGCCGCCGCTGCTCGGTTAGCATCCGCAATCTTCATGGTCACTTGTAAATAAGCTTTCACTTTCATTTGAAATCCTCCCTTTCAACGTCCTTAGTGTAAGTCACTGAGGCCTCGCTGAGAAGATATTAACAAATTAATGAGTCGCTCAGTTTTTCCATAGTTCCCTTTAAATCAAGCTTTAAGAAAGGACCTTGTGATGTATACGCCTAAATTAGAAAAAGACTACCGCAATCCACTAGAGGTGGGCCTAGCCTTCCTTTCTGGCAAATGGACCACCCGCATCATCTGTGCATTGGCCAATGAACAGCCGCTACGCTATAAAGCGCTGAAAGCCCGGGCTAGTGGCGTGACGGACGCAGTTCTGGCGGCCACGCTGAAAGACCTCACCACCCACGGTATTATTCAACGTCAACAGTTCAACGAAATCCCGCTGCGGGTGGAATACCGACTGACTGACAAGGGCACCGCGGCGTTACCCATGCTCAAGTCAATCTGTCAGTGGACCCAGCAATACAACGACCTCGCCGGACAGGTGCGTTGTGGCTGTGGCCAGGACAACTGTCAGTTTGATTTACCCACTGCCCAACAACATTCTTAATCGATCAAGAAGCTGGGAATCATTCCGTTTCTAACAAAAAATTGGTCTTAGAAATCGTTTTGTGATTTCTAGGACCAATTTTTAATGGCTAAAGGTTAACACCTTTTATTCACTTATTTTTCGCTCGACGCCACTGTCGCCACCACAGATAGCCCCAAGCTAACGGGCCCGCCAGAATCAAGAACAACCGCAGCACGAGGCTTATACCCCAGTGTTCAATCCCGTTTTCTTTTCCCTGAGCGTCGCCAATCCGGGCAAAGCCAAAGTGACCCGTGCTCCAATAATTTGAGCCCATCCGCATGGCCTTTTGATCCGCACCTTCCTGCGGCCGCTCAAGTTTTTTCCCGATGTCCACGCTGCCATCCAATCGCTGGTGTGACTGTCCGTATAACAGCGGAAAGCAGACGACGTAGCTCACCACCAGGTAGAGATTCCACCACGAAAACGCGAGAGTCCAGGCTCCCGTCTGAGTATTGAGATTATTGATGAAGAAAATGAAAGCGAAGGGAAATAACCCCTTCAGATAAGTTTTGACCATCTCATCACGTCCACTTTACGCTTGTTCATAAGTCTTGATGAGGCCTTGAGTCCCATCATTGCCTAAGCCAAAGTCATCGACCATGGCCTCATAGAGGAGCTTAGCCTGCTTAGTGGCCGGCAAATC
Source organism: Levilactobacillus tujiorum (assembly GCF_012641185.1). Taxonomy (GTDB): domain Bacteria; phylum Bacillota; class Bacilli; order Lactobacillales; family Lactobacillaceae; genus Levilactobacillus; species Levilactobacillus tujiorum. The sequence continues at coordinate 51,806 of NZ_JAAXLK010000018.1, forward strand.
AAGTTGCATGCGCTCCGCTTCCTGTAGGGCAATCCGCAAATCTTTGAGGAAATGTTTGGCGAAGAAGCCCGGTGTATAGTCACCCTTCAAGATTCGGGGCACGTAATTATCCATACTCCAGTTATCGGCGCCCCCACTGCTCAGCGTGGCTAAGACCTGAGGCAAGTCTAAATCCGCCGCCTTGGCGTAGACCAGCATTTCCGTTAATCCCGTCATCGTGCCCGCAATCATGATTTGATTGGCCATCTTGGTGTGTTGACCCTTACCGGCCGTCCCGAAGTAATTCACGCGCTGACCAATCTGTTGAAAGACGGGCAATACACGATCATAGGCGACCCGATCGCCACCAACCATGACGGTTAACGTGGCATTCTGGGCACCAACGTCCCCACCAGAGACCGGGGCATCCAGCGCCTGTACGTCATGCTCATGCGCTAACGCGGTTAATTTGACCGCTAACGCCGGTGTGCTTGTGGTCATATCCACGACGGTACTCCCCGCTTGAATTCCCGCGAAGATACCATTTTCACCAGTATAGACGGCTTCAACATCACTGGGATAACCCACCATGGTCATCACTAGCTGCGCCTGTTGGGCCACGGCTTGCGGCGTATCCGCCCAGGTCGCCCCGGCATCTAACACCTTCTGGGCGTGAGCTTTAGTCCGGTTATAAACAACCACGGACTGACCCGCCTTCAACAAGTTCAAAACAATGCCGGTTCCCATAACACCCGTTCCAATAAATCCAATCTGCATAAGCGCTACCTCCCGATCCATTTGTTTCCTATGGTACCACGATCTACTCTACTGCCGTACCAATTTGGATCACTATTGCGTTAGCATTCAAATTGGCAAAAAAAGGATGCAACAAATTCCCGCCAAAAAACATTAGTACTAATATAGCGGCAAAAAAGACCCGCGAACTGAGACCACTCAGCCGCGAGTCCTGGGACTTCCCTCAATGTCTAGCAATTAATAATATCAAAACGTGGTGACAGCTTATCACCGCGCTTTGGCTGCAACAATTCCAGTTACGTGAATACTTTATCCAAGATCGCTCTCTAAGCTTGGCACGACAACCTTTCACACTGACGTGGCCTAGCTACAGTGTAGCCGTGAGTGAGCCAAATTTAGGCCCAGCCGTGGGAGTTACCAAGTGGTTATCTTGGTAACTGGCGACTTTGAGACGTGTTTCTCGGCTCAAAGCGAGGTCAGAGACCGCCCTGTGGCTCTGACCGTCCTCCCCACTGCGTTCCGGCCTAAATTTGGCGAACGGTAAGGCGGCAATCACTACCAGCATTTTCGTCAGTGTTTAGAGTTTAGCCGTATTCGATTTCGCCAAAGTGGAATGGTCGACCATTGACCGTGTAATTGGTCCAACTGGCAAACGCCGAGAACGTGTCATCGATTGGTCCGATGCCTAAATGACCCGTCGTCCGCTGGTTGACCACCGTTAAGCGATAACGCTGCTTTCCGATCTTATGATTAGGCAATCCCTTGATCGGGCGGTTATAGTCAATTTTGGTCGTACTGCCCTTAACCGTCACTTTGGCAACCTTCACGGCTTGGGTGGGTTTAGTGACTACCGAACTGCTAACCCAGCGCAGCCCCGTTAAGTATGGCGACTTAGCGACGGCCGACTTGTCATAATACTGTAAGTAGTTGTCCAAAGTGAGGTAGAACGCCGCTGTCGGTGCTGCCGCAGAATTGTCCGCATTCGCCGTAAAGCCCTTCCCCGGATGAAAGATCTGCGTCCGGATCGGTGCCCTGAGTTTGACCCGTTTAAAATTCGCTTTGGTAAACGGAACCGACGCCATGTTCCGATACTTATACGTCTTAGCGCGTTGGTAATTGACCACGCCGTACGTCAAGGCGGCCTTCGTTTTTACTTGACCGTTCGTCCCCCACTCCGAAGCGGTCGCCTCAACTGCCAACAATGTATTCTTCTTGACCTTAACCGGTCGATACTTTCCCCGTTGCTTTTGATAAATCCCCACGTACATGGCCTTCTTCGTCCGGACGTACCCCGTACGATCGGTCAGGTACGGATTCGTCGCCGCACGAGCGGACAAACTTCCCAAGCTGATAACCGTTAAGCCAGCCACTACCGCTAGCCCCCATTTAATCTTTAATTTCATCATACGCCTCCTCTGATGAGGATAGTATACATAATAAACTTTCTGAAAGCAAAAAAAAGGACGACCCGCAGGCCATCCTTAGTCAAATTAAGATTTAGTTGTGTTAGATTTTTCCGATGGGCCCTTGGAGGATCCCTTTCGACGCCGAACCACGTGGATCAGCAGCGTGACAACGATAGCGCCTAAGACGATAATCCCAAACAAGGTTGCCGGGATCTCAATGTCAATAGCCGGAATTGAGATGAATAGCTTCACCGCGATTAAGCCAATCAAGATGTACGCCATGGGTTCCAACTCGGGAATCCGTCGCATCAGCTTCATGATCACCTCAGCAACCCCCCGCATGGCTAGAATCCCAATCAAGCCCCCAATCAGGACAATCACTGGATTGCTAGAAATCGCTAGCGAGGCCAGTACCGAGTCCACCGAAAAGATAATATCCATCATTTCAATCTGCAAAACCACGGACCAGAACAACGGCAAAATCCGTTTCTTTCTATCCTTAACCAGCTTTCGGGTGTGCTTGACCCGTGTCTTGGTAAAATACTGAAATACCAAAAAGACCAGATAGAGGGACCCAATGATCTTGATTTCCCAGAAATTAATGAGGTAAGTTCCCAATCCAATAATGATGAACCGGAAGATGTACGCCCCCCAAATTCCGTAAAACAGGGACTCTTCTTGTTGCTTCCGTGTGGGTAACGATTGCGTCTGTGCGGCTAAAACCACAGCATTATCCACGGACAACAGGCACTCAATCAGCACCAGTGAAAAGATAATCAGCCAGTCATTACCCGAGGTAATCACGGTTTCCCAATTGTGAAGATCAAAGAAAGGCCCATAGAGTTGGCCTAAGAAATGTAACAACGGTATCTTCAGCTCCTTCATTTATCAATCGTCACTAAGGGTGTCACTCGATGGCGACCAGTACGGACAAACGGTCCCATTTAAGTCCCTAGCGAACTATTTTTGCCTGCATAATTCTACCACACTCCCCCTTAACTTGCGACTGTTTTATCTAGTAAGCCCCGCAACCAATTATAGGGAGCGATGACGCCACTTAATCCGTTCACCAAATAAATGATTGAAAATGTAACCGTACCGCGTTAATATGAGACTGGCTTTCAGGAAACTTGAACCGACTTTAAGGGAATGGATGATGATTTTGAAGAAATTTGTGACAATTTTAGGCGTCACTCTTGCCTGTGCGTTTGCCGGCGGCCTGACTTCAAGCTCCGCTGATGCTAGTTATCTAGGAATCACGAGTACCAAGCAGACCAGTTACAACGCACGTTTCGTGAATCAAGGTAGTCGTAACGACGGGATTTACTATTATGCCCCTTACAACACCCAACGGTCGGCCAAGACCCGCGATGCCAGTGGGAAGAACTGGCAACATCGTTTCGTCAATGTCAGCCAAGTGGCCACCCTTTCTAACGGTGCGCAATTTGCTAAATTCTCCTGGTATGGCAAGACGATTGGTTGGGTTGATGTTAAAGCTTTAGGCAAGTTCAGCCGGAGTCAAAACGCCAAGGTGCTGTTGAACAACGCCCACTTCCAAGGACGGGCGATGCTATTTAACAACTACACTAAGGGCGCCAGCTACGTGAACGTTGGTTACTCAGACGCAACCACCAAAACGCCTAATTCGGCGGACACCCTTTATCCCATCGCATCACTCCAAAAGGTGATGACTGGTGCGCTCATCGAACAACTCGCTGGTCAGGGAAAGTTATCGCTAAACGATAAACTCAGTCGTTACTATCCGGGAGTTAAGAACAGCAGTCAAATGACGCTGCGGCAGTTACTGAATCAACGTTCCGGTATTGATATGTCTGAATCAACGCCTAACACCTTACTCAAGACCCAATCCGCTGAAATTAACTACACGTTAAATCAGCTTCAGGTCGGAAAAGTCGGGAGCTACAACTACACCAATGCCAACTATACGCTCTTAGCAGGGGTCGCCTCCAAAGTTACCGGGCAGACCTACGACCAACTGGTCCAAAAGCGGATCATCGCGCCATTAAAGCTCAAGCACACTTTTGCTTGGGACAGCCTGCCTAAGAGTGGCTTTGTGGCCAACGGTTATAGTTTCGCCAATGGCAAGAGCAACAATCCCAACAACGCTTCGCAAAAGTTAGTCTCTTCACTGCTGGGTGCGGGAAATTATTACTCCACGCCATCTGACTACTATGCGATCCAAAGAGGCTTGCGTAACGGGAAGATCCTCACGACAAATCAATATTACGATTTATCCAACGATTACAAGTTAACCTACGCTGGTGGCTTATACCATTACAGCGGAAGTATCAAGCGCGTTCGCGGAACCCTAAGCGGTGCGGGCTACGAAACCGTACTGTACGGATCAGAAGGCAACAAGTCTGGTGTCATCCTCTTCGCCAACCAAGCACCTACCCGGTCAATGGATGGTCTCGCTAAGACGATGTATGACCTCGCGCGCTACTACAATGAGAACTAAGATTGTCGGCTAAATCCGGTACCGCGATCCAGGCAACGGTCCACGCAGCTCTGACAAACTGCACGTAAACAAGATGAGGCAGAACCAGCATACTCGCCGGCTCTGCCTCATCTTTCACTTTATGTTTAAACCTAAAACGGATCATCACGGTCACCTGCGGCTGTCACACTCTGACATTGCAGCATGGATGATGTCCACCGCCTTACCGTTCGCCAAGCTTTGGACTGGAACGCTGTGGGTAGGACGGGGCAAGCCAAAAGGCGGTCTTGCCCCTCGCTTGAAGCCGCAGGGCACGTCTTCAAGTCGCCATTTTCAAGCAACCCGCTTGAAAATCCCACGGCTGAGTCCAAATTTGGCTCACTCACGGCTACCATGGGATCACTCAGTGAACTAAGTGCTGACGACCCAGGTGCTAAGCTAACTTATTAGTCAAGCACTAGACTAACCGGAGGCCAGCAGAGATGGAGCCAGCCGTGTCGACGGTGTTAGCCGATTCTCGGCTTACAGCGTGGGACGTGTTGGAAGACCGGTGAACTTGCCGGGCTTCGAACCGAGCCGGAGGACCGCTTCTCAGGCCGCAGGCGATCCCCACAGCAGGCGGAATCTCTGCTGGCCGCAGGGACCAACTTATACTATCCTGAAGTCAGGCGACATCGAAGCTCAATTTCTAAGTGTCATACTGGTTCAGATTGTAGGTAGCGATTAGGTTGGTGAGCTTTTTGGCGTAGCTGGGATCGGTCGCATAGCCATTTTCTTGGAGGAGCTGGGCCGCCGTCTTATAATCAGTCACCGTCTGCTTGAAGTAGCTCCGTTTCAGCAGGGCGTCGTGATCCAGAATTGCCGCCGTTAGATTGGGATAGTCCCGAAAATTAGCGTGTACCGAAATCTTCTTGTTATTCACGTATTCGTTAGTTAAAAACGACTTGGTACGGCCCTCATAGCTGCCCTTTACCCCAAACGGATTATTGGCCTGGAGAAATAGTTGTGACGTTCCCCAACTCGATTCTAAAATCCCCTGCGCAATCACAATGCTGGGCAGAACTTGCCCATTTTCGCGGTAAACCTTGACCGCCGGCTTAGCCATCTTTGTGATAAACTGCTTCTGAGCGGCTGTTTCGTTATCCCTAGAACTATTGTCCGTTTGCGTAATCCGCTGTGATTGAATTTCCGTCTTAATTTTACCACGCACTAATAGCCCGCCGCCCAATACTAAGAGGACCATGACGAAAATCCAAGTCGCCGTCGCGGGGTTATGAGTTGTTTTTCTTCTAGTTCTTCGACGCTTTGGCACCCAGATTCCTCCAATCTCGGTTATAATGTTCTCAATTATAGCGAGTTTTTCTTTAGATAGAATGAATTATCAAAAGCCTCAACAAAACTTAAACTTTTTCTAGAAAGGAGATTGCCATGTTACTGAGTGCCAGTGCCGTTTTGATTTGTCTGGTCATTTTACTAACCGTTTGGGACCCACACGGTCTGTTCAGCGCGGTGGTCACCATTCTTAGTGGCGGGCTCATCACGTTGCTCGCCCACCTGTCCCACCAACCCTGGGCGCCACTATTGGCTGACGGCGGCTTGGCGATCACCCTCTTCATCGGCTTTTGGGGACTGTGGACGTTATTTCTAATCATCGGCACGCCCCGGCTCGTCGTCCGTAAACGTGAGCGTTTGACCGGACCACTGATCGGCTGTGTCTGGGGTTGGGTCTTTCTCGGCGTCGCGTGGCTCTACGCCGTCAGTCACGGCCAATTCAGCGATACCCTCTGGCCGTGGCTCAGCTTCATCCCCGCCTTCAGCCTCTATCTAGGCGTTCTCTTCGGTGCAAGCCTCATCGGTTATCTCCGCGCCGTTTGTTTTCGTTCCCGCCACGCCGACACGCTGGTCATCTTAGGAGCCGGGTTAATTCACGGCAACCAGATTGGCCGCGTGCTGGGGGCGCGACTCGACACGGCGTTAGCCTACGCTCGCCGACAGAAGCAACCAGTCACCCTCTTAGTGACTGGTGGTCAGGGTCCGGACGAAACACTGAGTGAGGCGGCAGCCATGGCCGCTTACTTAGAACAGCACGGTTATCCGGCTGAACAAATCGTTCAAGAGACCGCCGCGACCAATACCCGGACCAATCTCATCAATAGCCAAAAGATCTGGTGGCGTCTGCCCAATCAGGGTGGTCGCGTGGTACTCATCACGAATGGCTACCACCTCTTTCGGACCCAACTGTTGGCCCAGCGCTTGGGCATTCACGCGGGTAGTTACCCGGCGCCCACCAGACCAGGTTACCTCTTGATCGGCTGGGCCCGTGAATTTCTTGCCATCGTCACGCTCCGTCCCCGACTCCACCGGGGAATTCTCTTGGGCATGATCGCAACCAATGTTCTGTGGATGTTGCTCTAACGCTATTTACAACAAAAGTCCTGACGGCCGCTCGCCTGTCAGGACTTTTCATTTAGTGCCGTCACCGTCAACTGATTGGCGACCTTGTAAAATTTAGGCGTCGTCCACGTCAGCATCTCCGGCGTGAGCGTCAACTGAACCACATCTAACCGATTGTAGGGTTGGAAATAATACGTCAGCGACTCGCTGCAAGTCGCCGCGCGATAAACGGAATACGTCGGGCGATACTGGTGACTCTTCGGCACCGCCACGCTGTCTAGCAGATGCCAGGCACTGACAATTCCCGCGGCTTCATCAGCGGGGAGATCCACCCGCTCCTTGTAATAGGCCGCTCGAACAAAGCGCCCACCCGGTATGTACGAGCCACTCGGGACTGGCTTCCCAGAGAAGCTCCCCGTCGTCACCCGTTGCGCATTCAGTGGAACATCTCCCGCCTTGAAATCATCCGTATAGTTGACGTACTGTCCCAGTCGTTTTAGCTGCAACTCGAAGTCTTTACTGTTTGTGACCACCCCGAGGGGATTCTCACGCACCCGCATGGGAAAGTGCGTGGGCTCAATGACCACCGTGCGTCCCGTCCGGTCAACCACCGCAAAATGCAGTTCAGAATTGCCGATATCGTTAACCGCATACGCATTACTCATCAGCTGAATCTCCGCAAGATGTTCCTCAATGTCCGCGACAGAGGCGAAGTTAGCGAGCAAATAAAAGGAAAATTCATAGGGCGCCAAGTGAACTTGCCCGGGCGTGGGGCGTTCAACTAACCGTGAGCCATTGGCAAAGGTGAGTTTTTGCACGCTCAGCCCCATTTCATTGACCCCATCGGAAACATCAATTTCATTGTGATGGGCCCCACCGCCACCAATCATCGCGTAACGATTGGTATGCCAATGATTATCAAAGACACTCTGCCACCGATACCCCCGCGGTACGAATAACGGCTGAACATACAGGGCGTGCCAATCCATGGTGCGCGCCAAGATATGCTGACCATCCTGGGTGATTTGTAAAATGCTGGTACACATCGCGCTGGACTCCCTTCAATCGTCGTTGACTAATGCCGACCCGTACAATATTAGGCGGCTAACAACTTCTTGTAGTTAATTAAGTTTACGGTAAAACTACTGTCGCCGCAATTAATGTGTCTCAGATTGGTTGGCCCCCTCAAGAAATGCCTGGAACCGCCGATCAATTTCTGGTTGTTGCGCCATCACTGCTTTTCCGGGTTCCGCCACCGCTGCCGTAATTTGGAGATAGGCAAACATCACCTGACTTTCATCCAGGTGGTATTGCGCCGCTAATTTAGTCGCTAGCGCAAAGCGTTCCCCCGTTAACATGGCGGCAAAGGGACTGTGGTAAGGCCGTTGGTGCTTCGTCATTTTTACACATTCTTTCTTTTAGTTAGTACGTGGTCTTCTACTTTACCCGCTTTAATTTTAGAGTCAACGAAAGAGTTCCTTAAACTTTCTTAAATAACGCTGAAATCGGTCCGAATGTTCCCCAGTATGGTAAAATTAAACATGAATTGCACCCTGCTTGCACGGCGGGAGATTGATTAGATAGAGAGGACTCAGATTACATATGCAAGAACGGATAAGAAAGCTTCACCACAACCGGATTTTTGCACTCGTATTCTGGTTAGTCGTGGTCTTTGCGGCCATCGTCACCTTGCCAAATGTGAAGACCATCATTCAGTACGATGGTCAGCCACAATTGGCGAATACGAGTCAACCCGTTAAAGCAACCCAGTTGAAAAACAATTGGGGGCGTAACTTAAACGGGACCTACACCGTCAACGCGGTTTTCAATAACCCCGATGGCGCCCTCACCAATAAGCAACTCGCTTCGGTCAACAAGACCGTTTCCGAATTGCAGAAGCGCGCAACCTATTATGGTGTTCAAAAGATCACGACGATGACCAATACACCAACGAGTAAGCCGCAACTGCTTTCAAAGGATAAATCAACGGAAATCGTCAAGTTAGAGGTTAGTCATAACCAAGGCACCGTTCGCCAGCTGACCTCCCAACTGAAGGCTCAGATTTCAACCGTGGGCTTGAATACCTACGTGACAAGTCCTGAGATTATCAGCGATGCCGCCAATGAGCATATTTCATCCTTCACCTTGATTGTGATCCTGATGACGATGCTCATTGCCCTGATTGCGATGGGAATTCTATTTGCCTCAATTATCGCGCCGATTATCACATTTTTAGCTATTTTAATTAGTTACGTTACGACGCTGTCCCTTGCAACCAACCTGGCTTACCACTGGAATTTCGCCTACTCAGAGTACACGCCGATCTTCCTCTTACTGGGAATTAGCCTGTTCACGCTGTTAACCAGTTTCTGGTTCTTCCGCGAACTACGCAACCTCACCGACGACGGTGCTGACAGTCAGGCCGCCACGTCGAAGGTCGTCAGTGACTTGGGCTACCGCATCCTGATTAGTACGTTGAGCTTGACGATTGCCTTTGGTAGTCTCATGCTCTTCGACTTCTCGACGATTCGTGCGTTTGGCCTCCTGGGGATTGGGTTTGCCATCACCGGGATCGCTAGCGTCACGCTGGTCCCCGTCTTCACTGGGATGCTGGGGAATGGCCTCTTCTGGCCGAAGAAGACGCGTCCTCGGCTCAAGGATCACAAGCTGTGGTTCCATCTGACTAAGTTCGGTCTCTGGCAACCTTGGATTGCCATTGCCGTCGTCTTGTACCTCATCGTGCCCGTGATCACCGCTGACCGGACACACCTGAATTACGACAACACGCAAGACATTCCGAACAATCAAGCCGTGCAGGGTGCTCGGGTATTAAGCGCGCACTTTGGCCAAGGGAAAGCAACGCCAGTCACGCTGTATATCTCGACCAACCAACGCCTCGACAATCAAAATCAATTGTTCCAATTAGATAACTTAACCAAGAAGCTCCGGGCACAACCAGGAGTGGCGTCCGTCACTTCTGTAACCCAACCGGGTGGTCAACCGATTACCCAATACTACGTCTCTAACCAATTGAGCTCTCTCAACGAGAACATTACCGGCGTGGTCGGTCAATTAGGCACGGTTCGTAACGACATCCAGTCTGACCGAAACAATCTGAAACAACGGTCACTTAAAGCTGAAGTTAAGCGGTTGGACAAGTTGACGAACCAGACTAATACCTTGATGAGTGACAGTAGTACCTTACAATCCTCACTCCAAGCCGCATTGAGTCGTTCCACGGCTGCTGGGTCAACGAGCACGTCGAAGCGGATCACCCGTTACATCAACCAGTTGAACGCCGTGAATACGGAGCTCAACACTGCTGTAAATGATTTGACCACCCTCTCCAATTCCGTGGGAACGGTCAACACGGATGCCACGACTGCTCATTCTAATTTGAGTAACTACGCCGAAGCGATCAAGGCCGTCAGCGACAGCTTGAAGACCTCCAAGAAACAGGTCGCAGGCATGCAGAAGTCAATGAACAAGATTTACTTGTATCTCAGTGGTCTCCAGACTTCCGAAGCGGCTAAGTCACTGTACTTGTCACCAACTCAAATTGCTAGCGGTGATTTCCAACAATCACTAGCAAATTACACGGATGCCAAGGTTCACGCGACTTATCTCACTGTGACACTGAAGCAAGCACCAAACGCTAAGGACACGACAGCGACGTTGCAACAACTGAAGCAAGTTGCTCAAAGTCAACTGCGCGGAACGGTCCTTAAGGATGCGACCCTAACCTTTAGTGGTCAGCCCGTGGTTGCAAGTACGATTCAGACGCAGTACCAGCATGACTTACCACGCGTGTTAATCCTGGTCTTTGGGATCACGCTCTTACTGTTGGTTCTGTTCAGTCGTTCACTGCTGCAAGCCGGTTACTGGTTCTTAACGTTCCTGGCCTCTGCTGCGGCGGGTTATCAATTAACCTTGCTCCTGATGGGCTGGTTAACGGGTAACAACGAGTTCAACTGGCAAGTGCCATTGCTAGCCTTCATTCCACTGACTGTCCTGGCGGTGGTTGAATTAACCCAACTCGCTTTGAGTTACCGGTTAAACGATGGTCCCCTGCTGGACTGGTTATTACCAGGTATCAATGAGGTTGGTCAAACCATGCGTCACTCATTGTTCATCATTATCGCTGGGGTACTAGGATTGCTGGCCGCTGAATCGCAGACGTTGACCGCTGTCACGTTGATTACGATTTTCACCGCCATCATCTTCAACCTATTCTTGCCACTAATGGCTTCATCATTCGGTAAATTATCAGTTGTCTTACCAGCGCAAAAGCCAATGCAGTTCCGCCGTAAAAAGCGTGCACACCGCAAGGCTACCCGCTCTAAGAAGATACCACAGTCTCACGACGAGTCATCAAAGTAAAACATAACGTAAAAATGCCTCCGCACTTGCGGGGGCATTTTTTTATCTCAGAGATAGTGCTGGCAATGCCGCCTTACCGTTCGCCAAATTTGGGCTGGAACGCTGTGGGCAGGACGGCTAGAGCCATAGAGCGGTCTCTAGCCTCGCTTGAAGCCGAAGTGACCCGTACCCCAAAAGTTGGAACAAACTAGAGGGGTATAAATCATGGTTGTTTCAGTTGAAAATAAGATTAAAGCTGTCGAAGACTATCTTAGTGATCGTGGTGAATCGTA
>NZ_JAAXLK010000019.1 GCF_012641185.1 Levilactobacillus tujiorum
ACGATTCACCACGATCACTAAGATAGTCTTCGACAGCTTTAATCTTATTTTCAACTGAAACAACCATGATTTATACCCCTCTAGTTTGTTCCAACTTTTGGGGTACGGGTCAAAGCCGTGTCTTCAAAGTCGCCCGTGGTGTAAGCTGGCAAAATCGCCAGCTTACACCACTTTCACGGCCGGCTCCATCCCTGGCCTTCTATGGCTTTGGTTGTGGTTTTTACCACGAAAGCAGTTAAAAATCGTGGCTATTCAGTGTTTTCAGCTCGATAGATAACGACTATGACAATTATTATCCCGGTCGACTGCGAAAGCCACGTTAGCCGTGAGGTTGGCAGATATGGGCTCAGGCGCGTCGTTCTACTTAGTCAGTAAGTGACTTGCTTACTGGCTTAGTAGAAAACCAAGCTTGTAGACTCGGCACTTTCGAGGCTTCAAGTTGTGTTCGCACCGTTCCAGCCCATATCTGTCGACCGGTAAGGCGCAAGGGACTACCAGGTTGCCTAGTTTTAGTCCTGTTTTTATTGTCAATAAGGTTACAGTGCATGTTAACCCAATCATTCCGGGGGATAGAGAGGCCCCTGATTCATCAGAGCGTTGAGCGATTTCGTAAAAAATTCGTCAATACTGGGTAACATTTACATAACCTTTACAATACGCCTACAAGACATTTACATTGGTTCGGTATACTTATTTTCGAAAAGGTCGGGCAGTAGCACCCTGGCCATTAGGAGGTTAACGGTATGTCAATGAAACGTTGGTGGCAGGGGCTGGGCTTACTAGTCGTAGTAGGCCTGGGCCTCTTTGCTTATCAAACGCGCGAGACTAGTCATGCGGGTGAATCGATCACAGCGGTCGGCTCAACCGCCCTACAGCCCTTGGTGGAAGCAGCCGGGGAACAGTATACGGGCGAACATCTCGGAACGTTTATTAACGTTCAGGGTGGGGGAACCGGGACTGGACTGAGTCAAATCCAAGAAGGGGCCGTGCAGATTGGAAATTCTGATCTGTTTGCCGGTGAACAGAAGGGCATTAGAGCCAGCGAATTGGTTGATCATCGAGTCGCGGTGGTGGGCATTACGCCGATTGTTAATAAACAAGCTGGTGTGACGCAGTTGACGACCGCTCAACTAATCCAAGTCTTTACGGGGAAGGTTACCAACTGGCATGAAGTAGGCGGGAAGAACCAACCGATTGTGCTCGTCAACCGGGCGCAGGGGAGTGGAACTCGAGCCACGTTTGAACAATTTGGCCTGGCGGGACATCAGTCCAAAACTGCTCAGGAACAGGATTCTTCAGGAATGGTTCGCCAAATTGTGGCGACCACGCCGGGGGCTATTAGCTACGTAGCCTTCTCCTATGTCGATAAAACGGTTCAAGACGTTACACTGGATCACGTTGCGCCTACGGAGGATAACGTGATCACCAACAAGTGGAAGATCTGGTCATACGAGCACCTCTATACCAAGGGCCAGCCCACTGGTTTAACCAAGCGATTTGTACATTACATTCAATCAACCGCTATTCAAAAAACGTTGGTCCGTCAATTGGGCTACCTGTCGCCGAACCAGATGCAGGTTGAACGTGATGCGAATGGTCAAATCACGCAGTTGGGAGGCGCCAAGGAATGAAGTCAACGGAACAATTAGAGCAACAACTCAAGCGTCATTCAAAAGCCGCCAAACTTGAAATTTGGGGAAAGGTCGTCAGCTTCTCTGCACTGTTATTAATCGTGGCAGTCGTGGTCGCCATTATTGGGTTTGTGGCCTCCAAGGGGTTGGCAACCTTCTTCACCAATCACGTCAGTTTGTGGGATTTTCTTTCCGGTAAGAGCTGGAATCCCGGCGTCACGGATGCTCATGGGAAACCAGAAGTTGGCGCATTGCCAATGATTGTGGGATCCTTCCTGATTACGATTTTATCCGCGATCATTGCGACGCCATTTGCGATTGGAACCGCGGTCTTTATGAATGAGATCTCACCCAATAAAGGGGCCAAGATCTTACAACCGGTGACTGAACTCTTAGTGGGGATTCCATCCGTGGTATATGGTTTTATCGGATTATCCGTCGTCGTGCCGGTCACACGGACGCTCTTTGGTGGCAGTGGTTTTGGGATTTTGTCAGGGACCTGTGTCCTGTTCGTGATGATTCTACCCACGGTGACGTCGATGAGTGTGGATGCTTTGCGTTCCGTTCCCCGGTATTATCGGGAGGCGTCACTTGCCTTAGGGGCCACTCAATGGCAGACCATCTATAAGGTGATCCTACGCGCTGCCACACCAGGCTTGATGACCGCGGTCGTCTTTGGTATGGCTCGGGCCTTCGGTGAAGCACTGGCAGTCCAGATGGTGATTGGGAATGCCGCACTGATGCCCGGCAGTCTGGTTGATCCGGCGTCAACTTTGACCTCGGTCCTGACCACCGGAATTGGGAATACGGTCATGGGCTCGCTGCAAAACAATGCGCTGTGGTCATTAGCGCTGGTTCTGCTGCTCATGTCATTAATCTTTAACCTGATCATTCGCTTGATCGGCCGAAAGGGGCGTCTCCAGTAGTGATGAATCCAAAAACACAAAATAAAGTGGCAATTGGGTCGTTGTACGGAATTGCCGGGTTAGTTGTCTTGATTTTAATGGCCCTGCTCGGCTATATTCTGGTCAGCGGCGTTCCCCAACTAAGCTGGCACTTTTTGACGGCGCCAGCTAAGGCCTTCTTAGAGGGCGGTGGGGTTGGCGTTCAGCTATACAACTCGTTTTACCTGCTAATCTTGGCGATGCTGATTTCCTTTCCCATTGCCTTGGGGGCAGCGATTTACCTCTACGAATATGCCAAGGATAATTGGGTGACCACCACGATTCGAACGGCCATTGAAATTCTGAGTTCACTCCCGTCAGTGGTCGTCGGGCTGTTTGGTTTCTTGTTCTTCGTGGTCCGGTTGAACCTAGGGTTTTCGATCCTTTCCGGGGCGTTTGCCTTAACGTTCTTCAATCTGCCGCTGCTAACGCGTAGTATTGAGGATTCACTGCGAACCATTGATACGACGCAGCGAGAAGGGGGCTTGGCACTGGGGCTGTCACGCTGGGAGACCATTACGCGGGTTATCCTGCCAGCCGCGGTGCCTAGTATCCTGACTGGGGTAATCTTGAGTGCCGGGCGAGTCTTCGGTGAAGCCGCCGCATTGATTTATACGGCCGGGCAAAGTGCACCGGCGTTAGACTTCACGGATTGGAATCCGTTCAACATCTCTAGTCCGTTGAATCCAATGCGTCCGGCAGAAACGTTGGCGGTGCACATCTGGAAGATTAACTCTGAGGGGATTATGCCGGATGCTAAGGCCATTTCCTCCGGGTCATCAGCGGTACTGGTTCTGGCTATTCTGTTGTTCAACTTCGCCGCACGTTACCTAGGTAAGCGGCTGTACAAACGCTTAACGTCAGCGTAAAGGAGGTAGGCCATGTTTTTAAATAACGATGTCACGGCCAAGACGGCCATGTTGGAACGTCACATTGTCCAGCCAGCCGATCCGGAACATCCAACGATTTTATCCACGGAAGACCTCCACGTTTACTATGGCAAGAAGGAAGCCATTGCCGAGGGAGACTT
This sequence comes from Levilactobacillus tujiorum, assembly GCF_012641185.1. GTDB lineage: Bacteria > Bacillota > Bacilli > Lactobacillales > Lactobacillaceae > Levilactobacillus > Levilactobacillus tujiorum. The sequence continues at coordinate 3,606 of NZ_JAAXLK010000019.1, forward strand.
GCGGTTTGCGAGCAATCAGATCACGGCCCTCATTGGCCCATCGGGATCGGGTAAATCAACCTTCCTGCGGTCGCTCAACCGAATGAACGACCGGATTGCCACGGTGACCGGTAAGATTATGTACCGGGGAATTGATATCAATCAACCGGACATTGATGTTTACGAGATGCGTCGCCGGGTGGGGATGGTCTTCCAACGGCCCAACCCGTTTGCCAAATCCATCTATGACAACATTGCCTTCGCTTTGCGACTACGGGGAGTAACCGATAAACATGAGTTAGATGAAATCGTGGAGACCTCGCTAAAGCAAGCAGCGCTGTGGAATCAAGTCAAAGATGAGTTGAACAAGAGTGCGCTGGCCTTGTCGGGTGGGCAGGCGCAGCGGCTATGTATTGCCCGGGCCATCGCCGTCAAACCAGATATTTTACTGCTGGATGAGCCGGCGAGTGCCCTAGATCCAGTGTCGACCAGTCAGTTAGAAGATACGTTGTTAGAGCTTAAGCAGCAGTACAGCATCATTATTGTGACGCATAACATGCAACAAGCGGGGCGGATTAGTGAGTATACGGCCTTTTTCAATCAGGGGCGCGTGTTGGAGTATGATACGACGAGCCATATCTTCACCAATCCACAGGTTCAGATCACGAGTGACTATGTTTCGGGGAACTTCGGTTAACGAGGAGGAAAATTGATAATGAGTAAGGAAATTTTAACGACGCAAGACTTGCATCTGTACTATGGCGACAAGGAAGCGTTAAAGGGGATCAACCTGAACTTCGATGCTAAAGGAATTACCGCATTGATTGGACCATCGGGTTGCGGCAAGTCAACTTATTTGCGGACGTTGAACCGGATGAATGATCTGATTCCTAACGTCACGATTACGGGGACCATTAAGTTTAAAGGGGAGAATCTCTACGCGCCCAGTGCGGACACGGTTCAGATTCGCAAAGAAATTGGCATGGTGTTCCAACAGCCGAACCCCTTCCCATTCTCAATTTACGATAATGTGATTTATGGCCTACGAATTGCTGGTGAAAAGGATAAGGAAAAGCTGGACGCAGTGGTTGAGAAATCGCTACGGCAGGCCGCGGTGTGGGATGAAGTCAAGGACCATCTCCATGAAAGTGCCTTGGCCCTGTCCGGGGGGCAACAACAACGGGTCTGTATTGCCCGCGTCTTAGCGGTATCTCCAGAAATTATTTTGTTAGATGAACCGACCAGTGCCCTTGATCCGGTATCAAGTAGCCAAATTGAAACAACGCTCTTGAATTTACGTCACGATTATACGATCATTACAGTAACCCACAATCTCCAACAGGCTTCGCGGATTGCAGACCGAACAGCCTTCTTTATGAACGGCGAGTTGGTAGAGGTGGACCAAACTAAGAATATTTTCATGAATCCCGCTGAAAAGCAGACGGAAGATTATATTAGCGGTCGATTCGGTTAAGGAGGCAAGCTATGCGTAGATTGTTTGATGATGAATTAGCAGAGTTAGACGCAGACTTCACGGAAATGGGGATGCTGGTGAGCGAAGTTGTCCAGCAAGCGGTTGATGCGTTCATGACGCGGGATGCCGTGGCTGCACAGCAGTTGATCGACCACGATCACGAGATCAACCAACGTGAAATTGCATTGGAACAGAAGACGTTTGAAATGATTGCGTTGTACCAACCGGTTACCACCGATTTACGGGAAATCGTGACCATCCTTAAGGCCGTTTCTGAATTGGAACGGGCAGCGGACCATGCTCGTAACATCGCCCACTCAGCGATCAAATTCGGCAGTAAGCAGAAAATTCCGGTATTGGAACAATTAATCGGTGAGATGAGTCAGATTACCACCAAGATGATTCGCGAAGTCCTGACCACATACGTTAATAAAGACGATCAGGCGGCGCGTGCTTTGGCCGAAGTCGATCGGCAGTTGGATCAGTTGAACCATCAGATCAGAGCGGATAGTTATCAACAGATGCGACTAGACCCAGCGTTTGAAACGGGGGCCTCCATCTATCTGAACGTCGCACAGGATCTCAGCCGTATTGGGGATTACGTCACTAACGTTTGTGAGTGGATCGTTTACCTGAAGTCCGGGCAGATTGTTGAATTGAATCCGGCTAACTCTGATAGTCCAAACTAGGGTAGTCAGCGGTCGGAAATTAAGCAAACAAAACTTAACCAAACTTGAAGATTAACGGGAACGGCCACTGGAAACTTGCTTTCAGTGGCCGCTTTCGTTATTCTTGCCATAAAAGGAATCTATTTAGAAAAGGAAGTGTCCGCTGATGGCAGAAAAAAAGCGTTTTGTTCGTTCGCGCACCAACCGATTAGTGGGTGGTGTACTGGGCGGAATTGCTGAATATTTTGGTTGGAACGCCAATCTTTTACGGGTGATCTATGTCTTAATTACCATTGCTACCCCCTTTGTCCACGGTATCTTGGGGTTGGCCGTTTACGTCATCTTATACACCTTCATGCCACTAGAAGAACGTGCTGAGGGTAGTAATCCCAGCTTACGCGATCTTTTTCGTGGGGCTGATTCGACCACTAAAGATCAGGGCCGGAAAGTCATTCATGATGTGACGGAACAGGATGTTAAGGATTCACATAAGGATGGTGACTAGCATGCGGTTTTGGCCACGAATTCTAGTCAACGCAGTCATCTTCTTAGCGTTGGCGGGGTTCTTTCAGAGTTCGTTAGCGGGCGGCTTACAGAACGCCTTCTACGTGTCGGGAGTCGGGATCGCCTTACTGGCTAGCTTTGTTTTAGCCTTGCTAAATGCGGTGGTGAAACCCATCCTGTTTGTCTTATCCCTACCGATTACGGTGTTAACCTTAGGCCTGTTCAGTGTGGTAATCAATGCGGCCATGCTGGAATTGACCTCTTGGTTTGTCGGCAGTAATTTTGCCTTTTCATCGTTTGGGATCACAATGATGGTGGCAATCATCATGTCAATTTTTAATGCAATCATCAGTGATCACTTTGCGAATAATTAAGTTGGCGGATACAGATGAATTTGGTAGGAGTCGCCCCGTTAAAGTGCTAAAATTAGAGTAGTTCACTATGCAATAAGGAGGAACTCCTATGCCAGAGAGTGTTACAGTGGCTGATCTTGTGAAAGTAAACCGGTTAGATGTCTATTCCGGTGAAGATCATCTGAATCGGCAAATTACAACCAGTGATATTTCACGTCCCGGTTTGGAATTGACCGGGTACTTTAACTATTATCCAGCAAAACGAATTCAGCTCTTGGGGATTACGGAAACGTCTTTCGCTAAGGGAATGACCCATGAAAAGATCCTCGATGTCATGCGGAAGATGTGTCAGCCGGAGACGCCGGCGTTTGTCATCTCGACGCAGCTTGATCCGCCCGAGGAACTGAAACAATCCGCTGAGGAAGCTGGAATCCCGATTCTAGGGACCAAGCTGACTACGTCGCGGGTGCTCAGTAACATGACCAACTACCTGGAAGGCAAGTTAGCCGAACGGCAGTCGGTTCACGGTGTGCTCGTTGATATCTACGGGGTTGGGGTCATGATTACCGGTGATTCTGGCGTTGGTAAAAGTGAAACCGCTTTGGAACTGGTTAAACGGGGCCACCGGCTGATCGCTGACGATCGCGTTGAAGTTTATCAGCAAGATGAACAGACCCTAGTTGGGGCGGCGCCGGCTATTTTGAGCCACCTGCTAGAAATCAGAGGGATTGGGATCATTGATGTGATGAACCTATTTGGTGCTGGGGCCGTGCGTTCCGAGACTGATATTGACCTGATTGTTCACTTACAAGCGTGGAAAGATGATAATCATTTCGACCGGTTGGGCAATAACAGTGAATCCCAGAAGTTCTTTGATGTCGTGGTCCCCAAGATCACGATTCCAGTGCGGACGGGGCGTAACTTAGCCATCATTGTTGAAGCGGCCGCCATGAACTTCCGGGCACGCTCCATGGGCTATGATGCGACAAAGGTCTTTGACGATAATTTGAATCGATTAATCAAACAAAACTCACAAAACAATTAGGGAGATGGGCGTTATTTTTTCACCAATCATGGCGGCGCTTAATCCCATCGCCATTCATTTAGGCCCCATTGCCGTGCACTGGTATGGTGTGATCATCGCCACCGGTGTCGTCATTGCCGTGATTTTAGCGGTACGCGAGGGCCGTCGTCGGGGGATTGATCCCGATGACATTTACGACATGATTCTGTGGGCACTGCCGGCGGCTTTAGTTGCTGCGCGGGCCTACTACGTGATCTTTCAATGGTCATACTATGCGAAACATCCGGCAGAGATTATTGCCATCTGGGACGGTGGCATTGCGATTTACGGTTCGCTGATCGGGGCCGGACTTGTGGTCTTTTTCTTCTGTCGGTCCCGATTTATTCCGGTGTGGTTGATGCTAGATGTGGCTGCACCAACGGTTATTCTAGGACAAGCGATTGGTCGCTGGGGTAACTTCATGAATCAAGAGGCCTTTGGGCGAATCACGAGCCTGGCCTTCTTGCAGGGACTACACCTGCCTAACTTTATCGTGAATCAGATGTTGATTAACGGTGCCTACCGTCAACCAACTTTTCTGTATGAGTCGACCTGGGACCTACTGGGTTTTGTGGTCCTCATGAGCTTACGGCATACGCCAGGACTGTTCAAACAGGGAGAAGTCTTCCTGAGTTACGTTCTGTGGTATTCATTCGGTCGCTTCTTTATCGAGGGAATGCGGACGGATAGTCTGATGCTTTTTGGTGGTTTGCGGGTGTCACAACTGCTGTCAGTCGTCCTGTTCTTGGGCGCCTTGATCATCTGGGTCTATCGGCGTCGCCAGCAGGTGCAACCAGCTGCTTATCTTGATGGCAACCCGTTTCGTGAACAATCTAAACTTTCTAAATAAGGAGAATCCATTACTATGTCAGAGAAAATTGCAGTACTTGGTGCCGGATCATGGGGGTCAATTTTAGCGAGTGTTCTGGACGAAAACGGCCATGACGTTCGTTTGTGGTCATACAACCCTAAGCAAGTCGAGGAGTTAAATACAGAGCACACAAATTCGCATTACATTAAGAATTTTAAGTTTTCTCCCTCGTTAGTGGCCTACTCTGATTTGGCGAGTGCGTTAGTGGACGTGCAGACGATTCTGTTTGTTGTGCCCACTAAGGCGGTGCGGTCCGTGGCCGGCCAAGTAGCAACGATCTTACAAAAGACGGGCAACCAACCAGCGTTGATTCATGCCAGCAAGGGGATTGAACAGAAAACCTATAAGCGGATCTCCCAAGTCTTGGCAGAAGAGATTCCAGCAGCTAACCGGCAATCCATTACGGTGCTGTCAGGGCCTAGCCATGCCGAAGATGTCGCGCGTCATGACTTGACGCTGGTTACGGCAGCTAGTGAGAACTTAGACGCCGCTAAGCATACCCAGAAGTTATTTATGACGAACTACTTCCGGGTTTACACCAACCCTGACATCATTGGCGTTGAGATTGGTGCGGCTTTGAAGAACATCATCGCGCTGGGTGCTGGTGCTTTGCACGGCCTAGGGTACGGTGACAACGCCAAGGCTGCCTTGATGACCCGGGGCTTGGCCGAAATTTCACGGTTAGGGACGTCCTTTGGCGCCGATCCGATGACCTTTATCGGGTTGTCTGGTGTGGGTGACATTATTGTGACCGCAACCAGTTCCAATTCGCGGAACTGGCGTGCTGGTGATGAGTTAGGTCGTGGTGAAGCGCTCGACGATGTGATTAACCATATGGGGATGGTGATCGAAGGGGTAGCCACGACTAAGGCCGCCTACGAATTGTCGAAGAAGCGTGGCGTATCAATGCCGATTACCGAGGCCATCTATCAGGTATTGTACGAAGGTAAAGATATTCGGACGGCTATTTCAGATCTGATGCAACGTGAAGGTCGTTCAGAATTCTAGTTGTTTAGTGGGGATACAGGAGGATATAGATTATGAGAAAAGTTAGAAAAGCAGTCATTCCAGCCGCCGGTCTGGGCACACGGTTTTTACCGGCAACGAAAGCCTTAGCTAAGGAAATGCTTCCGATTGTGGATAAGCCAACGATTCAATTTATCGTTGAAGAAGCGCGCAAGTCGGGCATCGAAGACATCGTGATCGTTGATGGTAAGTCCAAGCGGTCAATTGAAGACCACTTTGATTCTAATCCAGAGCTGGAAGCCAATTTAGCGGCTAAGCACAAGGATGAAATGCTCCGCCAAGTTCAAGAGACGACGGGGATGAATCTGTACTTCATTCGGCAACCTTATCCTCGTGGCTTGGGCGACGCCGTGTTGACGGCTAAGGCCTTTATCGGTGACGAACCCTTCGTTGTCATGTTGGGTGATGACATGACCGATAGCAAGGTGCCGTTAACGAAGCAACTGATCGATCGTTATGAGCAAACGGGGGCTTCCACGTTGGCTGTAATGCGGGTTCCCCACAAGGATACGGCTAAGTACGGGGTCATCAATCCTTCTGAAGAAACGGCACCAGGGTTGTACAACGTCACGAACTTTGTTGAAAAGCCTCAACCGGATGAAGCCCCTAGTGACCTGGCAATCATCGGTCGTTACCTCTTCACGCCAGAAATCTTTGAAGCACTTGAAAGCACGCCGGTTGGCTTGGGTAACGAGCTGCAATTGACGGATGCGATTGACAACTTAAACAAGACTCAGCGCGTCTTTGCCCACGAATACACGGGGAAGCGCTACGACGTTGGAAATAAGTTTGGTTGGATTCAAACGAACATTGAATACGGGTTACAACATCCAGAAACGAAGGATGCGTTACGCAAGTACATCGAAGAAATGGGTGCTAAGCTGTCCGCTGAGGATGAGAAAGCAACCAAGTCAAAATAGGTGACAAACTTCCTTTTTGATAGTAAAGTACACTAAAGGCTAAGAGCAGAAGGGAGCGTTTAAATTTGAAAAACTATGATGTTATTGTCATCGGTGCGGGCCCAGGTGGCATGACCGGTGCCTTGTACGCTTCACGGGCCAACCTTTCCGTCTTAATGTTAGACCGCGGAATCTATGGTGGTCAGATGAACAATACGGCGGCTATTGAGAATTATCCTGGATTTAAGTCAGTTCTGGGACCAGATTTGGCCAAGGACATGTACGAGGGATCAACTCAATTCGGCGCAGAATTTGCGTACGGCAACGTTGAAAGCATTGAAGATCATGGCGACCATAAGGTAGTCAAGACTGATGATGGTGATTACAGTGCCGGGGCCGTGCTGATTGCCTCAGGCTCTGAATACAAGAAACTAGGCGTGCCTGGTGAAAATGAATTTGGTGGCCGGGGTGTGTCTTACTGCGCGGTCTGCGACGGGGCGTTCTTCAAGAACCGGGAAGTCGTCGTTGTCGGTGGTGGTGACTCCGCTGTCGAAGAGAGTCTTTACCTAGCAGGCATCACGTCTAAGGTCACCGTAGTGGTTCGGCGTGATCAACTGCGGGCCCAGAAGATCTTACAGGATCGGGCTTTTGCCAACGATAAGATTGAATTTGTCTGGAACACCAACGTTACCGAGGTTGTGGGTGACGAGATGAAAGTCACTGGTGTTACCACGAAGAACAATCAGACGGGTGAGACCGGTGAAATTGCAGCAAGTGGGGTGTTCATCTACGTTGGGAATTTACCAATGACGGATGCCTTCACTGATCTGGGCATTACTGATGACAAGGGCTGGATCAAGACCGATGACCGGATGGCCACGGCAGTTCCCGGCGTCTTTGCTATTGGGGATGTGCGCCAGAAGACTTTACGGCAGATTACCACTGCCGTAGGGGATGGTGGGATTGCTGGCCAAGAAGCTTTCAGTTATCTGGAAACATTGAAGGCCAATGCGGCTTCCGCCAAATAAGGTGATATCTAGCGGAAACAACCTCAGGCGAGGTGGTTTCCGCTTTTTGTAAAGAATTAAGGGGTCAATGACTAGTGCTGGGACGATTGCGCCCGGCGATTACATAAAGATAGAATGATCGAGGAGTGAGCAAGCATGGGGATGAATCAATTTTTACAAAGTTTAAGCGATTTGGAAACGATTGATCGGGCACCAGGATACTTCAAATTTGAACAACATTCGGTGGCCGCGCATTCATTCAAGGTGGCGGAAGTGGCCCAATTCCTAGGTGACGTGGAAGAGGGCGCCGGGAATCAAGTGAACTGGCGGTTGCTCTATGAAAAATCGTTGAATCACGATTATACAGAACGGTTTATTGGCGATATTAAGACGCCCGTTAAGTATGCCACGCCACAGTTGCGGCAAATGTTAGCGGATGTTGAAGATTCGTTGACGGCTAACTTCATCAAAAATGAAATTCCTGAGCAGTTTCAGGCGGCCTATACGCGGCGATTGGGTGAAGGCAAAGATGATACCTTAGAAGGACAGATTCTTTCGGTAGCCGATAAGGTGGACCTACTGTATGAATCCTTCGGTGAAATCCAAAAGGGCAATCCAGAACCGGTCTTCACGGAAATCTATCGGGAGAGTTTGACGACCATTTTGAAGTTTAAGCAAATGGCCTGTGTCCAGTATTTCTTAGCGGAAGTGCTGCCGGAGATGTTAGCTGCCGACTTCAGTGATCGGCAGAAGTTGGCAACGTTAACTGATAATTTATTGAAACAAGGAGATTAGCATGAAATTAGCTGAAGTTTGGAACCAGACCATGGTTGGGGCCACGGTTAGACCCTTAACCCACGCGGATGATGACTTGATTTATAAGTTTCAAGCGGCTCATCCGGCATATTTTAACCATTTTCAGGACCATCCCGTGACCCGCAATGAAGCGATTCAAGACGTGACCGACGTTCCCATGAACGCCATGCCTGATCAAAAGGCCTATTTGGGAATTTTCCACGATGATCAGTTAGTGGTGTTGGTAGACCTGATTATTGACTATCCATTGCCCAGTCTGGTGTGGCTAGGAATGTGGATGACGGATTCGGAGTTACCAGCTGAACAAGCGGCCGATTATTATCATAGTTTGGTCGCCACGCTGCGGGCTGCTGGGGCGGTCCAATTACAACTGAGTGTCTTTATGGGTGACCGGCAGATGAAACAATTCTGGGAACAGCAACAGCTCCAGCCGATTCAGACGACAACGGTGGTGCGCGGTGACCGGACGGCGAATGTGACCATCTATCAGGATAAGTTCTAGTCGTAAGACACCAAACTGGCGAAAGTATGTTCGGTATGGTAAAATATTTGAGCACGATGGGAAGCAGTTTGTTTCCCATTTTTCTGATGAATGAAATGGTAACCAGCACTGGACGCTGGTGGTAAAGCGGTACCCATGAAACCGCAAATAACGAGATGATTTTTGTAGGGAGGTTATGCCATGATTGATCGTCAATCAGACCGTAAATTTGACTTGGTTTCCAATTATCAACCCACGGGGGATCAGCCTGAGGCCATTGCGAAATTGACCCAGGGAATTCAGGACCACGAGAAGGCCCAGATCCTACTGGGTGCTACGGGGACCGGGAAAACGTTCACAATTTCTAATGTGATTAAGAATGTGAATAAGCCCACGCTGGTGTTGTCACATAACAAAACGTTGGCTGGGCAGTTATACGGGGAATTCAAAGAGTTCTTTCCGAATAACGCGGTTGAGTACTTTGTGAGTTACTATGACTATTACCAGCCCGAGGCCTACGTTCCATCAAGTGATACGTACATTGAAAAGGACTCCTCGATTAATGATGAAATTGATAAGCTACGGCACTCAGCGACCAGCTCCCTGCTGGAACGCAATGACGTTATCGTGGTGGCTTCGGTATCCTCGATCTTTGGGTTAGGGGATCCGACTGAGTACAAGAATCACGTCGTCTCGTTACGCGTCGGTCAGGAGATTGAACGGGATGCACTGCTACGTAAATTAGTAAATATTCAATTTGAACGCAACGACTATGACTTTCAACGGGGCCGGTTCCGGGTTCATGGCGACGTTGTCGAAATCTTCCCAGCGTCGAGAGATGACCGGGCCTTGCGAGTTGAGTTCTTTGGCGATGAGATTGACCGGATTCGCGAAGTGGACTCACTGACGGGTGAAATTGTGGGCGATCGGGAGCACGTGGCCATCTTCCCGGCGACGCACTTTATGACCAACGATGATATTATGGCCAAGGCAACCGCTGGTATCGAAGGTGAAATGAAGGATCGCGTGGCTGAATTAGAAAGTCAAAGTAAGTTGCTGGAAGCCCAACGACTCAAGCAACGGACGACTTACGACCTGGAAATGATGCGTGAAATGGGTTATACGAGCGGTATTGAAAACTATTCACGCTGGATGGATGGCCGCCAAGCCGGTGAGCCACCTTACACGTTACTGGACTTCTTCCCGAAGGACTTTTTGCTGGTCGTCGATGAATCCCACGTGACCATGCCGCAAGTGAGGGGAATGTATAACGGTGACCAAGCGCGTAAGCAACAACTGGTTGACTACGGTTTCCGGTTGCCTAGCGCGCTGGATAACCGGCCGCTGAAGCTGTCAGAATTTGAGCAGCACGTCAACCAAGTCATCTATATGTCGGCGACTCCCGGGCCTTACGAACATGAACAAACGGATCGCGTGGTTCAACAGATTATTCGGCCAACGGGGCTCCTTGATCCGACGATTGAGGTACGACCGATCATGGGCCAGATGGATGATCTGGTAGGCGAGATCAATACGCGCGTGGAAGCCAACGAGCGGACCTTTGTGACGACCTTAACTAAAAAGATGGCTGAAGACTTGACGGACTATCTGAAGGACTTAGGCATCAAAGTGGCCTATCTGCATTCAGATATTAAGACCCTAGAACGGACGCAGATTATGCGTGATCTGCGGTTGGGCAAGTACGACGTCCTCGTGGGGATCAACCTGTTGCGGGAAGGAATCGATATTCCAGAAGTGTCACTCGTGGCGATTCTCGATGCCGACAAGGAAGGCTTCTTGCGAAATGAACGCTCGTTGATCCAAACGATTGGTCGGGCGGCCCGAAACTCGCACGGGGCAGTGATTATGTATGCAGATTCCGTGACCGAATCGATGCAAGCCGCCATTGATGAAACGGCACGGCGGCGGAAGGTCCAGATGGCCTACAATAAGGAACATGGGATTACGCCAAAGACCATCATTAAGCCAATCCGTGATCTGATTGCGGTCACGAAGAAGAACGATCATGAGGGTGAAAAGGATGATTTCGTCTCGACTGATTTTGAAGATATGTCGAAGGACGATCAACGGAAATTAATTGCCCGACTGGAAGATGAAATGCGTGCCGCGGCGAAGAAGTTAGACTTTGAACAGGCGGCTTCTTTGCGGGATACCGTTATGGACATGAAGACCGAGATCGGGGATTAGGTCGAGTAAGGAGAATATGAATTGTTAAACGATAAAATCGTGATTCACGGTGCCAGAGCGCACAATTTAAAGGATATTGACGTTACTATTCCTAAGAACAAGCTCGTTGTCATCAGTGGTCTGTCGGGTTCTGGTAAGAGCTCGCTGGCTTTTGACACTCTTTATGCGGAAGGCCAACGACGCTACGTGGAAAGTCTGTCGTCGTACGCCCGGCAATTTCTCGGGCAGATGGATAAGCCCGATGTCGATTCGATTGATGGGTTGAGTCCCGCTATTTCGATCGATCAGAAAACCACGTCAAAGAACCCCCGGTCAACGGTAGGGACGGTCACCGAAATTAATGACTACTTCCGGTTATTGTGGGCCAGAGTCGGTACGCCCATCTGTCCCAATGATGGCACTAAGATTACGAGTCAGAGCGTCGAACAGATGGTTAATCAAGTTCTGGCATTACCAGAGCGGACTAAATTACAAGTTTTGTCGCCCATCGTCCGAGCTAAGAAGGGGCAACATAAGAAGATCTTCGACAAGATTCGACGGGAAGGATTTGTGCGGGTCCGGGTCGACGGTGAAATTATGGATATCGACGATGTGCCGGAACTCGATAAGAATAAAAATCATGATATTGCCATTGTGATTGACCGGATTGTGGTTAAGGATGGCATTCGCTCAAGGTTGTTCGATTCCTTTGAAGCGGCCTTACGCTTGAGCGGTGGTTACGCTATCGCTGACTTGATTGATGGCGAGCCCATGATTTTCTCAGAACACTATGCTTGTCCAGTCTGTGGCTTCACGGTGGGTGAGCTAGAACCACGGTTGTTCTCCTTCAACGCCCCCTTTGGCGCTTGTCCCGACTGTGATGGCTTGGGCGTTAAGCTCGAGGTCGACTTGGATCTGGTCGTTCCGGACAAGTCCAAGACCCTGCGTGAAGGGGCCTTAGCACCTTGGAATCCCATCAGTTCACAGTACTACCCCGCCTTGTTGGAACAAGCAGCGGCGGCTTTTAAGGTCGATATGGATGTGCCATTTAAGGACCTTCCTAAAGCGGCTCAAGATCTCGTGTTGTACGGGTCTAAGGGCAAGGAATTCCACTTCCACTATGAAAATGACTTCGGTGGTGTCCGCGACGTCGATGTTGCCTTTGAAGGTGTAGTACCTAACGTTGAACGGCGTTACAAAGAAACCAACAGTGATTTTACGCGTGACGTGATGCGTAAGTACATGGCCGAATTGACTTGTCAGACCTGTCACGGGTATCGGTTGAATCGGCAAGCCCTCAGTGTTCAGATCAACCATCAACACATTGGGGTCGTCTCTGATATGCCGGTCGATAAGGAATTGGCTTTCTTTCAAGATCTCAGCTTCGGTGAACAGGATCAGGTCATTGCCCAGCCAATCCTGAAAGAGATTCGGGATCGACTCACCTTCTTACGGAACGTGGGCTTGGATTATCTGACGCTGAGTCGTTCCGCACGGACTCTGTCCGGAGGGGAAGCACAACGGATTCGGTTAGCCACGCAAATTGGGTCGAACCTTTCTGGGGTGCTGTACATCTTGGATGAGCCTTCCATTGGTCTACACCAACGCGACAACGATCGGTTGATCAAGTCGTTAAAACAAATGCGGGACTTAGGTAACACGCTAATTGTGGTGGAACATGACGAGGATACGATGCGAGCAGCCGATTACATCGTTGATATTGGTCCGGGGGCCGGTGAAAATGGCGGTCACGTCATGGCCGCTGGGACCCCCAAGCAAGTGATGCGATCACGGAAATCCTTGACGGGGCAGTATCTCTCCGGTAAACGTTATATCCCGGTACCTTTAACACGTCGTTCCGGTAACGGCAAGAGCATTCGGGTGACTGGTGCAGCTGAAAACAACTTGAAGGACATCACGGTTGATTTTCCATTAGGCGAATTCGTGGTGGTCACGGGAGTTTCTGGCTCAGGGAAGTCGACCTTGGTCAACACGATCCTGAAGCGAGCACTGGCCCAAAAGCTGAACCGTAACTCGGAAAAACCAGGGAAATATAAGAGCATCGCTGGGGTCAAGAACATTGAACGGTTGGTGGACATTGACCAGAGTCCAATTGGGCGGACCCCCCGGAGTAACCCGGCAACTTACACGGGCGTTTTCGACGATGTCCGGGCGCTATTTGCCCAGACCAACGATGCCAAGCTCCGTGGTTATCAAAAGGGACGGTTTAGCTTTAATACCAAGGGTGGCCGGTGTGAAGCCTGCCACGGGGATGGTATTTTGAAGATTGAAATGAACTTCTTGCCCGACGTGTATGTTCCCTGTGAGGTTTGTCACGGCACTCGCTACAACTCGGAAACACTAGAAGTAGAATATAAGGGGAAGAATATCGCTGACGTGCTTGATATGACGGTGAGCGAAGCCTTGACTTTCTTCGAAGCCATTCCGAAGATCACCCGGAAATTGCAAACGATTCAGGATGTCGGCTTAGGCTACGTGAAGCTGGGACAACCAGCAACGACCTTATCCGGTGGGGAAGCGCAACGAATGAAGTTAGCTTCAGAATTGCACAAGCAACAAAATGGGAAGAACTTCTACATTTTGGATGAACCGACCACCGGTTTGCACAGCGATGACATTAAACGATTGCTGACGGTGCTGCACCGCCTGGTTGATAAGGGCAATACGGTGCTGGTGATCGAACACAACCTGGATGTCATCAAGACGGCGGATCATCTGATTGACCTGGGGCCAGAAGGTGGCGAGGCCGGTGGTAACATTGTGGCTACCGGAACGCCTGAGGAGCTGGCGCAAGTTAAGAATAGCTATACCGGTCAGTACCTCAAGCCCGTTTTGGAACGGGATAAGGCGCGGACTGAGGAAGATGCCTAGTGTCAGTGTCATAGAAATGTAACGAAGAGCGGTGAGACTGCCAGTTGGCGGGTCACACCGCTCTTTTTAGTTAGGTGAACTTGTTTACCATGCGGAAAACCAGTACAATAGTTGGAAACCGGTCAACACTTGGCCGGAGTTGTGAGGAGATGCAGACAATGTTTAATATGAATCGAACCCGTTGGGGCTTTGATTGGAGCGAATTTATTCTCGGTATTTTATTTTTAGTGGCCGCGTACGGCCTTTTCCGTTCGCCCAAGATTGGTTTGACGGGCTTAGCCATTATTTTTGCGATTATGGCGCTGTTGAGTGGTTTAACGACAATTGCGGGTTACCGCAAGCTGCACGAAGCCACCGGGTTACGGGCCAACTTTGCCTTAGCTTTAGGGATCTTGGATATTCTGATTGCTGTGGTCTTTTTCTTCGATATGAATAGTGCCATTGTTACCTTGGGCTACTTATTTGCCATCTGGTTTATCGTTGATTCCCTGGAACGTTTACTGGTTGCTAGTCACCTGCGGAGTTTCGGTGGCGGCTACTTCTGGCTGTCAATCATCTTTGATGTCTTGGCGCTGGTAATCGGTGTGATGTTGTTCGTTCATCCGGTGGTAGCGGCCTTATCACTGAACGGTCTAGTGGCAATCTTCTTTGCCATCTTTGGCCTCAACGCCATTTTTATTTCGGTGGCGCGCAGTCGTTAATCATCAAATGAAGCTATTTGTGGCCAATTGGCCGCAGATAGCTTTTTTTACTGAGTAAGGCGGAAACTGCTAGTTTTCTAGGAATTTGAGGGAAACATTAGTAAAAGACACGCCCGGTGTGTTATACTGCATAAAGACGTTTTTTAAAGAAGCTGGAGGAGAGCCATGACAAATGAAATCCATTTAGTCATCATAACTGGGATGAGTGGTGCCGGGAAGACCGTCGCCATGCAGAGCTTTGAAGATTTGGGGTATTTCTGTATTGATAATATGCCGCCTTCGTTACTCCCCAAGTTTTGGGATTTGGTCCGCGAATCCGGCAAGTTGTCAAAGATTGCGTTAGTGATTGATTTACGATCACGGGCCTTTTACGATGAAATCGTGCGGATGCTAAATGACGTTGCCGTTCACGGGACCATGAACGCTCAGGTTCTGTTCCTGGACGCTTCGGACGAAGAATTAGTGTCTCGTTATAAGGAAACCCGACGGTCCCATCCACTGGCGCGTAACGGCCGTGTGATGGAAGGCATTCAACGAGAACGGCGCCTACTGGAACCGATTCGGCAAGCGGCACAGTTGGTCATTGATACGACGTCATTGAGTCCACGTAAACTACGAGAAGAGATTTTTCATAACTACGAGACCGAGGCGGCTCAGGTCTTCCACATTGAGGTCATGTCATTTGGCTTCAAATATGGTCTACCAATTGATGCCGACATTGTGATGGACGTGCGTTTCTTGCCGAATCCATACTACATTCCAGCGTTGCGCGATCAGACTGGAAAGGACCAGGACGTTTATGATTACGTCATGGCTCAACCACAGACTGAGGAATTTTATCAACAGTTTATTCAGCTCCTCACGACGATCGTGCCGGGCTATAAGAAAGAGGGTAAGGCGAGCCTTACCATTGCTATAGGTTGTACGGGCGGACAACATCGTTCCGTGGCCTTAGCTACGCGTATCGGTCAGGCACTAGGCAACACTTACCCAGTCCACGTGACCCATCGCGATATTGAGAAGCGAAAGGAGTCCGCTAACCGCTCATGAGAGATCCATTGCGTACCCGCCGGCCCAAGATTGTGGTCATTGGCGGGGGGACTGGCTTGCCGGTCATCTTAAGCAACCTACGTGATCGCGACGTTGATATTACCGCCGTGGTGACGGTTGCTGATGACGGCGGTTCTTCGGGGATTATTCGACACTACGTTAACGTGGTGCCGCCTGGAGATATCCGTAACGTCATGGTGGCCCTGGCTGAAGTGCCGTCCATTTATAAAGATTTATTTCAGTACCGATTTGAAACGACAGATGATTTCTTTGCTGGCCACGCCATTGGGAACTTGATCATTGCCGCCTTGTCGGAGATGAAGGGCGGTATTTTTGATGCTGTCCAAGAACTTTCTCAGTTGATGCGGGTCAATGGACACATTTACCCAGCAGCTAACGAGCCGTTAGAGTTACACGCCCAATTTGCCGACGGGAGTACCCTGAGTGGTGAATCGGAGATTACGGCGGCCCACAAGCTGATTAAACGGGTGTGGGTGGAAACGAGTAACCATCACGACGCGCCGCATGCGGTACACCAGGTGATCGATGCCATTATGGCGGCTGATCAGATTGTACTGGGCCCTGGGAGTTTGTTTACCAGCATCTTGCCCAACTTAATGATTGATAGTGTTGGACAGGCTGTTAAGGAAAGTCCAGCTGAGGTGGTCTACATCTGCAATATCATGACGCAGAAGGGTGAAACTGAAAACTTCACCGATGCGGATCACGTGCGCGTCTTAAATCAACATTTAGGTGAAAACTTTATCGACACGGTGCTGGTGAATTCTCACGCGGTGCCAGATCAATATATTGATTATCAGCGCTGGGACGAGATGTCTCAGCCAGTGCGGCATGATTTCCGGGGGCTCCGTGATCAGGGTTGCCGTGTTATCTCGACAGATTTTCTACAATTACGCGATAATGGGGCTTTCCACAATGGTCAAGAAGTTGTTAATGAACTCTTGAATCTCATTGGCCAGCCACGCTATCGGATGAAACGGAGGCTTTAACGCATGTCATATGCCAGTGAAGTAAAGAAAGAATTGACGACGCTTGAGGTTCATCGGGACAACGCCAAAGCCGAGCTGGTAGCGTTGATCCGGATGAATGGGGCCTTGGGCTTAGCGAATCATCATTTTGTGTTGAACGTACAGACGGAAAATCCGGCGATTGCTCGGCGGATGTATCAATTGCTAAAACAGTTCTATGATTTGGAAAGTGAACTGTTGGTGCGCCGCAAGATGAAATTAAAGAAGAACAACCTCTATATCGTGCGGGTCAAGACGGGTGTAACGGAAGTACTGTCTGACCTGGGAATTTTTGACGGGATGCAACTGCTCGAATCGGTTCCTGCCGAAATTCTCGATTCCGATATGTCGGTGCGGTCATATTTGCGAGGGGCCTTTCTAGCGGGGGGTTCGGTGAACAATCCGGAAACCAGTCGTTATCATTTGGAGATCTATTCACTATACGAAGAACATAATCAGATGATTGCGGAAATGATGAACCGGTACAATCTGAATGCACGAACGATCGTCCGGCGTAGCGGGTACATTACCTACTTGAAGAGTGCCGAAGAAATTGCCGACTTCTTATCTTTGATTGGGGCAACGACGTCGATGCTTAAATTCGAGGATATCCGGATCATGCGGGATATGCGGAATTCAGTGAACCGATTGGTAAACTGTGAGAATGCTAACCTCGACAAAGTCGCGAATGCGTCGACTCGGCAAATTGATAATATTCAATTTATCGATGCCACGGTTGGCTTGGGACAGCTGCCAGTTAAGCTACGGGAAGTTGCCGAGACACGGTTAGCGCATAAGGAAGTGAGTCTAAAGGAATTAGGTGATCTGGTTCCTGGCGGCCCTATTTCTAAATCGGGAATCAACCACCGGTTACGGAAGATTAACGACTATGCAAAGCAATTACGCGAAGAAGCCACGGCTTAGTCAGGTTGTGGTTTGAAGATTAACCAAAAGGGATCGGGATGATTAGTCTCGGTCCCTTTGGTGTCCCTGAATAGTGCTGTTGGGAAACAACTAGAAATTTGACGCTAGTCGGGGCGTCTGCTAAGGTGATTGATAGATTACCTGGTTGACCTGCTAACGGTTTAGACAGTCACCAGTTGTTGCTAATTATCAATAGATGACCACCCTAGGAGGCTGATTAGGACATGCAAATTCGACAAGCTCACCCACAGGATAGCGCGCAGATAGCGCCGCTGATTGCGATGATCTATCGTGATATGGAGATGCCCGTACTGCAGAATGTTTCGGAGTCGGCATTACTGTCGATGTTGACGGAACTATACGCTATGCCAGAAAATCTGAATGGTATAGCTCAGACTTGGGTTGCGGACGACGACGGTCGAGTACTGGGCGTGGCTTTCGGTCATCCAGCTGAAAATGAGATTGCAGTCAATCAAATTTTGAAGCAAGTTTCTGGTGAGCATCCGGGCTTCTCGGCACCGCTAGAATTAGGCGGTGAGAGTCGGCCTGGCGAGTGGTATTTGAGCATGTTGGCAGTGGCACCGCAAGCTCAGGGACAAGGAATTGGTAGCCAGCTGTTAAAGGCCTTGCCGCGACTGGTTGAAAAATTTGGTCAAAGCAAGATCAGTTTGAATGTTGACGATGGGAACCCAGGTGCGGCTAAGCTTTACCGGCGCCAGGGATTTAAGCCTGACGGTCGGTTAATGATTGGCGTTCATCCGTACCAACACATGGGATTAATCGTATAAGAATAGTTAGGCTCAGAGTCTGGGATAAAACATCCAGACTCTTTTTGTGCTCCGAACGTATCTGGCCGAAACGTGGAACTAAAGGCAGTCAACTCCGCTTAACCCCGATAGACAAAAAATCCAAGCCCGGGATTATTTGTCTATCGACGTTAATGCTCATTGACTAACCGCAATGCTTTTGTTCCACTCTCATTTGGGCATAAAAAAAGCATCGACCTGTTGGCCGGTGCTTTTTATAAATTACTTAGTTTGTTCACTACTGTTGGTCATGATGTGGTCGATTAACCCGTAATCAACGGCTTCTTGAGCACTCAAGTAGTTGTCCCGTTCAGTGTCTTGGTTCAGACGTTCAACGGGTTGACCGGAATTGTCAGCCAAAATTTGGTTGATCAATTGCCGCGTCTTCAAGATTTCGCGAGCAGCAATTTCAATTTCAGTTTGTTGCCCTTGGGCACCACCAGATGGTTGGTGAATCATGACTTGGGCGTGAGGTAATGCGAACCGCTTACCCTTGGTTCCGGATGATGCCAAGACGCTGGCCATGGAAGCAGCCATCCCTAACGTAATTGTTTGTACGTCGGATTGGATGAAGTTCATGGTATCGTAAATGGCTAAGCCGGAGGAAACCACACCACCAGGTGAGTTGATGTAAAGTGAGATATCCTTAGTGGAATCTTGGGCGTCCAAGAAGAGTAATTGTGCGATAATGGCGTTGGCCATGTCATCTTCAATTGGGCCGGAAAGCATGATGATCCGGTCTTTTAATAGTCGTGAATAGATATCATAGGCCCGTTCGCCACGGGATGATTGTTCAATAACTGTAGGTACTAAATTCATGACAAGATAGCCTCCCTTATTTATTTAACGTAGAAATGGCTAGCGTTCTGCTAACATGTTGCTAGTGTACCGCTATGGTCAAAGTAGGTCAAACAATATGACTTTATTCTGGCTGATTACGCTGAATTGTTAAGCAACCCTGATGAAGTCAAGGGTTGGGTTACTTTAGTCCAGCAGTATTGCTGACGATTGACAACCATTTGACTAGAACTATCATACCAGAAATTGACTAAACGTCACGTATTCTATCATCGAAACTGACCAGTTACGTTCTGAAATTGACCGCTTACGGGCTGGCTATTTATTTTTAGTTTTTCCTATGGTTAACTTAGTAAAGACGAAAGGGGGTGGCAACTTGAAGATTCACGTTGAAGTCGATCCAGACTTAACTGAACCCGAGGTGACAGTGCACGTGCCCGCCAAGACACCGGAAGTTGATGAATTGGTGGCAGCGATTCAAGCGGCGGATATGACGCAGCAGCGGCTGACCTTTAGCTGGCGTGGTGAAAACTACCAGGTGAGTTTGGCGGATGTCTTATTTTTTGAAGCACGGGACCATCAAGTGACGGTTCACACAGCGACGGCGATGTACACAACTAGCCAACGACTTTACGAATTGGCTGAATGTCTGCCAGCACAGTTCATCCAGGTTTCCAGGTCCGCCATCCTCAATCGGACGCAGGTCTTCTCACTGACGCGGTCGGTGACGGGAAATCTGGTGAAATTTCAAAATTCACACAAGCAACTCTACGTTTCACGCCGGTACTATCAAGCGTTAAAACGAGCATTAGAGGAAAAGGGGTAAGGATATGCGTAAACAAGCGAATTGGTTTTGGGGCGTCTTCTTGGTACTGGGCGCCGTTGTTTTAATTACGAGCCAGCTGGGAATTTTTAGCTATCACATTGGACTTTGGCCGTTGCTATTGGCCGTCTTCCTGGTGGCCGCCTTTGTTGAAAGTCTCATGCACCTTGCTGTCTGGGGGATGGTCTTCTCATTGGCCTTTTTGGCAATCATTTTTGCCAAACCTCTGGGGATTGCGGCTTTAGCACCGTGGACCATTCTGATTGCAGCGGTGTTGCTGTCACTGGGATTATCCCTGATTATTCGGCCCAAGCGTTGGTATCGTTATAAGTGGACGAACGGGGGCCATCACCATCATCGAGACTGGTCCGACTACCATGAAGATGATGTTGCCACCCTTAAAGATCCCGACATTACGGTTAATGTCAATATGGGCAATAGCATTCGCTATCTGCAATCGACCGATTTCCGGCGAGCAGACGTCCAGGTTTCCATGGGCAATGCCAAGTTGTATTTTGATGATGTGACCTTGAGTGAGCAGGGAGCAGTGATCAATATAGATGCGCACTTGGGCGGTGTACAATTATACGTGCCAAGCTCTTGGAACGTGCAAACGGATATGGACGCTGATCTGGGCGTTGTTGAAACGACTGGCGCACCGACTGCGCCAACTGGACCAATGGTTATGGTCACCGGTCGTGTTTCACTCGGAGGATTAGGCATTATTTATGTTTAGAGGATTTGAAGAGAGTGGGACAAAAGGCGGTTAGCTGGCGAACATTAAGGCTGATAACCGAATAATCCTGGGTCTGGATTGTTTGGTTATCAGTTTTAAGCGGAACCAGCTGCCTTTTGGCGCACGTTTCGACAATGTGAATTCGGATATGCAAATGGGTCTGGGGCTTTGGTCCCAGACTCTTTTTCTAATTATCGGAAATAAAAAGGCCACATTCGCGAGGAATGTGACCTAACTGACTTGGTAGTGATGCGCCCGGAGGGAATCGAACCCCCATTTCAAGAACCGGAATCTTACGTGCGATCCATTACACTACGGGCGCATATTGATTAACAACACCTTAACTACTATAACGGATTTTGGATAAAAATACAAGTTAGTTTCTGGTGAGAAAATATTAGCAGTCCTGAGAATCGGGGAGGGCGACATTTGATAGAAAATATCGAGGTAAGGAGCTGAGGGTTTTCCACCTGATGAAAAATCATGCTATAATATCGGCATTAACTGTTCAGTGGAGGAAAAAATGACGCGACATAAAACATTCCGCCTCGTGGTGGATGCGTTATTAATGGCAATTGTATTGCTACAGAATATTTTACCGTTTTTAGGCTACATTCCGTTGGGACCGTTTAGCATGACCCTAATTGGGCTGACGGTCATTGTAGCGGGAACAGCCTTGGGACCGAAGGATGGCATGCTGATCGGTGGCTTCTGGGGGCTGATCACCTTCGTGCGGGCGTTTACTTGGCCCTCAAGTCCAGTGGCACCACTGGTATTTACAAACCCGTTAGTCTCGGTCGTTCCGCGATTACTAATGGGCTTAGGCGCTGGTCTCGTCTATCTGTGGGGCCGGCAACGTCAATGGTCCATGCGCCGATCGATGAGTGTTGCCGCGGGTGTTGCCGCATTAATCAATACGGTTTTGGTGCTAGGGCTGGTCTTTTTCTTCTATCAAACACCAGCCGTGGCGACGGCCTTCGGGGCCAAGGGGAATCAAACGTTAGGGTACGTTCTCATGGTTTCGTTGATCACTAATGCTGTTCCGGAATTGATTTTGGACGTTTTAGTGGCGCCGTTAATTGCCATACCGTTACGCAAACGGTGGGATCGCATCAATTACGTCATGAAGTAAAATTAGGGGGTCAGAGACAAATGTCTCCGGCCCCCTTTGGCATACGTTAAAATGGAACACAAAAAAGGTCCCAATTCACGAGGAATGAGACCTAGTCGCTTTGCCATTCATGCGCCCGGAGGGAATCGAACCCCCATTTCAAGAACCGGAATCTTACGTGCGATCCATTACACTACGGGCGCAATATGCGTTGTGCTTTTTGAGCACCTAACTACTATAACCGAAGCTGAATATAAATTCAAGGGGTCGTTTAAATATTTTTATTTTTAGTGGCAAATGTCTCCCAAATCTACGGGAGTGTTGGCTTGCAAAGTTATAGTTGGGGGCTTATACTTACAAACGTAAGGTTAGCTCTGGTTGACCCGAATTTTTTTGACCAGGGTGGGCGTTTATCAGCCACCGCTGGTCGTTAACCGTCCCACTAGGAGGTAAGTTGAATGCGTGAAGATTGGCAATGGGTTGAAGCAATCATGCCTCAAATGGTGACGAAATTAACCAGCCGGTTTCGCGTTTTACAAGGTATTGCCAGTACGCAACCGGTTGGTCGGCGGACGTTGGCAGCCAATCTCAATTCTTCCGAGCGGACGATTCGGACTACCACGGACGCGTTAGCCGAATTAGGCTTCATTCGGATGTCGGTGAAGGGCATGCAGATTACGGGGGCCGGCCAACAGCTCTTGCGTGGTTTGACCCCGGTGATGAATGATTTATCGGGGTGGCAACAGCGTGAGCAGCTGCTAGCGGATAAACTCCACATTGCCCACTGTACGATTGTTCCTGGTGATAGTACCGCACCGACTGGGTCACTATTGGCCATGGCGCAAGCGGCCCGTCAAGTTTTGGCGGATCAATTGCCGGTGGGAAAGAGTATCGTTGCGGTCATGGGCGGTCATACGATGGCCACCGTTGCCGCGGCGCTGACACCAGCGTTGTCGGTGAACCGGCAGTTGTTGTTTGTTCCTGCCCGTGGTGGCGTTGGTGAGTCACCAGCTATTCAGGCTAACGCGGTCAGTGCACAGATGGCCCAGCAGACGAACGGTCAATTTCGTTCCTTGTTTGTGCCTGAACAGCTGACCACAGCCACTTACAAGCCGCTATTTGCAGAGCCAGCGATTCATGAAGTTCTACAATTGATTGCCCAGAGTAATGTGGTGATTCACGGCATTGGTCAAGCCTTTGTGATGGCACAACGCCGTAACATGGCGCCCCACGTGATAGCCGATTTAACGGCAGCTCACGCGGTGGGTGAAGCCTTTGGCTATTTCTTTGACGCCGAGGGCCACGTGGTTAGTAAGTTCCCCCGAATCGGGGTGGAAATTGCTGACTTAGCCGCTAAAGAATTGGTGGTTGCGGTTGCCGGTGGTGCCGAAAAGGGCGCTGCCATCGCGGCTTACATGCATTTAGCGCCAGCTTCAACTTGGTTAATAACCGATGAAGGAGCTGCTGACTTTGTTTTAAAAAAGTGATACACTTAACACGTACTGCTTTTTAAAAAAATTATTCTTTATTTGCTTCCTGAAGGAGGAAATCACAGTATGACTGTAAAGATTGGTATTAATGGTTTCGGACGTATCGGCCGTTTGGCTTTCAAGCGGATTCACGAACTCCACTCAAGTGACATCGAAGTTGTTGCCATCAACGATTTGACGACACCTTCAATGTTAGCTTACTTGTTGAAGTATGATTCAACTCATGGCCGTTTCCCTGGTGAAGTTTCATCAACGGAAAAGGGTATCGTGGTTGATGGTAAGGAATACCCTGTATATGCTGAACCAAAGGCTCAAGATATTCCTTGGGTTAAGAACGACGGTGTTGACTTCGTCCTTGAATGTACCGGTTTCTACACTTCAAAAGAAAAGTCACAAGCTCACCTTGACGCAGGTGTTAAGCGTGTTCTGATCTCTGCTCCTGCTGGCCCTGTTACGACTGTTGTTCCAGGCGTTAACTTGGACGTATTGAGCAAGGATGACGTTATCGTTTCTGCTGGTTCTTGCACGACCAACTGCTTGGCCCCAATGGCATACTTCTTAAACGAAGAATTTGGCATTAAGGCTGGGACTATGACGACGATCCACGCCTTCACTTCTACGCAAATGATCTTAGACGGCCCTCGTGGCAAGAAGATGCGTAACAACCGTACCGCAAGCATCAACACCATTCCTCACTCTACTGGTGCTGCTAAGGCTATCGGTTTGGTTATCCCTGACTTGAACGGTAAGTTACAAGGCCATGCACAACGTGTTGGTGTTGTTGACGGTTCTTTGACTGAATTAGTTACTGTTCTGGACAAGAAGGTTACTGCTGACGAAATCAACGAAGCAATCAAGAAGCACACTGAAGGTAACGATGCCTTTGGTTACAACGGTGACGAAATTGTTTCTACTGATATCATCGATGACAACCATGGTTCCGTATTTGACCCAACTCAAACGGAAGTTACGACTGCCGGCGACACTCAATTAGTTAAGACTGTTGCTTGGTACGACAACGAATGGGGCTTCACTTGCAACATGGTTCGTACCTTATTGCACTTCGCTACGCTTTAATTAGCTGGCGGCGCAAGTCGGTTTAAAATGAACAGTTAATGAATCAAACGCGGCGGAGGAGGGCATTCTCCGACGCGTTTTTCATTAGTTTTATAAATTAACACAAGTCCTTTGAAATCTCAGGATAAGTGCTGTATATTGTGAAAGTAATCTTTTATTTTGATAAGCAATCAAGGAGGGTTCTCTAAATTGGCTAAATTAACAGTTTCTGATTTAGATTTAAAGGGCAAAAAAGTCCTAATGCGGGTCGATTTTAACGTCCCAATCAAAGACGGCGTGATCGGTAACGATAACCGGATCGTTGCAGCTTTACCAACGATTAAGTACGTCAGTGAACACGGTGGCAAGGCCATCCTCTTATCCCACTTAGGTCGGATCAAGAAGGAAGAAGACAAGCCAGGTCTGTCCATGCGTCCGGTTGCTGAACGGCTCTCAAACTTGTTAAACAAGCCAGTTACTTTCGTCCCAACGACTGAAGGTAAGCAGCTTGAAGATGCCATTGATGGTCTGAGCGACGGTGATGTTTTGGTTATGGAAAACACCCGTTACGAAGATGTTAAGGATGGCGAATACGTTAAGCGTGAATCCGGTAACGACCCTGAATTGGGCAAGTACTGGGCTTCACTTGGTGATGTCTTCGTTAACGATGCCTTTGGGACGGCTCACCGTTCACACGCATCCAACGTGGGTATCGCATCTAACATGGGCCAAACGGCTGCTGGTTTCTTGATGGAAAAGGAAATCAAGTTTATCGGTGGCGCCGTTGATAATCCAGAACACCCATTTGTTGCCATCTTAGGTGGTGCTAAGGTTTCTGATAAGATCGGCGTAATCGACAACTTGTTAGCTAAGGCTGACAAGATCCTCATCGGTGGTGGGATGACTTACACGTTCTACGCCGCTAAGGGCATGAAGATTGGGAACTCTCTGGTTGAAAAGGACAAGATTGACTTAGCTAAGGAAATCTTGGACAAGGCTGGCGACAAGCTGGTTCTGCCTACGGATTCCGTTGTTGCTGAAAAGTTTGACAACGATGCTGCTCACAAGACGGTTGAAGGTGACATTCCTGACGGCTACATGGCCTTAGATATTGGACCTAAGTCTGTTGCTGAATTCGAAGATGTTTTGAAGTCAGCTAAGACGGTGGTTTGGAACGGGCCAATGGGTGTCTTCGAAATGAGTAATTATGCAGAAGGTACCTTGGAAATTGGTAAGTTCTTAGGAACTTTGACCGAAGCCAAGACCATCGTTGGTGGTGGGGACTCCACTGCTGCTGTTCAACAACTCGGTGTTGCTGACAAGTTGTCCCACATTTCTACTGGTGGTGGCGCTTCTCTGGAATACCTTGAAGGTAAGACATTACCAGGAATTGCGGCAATTTCTGACAAGTAAATTTTTAAAAAGCCGTGGTGCCAGTCATCATGGCTTTTTATTGTGACGACCGCTGATTTTGGAGACACTTCACTGGCTAATTAGCAGTGAGTTCGGTAAGATGATGAGCGTAGTCAATTTATTTTAAGAAAGGGTGGATTAGGTTGCGGATACCCCTGATTGCAGGTAACTGGAAAATGAACAAGTCAGTCACAGAAGCGCGCAGTTTCATTGAAGCTGTTCAGGGCAAGCTACCGGCTGCGGATGTCGTGGAAACGGCAATTGCGGCGCCAGCACTGTTCTTACAAACCATGTTAGACGCTAATCGTGACCAAGTGCTACGAGTCGCAGCGGAGACGTGTTATTACGAGGACGAAGGCGCCTATACCGGTGAGACGAGTCCTAAGGCATTGCACGAGATGGGCATTCCTTATACGATCGTGGGTCACTCAGAACGTCGGCGTTACTTTAACGAGACGGATGACGTGATCAACCGTAAAGTTCTGGCCGTCTTACGTAATGGCATGACGCCGATTGTGTGTTGTGACGAAACGATGGGTCGTCGCGAATCTGGCGAAAAGATCCATTGGGTCGTTAACCAGGTTTCTGCCGCGCTTAAGGGCGTGAGTCTCGAAGATGCCGCTAAGATCGTGGTTGCCTATGAGCCTAGCTGGGCCATTGGCAGTGGGACTTCAGCGTCATCCGATCAGGCGGAAGAGGGCTGTTACCTGATTCGCCAAACCCTGGCCGACATCTATTCGGATGAAGTGGCCAACGGGGTTCGGGTTTTATATGGCGGAAGTGTTAAACCTGATAATATTGCAGGTTTAATGAAGCGGGATAACGTAGATGGTGTACTGGCCGGGGGTTCCAGCCTCGATGAGCACTCATTTATCCAACTCGCAAACTACCAAAATTTGTAAAACGGTAAAATTGTGATTGAAAGTTCAAAGTTAAACTTATAGAATAATACATGGGATGGTTGTCTTGTTCCCGTGAAGCCAAACTTTCATAAGGAGAGAATACAAAAAAATGTCTATTATTTCTGATATTTACGCACGCGAAGTCTTAGATTCTCGTGGTAACCCAACTGTTGAAGTTGAACTCTACACTGAAGCCGGTGCTATGGGCCGGGGGATCGTTCCTTCTGGTGCCTCAACTGGTGAACACGAAGCCGTTGAACTTCGTGATGGCGACAAGAGTCGTTTCATGGGTAAGGGTGTTACTAAGGCCGTTGACAACGTTAACAACCTGATTGCCAAGGAAATCGTTGGTTACGATGTCACTGATCAACGTGCCATTGACCAAGCTATGATCGACTTGGATGGTACGCCAAACAAGGGTAAGTTAGGTGCTAACGCCATCTTAGGTGTTTCTTTAGCTGCTGCCCGTGCTGCTGCTGACGAATTAGGCCAACCTCTGTACAACTACTTAGGCGGGTTCAATGGTCACGTATTGCCTACGCCAATGATGAACGTTATCAACGGTGGGAAGCACGCTAACAACAAGGTTGATTTCCAAGAATTCATGATCATGCCTGTTGGTGCCAAGACTGTTAAGGAAGCTATCCGGATGGGTTCCGAAACATTCCACAACTTGAAGAACTTGTTGAACGAAAAGGGCTACTCAACGGCCGTTGGTGACGAAGGTGGTTTTGCACCTGACTTGAAGAACAACGAAGAACCATTCGAAATCTTAGTTGAAGCTATCAAGAACGCCGGCTACGTACCTGGTAAGGACGTTGCTATCGCCTTTGACTGTGCCTCATCAGAATTCTACAATGCTGACACCAAGAAGTACGAACTTAAGGGTGACGGTAAGGAATACACTGCTGAAGAATTCGTTACCTTACTTGAAGGTATCGTTGACAAGTACCCAGTTGTTTCCATCGAAGATCCTTTGGATGAAAACGAATGGGAAGACTGGCAAATGGCTACTAAGCGCTTAGGCAAGAAGGTCCAAATCGTTGGTGACGACTTATTCGTTACGAACACGGACTACTTGGCTAAGGGGATCAAGATGGGTGTTGGTAACTCTATCCTGATCAAGCTGAACCAAATCGGGACTTTGACTGAAACTGTTGAAGCCGTTGAAATGGCTAAGCAAGCTGGCTACACGGCCGTTATCTCTCACCGTTCTGGTGAAACTGAAGATACGACTATCGCCGACTTAGTTGTTGCTTTGAACGCTGGTCAAATCAAGACTGGTTCTATGAGCCGTGGCGAACGGATCGCTAAGTACAACCAATTAATGCGGATCGAAGACCAATTAGGTAAGACTTCCGAATACAAGGGGATTCACTCCTTCTACAACTTGGACGAAGACGCACGTTTGGCCATCGTTAACAAGTAATTCAAAAGTTTAAATTAGAGACGACCTTTACCCATTCGCTGGGTGAAGGCCGTTTTTTTATGTGAGATTAAAACAACCGTCCTCTTTTTACGGAGTTAAGCAGTATAAGGGGGCATGTGATGATGATATTGAAGTGGCACCACGGGGTGATGGTAAGTTTATTTATTGGGGGACTACTCATTGGCAGCGGTGGGATTAGTGGACGCGCCGATGACGGTAAGCCATTTACGGTTGAGATTACTGATATGATCTAGGCAATTGATGACGGTGAGACTGAGCCTACGTCGTGGGTATTTGCGACTAGGAAACAAGTCGTTAAGGCCGGTGAGGAACTGACCAAAAATCCTAAGTTAAATTCATACTGGGGATCAGTGAGCCACTATGCCATACCAGGCCAAGAATCGGTTACTTGGAAGTATGATCGCAGTAAACAGTCGGCGCAGGTGACGATTAAATACGTTGATGCGCAGAGAAAACAGGTGGGGGAACAGCGGTCATCAGGGAAATTTAGTCAAGGTGGTCGGATGAATATGAAAGCCCCTGCCGGCTATTGTTTGAAGAATCCGAGTGATACGCAGCGAATGGCGATTACTAGTAGACCCGATGTTTGGGAGATTGCCGTTGAGCCGGTAGCACCGGATCAGTCCGGCACAAATGGTGGCACAACAACGATTGTCCCGAAACCAGACGAGACCAAGCCGCTAACGCCAGTGCCGCCAACTGATGAAGGCAAGCACCCGGATCAGGGAACAAATAAACCAGATAACGGAGACAATCAGCAACCGAATAAGACACCGGGAAACGAGCCTAAGCCGCAAGTCCCCCGTCCCCGACCAATCAGGCCTAGTGGGGTGCCATCGCGCCGTCCCGAACTGGTTGTTCCCGTTGAGCCCCAGCCGTTAGCTGTGCCCAAACCACAGATGCCATATCCGACCCACGAATTGGATCACGTGTCAGAGTTGGCGGAACATCCCGTAACCGTCATTGGAGAAGAACCGGTCACTTCAACGCCTAACCGGCAGAAACGACCGCTTAAGCCCCGAGTCAGCAGAAAGCGATCGCAGGCGATTGGGGTGCTACAAGCGGCGACATCAGCAAGGAAGTTACCGCAAACCGGGGAACAGCCAACGTGGTTACGAATTCTAGGTGTGATGGCGCTTACAGGAACCGGAGTTCTTCGATTTCATCGTTTCAGGCACTAATTTAGCTACAAACTGTGATAAACTAATGCTTGAACGATAAAAAATGGAGGAATTAAAATATGCATGAGAGACGACCAATTCAACCGGATTTAACGCGCCTAAAAGCCATCTTCTTGGGGGCAATTGTTGGATTATTTGCCGGTGCGGTCGTCAGTGTCTTTCGGCTATTGATCGAGCACATGCTGATTTTGGTTCAGGGAATCTATGGCTGGCTGGGCCACCACCCACTGTGGTTGATCCTGTGGGCGTTACTATTGATTGCACTGGCTGTCCTCATTGGCCACTGGGTAAAACAAACGCCGATGATTAAGGGATCAGGAATTCCACAAATTGAGGGCCAGCTTGCTGGAGAATTGGACTATGCGTGGTGGCCCGTCCTTTGGAAAAAGTTTGTCAGTGGTGTGTTGGGGATCGGCTCAGGATTATTTCTGGGGCGTGAGGGACCGTCAATTCAACTCGGAGGTACCGTGGCGCAAGGAATTGCCTACCGATTGGGATTTTCTGGCACCCAACGACGGCTGGTGATTGCTGGTGGTGCGGCGGCTGGGCTCTCGGCAGCTTTCAATGCGCCGATTGCCTCAACACTATTTATTTTGGAAGAAGTCTATCATAGTTTTTCAACGTTGGTATGGTTAACGGCCTTGACCAGCGCGGTCGTCGCAAATTTTGTCTCAAATGGCATTTTTGGTCTGACGCCCGTATTACATATTAATTACCAACAAGCGTTGCCCTTAAAGTATTATGGACTGCTGTTAGTGTTAGGGATTGGCTTAGGCTTGCTGGGCTACGGCTATCAGTGGGTGACCTTACGCGTAGGCAATTGGTATGCGCGTCTCAAATGGCTGCCACGACATTTAGATGGTGTGGTTCCATTTCTACTAGTCATTCCAATTGGGTTGATGTGGCCGATCGCCTTGGGTGGCGGTAATCAGATGATTGTGACCTTCGCCAAAAATACACCGTTGTTATTGCCTTTAATCGGCTACTTCGTCCTGCGGTTTTGCTTCTCAACGATTAGTTACGGGGCAGGCCTCCCCGGGGGGATTTTCCTCCCAATTCTGGCGTTGGGTGCGTTACTGGGCGCAATTGGGGCCCGGGCTTTTGTATTGCTAGGGTGGCTCCCGTCAATCTTCGTGGCTAACTTCATCATTTATGCCATGGCGGGCTACTTTGCGGGGATTTCTAAAGCCCCGTTTACCGCGATCCTGTTGATTACTGAGATGGTGGGAACGTTACATCACTTGATGCCATTAGCGGTGGTCGCCATTGTCGCCTACATTACGGTTGATGTTTTGGGCGGCGCGCCGATTTACGAGGCAATGCTACGACAACTAGTGAAGCCAGCGGAGGCCAATCGTGAGGGCGTGGCTGATCGGGTCGAGTATCCGGTGGGAGAAAATTCCGGCTTCGACAGTCAGCAGGTGCGGGATTTGACTTGGCCGGATGGCTCACTTCTAGTGGCGGTTCGTCGGGGCGAGCGTGAGGTGATCCCTAACGGTGATACGATCATTAAATCTGGCGATACCCTAATTCTTTTCACGTACCGTCACAACCGGGCTTATGTCCGTCAGCGGCTGGCTCAGCTGAATAATTCCCCGCATCGCTTGCTGGATTAAGTGAGCGCGGGACTGGTAAAACAGCCCCGACTATGATAAATTAGGAAGAGTATAGTTAGACCTATTAGACCTATTCGATAGGTAGGAGGCAAATTTGTGTATAATTTTTTAATGACTTGTATTTTAATTGTCAGTGTTTTGATCATTATCGCGGTAATGATGCAGCCTGCTAAGACCAATGATGCTTTGTCTGCTTTATCCGGTGGTGCGGATGACTTGTTTGCCAAGTCTAAGCCACGGGGATTTGAAGCTTTCATGCAGAAAGTTACGGTTGTCTTAGGAGCCATCTTCTTTGGACTGGCATTGGCTTTAGTTTATCTATCTTCACACTAGAGATTTGAGCCTCCTGTTTGTAACTGGTACAGGAGGCTTTTTTACAGCTAGTGAGGGCTGAGAACCAGCCTAAGGTGTGATGCCTTGAATCGTGAGTTCTCACGACGTTCACGGAGACTATCTCAGCAATAGCGGAAAGTGGTGGTTTTACATGATTCGAAAACCAACCCCGCTCTTCTTTGAGCAGGGGCCTCATGCAGTTATTTTACTGCACGCCTATTCGGGTAGTTCTAACGATATGCGCTTGCTAGCACGACGGCTAGAAAGCGAAAATTACACGGTGCTTGCGCCGATTTTTACCGGGCATGCAACGGGCGATCCTGCCGATATTTTACGCGACGGGTCGCCACAGAAATGGTGGCAAGATACTCGTGATGCCATTGCGACTCTGCGGCACCACGGTTACCAGCAAATTGCGATTTTTGGACTGTCACTCGGTGGGTTATTTGCCACGCGAGCGTTACAGACTGATCCCCAGTTGCTGGGTGGGGGCACGATCGCGTCTCCCGTCGTCTTTCGCGGGCAGACGAATGTGCCGACAGCATTTATTAAGATGGCCCGGGCGGCTTATCAACAGCAACAGTTAGACGCCCCTGACATCGCGAATCGAATGGTATGGATTCAGGAACATCTCTCCGCACAATTGACAGCAATTCAAGCTTTTGCCGATACCACGGCGACTCATCTGGATCAGGTGAAGCAGCCAGTGTTCATTGCGCAGGGGGATGCCGATCAGATGATTGATCCACGCTCTGGCCAGTGGTTGGCTGAGGCCTATTCTAGTCAAAAAGTGGATTTTCACGAGTATGCTGGTGCTGACCACGTGTTAACGGTCAACTCAGCGCACCACGCCCTAGAGGCGGATATATTGACGTATTTACACACAATCTTTTAAAAATAACGAGGAATCGATAGTGCAAGATAATTTAAAGAGTGATTTAACAGCGTTCTTCCGAGCTCACTCGGACCAGGACTACACAGTAGAAGATATTTCAGATGCGTTGCATTACCACGGCTCTGCAGCTTTTAAGCTAATTGTTCAAGAGCTAGCGCAACTGGAACGGGACGGCTTAGTTCAAGTAACCGAACGCGGCCATTTTCGGCTCGATCCAAGTCAGCAAACTCTGACGGGGATCTTTCATGGTAACGACAAGGGCTTTGGTTTTGTCGCTTATGATGAAAATAAGGTCGAACCGGATGCCTACATTGCACCCAACAACACGTTGCGGGCTTTGAACGGTGATACGGTTAAGATTGAAATCGTTCGTGCGGGTGATCCCCGGAACGGTAAGGGTCCCGAAGGTAAGGTTACCGAAATTGTAGAACACCACTATGAACAAGTTGTCGGTGAGTTCTTACAAACGGATGATGACGCCGGCTATTTAGGCCAAGTACGTCTGACTGATAAGAAGGTCATGAAGTACAAGTTCTACGTCACTAACGTGGGGTTGAAGCCAACGCCAGGTGAAGTTGTGACGGCCGAGATTACGGAATACCCTAACGATGCCCATCCAGATGCCATGGTCGGGATTGCCAAACAGGTTATTGGGAGTGTCGATGATCCAGGAATTGATATCCTGCAAATCGTCTACCAACACAATATCCCATCAGAATTCCCTGAAGAAGTCATGCAGGCAGCTGATGAGATTCCAGATCACGTGTTACCTGAAGAACTAAAGGGCCGTGAGGATATTACGAAGCAGAACTTGGTGACCATTGATGGCGAGTCCTCTAAAGACTTGGATGATGCCGTTACGGTTTGGAAACTGGACAATGGGAATTACCATTTAGGGGTGCACATTGCCGATGTTTCCCACTACGTTAAGGAAGATTCCATTCTGGATAAGGAAGCCTACAAGCGTGGTACCAGTGTCTATTTAACTGACCGGGTAATTCCAATGTTGCCACGGCGCCTATCTAACGGCATTTGTTCGCTGAACGAAGGTGAACTGCGGTTATGTATGAGTTGTGACATGGAAATTAATCCTGAAGGTCACGTCGTTAAGCATCGGATTCATCCTTCCGTGATGCGTTCGAAGGCACGGATGACGTACACGGCTGTGAACAAGATTCTGGAATCTCAGGATCAAGTGACGATGGATCGTTACAAGGAACTCGTCCCAATGTTTGAACAAATGGGCGAATTACACAAGATCTTGGTTAAGCAACGGAAGCGTCGTGGGGCCATTGACTTTGACGATCGTGAAGCAGAAATCATCGTGGATGACAAAGGTCACGCTATCGATGTTAAGTTACGGACTCGTGGGGTAGCTGAACGCATGATCGAATCCTTCATGTTGGCAGCTAACGAAACGGTGGCAGAACATTATTTCCGTGCTAAGGCACCGTTCTTATACCGGGTTCACGAAACGCCAGATGGTGACCGGGTTCGGAGTTTCTTCGAATTCTTGACGGCCTTTGGGATCAACGTTAAGGGTGATCCTAATCATTTACGCCCTAAGATGTTACAAGGCATCTTAAAGCAGGTTGCCGGTAAGCCCGAAGAAGCCATGGTATCTGTGATGATGTTGCGGAGCTTGAAGCAGGCGCGTTACGCAGATCAATCCTTGGGGCACTTTGGATTGGGTGCGGAATTCTACACGCACTTCACGTCACCAATTCGTCGTTATCCAGATACGATGGTTCACCGGATGATCCACTACTATGAAGATCACGGAATCAATGACGCCAGCAAGGAAAAATTTGCTCCAATTTTGGAAGAAATTGGTGTGCATACGTCCGAAGCCGAACGGCGGGCAATTGATGCTGAACGGGATACGAACGACATGAAGATGGCTGAATACATGGCTGACCACGTCGGTGAAGAATTTGATGCCGTCGTTAGTTCCGTCATGAAATTTGGGATGTTCGTTGAACTGCCAAATACCATCGAAGGGTTGATTCATATCAGCCGGATGCAAGACGATTACTACGAATACGTTGAAAAGTATCTGGCCTTAGTTGGTCGGAATACGCGCCGGACGTACAAGATTGGTCAACAGATTCGGGTTAAAGTTGTGCATGTGGATAAGGAACAAAGTGAAATTGACTTTGATCTTTTGAACCCTGAAGATGCGCCTGTCAGTGACTTGCTGCCAAAGCGTGAGCACCGTTCTCGTGGTGGCCGCAATGGCAACTTCCATGGCCGGAATAACAACCACAACAATAATAGTAATCAACACGGTGGTAACCGCAATGGTAACCATCGTAATGGGAATCAACGATCAACCAATCAGCGGAGCAATGGCAATGGTCATCGGAACAATAATAATGGTGGCCAACACCGTAACTCACAGGGTGATCGGCACTAAGCGAGGTGACAGCACTTGGCTAAGAAGAAGTCGAAGAAGACGCCAGATAACGTATTGGCTCAGAACCGCAAGGCCCGGCACGATTATTTCGTGACCGAGACCGTTGAGGCGGGGCTAGTGTTGACCGGAACCGAGATTAAATCGATTCGGGAACGGCGCATTAATTTGCAAGACGGGTTTGCTCAGGTTCGGAATAATGAAGCGTGGTTAATGAATGTACACATTAACGAGTACATTCAAGGGAACCGGTTCAATCACGATCCGTTACGGAATCGCAAACTACTCTTGCACAAGAAACAAATTCATCGGCTCGGTATCGCAGCTCAGGATAAAGGGGTGACCCTGATTCCGCTCAAAGTTTACCTAAAGCATGGTTTTGCTAAGGTACTCATTGGCGTTGCGCACGGAAAACGAGAATTTGATAAGCGAGAAACAATCAAACGACGCGAACAGGACCGGCAGATTGCGCGGGTCATGAAGCGTTACTAATCGAGGAGTACCAGCTGGACCGGTGATGGTTTGGCTGGTACTTTTTTAGTTACGCCAATTTTAGTCATCAAAGTGGACAATTTTGTTAGTTGAGAGGACGGTCAGGATGTGACTATACTCACGAATACTTAATCTGTAACGATAAATGGAAACTAAGAATGAGGAGATGGCGGTATGCTGAAATGGTGTCAGCTTAGGTAGTCTCAGATAAAATATAGCGGATGAACATTTGTATGGATTGATATATCAGCGCTTATAGTGGTTAATCTCTCGTTACCAGTTAAAGGTAATCTTAGCGGATAAAATTGTTTGAATAACCAAGCAATCGTGTTATCATGTGATTGGTAGAATGGTTGAAACAATAAATGATTTACAATAACGCAATAAGCGGGTTGTTTATCTATTCGTTAGAGAGGGGGAACCGTCGTGAAGAAAACAGCAGGTCTATTATTGGCGGGACTGGCCTTAGGACTGATCCAGCCAATCGGTGAAATCGTTTCACCAGAAGCGTGGTCGCAATCGGTGGCTCAAGCAGCCGTAGTCAAGGCAACACCTGTCACCGGACGGTATGGCACCGTCACGTGGCGATTGACCGCCGATGGCACCCTTCATTTGGGGGCTGGACAATTAGGGGAGCCAACCAATCTAATTGCGAATACAGGCCAGCTAGCGACTCAAATTGTCCTGGCACAAGGCGGAACACCCACGGCCGCAACCACACAGGCCGCCGCCGATCAGGTTACCAGCGTGGTCTTGGATGGGCCAGTTAAGGCGCCCGAAGATGCGACGGGACTGTTTGCACAACTGAGAAATGTTACCGCCTACAAGAACCTGGCGCAGTTAGATACCAGTGAGACAACCACGATGAAAACCATGTTCTTAGTCAATGATTTTGACGGTTCCCCCACGTCACTCGACGTCAGTCACTTTGATACGTCGAAGGTGACTAATATGGACTTCATGTTTTACGGTCTATCTCAACTCACGCAACTCGATGTGAGTCACTGGGACACGGGAAATGTGACGAGTCTCATGTCCACGTTTAGAGGCGATGAGTCGCTAACAACACTCGACTTTGCAGCCGGGACGTTTGCAAGTCTCAGTAACGTGATGTACGCGTTTGGTGGTGCCGGCGTCCAAACCATTCGTTTGCCAAAATTTGCACCACCAAGTAATTTTTCTGGATTTTACATGTTTACTAATGCGAGTGAACTGTCGACGTTGACGCTGGGACCCGCTACCATTCTTGGCGCGTCGACGGGATTAACGACGCCTAAAGCTAATGACACGTACACCGGTTCTTGGCAGGCTGTGGGGGATGGCACGGCACAGAATCCCCTGGGTGAAAAATTCGCAACCGGGTCAGCCGTGGCGGCGCAGTATAATCAGGCAGATAAGCCCAGCGCGGTTGAAACATACGTCTGGGAGCCGGTTGATCGGGCAATTGAGCCGCCAGTCGTCGAGCCACCCGTGGTCACACCGCCAGACAACACGGCGGCACCCGTGAGTGTTCGGTACGTAGATGACAAGCAACAAACGCTGACAAGTGATCGAACGTTGACCGGTCAGTTAGGGGACACGTACACTGCAGAACAGCTTACTTTTGATGGCTATCATCTCGCTAAGATCGAGGGGGCTAAGACCGGGACGTTCTCCAAGTCAGCTCAAACCGTGACGTTCCATTACGCCCCAGATTTAGCGACTGGCGGTGACGGTGCGACGGTGGTTCCCGTTAACGGCGTGGTTTACGCGACTAAAAAGATTGGCTTGTATCGAACGAAGACGTTTACGAAACAATCACGCCAATTTTTCTACGCTAAACAGTCCCGGACACAACGGCCCATGTTTGTCGTGACCGGCTACGCAACCTCCAAGAATGGCCATCGCCGCTATCGGGTCAGAGACGTCAATCATCATAGCAAGATGGCCGGTAAGACGGGCTATATTACCGCCAACAAGGCTTATGTGAGCTCCGCCTACTATGCAAAACGCCAGGCTAAGATTAAGGTGATCAACGCACAGGGAATTAATAGTTATCGTCAGGTTGCCCT
Organism: Levilactobacillus tujiorum; assembly: GCF_012641185.1. Classification (GTDB taxonomy): domain Bacteria; phylum Bacillota; class Bacilli; order Lactobacillales; family Lactobacillaceae; genus Levilactobacillus; species Levilactobacillus tujiorum. The sequence continues at coordinate 41,095 of NZ_JAAXLK010000019.1, forward strand.
TAAGAGAAAGGTTAAACATTATCGCAAAGGGCAGGCACTCAAGGTTAAGAAGATTGTGAACTACCGTAAAACGACACGCTTTGTCCTGACGAATGGGCAATATGTAACCGCCAATAAAAAATTGGTAATAGCAGCAGAATAGACGAAAATGCGGCCGGGACAATTGTCTCGGCCGCATTGGGTTGTTTATTCTTTTTTGGAGATGGGGGTCACCCCATTAGATGGCAGCGCGTGAGGCGACCAGAGCGGTCGTACTGTGAGCGCAGACCCTTGGGATTTCTTACCCCAGCGGTCGAGGATGGAGGCTAAGCAAATCACGAGTGCCTCGTGGTCGGGTTGATCGACCGTTAATTCGATGGTGCCCCCGCCAGACTGACTCACACGATCAATGCTGGCAATGCTTTCTCGGCCATGGGTGATGCTGAAGTGGCCGCTATTAATATTCCCCATGATGACCCAGTTCAGCCCCCGGACGAATAGGACTTCGCGGATGACGCCGAAGGTCTTGCTGACGTGGCCCACCGTTTGGCGATGATAGATCAAGCGAAATTTAGGCAGAAGGCCCAGCGTCTCTTGTTTGATCTCGCCCTCTAGTGCACCGTCGATCGTATAGACCGATAGGACATCGGCACGTAAGCCCCATTTGCCCACGAGGAGGTAGCGTGAGTCGTTATTGGCATCACGAATGACAGTCGTTGCTTTGGCCGACAAGGCGGCTTGATTAAGATACAGTTTACGCATGAAGCCCCTCCTTTGGACATTTTGTGAGTCATTACAATGAGAGATGATGGTTGTAGGGTAACACCCAAACCAGCCGATGTTAACTAATTACCCAATGCTTTCGTCATTTGAGCAGAGCTTAGTTAATGATTATTTTCATTCTAACATGTTTTGCAGTTTACGTTCGACAATATCATTTGCAGCTTGGTTATGATAGAATAAAAACGTGAGGTGTTGGGAATGAAACCGTTTATTCATAATGATTGGTGGCCGGTCTTAGAGCCGGAATTTGAGCAAGATTATTATCAACAATTGCGCCGCTTCTTGGTGTCGGAGTACCAGCATTACGAGATTTATCCGGATATGTATCATATCTTTACGGCTTTTGAATGGACGCCGTTTAGTCAGGTTAAGGTGGTCATCTTAGGCCAAGATCCTTACCACAATCCGGGTCAAGCCCATGGGTGTAGTTTCTCGGTATTGCCGGGGACACCACTGCCACCGTCGTTACAGAATATCTACAAGGAATTGCAAGACGATCTGGGGATTCAGCCAGTGAGCCATGGCTATCTGGAAAAGTGGGCCAAGCAAGGTGTTCTGCTATTGAACTCCGTGTTGACCGTACGCTATGGCAAAGCTTTTTCCCATCAGGGCCACGGTTGGGAGCGTCTAACGGACGTTGCGATTTCTAAGTTGTCGGAGCGACCGGAGCCGGTAGTCTTCATTCTGTGGGGTGCTGCTGCTCGCTCAAAGATCAAGTTGATCGATACCAAGACCAACATTGTCTTGCAGGCACCGCATCCGAGCCCGTTATCGGCTTACCGCGGATTCTTCGGTTCCAAGCCGTTTTCAAAAACCAACATCGCATTAACATCATTGGGTGAAACGCCCATCGATTGGCAGCTGCCAGAACACGTGACTGTTGATGATGGACCTGACACCACAACCAACCAACAAGCATAGGCACAGAATTGATTCGTGGGATATTTTATGGAGGTCATCATTTATGGAACTTTTTGATAGTCTTAAACAAAAGATCAACGGACAAAATAAAACCATCGTCTTCCCAGAAGGTACCGACGTACGGGTACTGGGAGCAGCTAGTCGTTTAGCAGCCGATGGGTTAATTCACGCCATCGTTTTAGGCAAACAAAGTGACATTAAGAAAACGGCGATTAATAACGCGATTGATCTGGAACCATTAACTATCTTGGATCCAGCAACGATGCCAGCAGAACAACATCAAGCGATGTTGGATGCGCTCGTTGAACGGCGGAAGGGTAAGAATACGCCGGAACAGGCGGCCAAGATGCTGGAAGATCCTAACTACATTGGGACCATGATGGTGTACATGGGTCAGGCTGATGGGATGGTCTCTGGCGCAATCCACGCAACCGGTGATACGGTGCGGCCAGCGCTACAAATCATTAAGACGAAGCCCGGCGTGCGGCGGATCAGTGGTGCCTTCATCATGCAAAAGGGCGATGAACGTTACGTCTTCGCCGACTGTGCGATTAATATTGAATTGGACGCAGCGGGGATGGCCGAAGTTGCCGTTGAAAGCGCCCAGACTGCTAAGATCTTTGATATTGATCCTAAGGTCGCCTTACTTAGCTTCTCGACCAAAGGCTCAGCCAAGGGTGACATGGTAACCAAAGTTCAAGAAGCCACTAAGTTAGCCCATGAGGCAGCACCGGAGCTTGCCGTTGATGGGGAACTGCAATTTGATGCGGCCTTTGTTCAAAGTGTGGCTGCTCAAAAAGCCCCAGATTCAAAGGTTGCCGGCCAAGCTAACGTCTTTGTCTTCCCAGAATTGCAATCTGGCAATATCGGCTATAAGATTGCACAACGCTTCGGTGGGTTTGAAGCGATTGGACCAATCTTACAGGGACTCAACAAACCGGTATCTGATCTGTCACGGGGCTGCAATGAAGAGGATGTTTACAAGGTCGCCATTATTACCGCGGCACAGTCTGTAAACTAAATTAAATGATAGATCATTAATTATCTGATAGACCAATGATCAAGTGCCCGGATTGCTATTTGTTAGCAGTCCGGGTATTATTTGTGAGGGCAAGTTTTGACTAAACCATGTGTGAATTAAGACTAATTATTTAGAAGTAAAGGGGAAAGAGACAATGTTTGAAGTAACAGTCAAGAGTCCAGAAGCCACGATGGCGCTGGGACAACGGCTAGCACCGAGCCTTCAGCCGCGAGATGTGATCTTGCTTGATGGCGACCTTGGCGCTGGCAAGACGACCTTTACCAAAGGACTGGCGCAAGGCTTAGGGATTACCCGCAACGTCAAGAGTCCAACGTTTACGATTATTCGTGAATATCAGGGGGGAAGAATTCCGCTGTACCATATGGACGTTTACCGCCTGGAAGAGGGCGGTGGCGATGAGCTAGGCCTCGATGAATACTTCAATGGCGACGGGGTCAACGTGGTCGAGTGGTCGACCTTTATCGCAGATGAACTACCAGCGAACTACCTGCGGATTGTGTTCAAACGCGATGATGCTGCTGGTGAGAATCAACGCACGCTCCGCTTCGAACCCCAAGGCGCTCACTTTGAAAAGCTCGTTCAACATTTGGAGGATGCTTCTCATGAGTGAAGATGTGACCATTCGTTTACCGGGTGCGGCAGATGCTGTGGCCTTACTGGCGCTACTGGAGCGGTTGCAGCAGGAAAGCGATACGTTTAGCTTAGCGGATGCGGATGATCCAATCAGCGCCGCACAAGAGGCGGAACAACTTGAGCAAATCAAGCAGAGCTCCAAGCATTTGCTGTTGGTCGCCTGTCTAGGTCGCCAGTTGCTAGGCGTGTTGTCAATCTCGCCAACCCCACAGGGAAATGTCGGTGAATTAGGGATTGCAGTGGAAAAGACCTACTGGCATTTGGGCATTGGCACCGCACTCGTCGATGAGGCGTTGTACTGGGCGGATACGGCTAGCAGTCTGCAAGCTGTGGGCCTCATCGTGCAAACGCGAAACGTTGCGGCAGTGAAATTGTATGAAAAGATGGGATTTGTGCGCACGCCGACACCACCCGAAATGGTGACTGATGACGATGGCGAACAGGTCAAGGCAGTGGAAATGGTTTACCGACTCGATTAGCGAGAGTGGTCAGCTGCAACCCTTTGTTTAAGAGTTGGGAAATCAAAAAGCACGAAACCTCAATTTGGTTTCGTGCCTTTTTGGCCTTGGTACAGTTAAGCGTTAACGGTAACAAAGTTTTTAAGCGGTTGTGTACCGAAGTGATTGGCTTCGTATAGCAGAATATTGGCACACGCCAGACTGTCATCGAGGGCGTTATGGTGATGATGAAGATCAATGCCTAGTTCATCGCATACGGTATTTAATTTGTGATTCGGAAATTCGGGGAAAAACTTGCGACTCGTCTTGACGGTGTCGAGGGTTAAGTAGCGTGCCGTTGGCAAATTATAGTGCTCTAGGGTGCTACGTAGGACGCCGTTATCAAAGGACGCATTGTGCGCAATGACGAGCCGGTCCCGTTGGAAGAAGGGGGCAACGTGATCCCACAACTCCGGAAAGGTTGGGGCATTGGCGACATCTCGTTCATGAATCCCGTGAATTTGAACATTCCGCCAGAAAAAATCAGTGTCAGGTTTGATCAATGAGTAAAACTCATCGACCACTTGACTGTTACGGACGATGGTGAGGGCTAGGGAACACGCGCTGTAACGCTTACCGCTAGCTGTTTCAAAGTCCATGGCAACGAAATTCAAAAATGATCATCCCTTCAAAATGGTTTAGACGGTCAACCCGTCAACATCGAGCTCGACCGGACAATGGTCGGAGCCCATGATTTGGTCTAATATTTTAGCGTCTTTTAAGTGATCTTGCAAGCGTTGGCTCGTGACGAAATAGTCGATGCGCCAGCCAGCGTTGTTGTCTCTGGCATGGAAGCGGTAGCTCCACCAAGAGTAGCGTTCCGTTGCATCCGGATTGAAATAACGGAAGGTGTCGGTATATCCCGCAGCGAGTAGCGCGCTGAATTTCTCACGTTCCTCGTCGGTGAACCCGGCGTTCTTATGGTTAGTCTTGGGGTTCTTGAGGTCAATTTCAGTGTGGGCGACGTTGAGGTCCCCGCAGAAGATCACGGGTTTCTTAGCGTTAAGCTCCTGAATGAAGGCCAGAAAGGCGGTTTCCCATCCCATGCGAAAGTCCAGCCGTTTCAGACCACTCCCCGAGTTCGGCGTGTAGCAGGTTAACACGTAAAAATCAGGATACTCCAAGGTGATTGCCCGGCCCTCGTGGTCGAAATCAGGCGCATTGATACCATAAATCACGTTTAACGGCTTGTGTTTGGTAAATAACGCCGTTCCAGAATAGCCCTTACGTTCGGCGTAATTCCAGTATTGATAGTAGCCTGGCAAGTCAAGGTCAATCTGGCCCGCTTGCAGCTTAGTCTCTTGCACGCCGAAGAAGTCAGCGTCCAACGACTTAAATGTTTCCATAAAGTTCTTTTTGACAATCGCTCGAAGCCCATTAACATTCCAAGAAATAAATTTCATGACCGCACCTCCAACTGTTACCTCTTAGTATACCAGAAGTTGCGGTCGAGTTAGGGGCGTTAGCCTACTAGCCTGGAGGTGAGCGCTAATGAGCGTAGGATTAGCAAAAAATAGCGTTTTTCTTATGAATCAATGCGCGGGACGTGCGGTAGTGGGGGAATCCATGGTAAAATAGCCCTATGACTGTTGTTTGGTGAGCTTATGTAGCGTTTTACTGAATAGCAACTTTTGAGAAACGAAGGGAAATAATGATGATGGAAGAGATTACGGCAGCATTTCCAGCGATTGAAATTTTACGAAACGAACCCTTGGCGCATTACACGCATACGTTGACCGGGGGGCCAGCTGACTATCTGGCCTTTCCGACCAATATCCAAGAGACTAAATCGCTGTTGGCCTATGCTAATCAAGAAAAGTTACCCGTTACGGTGATTGGTAATGCCAGCAATCTCATTGTTCGGGACGGTGGTATTCGCGGCCTGGTCATGATTTTGACCAAGATGAACACGATCACTGCTGACGGAAATACTGTGACAGCAGAAGCCGGTGCAGCCATGATTAAGACCACTCAGGTGGCCCAGGCGCATGCATTAAGCGGCGTTGAATTTGCCGCCGGAATCCCCGGTAGTGTCGGGGGCGCCGTTTTCATGAACGCCGGGGCTTATGGGGGTGAAATCAGTGAAGCGGTCACCGCTGCGGAAGTGTTAACGCCTGAAGGTGAGATTCGAACGCTCAACGCTGAAGAATTAGACTTTGGCTACCGGCACAGTTCCGTTCAGGATTATCACGATATTATTTTAACGGCGACCTTTTCACTCAAACCCGGTGATGGGCAAGCTATTCAAGCGCAGATGGACGATCTGAACGCCCGTCGCGCTGCTAAACAACCCTTGGACTTGCCATCTTGTGGGAGTGTCTTTAAGCGACCTACTGGGCATTACACGGGCCAACTCATTCAAGAAGCGGGGTTGCAAGGCAAGCAGTTAGGTGGCGCTCAAGTATCAACGAAACACGCGGGCTTTATTGTGAATATTGACCATGCGACCGCAACGGACTATCTGAATTTAATTCACCACATTCAAGAGGTCATCTGGCAAGAAGACCAAGTTCACCTAGAAACCGAAGTTCGGATTATCGGTGAAGAACCAACTTCAAAATAAGAGAAAAAGGGGGGACCCTATGTGCCTATAGTTGAAGCAGTGATTTTGTTAATTGTTCTGGTCCTATTTTCTAATATTATCAGTCACTACCTCACGTTTATTCCAGTCAGTTTGATTCAAATTGCACTGGGGCTAGTCGTCGCTTTAGTTTGGCAGTTCGAAGTGCCACTAGAGACCGATTGGTTTTTATTATTGTTCATTGCACCATTACTGTATAATGATGGTCGCCGTTTTCCCAAACGCGAATTGTGGCGGTTGCGGGGGCCCATCTTTGGAAATGCGATCTGGCTGGTCTTCTTGACGACCTTACTGGGTGGCTTTCTGATCTACGAATTGATCCCGAAGATGCCGCTGACAGTGGCCTTCGCTTTGGCGGCGATCTTGTCGCCAACCGACCCGGTCGCCGTTCAGTCGATTTCTAAGCAAGTGAAGCTCCCCGCCAGTCTCATGCACTTGGTGAGTGGGGAAAGCCTCATTAACGATGCGAGTGGCCTGATTGCCTTTAAATATGCGATTGCGGCGACAGTCACTGGGGCCTTCTCGATAGGCACTGCGGTGGGTGACTTTGTCTATATCAGTATCGTTGGGTTGCTGTCGGGATTGATCTTCATGACGGCCATCCAGTTGCTGATGGACATTCTCCGCCGGCAGGGCATTGACGATGTGATTTTTAACACCGTTTTACAGATTGCGACACCATTTGTCATTTACTTAGTAACGGAAGAAATTACCCACGCTTCCGGCGTGATCGCGGTGGTGACAGCTGGCGTCTTGTTCCACGCACGGGAAAGTCGAATTGTAGAGGACTCACCGGAGTTAAAGCTGGTAACCGAAAAAGTCTGGGATATTATTATCTATTCATTGAACGGTATCGTGTTTGTCATTTTGGGAATCGAGTTACCGGTTGCCACGTCGCAGGTCATCAAGGGTGGTCAGTTCAACACGGGCCAGGCCCTGTTCTTTGCCCTGATGGCGTGGGTCGTCTTGGTCGTTATTCGGACGTTGTGGACGTATGGCTACATTCTCTTCCAACGGCTGACCCACAATCATAGCGATGAACGACCGGGGTTTCGGACGGCGGTGTTGTCAGGCCTCTCCGGTGTACGGGGGGCCGTTACCATGGCTGGGGTGCTGTCAGTGCCAACGGTAATTGCCAGTGGTGCTGACTTTCCAGCGCGGGCATTGATGTTATTCGTCGCTTCTGGGGTCATTATTATCAGTTTAGTGGCAGCGACCATTATGCTGCCGTTAATTTCCACGGATAAACAACCCTTACAGACGCGGGCGAGTGCCAGTGATGACATTGCTAATGATATTAACTTAGACGATGACGTCGAAGAATTTCCAGAGGAGCCGGTTCGTCAGATCAGCGAAGAAGAAGCGCGGGCTTACATTATGCGGCTGGCAATTTCTAAGATTGAAGAATTGCGGCGGCCCAAGAATCAACGGGCAGCCTACGACTTGATTCTAGACTACCAATTCATTATTCGGCGATTGGAAATGAGCTATCGGGCCGATACGGTGATGCAAAAGGTTTTGGACGATGAGATTAAGTTACGTCAGGTGGCAATTGATGGCGAACGGGCGACCCTAAAGGAACTCCGTCAGGGAGAAAAGATTACGCAGACCAGTTACGTTGGGGCACTGCGGCGAATTGAAAACTTAGAGGGACGGTTGACCCAAGTCTCGGGGCATACCATGCCGGGCATGATCAATTATTGGCGCCGATTCTTCAAGCATTTATGGCGGGATGCGGCGTATTGGTTACACTCTGAGGATACCGATCGCTTACACGCTGAAAACAACCTAATTGAACGTGAGACTGCCAAGACGGCGATCAAGGCGTTATCGGAGTATCTGGCGCGGACGGACATTGATGAGACGCAGTTCGATAACCAAGCCGTTTATCACTTGTTGGTTCAATACCGTAATCGGATTGAGCGGGCCAAGGCGGCCACGGCGCCACATCATAATGATGACTATCAACATCAGATTAATAAATTACGGGTGCGGGCGCTAGGTGCGGAACGGACTGGGATTCAGACGCTGTTAGAGGCGGGGAATATTACGTGGATCCAGGCTACCCATTTACGTCAGTACGTGAACTATGCTGAAAATGTACTGGTGATGTCGTTGACGGATGAAGAGGGCGAATAGCTTCCTCAGGTCGGCATTCAGTGCCATCAGTGCAACTAATAAAACTGTGTTCAGGCTGTTCCTAAAGCGGACGGCTGAACACAGTTTTTTATTTATACTGAAAGATGAAATAATCTAACTTATCTTAACGTCATGAATAATTTGTTTTATTAAACCTATCGCGCTCTGGCTGCCAGAAACTGCCGCCTTACCGTTCGCCAAATTTGAGCTGGAGCGCTGTGGGGAGGACGGCTCGAGCCATAGAGCGGTCTCGAACCTCGCTTTGAGCCGAGAATCACGTCTCAAAGGCGCCATTTACCAAGAGAACCCACTTGGTAAATCCCACGGCTGAGCTCAAATTTGACTCACTCACGGCTACGTTGAGGTTGTCAATTATCCTTGGTTGAATACGAACACATCGTTTTTTAAGCAATTTTCTATTCAACGACTACTGTAACCGGAGGAGGGCAGAGATGGAGCCAGCTGTGTCGACGGTGTAAGCCGATCCTCGGCTTACAGCGTGGGACGCGTTTGGAAACTGACGGTCTTAGTCAGGTTTCAAACCGAGCCGGAGGACCGCTTCCCAGGCCGCAGGCGTTCCCCACAGCAGGCGGAATCTCTGCCAGCCGCAGGTGACTGGTTCGGACTACTTTTTTCTAGATTATTTAAGCTTTAACGACGACTTTCGTTCTAAATTTACGGCACAAAAAAGGACGCCGGCTTGAAAAGTCGTCGCCCAAGATGTTTAATCGGGTAATTCACTTTGTTGATGGTTGTGCATGATTAGGTAGAGAATCCAGTAACAGAAGAGCTGGATGAAGGTCAGCAGGCCCACGAAGATCCACATATTACTGGTCCACATATTCATGATTGGCCGGACAAACTGTTCCGGATTGATGAAGAGGTAAACGGTGTGAATTCGCAAGAAGCGGCCGATGTATAAGCCCACGGACGTTAGGAAGGTGAGCAAGACAACCACTAACACACGAATAAGGCCGTTTCCGCGGGCGATACGCGCGGTCACTGTTTGACTCACATAGTTCAGACTCCAGAAGCCTAGTAGAGTACAACTCATCGCGCTGATAATCATGTACGTGAAGTAGATCCACAGGTGCGGCGTCACACGTAGTAAGCCGCTGAGCGCATAGGGTTGTAGCAGGGACAAGTGGAAGAGGTCCGTTAATAAGTAAGGCGCATTCGGGTAAAATAACAGCCAGACGATCAGCAATGGCCAGAATAGCCAGGCACTCTTAGGCTTGTTAGCTCCCAGGTGAAAACTCAGCTCAATGGGGATGTACCCCAGGAAAGTGTTGAGGATGAGAAATGAGAAGGGGTCTTTGGCCCGGAAATACAGGAAGACTAGCCAGACAACAAAGAATATTCTGATTTCCCACCGGGCCCGCCGATTCATTAGTCATCACCCTTCCCTTCCACGAATACTTAACTTTATTTTACAGCCTTTTGGTCAAAAATGACCGGAATATGACTTCTAGTTTACCAGAATCCTTTTAAGAAAATACTGATTTAAGTTGAGCTTAATCTTTCCGTAAAATTTACGCCAGTGACGCGGCGATTTACCAGGGGATTCTGCGGATTCGGGGCGAAATGTCAGCGGCCCCGTGCTATAATGAAATTTGAATTCAATTTGGAGGGAAAGTCATGAACCTGGATTGGGGCAATCTCCTTACAATAGGGAATCTAGTCAATCTGCTCGATATTTTAGTCGTGTGGTTTGTCATTTATGAATTGATCGTGATGTTACGGGGAACTAAGGCCATCCAGCTCTTCCGTGGGGTCATTTTGATCTTATTGGTAAAGTTCGTCAGTTCTTATCTGGGGCTTAACACGGTATCGTGGTTAGTCGACCAGGTGATCAACTGGGGGGTTATTGCCATCATTATTATCTTCCAGCCGGAAATTCGGCGGGGCCTGGAACACTTGGGCCGCGGATCATTGTTCGTGCGGATTCGTCATGAAAACGAAGCGGCTAATCGGATGATTGAGGGCCTGGATAAGGCCATTCAGTACATGTCGAAGCGCCGAATCGGAGCGTTAATGACGATTCAACGGGATACTGGATTGGAAGACTACATTGAAACGGGAATTGATCTGGATGCGGAACTGACCGGGGAATTGTTGATTAACATTTTCATTCCCAACACGCCTTTGCATGATGGAGCGGTCATCATTCGGGATAACCGGATCGCAGTGGCGGCGGCCTATCTGCCACTATCCGAGAGTAATTTAATTCCTAAGGAGTTGGGGACGCGTCACCGGGCAGCCGTCGGGATTTCCGAAGTAACGGATGCGTTGACGATCGTCATTTCTGAAGAGACCGGCGAAGTGTCAATCACCAAGAACAACGAACTCTTGCGGGGATTGACGCAGGCCGATTATCTGAAATTCTTGCGGGATGAATTAGTTAATGAAGAAGCGGCTAACAGTGGTAACGTCCTGGTTAAGGCCCTAGATTGGTTTGATCAACGCTTTAGAGGGGGGCGGCGCTAATGAAAAATGAGCGTTATACAACATGGCTGTATCGAATCTTAGCCCTCATCTTAGCGATTCTGTTGTTTTTCTACGTGAATAGCACGAAGTCTTCCACCAGTACGCAATCGACGAGCTCGACGAATAACACGTCGTTGACGGCTACGAAGACGATGACCGTATCAGTCCCTTTACAACTCAACGTCAACAGCAATAAGTACTTCGTGACGGGGTACCCACAGAAGGTGAAAGTGACCTTGCGTGGGCCGCTGGCGTTAGTCACTACTACGGCAAATACGCAAAATTTTAAAGTTTACGCGGCTTTGAGTGATCTGGGCGTGGGCAAACACAGAGTGACCCTACACCAAGAGGGTTTGAACCATGAGATTGAGTCGAAGATTTCTCCGGCTAAGATTACGGTGGATATTGAACCACGAAAGACGGTCTCCTTCCCCGTCAAGGTACGGTACAATAGTCAAAATATCGCTGCCGGTTACTCACCGGGCAAGGCAACTTCTGACGTGACGAGCGTGAAGGCTACCGGAGCAGCTAACGAAATCTCCCGGATTAAACAGGTGATTGCTCAGCTGACGGTGCCACAGAACTCGAAGAAGACTGTAAATAGCCAAGCGGTGATCGAAGCCTTGGACAGTCACGGCAATACGGTCAACGTGATCTTAACGCCATCAACGACGACGGCCAATCTGCCGATTACGTCGGATGGTGAGAGCAAAAAGGTCGGGTTAGACCTGAACGCGAAGAATGGCTCGTCCGGAACGACGTATAAACTAACCAGTAACGTATCCAAAGTGACGGCGTATGGTAGTGCGTCGCAACTGAAGGATCTGGATAGCGTCGCCGTGGACGTCGATGTCAGCGATGTGAAGAACAATACGACGAAGACGGTCACCCTCGACACGAGTGACAATGACGTGACGGCATTTGACCCGTCAACGATTAAAGTGACGATCAAGGCCACAACAAATTAACGAAAATTGTTTGAGAAATGAGGAAAATGACGATGAAGTATTTTGGAACTGATGGCGTCCGTGGGGTTGCCAATCAAGAATTGACGCCCGAGTTAGCATTTAAGGTTGGCCGTTTTGGCGGCTACGTGTTGACGCAACACGCTGATAGCGAGAACAAGCACCCCCAAGTTTTAGTTGCGCGGGATACGCGGATTTCTGGTCAATTGCTGGAAAATGCGTTAGTTGCTGGTCTCCTATCGGTCGGGATTGAAGTGCTCCGGTTAGGCGTCATCTCAACGCCAGCCGTGGCCTACTTGGTACGGACGCAAGGTGCCGCTGCCGGGGTAATGATTACGGCCTCACATAATCCGGTAGAATACAATGGGATCAAGTATTTTGGGAACGATGGCTACAAGCTTTCTGACGAAATGGAAGAAGAAATTGAAGCACTGTTGGATGGCACTAGCGATGAATTGCCACGGCCAGCCACGGAAGGCTTGGGGACCGTTGAGGATTACTCTGAAGGTAGTCAAAAGTACATTCAATTCCTGGAACAAACGATCGCGGATGATCTTGAAGGCCTGCACATTGCCGTAGATTCTGCCAATGGTGCTACCAGTGGCTTAGTTTCACGGTTATACGCCGACTTGAATCTGGACTTTGACACGATCGCTACGACGCCCAATGGGTTGAATATCAACGACCAAGTGGGGTCAACGCACCCCGAACAATTACAAAAGTTTGTGGTCGAACAAGGTGCCCAAGTGGGCTTGGCCTTTGATGGTGATGGTGACCGGTGTATTGCGGTGGATGAGCAAGGTCACATCGTTGATGGTGATAAGATCATGTACATCTGTGGGAAATACATGGCGGAACATGGCCGGTTAAAGAAAGATACGATTGTGACGACGGTGATGAGTAACCTGGGGATGTACAAGGCCATGGCCGCTCACGGGTTACAATCAGTCAAGACTAAGGTTGGGGACCGTTACGTGGTTGAAGAAATGCGTAAGTCTGGTTACAACCTGGGTGGCGAACAGTCTGGTCACGTGGTCTTCTTGGACTTTAATACGACCGGTGATGGCTTATTGACTAGTTTACAATTACTCCACATTTTGAAGGTAACGGGGAAGAAGCTGTCTGAATTAGCAGCGGACGTCACCACGTACCCTCAAAAGTTAGTGAACATCAAGGTAGCAGACAAGCAGGCGGCCCAGGACAATCCGAAAGTGCAAGCGATGATTGCCACGGTTGAAAAAGAAATGGCCGGCGACGGTCGGGTCTTGGTTCGGCCTTCTGGGACAGAACCCTTACTGCGGGTAATGGCGGAAGCACCAACTGAAGAATCAGTGGCCGCATACGTTGAACGAATCGCTGAAGTAGTTCGGGCAGAAGCCGGGATTGACTAGTTAGTTAATTTGGAAAAAGAGTGAAAAGAAGGGACTTGCCACTGGTGCAAGCCTCTTTTTTTCATGAAAATCCGTTATAAATATTGTGATAGACCAGTTTGATATTTTTTGATTGACAACCCCTGCTAAACGCTGTAAAGTAAAGTCATTCAGAAATGTTTTTCAAAATGTTTCAGTCTATACCAATTTATAAGAAAACAGATACATTTCTCAATTAATCTACCGACCCTCCTGTGTTTCTGGGACTGGCGTCGAGAAAAGGAAGATAACTTATGTGTGGAATTGTTGGGGTTACTGGTAATGACAATGCCGTTAAAATCTTATTAAATGGTCTCGAAAAGTTGGAATACCGGGGCTATGACTCAGCTGGTATTTATGTAAATGATCAAAAGGGTCAGGACTACTTGGTTAAGACTAAGGGGCGGATCTCAGAATTGCGCTCTAAGGTGACGCCAGACGTTCATGGGTCAACCGGGATTGGCCACACGCGTTGGGCAACCCATGGTGTTGTGAGTGTCGACAATGCTCACCCACATTTTTCAAATGATGATCGCTTCTACTTGGTTCACAACGGTGTGATCGACAACTTCCAAGAACTAAAGGCTAAGTACTTAAGCGACGTTCCTTTTAGAAGCCAAACGGATACTGAAGTCGTGGTTCAACTGATTGACAAGTTTGCCATTGAAGATAATTTGGACGCCAAGGCTGCTTTCCTCAAGACTTTAGGCCTGCTCAAAGGGTCATCTTACGCTTTCTTGATGATGGATCGGGAACAACCAGACACGTTGTTCGTTGCTAAGAACAAGAGCCCACTGTTAATTGGTGTCGGCGACGGGTTTAACGTGGTCTGCTCCGATGCTTTGGCCATGCTGAAGGAAACGCATGAGTTCTTGGAGCTCATGGATGGTGAAGTGGTAACCATTACACCAGATAAGGTAGCTATTCAGGATGCTGTGGGGAACCCCGTAGAACGCAAGCCATTCCACGTTGACATGAACGCGGATGCTGCTGATAAGGGAACCTACCCATTCTACATGCTGAAAGAAGTCGACGAACAACCTAACGTGATGCGGAAATTAGCACAGACGTACCTGTCAGAACACGGTGTGCCACAGATTGACCACAAGCTGTTGGACGCCATGGAAGCTGCCGACCGGTTGTACATTGTGGGTGCCGGAACGAGTTACCATGCTGGTTTGGTCGGCAAGCGCCTCTTTGAAAAGTTGGCCCACATCCCAACGGAAGTTCACGTTTCTTCCGAGTTCGCGTACGAACAACCGATGCTGTCCGAGAAGCCTTTCTTTATCTTCTTGACCCAGTCTGGTGAAACTGCGGATAGTCGAGAAGTCTTGGTTAACGTGAACGATGCCGGCTACCCTAGCTTGACGATCACGAACGTTCAGAACTCGACGTTATCGCGTGAAGCGACGTACACGTTGCTCCTGCACGCCGGTCCAGAAATTGCCGTGGCCTCTACCAAGGCGTACACGGCGCAGATTGCTCTGGAAGCAATCCTGGCTAAGGCCTTAGGCGAAGCGACTGGGCAAATTGTGGCCCAAGATTTCAACGTGCGGCAACAGCTAGGCCTGGTGGCAACCGGGATGCAGGCGATCGTTGACGAAAAGGATACGTTGGAAAAGATGTCCAACGACTATCTGATGAAGTCCAACCGGGCGTTCTACATTGGCCGGGGCATTGACCACGCTGTTTCGTTGGAAGCTGCTCTGAAGTTGAAAGAAATTTCATACGTTCAGGCTGAAGGTTTTGCTTCCGGTGAATTGAAGCATGGGACCATTGCGTTGATTGAAAAGGACACGCCAGTTATTGGCTTCATTACCCAGGCGAAGACTGCTGGTTTGACGCGGAGCAATCTGCAAGAAACCATGGCACGTGGGGCGAAGACGATGACGATTGTTCGGGAAAGCTTAGCTATTGACGGCGATGATCTGGTCTTACCAGACGTTGACGAAATGTTGATGCCACTGTTAAGTGTGGTACCGGCTCAACTACTGGCTTACTACACGAGCTTGAACAAGGGTCTGGACGTGGATAAGCCACGTAACTTGGCCAAGAGTGTGACGGTTGAGTAATTTTAAATAACTTAAGTTTCGTGAGAGCTGCTCGGTTTTGCCGAGCGGCTCTTTTTTTACCTTTCAAAGGTTAAAGGTTGAAACTTAAAAAATTCTGTAAGGGCCGTGGCATCACGCTTGAATGATTGAAAAATAGACAACATAGATGATTTCTGTCGCCTTACCGTTCGCCAACTTTGAGCTGGAACGCTGTGGGGAGGACGGTTCTCAAGCCCCACAGCAGGCGGAAGCTTTGACAGCCGCAGGTGATGTGCGACCGGCTTAATAGATTTTTCCAAGAAAATGGCTTTTTCTTGCGTCGCTTCGGCTTTCGTTGTATAGTACATTCATGAAAACATTGAAAAATCGAGGTGACATTTAATGAAATATACGAAACGAGTCGATGCTCATAAAAATCAAAAACAACGCGACGCGACCTTTGAGAAGTTCAAGAAGCAGCAGAATGCTTTGAGTGCCAATCGACGGGGGATTCGCCGGAAATAGGATGGTCACTGTTAAAAGCAGTGGACATCCTTTTTGTTTGCCGATTAAACTGATTAGGGACTGATGAAAAGACTAGCGGTTAAGTGGTGCGAATTTTCAAAAAAGCAAAAAAGTTGAGCTGTTTACTTGAAAAATTGGTATAGAGCATTTATAATCGGACTATACCATTAGGAGAGGGAGACTGAATGAAATGAAGCAATTAACCAACATGAACGTTCAAATCGTCAGTGACAAGCAGGCTGGCGGCCAAGCCGGATTCAAGATTTTCCAACAAGCGATTAACCAAGGAGCCAAGGTCCTAGGACTGGCAACGGGGAGCACGCCTGTGACGATTTATGACCAACTCGTGGCCAGTGATCTGGACTTCAGCCAGTTGACGTCCGTTAATCTTGACGAATATGTCGGGTTAGCTGCGGATCATCCGCAGAGTTACCATTACTTCATGCAACATCATTTATTTGACCGCAAACCATTTGCACAATCATATGTTCCAGATGGTTCTAATTTGGACGCTACGGCAGCCACGCAACAGTATGACCAAATTATTGCTGACCATCCGATTGATCTGCAACTTCTAGGATTAGGCCAGAATGGTCATATTGGGTTTAACGAACCGGGAACAGATCCAAAATCAACCACGCATAAGGTGGCCTTGACGGATTCCACTATTGCCGCTAATGCACGCTTCTTTGATGACGCGGATGAAGTCCCACGTTACGCTTACTCAATGGGCATTGGCTCCATTTTGCAAGCTAAGGAAATCCTCATCGTAGCTTACGGTGAAGCCAAGGCGGCAGCAGTGGCCGCTATGCTCCAAGGCCCCGTTACGCCTGATGTTCCAGCAAGCTATTTGCAAACGCATCCTAACGTGCAAGTCATCTTAGACGATGCGGCTGCTAGTCAACTAGACTAACTAACCGGGTTATCCGCATAAATCTTACTAATTTTCCTTTAAGCGCTTCCCTAAATTATGGTATTCTTAGTGTGTGGTTCGATTTTAAGGGGGAAATTGGTAAGATGAAGCGAATGAAGAAGTGGCTGCTCGCGGCACTCGTTGTGGGTGTTAGCGCCGGCAGCATAGGACGGGTTGGTCATGCGGCGACCACAGATCCTCAAGGGTTTATTAACCAGTTGAAGAGTCCGGTCACCTCCGTGGCCAATCAGTATAAACTCTATCCATCCGTGATGATGGCCCAGGCAGCACTAGAGAGTGCGTGGGGGACCAGTGAGCTGACGACCCAAGCGAATAATTATTTTGGAATTAAAGGGAGTTACAACGGCCAATCAGTCGCGATGAAGACCGCAGAATACAATTCGAACGGTCAGCTGTATTACACGACGGCTAACTTTCGGAAGTATCCCAGTGCGAAAGCATCGATGACGGATAATGCCCAGCTACTGCGAAATGGGACCGTTTATAATCCTAAGATCTACAGTGGAACGTGGCGGGAGAATGCAGCGACTTACAGTGCAGCGGCTAATTCGTTGACTGGAATTTACGCAACCTCGCCGACGTATGGAACGAGTCTGATTTCAATCATTAAGCAATACAGCCTAGACACCTTGCTTGATGGCAGCGGTGATGGTAGTTCTGTGGATTCTGGCTCATCCAGTACCACTAAGCCGACAGTGACCTATGCAACTGCTAAGTATTATGGTGCGACGGGAAACCAAACGGCGCGTTTGAGCAGTAAGCACACGCACTATGTGTTGTACAATCACGTGAAGAATACGCGAGCTAACATCACCAAGACGTCTTGGAATAAGCTCAATGACTACACAGGACAGCAGGTTTATTTGGACATGCGTGCGGTCAAGACGGACCCTAAGTCGAAGAAAAAGACCACGTGGTACCGGGTACGTTTCTCCAGTAAGAAGACCGCTAAGAAGTACTGGCTGTACACGGGAGGGCTCACCTTCCCAACGGTTAAGTATACGAGTGGCACCGCGAAGGTTAGGATTAACAGTGGGATGAAGGGGAGTTATTACGATCACGTGTATAACTCACCCTATCTGGCCAAAGCTAAGGGCTCACTGAGTAAGTTGACGGCCAAGACTTATACGGCGGACAATCAAGCGATTCGCAATCAGGATGGGTATAAGACGACCTGGTATCGGATTAAAGTCGGCAATAAGAAGTATTGGATTGCGTCAACAGAAGCGGCGGCTAGCCCACAGTACGACTACGTGGTCTACACGGCTGCGAGTGGTAAGAAAAAGCTGGCAAGTAAGTACAGCAAGTACCACGTTTACAACCATATCAAGAATACCCACTTTGACCAGAAGACGTTAAAATGGCCAAGTGGCAGTAAAAAAGGGACAAAAGTTACCGTTAATTTGAAGGGCACGAAGACGGCGTATAAGACGACGTGGTATCGGATTCAATTTAACGGGAATAAGACCAGATACTGGGTCGATGCCAGGGCTTTACAATAAAGGTGGCAAGGGAACCGTGAGTCATTGCGGTTCCTTTTGTTTTGGGTCATTGACAGACGGGGCCTAAAGAAATCTCTAAGGCCAACGAGAAATTACCCATAGGCGGTAGTTTTTTGGTATAATACACAAGACTGAGCTCATGAATGACGAATGAGCCATACTAGGAAACGTTAATAACTGAGTTAGGAAGTTTAATTCATGGATAATTCTTACAAAATTAAGGTCCAAAATGTCACCAAGGAATATGACCTCTACAAGAGTCAATCAGAAAAACTGCGGTCGTTCTTTTCCCTGAGCAACACTAAAGTGCCACATTTCTGGTCACTAATGGGAATTTCATTGGAAGTTAAACCGGGTGAAACGTTAGGTTTGATCGGGGTCAATGGTTCGGGTAAGTCCACGTTGTCCAACATTATTTCTGGAATCATTCCCCAAACGACGGGAATTGTGGATGTTCGTGGCGACACGTCAATCATTGCGATCGGTGCCGGTCTGCGGGGTAATTTAACCGGTTTAGAGAACATTCGGCTGAAGGCGTTGATGCAAGGCTTAACGAATCCAGAAATTGATGCGTTAATGGACGATATCGTTGGTTTTGCCGATATTGGTGATTTCTTGTACCAACCCGTCAAGAGTTACTCCTCTGGGATGAAGTCACGGCTGGGATTCTCAATCGCCGTCCACGTTAATCCGGATATCTTGATCATTGACGAAGCGCTGTCAGTTGGTGACGATACTTTCTACCAAAAGTGTGTGGACAAGATTGCGGAATTTAAGGATGAGGGCAAAACGATTGTCTTTGTCAGTCACTCGTTGAAACAGATTGAAATTCTGTGTGATCGGGTCGCTTGGATTCACTATGGGACGCTCAAGGAATTGGGTGCCACCAAGGATGTTGTCAAACATTACCGTGAGTTTACCAAGTGGTTCAAGGGCCAAACCAAGAAAGAAAAGAAGCATTTTCAACGTCAAATGAAGGAGAACCAAAAGGCCTTCGACATTGATGCTTATCAGAAGCAGGTAACGGAAGAACGTCAAGCGGCAGAACCGAACGCAACCAATATGGCGGCCCGGGTTAAGAAGGACTTTTACGGGTCAGTCATCAGCGAAAAGATGGGCTGGGGCACGCGCCTGTTGACCATCGCCGTGGGAATTATCTTTGTGTTGACGTGTTTGACGAACATTTCGGGACATTCAGTGGGGGATGTGGTGCAACACCCAAGTAACCTGGTTCATCCCGAAACGGTGCTGCACGATGCCAACACGACACAGAGCGTTAAATAAAATTAAAATTAAATGATAAAATGAATAGATTTTTATCATTTGGCGTGGTATCTTTAACTTACCATTTATTTACCCCTTTATTTGATTTCCCAATGAATTGAATAGAGGTTTATCTCTCATTTGGTGAAGACTAAATGGCA
Source organism: Levilactobacillus tujiorum (assembly GCF_012641185.1). Classification (GTDB taxonomy): domain Bacteria; phylum Bacillota; class Bacilli; order Lactobacillales; family Lactobacillaceae; genus Levilactobacillus; species Levilactobacillus tujiorum. Next base: position 60,946 of record NZ_JAAXLK010000019.1, read on the forward strand.
AACACTACCGGACGCGGTGGTGTTTTTTTGTTAGGGCGAGAAAAGATCAGTAAAATTAATGAAAAGAGTGGTCGAACGAAAAAATTTTAAAATAAATATTCAATAATTTTCAGACAACTAGGGTCCGTCTGAAAACTACTTAAGTAAGATGCAAATTGAGGCAATGTAAACCGTAGCCAGATAAACATGAGCGAGCTTATCATAACGCGTTGCAATCCTACGAAAGT
>NZ_JAAXLK010000002.1 GCF_012641185.1 Levilactobacillus tujiorum
TTCGGTCCCACTGAGCATCTTCTAGTTCGTATCGTTTAGGTGTTGTCATCGGAATGCCTCGATTCGTTTTTCCTCAGATTATACCTGAATTTTTAGTTTTCAGACAGTCCCTAATAGACCGGTAAAAGCTGATATATCAAGGGCTAACTGATGACGGGTGGAAGTTGTGAGACGATAAAATCGTTAAAGTGAAGAAATATTTCACGAAAAGCATTGACAGCGCTTACAAAGAACGGTATATTATAACTCGTAAGGTATTAATAATTACCTTCTAATCAATTCTCTTTCTCTCTTATGCCGACCACTACCATTCCCTGGTAGTGGTTTTGTTTTTGTCTAAAACCTTGTATAATTAAAGCCGGTATTGACTGGCCTAGCTGGTTAGTGTTAGAAAACGAGATCGTCAATGAAAGGTGAGAATTGATGAAAAGTCATGAAACGTTTACCCTGATCGAAGAGATTACGCGATTGGATGGTAGCAAGTACATGGAAATCAGTGACATGGTTCAAAATGGGCGGGCAGAACTAGCCGTCGAACGTGGCCTGATCAAACAGGTGCGGATTTTGCAATTAAATATTGCACACACACCTCACGTTCAAGCCTACGAAGATTATGTGAATGAGCATTATGAAATGCCTGACGAAGACTTTAAAACGTTTCAAGAATGGGAGAAGCCGGCGGAGATGCAAAAGGAAGTCGCCGCGATTCTCCATGAAAACCACATCGGGTAGTCGGTAAAAGTTTGACCGGAAAGTTAAGTATCCGGTCAAACTTTTTTAATCACTTTTATTTTCACTTATTGATTGATAACTGAAAACAAACCTGCTCCGGCTTGCAAAGACTAACTAGGGGAAAAGTAAGCTACTAAAGCGCGCACGCCGGTTGGGTGAGGGAAGAGGACCGTGAATCCTAACACAAATCAGCAAGCATCCCAAGTCATTAATCACCCGATAAGCCTATTGCAGCAGTATTTGAGGAGTCTTTATGTTGGAGCTGAATAGTGAATCATGCTACTATGTAATCGGATTCATAAAAGTCAAACTTTACATATTTTGGAGGGACTCACTGTGAAAAAATCTTTGACGGTGTTTAGTGCTTTGTTAATGTTGACGAGCGTTGGGGCGGGAATTCCCGCAGTACAATTAGGAACGACGCCGGCAACTGCTCAGGCGGCTAAGTTGAATGCGGCTAAGCTGGCTAACGGAAAGTATAGCGTTAAGTATGGGATCTACAAGACGGGGACAACGACGGCCTCTGAAGCGGCTCAATACTTTAAGACCAAAGCGGCAGTGTCCGTGAAGAATAAGAAAGCTACCGTTACGTTGACCGTAACTAAGGCGGGCAACCAATTTATTCAGTCGATGACGTTAGGTGGTAAGACGGCTAAGGTCACTAAGAAGGCTAATGGCAACACGTATCGGTTTACCAACGTCAACCTGAAGAAGGCCCACACCTTAGCCTTCTCATTGGCAGTGCCGATGAATGGCAAGGTTGTGACGATGAAGCAGGCGGCAACGCTGAAATTTAAGACAAGTACGTTAGCCGCAACGACTAAGGTTAAGTTGAGCACTAAGAAGGTTAAGGCCAAGGCAAAGAAAGTCACTGGGAAGACGACCAAAGGCGCCAAGGTTACCGTTAAGCGCGGCAAGACCACTTTAGGTAAGACAACGACGAAGAAGGCCACTTACAAGGTTAAGCTGAAGAAAGCCGTTAAGAAGAATTGGAAGCTTAAAGTAACGGCCACGAAAGCCGGCTACAAGACGGTTACCAAGACAATTACAGTTGCGAAGTAATTTGGACCACACCTTGAATTTAGAGATCACCGTCAACCAGCGGTGGTCTTTTGTTTATCAAAGAGTTAAGGGCCTTTAGGTTTAATACAATAAATTTGTGACGACGAATGCACTTTGTTAGAATGAAAGCGGGTACAGCAATTGTGAACTCGCGAGTTATTTTTATGAATGGGGTGAGTGTGCCATGCGAAAATTGCAATGGTGTTTACATATATTAGGATTAACGATAGTGGCGGGATTAGCGCTCTGCTTGCTTCAAGGAGAGGCGCAACCCGTTGCGGCGGCTACGACCATGGATGATGGCATCTACGTGGTGCCCGCCAAGATCATTAAAGCTGACAGTACGGCTACGTCATCGGCCAATCAATTCTTTAGTGATTACGCAGCGGTTCGCGTGAAGGATCAGCAGGCCACGGTGCTACTAACGAGCAATGGCTCACAGTACATCAAGTCCATGACAATCGACAAGCAACTCGTCACTTTGGTGAAGCAGGTCGACGGGCAGGCCATTTATCAGGTTAACTTGGCAAAATTGACGAGTCCGTTACCCGCAACATTTAAGTTAGCCACGCCAATGGGGAAGATGCAAGAGCAGGCACGGCTCACGTTGGACTGGGCTAAGGCTGAACGTGATAGTGACAGCACGACGACGGCAGACTTGCTCAAGCAAGCGACGGCTTTGATTTCTAAAGGCGACGCGACCCAACCGGTGGTACCGGCTAAGACCACCAAGACAACTAAACCGGCTGCGACGACTCAATCAACTAAGTCGACGACTCCGGCTGCGCGTTATTGGAAGTATCAGGTGTTGAAGGCGGATGCAATGACGCCCTCTGATGCCAATCAGTATTACACGCACACCGCTAAAGTTGTGCCAGCGGACAACGGTTACCGGGTATTTCTAACGGTCAGCTATGCGAAGTCTTTGAAGTTAGGACCGCGGGCAGTTGTGCCTAAAGAAATGGACGGCGTGACGGTACCAGCCAGCCGTGTGGCGTACGGTCAAACCGCGAAGAATTATACCATGACTTACTGGTTCCCGATCAGTTCGACGCGTGCTTTGACGGCGAAATTAGTACCGGGAAAGATCCACGTGACGGTGCCAATGATGTCTATCAGTGAGACCTTCCCCGTAAGGTTCCAATTTGCAGCTAGTGGGTCGGCTGATAAAGCGACGGCCGCGGCGGTGGCTGCCTTGCCTGAGACTACCAACAAGCACACGGTGGCTAATGAAGCCACGACGACTCCTCACCACCAGTCTGCCAAACGCACTTTACCAGCTACGGGGGATGCGCAACACAACGAGACCTTCTGGGGTGTACTAGGTTTGTTGGCGATTGGCCTGGTAGCATGGGAGGCGAAGCGCCATGCTTAGATTCAGATCATGGTTAGGCCTGCTCGCGGTCGTTGGTGGTCTAATGATCGCCGGATCACTCACGGCCCACGCCCAATCAATTGACTATTCGGCCCTTAAGTACGGCACCAAGCAGACGTCAATGGCCAGCGGTTATTTTGTCCATCCGGCCACGGTGCAGGTGAAGCATCAGGCTTACGTGGTCACGATGGACTTGAAGACGGCCAAAAAGTTGACGAGTTGGCCGGTTAAGGTCCTCTCGGTGGATGGTCATGCACCGGAAAACGTCCGTAAGACGAAGGACCAAGCCGGGAACTCCCATCTATATTACAGTTTCACCACCACGAATCTTAAGCGACGAATCAATGCCCGCCTAGCGATTGACGTGCCGGATGTTTATAAGGCAAAACATAAGATAACGTTTCAGTTTAAGACCAATCACTTGCCCGCTTTGAGACAAGCAACCACATTGACAACGGTGGCTAAACAGACCAATCAGGCATCGCAGTCACAAGCCACGAAGCCAGCCGCTAAGAAACCAGCTGCTTCATCTAAGGCAACTAACTCTGCTCAGGCCAAGTCATCAGTAGCGTCGAGTTCGGCAACCAGTCAGTCAATGCGTTCAGTGCAATCACCAGCCAAGCATTCGGCAACTGCCCAGCACGCGGCTAGTCAAGACCAGGTGCCCCAACAAAAGACGCACTGGGGAACTCTGGTCGGCGGGATCGTTGCCATCTTAGTCCTCATTGGCGGCGGTAGTTGGTGGTATTTTGGACGACATTAGGAGGCCTGGCAGATGAAGAATCCTAGAAAGGTTGGACTATGGTCGCTGACGGTGCTGCTTATCCTCGGAATCATTGGGGGTGGCTTTGCTTGGCAACGTCAACAGCACCAACAAAAGCAACCGCGGATCGTTGCCACGACTTTTGCGGTGGTTCAGATTGCCAATAAGCTCAATTTGCCGTTGGTAGGCGTGCCCACGACGGCCAACACGTTGCCCCAGCGGTATCAACACGTGGCTAAGGTCGGCAGTCCGATGAATCCCAGTGTAGAGAAGATTACGGCGCTAAAGCCCACGGCAGTATACTCTGTGACGACGCTGAGTGATCAATTTGGTAAAGCGTTCAAGGCTCAACACGTGACGCCCCACTTTTTAAATCTGACTAGCGTAGCGCATTTGGAACAAACCTTAACGCAATTGGGAAAGCAATATCACCGCCAGTCCGCAGCTGCCAAACAGGTGAAGCACATTCAGGCGGCTAAAAAATTGGCGAAGAAGCGGGCCCAACAACGGCCAGCGCCGCGGGTACTGGTCTTAATGGGTCTGCCAGGAGCTAACTATATGGTCGCCACTAACCGTTCTTACGTTGGGGACTTGGTGCGCTTAGCGGGGGGCACGAACGTCTTTACTAGCCGAAAGCAAGAGTACATGCAGCCCAACGATGAGGCCATTCAAAAGACCAATCCGCAGGTGATTTTGCGGTTGGAACACGCGATGCCTAAAATGGTGACGAAGCAATTTGATCAGGAGTTCAAGGATAACCAAATGTGGTCGAAAACGGCCGCAGTCCGGCATCACCGCGTTTATGATTTACAAGAACCAATCTTTGATGCGACGGCTAATATGCGGGTCACGACGGCGTTAGATCAAGTCAGTCATTGGCTCTACCCGACGAAGGGGGTCAAGGTATGATGCGACACGTCGGTTGGTGGTTTAGCGGCGTGATCGTCCTATTAGTGGCGACGATCGTGCTGGCCGTGATGGTGGGGACCACGTGGATTGGTCCCCACCGCTTGCTTCAAATCTTGAGTCAACCAGCTAGTCGTGATTTCGTGACGGTCTTCAATTTACGCTTGCCTCGGATCATCAGTAGCCTAATTTGTGGTGGCAGTCTGGCGGTGGCCGGTGCACTGTTTCAAGCGGTATTTCGTAATCCAATTGCTGATCCGAGCATTCTGGGAATTAGCTCCGCGGCTGATTTTTTCAAATTAGGTGGGGTGTTGCTGGTTCCTTGGCTACCAGGACGTCAGTGGTTGCTGGCACTGCTCGGTGGGGTGGTGGCCCTGTTCATCTTGACGCGGGGGCGGGCCTTACGTGATCCGTACCGCTTGATTATCATTGGGGTTGCATTGGACGCGACCTTTGTTGGTTTGTCGCGATTGGTCAGTAGCGGTCAGACCGCTCAAGTTCTGCCGAGCACCTTTAACGCGACCACCTGGACGGATACCTGGACTTTGCTGATTCTAGGCTTATTAGGCCTGCTAGGGGCACTCTTACTGGCGCCCTGGGCTAATCACCTTAAGTTAGCTGATACGGCGCTACAGACCATTGGAGTGCCTGTTAAGCTGATTCGCTGGAGCCTGCTGTTACTAGGAACTTACTTAGACGTCAGTGTCACGGCCATCGTGGGGGCTATCCCGTTTGTCGGGATTGTTGTTCCTAATTTAGCCCGGCGTCTGGTCGGCCATGATTACCAAACACTGCTGCCATTTTCGATGCTGGCAGGGGCTTGGCTCATGTTGGCGGCGGATACGCTGGGACGAACGGTGATTGTGCCGAGTGAGATTTCGGCGGCGACCATGATGGCCGTCATCGGTGGGCCATTCGTGATTATTCTTTTGCAACGGGGGCGAGGCTTTCATGGAATTACAACAGGTTAGGTTTCGTTATCCCGGGCAGGCAACCGGACTAGCAGAGCTGACGGGGACGTTTCCGCTGGGAAAGGTGACGACAATTATTGGGCCCAATGGCGCTGGTAAATCAACGCTACTAAAGTTGCTCTCCCGGCAGTTGCAAGCTGATCAAGGCAGCATAACTTTGGGCCACAAGGCGTTGACCAGCTACTCGGCTAAGCAGTTGGCCCAACAGGTAGCGGTGGTTAGCCAGCGCCACGAATTATACGACGACATGACTGTGGCTGCGGTGGTCAAGATGGGCCGTCTTCCTTATCATGGCTTGTTTGCGACCGTTTCCGATGAAGAAATTGCAGCATATTTAGAGCAGACACAGCTAACGGATTTGGCAGATGAACATTTACAAAATCTCTCTGGTGGTCAGCAGCAACGAGTTTGGCTCGCCATGGCGTTGGCTCAAGAGCCACGGGTGCTCTTGTTGGATGAGCCCACCACTTATTTAGACGTCCACTATCAGCAGGTGTTGATGACGCAGCTGCGACGGTTAGCTCGACAGGGACTGACGGTTATTCAGGTCCTGCATGACATTAACCAGGCCTTTGCCGTCAGCGATTGGCTATGGCTGTTACGAGCGGGAAAGTTAGTTGCGACTGGTACACCGGCACAGCTGCGGCAGGCGAAGTTGTTAGCCCAAGCGTTTGCGACGCCCATCGAGATCGTGGAAGTCCCACGACTGGGCCCGTATATTGTACAGGTACCGGCAACAGATTAGCGGTTAAATTGAGGAAGGTCCTAGCAAATACAATTGAACTAGAATTAGGCAACATAGATCAGACTGCCGCCTGTCGTTCGCCAATTTTGAGCTGGATCGCTGTGGGGAGGACGGCTGGAGCCATAGAACGGTCTCGAACCTCGCTTTGAGCCGAGAAACGCGTCTCAAAGGCGCCATTTACCAAGGAAATCACTTGGTAAATCCCATGGCTGAGCTCAAATTTGACTCGCTCTCGGCTACGTTAAGGTTGTCAATTACTAGCACGTTGAATGTCTACTGTTGTCCCAAATGATTAAGCTAACTTGTCATTCAAAGACTAGTTTAACCGGAGGAGGGCAGAGGTGGAGCCAGCTGTATCGACGGTGTTAGCCGATTTTCGGCTTACAGCGTGGGATGTGTTTGGAAACTGACGGTTCTGGTCAGGTTTCAAACCGAGCCGGAGGACCGCCTCTCAGGCCGCAGGCGGTCCCCACAGCAGGCGGAATCTCTGCCAGCCGCAGGTGACTGGTTTGGAGGAACTCATCCTTGTCACTCAGGTTCTAGCAATGGATATTCGTTGTTTCAGTCTTTAGTCAAAATCAAAAAAACATCCCGCAAGGCCAGTGTGGCTTTGCGGGATGTTTGTGTCCTCATTGGGGGAAATGAAAGATCGTATTCAGTTAAACGGCGTTATTCCACGTCGTTTTTAATCTCGTTGATCCGGTTAAACAGGATACCATCCCGTAACCCGGCGTTAGAGAACGTGATCTGTTGTGAATCTAGTAGGCGCATCAACAAGGTGACGGGGATTAACCCGCCGATGATGATGTCGGCACGGTCCTTGGAAAGACCAGGGACTTTCTTTCTACCAGCCAGATCGAGGCCTAACAATTGGATTAACGTGCTGTAGACGTCTTCGGCGGAAAGCTTATACCCGTGGACGTCCTCGAAGTTCAGGAAATTCTTCTTGCGCCGATTAATCTTAGCCAGCGTTCGGTTCGCACCGCCGAGGCCAATGATGGGTAAGTTAGTAGCCTCACGGAGCCACCAGACATCGTTGAAGACACTGTTGACGAACGTCATGGCTTCAAATAACGAGTCAGCCTTGACCACGTCATTTTCCAAGTAACTCTGTGAGAGCGTGACGGACCCCAAAGGAATTGAGACCACCTGCTTCATCTGTCGATTCTGAACAAGAATCAGTTCGGATGAGGCACCACCAGTGTCGACGAGCAGGCCGTTAACGATGGGCAGCGTATTGATGACGCCGAGGTAATCGTAACGGGCCTCAGTCGCACCGGAAATAACGTTGAAGGATAAGCCGAGTTTATCCTTCACCAGCTTGAGAAATTGCTTCTGATTGCTGGCTTGTCGAACAGCGGCAGTCGCGACCGCTTGAATGTCGGGATTGTCGAGTTGACTGTAAATCTTTTTGAACTCGCCCAGTGCGGTGAGCGTCCGGTCGATGGATTCGGGCTGTAGGATGTGTTCGTCACCCATATTTTCCGAAAGACGCACGTAACGCTTAACTTGCTCGACAGTTTTATGGTTACCAGCGCCATCAATTTCGCTGATGGTCATACGCACTGAGTTAGAACCTAAGTCAATGACGACTAAATTTTCCATTATTGAGGACTCCGATCAATAGGGGATTTTGGTTGATTCTTGGGACTGAGCATGGGTTTGAACTGGCGCGGGGCGTTGGCCATCTTGGGGGAATGGTCGTCACCGTGCTGATTCTTATTAGCTGCTTCCTGCATGAATGTTGACTGTGCATCGAGTGGATCGAGGCCCCGCCGATCTACGCGAGTATAGGTGCGGTCAGCCAGGAGCACCCGGGTTTTGACGTTATCATGCCAGAGAGTGGCGAAAATGTCAAAGACTCGCTGCCGCAAGTTGGCTTGCAGGATAGGGAAGAGCAACTCAACGCGGCGGTTCAAGTTCCGCGTCATCAGGTCGGCACTGGACAAGTAGATGAGTGGATCGCCATCGTTGGCAAACCCGTAGATCCGGCTGTGTTCCAGGAAGCGCCCGACAATGGAGTGAACTTCAATATTTTCACTAATTCCGGTGATGCCCACGTTGAGACAGCAGATTCCGCGGACCAGTAGCTTAACGTGCACGCCGGCATGCGACGCCTCGTAAAGTTTGGCGATCATATCGGAATCCGACAGGGAGTTCATCTTCATCTCGATCCAAGCGGGTTGCCCGGCTTTCGCGTTGGCAATTTCCTGGTCAATCTTGCTGACGATGAACTCGCGAATGCCATCGGGGGACATGTGCAATTGATGGAAGTATGGCGGTTCGGAATAGCCAGAAAGCATGTTGAAAATGTTTGAGGCGTCAATCCCCATGTCCGTGTTGGTCGTCATTAGCCCCAGGTCGGTGTAGAAGTGAGCGGTCACGTCGTTATAGTTCCCGGTTCCCATGTGCATGTAGCGCCGAATACCATCGGGTTCCCGCCGGACAACCAGGGCCAGCTTACAGTGGGTCTTCAGTCCAATCAATCCGTAGATAACGTGACAGCCCATTTTTTCCAGTTGTTGGGCCCAGTGTACGTTATTTTCTTCATCGAAACGCGCCTTAACTTCCACTAGAACCGTGACCTGCTTGCCATTTTGAGCGGCCGATCCCAAGTACTTAATGATGGGAGAGTTGGCTGAAACCCGGTAGAGGGTCATCTTGATCGCCAGCACTTCATCGTCGTAAGCCGCTTGGCGAATGAATTCGGTGACGGCGGAGAAGGAATCGAAGGGGTGATGGACCAGAACATCGTGATGGCGGATGGTCTTGAAGATATCGTCATCAGCCGTTACACCCGGCGTTGGGGCAGGGGTAAAGGCGGGATACTTCTGGTCGCCGTGATTGCTGATCTGTTTGGTCCACTTGCTCAGGAACGTGAGGTCAATGGGCCCGCCAATGCTGTAGACCGCGTAATCGGCGATCTTAATTGCCGTTGCCAGGCGCTTTTCAAGTGAGTCGGAAATGCCGGCTTCGACCTCCATTCGCACGGCGCCACCGTGTTCACGCCGTTTGAGCTGTTGTTCAACTTCCTTCAATAAGTCGGAAGTGTCCTCTTCGGCAACGTCGAGGTCCATGTCACGAATAACCCGATAATTGGCGGCCTCTTTGACTTCGTAGCCGATAAACAGGTTGCCGATGAAGGCCTTAATGATATCTTCTAGCAGGATGAAGTCATTGTCCGCGCCGGGGAGTCGCACGGTGCGAGGAAAAATGTCAGGCACCTGAACGGTGGCGAAACGCTTGTCTTTTTTATTGCCGTCCTTGAAGAGGCGCAGCGCGATGTTTAACGTGTTGTTGCCAATAAAGGGAAACGGACGAGAACTGTCGACGGCCATTGGCGTCAGTGCCGGCGAAATTTCATCGTTAAAGTACTTTTGAATGAACCGGAATTGTTGAGAGGACAGCTCGTTGACCAACTTCAAGTGGACATCTAAATTAGCCAACAACGGCAACAGCATCCGATTTAGTGTGGAATATTGCTTGATCACTTGATCGTGGGCCTTAGCGTTCACGGCGAGCAGTTGATCTTCCGCCGTCATCCCCGACGCATCAGGATTAGGGTAGTTGACAGCGGCTAATTTGGACAGCGAGGCTACCCGTACCATGAAGAATTCGTCAACGTTACTTTGGGTGATGCCGAGAAACCGCACGCGTTCGAGCAAAGGATTGGCCTTATCGCGGGCCTCTTCTAGGACGCGGTCGTTAAAGTCTAGCCAGCTGAGTTCTCGGTTGGTGTAATACTTAGGATCTTTATAATCAATGGTCATTTGTGAAGCCTCCTTTGTTTAAACACGGGTTGTAGCCCGAAGACATCGGTAAAGAATTGAGCCTTGTAATTGAATGCCCAGCGAATGAGCGACAGGTCGTCATCGCTGAACGCGGTGATGATCACCTTATTGGTCCGAACGGAAACGGAAATTCGTTGAATAGTTTGTTGGTGAGCATCGTCTAAGGCATCGGCCAGGCGTAAGATGGCGGCTAATTTAGCCACGGTCAACCGCTTTTCAGTCGTGAGTTGGCGGAAGTGCGTGATATCCTCAGCCGGCGTACGAGTGCTATGGTACCGGGAAACGGCCGCAATGATCTGGGTTTCTTCCGCGGAGAGCCCCAACATTTCGGATTGTTTGAGGACATAGTCGGAGTGTAAATAGTGTTCATGCGTATCAATGAAGCCGCCAATGTCGTGTACGATGGCCGCAATCTGGAGAAGCAGCCGATCACGAGCCGATAGCCGATGCAGGGACTTCAACTGGTCAAAGAGGTGTAGGGCAAAGTGCCGGACCAATTCCATGTGGTGGGGTTCGACCCGGTAACGTTGGGCGAGGTCGTTGGCTGAAGCGAGAATCTGATTTTCAAAATGATACTTATGATTTCCCGCGGCAATCTCCTGGTTAGTGGTGAGACCGTCCAGAACGTTGAGATTGACTAGGTGAAGTTTGTCGGCGTGGACAACGGTCAATAGTTTTTGAATCAGAAGGACTTCGGGCAAAACGAGTTCGACGTTTTCTTCCGTTAGGTGCAGTCGTTCCATTAAATACTGATCGGAGGCGCCGATGACTTCACGACTAAAGTCATTGAATTGCTTGAGTGGTAAGGTATAGCTAATCTCATCCTTAGGAATAAAGTAGTTATTTAGTGGTGCAGCACCGATCAAAATGACGTGATTGTTTGCGGTCTGGAGTTGTTCAGGTAAGAAGCGATAGAAATCGTCGACTTTACTGTTAATGTAATCGTCCAAAACGTCAACCGGATTAGGTGCCGTGGCCCGCAGACTTTGGAGGACTTCCTTGATCCGAACCGGGCCTAATTTCATATTGTGGGATGCAACGAGATTATCGTGGGCAAAGAAGGAGAGAGTTGCACTCCCTGAATTGAGCCCAATAATTGCCGCGTGCTTTTTTACCAAGTGGTGATAGCCGTCGAATTTCAACGCGATCGCCTCGTTACGAACGAAGGATTCTTCGCCCAGCGAAAGCCACTTGATACTCAGTCCCGTGCGCACAAAGAGTTGATCGCGAATGAATTCGGCGTTGGGCGCCGTGGAGAGGGCTTGTGACCCCCAGAGTTGGTACTGGGTCACGCCGTAATCTTTGATGATTTGTAGAAATCCTCGCAAAGCTTCGGCAGCTTCGGCGACGGTTTCAAAATTAATTTCCTCATGGTTGTAAATATTTTCCCCGATGGCGACGGTGGATTTGACCCGTTCGGCTTGAGCGCCGGTTTTGAGGTTCACAATTGACAGTTCCATACTGGAAACATTCACGAGCATTGCGCCAAAATAATTATCAGCCATAAACGTCATCTACTTTCTATTGGAATCTAAGGGTTTAAAAGAACAAAATTCATTGTCAAAGTTTGAGTAGTCAGGATAACCGACTGAAAAGTAGCCTAAGCCATTCACCTGCGGCTGGCAGAGATTCCGCCTGCTGTGGGGACCGCTTACGGCCTGAGAGGCGGTCCTCCAGCTCGGTTTGAAACCTGACCAGAACCGTCAGTTTCCAAACGCGTCCCACGCTGTAAGCCGAGAATCGGCTAACACCGTCGACACAGCTGGCTCCATCTCTGCCCTCCTCCGGTTAAGCTAGTCTTTGCCCAGCAAATTGGTTGAAAAACGATGTGTTCGTATTCAACCAAAGATAATTGGCGACCTCAGTGTAGCCGTGAGTGAGTCAAATTTGAGCTCAGCAGTGGGATTTACCAAGTGATTTTCTTGGTAAATGGCGCCTTTGAGACGTGTTTTTTCGGCTCAAAGCGAGGTTCGAGACCGCTCTATGGCTCGAGCCGTCCTCCTCACAGCGTTCCAGCTCAAAGCTTGACGAACGGTAAGGCGGCAGTCTGATCCATGTTGCTTACTCTTTAATTACCAGAGCGCGAAACGCCGCGCATAGAATGGTTTTTCTTTCAACCGTTAGTTAAAAACTAATTGCTACAGGAAACTCGGACATTTGGAACGATTAACGGTAGTTGCCGTCAAGTTGGAGGCTGATAGTTGGTGAGCACGGATTAAGGTCAATCAGTGAAGACTTGATTATCCATGATCACCTTTTCTAGATGTTTCTCAGTGCGTTGATTCTCAGGCGGTAAGGCCATGTAGTCGCCATACATTTTAGTTAAAATGCTACTGTACATCTTAGGGACTTGGACGGTCAGATGCTCAAATGGCATGGGGGTTAGGTCGGATACTTCCGCAACGGTAAAGACTTCTTTGTTGTAACTATACTGAGAGGCCAAATTTTTGACCTGCAGTAGACTGGTATCCGCCTGATAAGTCGTCATCAGTGCCTGCCGCTCAGCCTTCAGCGCCTGAACATCAGCGAGTTGTTCTGGCGACAAGGGACTCTGCAACTTTCGCAGGGGATTGTCGACGAGGTGATACCGCAGTTGGAAAAGAATCCGCGTGTTAAGCAGTTGAAATTTAGTCATCTGCTCACGCTGCAAGGTGGTATCTAGCGGGATGCGATCTAACGGAAAAATATCGATGAAAATCCCTTTACGGGCGGCGTTGACGTTATTTTTCTCTTCAATATACGTATTGCGATCAAGGAGCTTGGCGTAACTCAACGCGTAGTTGTCATCGCTTGCGGGCGTCTGTAAGAAGTAGTGGGTGTCGGCCAGGTACGCGGGAGCAGCTGCTAGCAGTCGCTCGTAGTCGGCACGGAGTAGGCCCACATCGACGTCATCGTCCCAAGGGATGAAGCCTTGATGACGGATCGTCCCTAGTAATGAACCGCCCATCATAAAATAGGGAAGTTTGAGCTCGTCGCACATGGCGATGAACTGAGCTAAATTACCAAGCTCAACTTGGTGAATACGATCGATTAAGCGCGTCATAAAAGGGTCCTTTCTGATTATAAAATGATGGTTGAGTTGGCTTTTCGGCAAGCCAATCTACCGGTACCCGCTCATTGCAGGTTGTAATGACTGGTATGAATAAGCTGACCGTGGGTATCTTTAAAAGTCACGGTAATGGGGTCAAGGTTCTTAGGCTCAAAAGTGGCCAACCCTGTGACCGTTTTACCAGCTTTGACCGGCATGACGGTGTTATTGAGTAAATCATTATCCTTAGTTTGATCAGTTGTAAACGCAAGATTACCCGTCCCCAAGGATTTATTATCTTGTTTGGCACTCACCGAACTTTCCCACAGGTCGCTAGGCACGATGGCCTTACTTTGTTGGTTAGTTACGGTATAATAGATAACGAATAAATTTCGATTGGCCGTGGCACTAGCCGTGAGCTTGGTGCCGGTTAGCTTGTAGCTGACGTGGTCAATCGTAAATTGTGAGTTAGCAAACGTTGCCGTTTTGGCCAGCGTACGGCTACTAGAATGGCTGCTAGAGCTGAGACTTTTAGCCGATTGACTGGTCCGCTGGTGACGCGTGGCTTGATGAGTCCGTGCGCCACACCCAGTGAGTAACAATAATAAGCTTAAAACGGTTCCAATTTTCAATGTTTGTTGCATCTTTCTTCCCCCCCAATGCTACCTCTTTATTTTAGCATAGGTTGGTCCAGACCACCTGCTAATTTGGATGAAAAAAACTGGTATTTGTTGGGCGTAAATGCTAAGATAAAAATCGTATTTTGAGAAATGTAGGTGGGTAATCATGGCTGAGCAAGAGCAGTCTTTACTGGACGCTTTTATTGACGTCTACATGAGTTCACTCAAGTATTTGGATGAGTTTGTTTCAGAACCGGCAAAAGAGTTCCATCTGTCTTTTGAACAGTACTTGATCTTGCGCGACGTGACGCGTAATCATGACGTGACGTTGATGGATATTGCGAGTAAACGGCAGGTCACGCGTAGTGCCATTTCACGGCAAATCAAGGTGTTGCTGAAACAAGGCTATTTGCGGCAACAACCGGATGAAAACGATCGTCGTCGGCTGTATTTGCTTGCGACCGATGCTGGCAAACGCGCTGAGCGGGTAATTCGCCAACGGATCAACCAACGGTTCCAGGGTTGGGTGGACGTTTACGGTAACGATCGGGCCCGAGATATCTTGGAATTCATTCAAGACTTTAGTCAGGTTACCCGCATGAAAAAGTAGTGAATGGCTACTGAGAGCCCCTCTCACGTGGAGTGGGGATAAAAGGAGATTGAAGTCAATGAGCAAAAAGCGCATGAGTGACGAAGAGGCCAAGCGCTGGCGCAAGATTGTCTTCATGGATGATGACCACGATGACAAGCGGTCGCCACGATCCACCCGTTCTTACGTTTACGGAGAGCGCACCGAACGTAAGTCTTGGTGGCATCGACTAAAGGGACGGTTGACCCGTCGCTAATATAAGAAGGACCACACAACCTGAACCTTGCGTCCGGGAGTGTGGCCCTTTTTGGTTTAACGCTCGACTGGCGTTGTAGGCGAAAACTCGGTGACTAGTTTGACGACCACGTTATCGCTATTTCCTATTAATTTGGCAACGGGGCAACGCCGTTCAGCGAGGTCAACCATCGCCGCGGCGGACTCCCGATCAACGCCTGGAATTTTAACTTCCGCGGTTAGGTAGAACTGAAATCCCCGGGTATCGCGGGCCATCTCGACAATTGTATGGACTTGCGAGGTGTGTGGCAGGTCGCGGCGGACTTCAATAGCTTCTAAGGTGGCGTTGAGACACGTACTGAGTGCCAGGCCGATAAATTGCTCGGGATTGGCTCCCGGAGCATCGTTGAGGGGATGGCTGGTCAAAACATCCAAGCCATCAGGAATAAAGGAATGACTTTCTAAACCGCCGTCGTTAACGGCAACGGTTCGGTAAAGTGGTGGGAACTTTTCGCGGTTAATTGCCACGGATAGACACCTTCTTTCATAAGCTTCAACAACTTAAGATTACGCTGTTTTACGGGAAAAAACAATGGTAAGGCAACAAATTGGAAAGGCTTTCTTTTTGGGGTAAACCACTGACCGTTGATATATTAAATCATTGCGATAAGATAAGACCTGACAAGCGAACAACCGCTTGCACAAAGTACCTATACCAATTTGTGAAAATATCAGTATTACTTAACTGGTGTGGGCCCTCACTATTCGTTAAAACCCGCAATTAGTATGGTAAATTACTGAATATTGCCTGTGTAAAAGTTTTGTAATAAATTTCAATAAAGACTAGACCGCTTGCACAAAGATGCTATAATGGAGTCAACAGGCAGTAGAACACTGGCGCTATGTTTGGGGGAAGCCATATGTTAACAGAAGAGCTGTTGAATGAACGTAAGAAGTTTCAGATGATGACGTGGCGGGCGCAAAAGCATGGTGCGCAAATTATTGAGCGCGAAACCATGCAGCAGTTTACGGCAGCAATTGCCCAACAGGAGGCAATTGTGGCGGCCGCCAATCGGCGAGAAGTAACACCGGTTGGTTAGTCTACCGGGGATATTGATTCCCGATTGGGGTAAACGTTACGGGTTAAATGATGTCCTATGGTACGCTATGCGCAAGTAGATAGGGGGCAGCATGATGAAGCATCCAGTAATGTATTATGTCTATTATGCAGGCGGTTGGTTGTTTGTCGGAACGATGGGCGTGGTGATTTATCACATGCTTGTATTGTGGGTGATTGCCAGTCATATCTAAAATAAACGAGACGTGCGCCCTCGGAGGTTACTAGTCCTTGGGCGCACGTCTGACTTTATCGAACCTGAAGACACAAAAAAGCTAGTTACGATTGGACGCAACCAGCAGAATAGAAGTATGTGTACGGCTTCAATGGTGTTAATAATGGCTAAATGTCTAATTAACTCCTCCAACGATTGAAGATCCGTGGCAGGCTCTCACCTGAATATGTAAACCCATTATAACCTGTCGCTTCACTTCTGTAAACCACATTTTTAAAGATTCGCTTAAACTATTAAGGTTAGTAAAACGAGTAACGTCACGAGCGCCGGCATCCCTTGTAGCCATAAAATTTCCTTTTTTGCGGTACAGCTGCCATAAATTGCGACGATGACGATGAATAAGAGCAGTACGGCCGTTGCGACAAGCTGCGCGTGACCGGCCAGTAGCCATTGGAAAATGATCAGACTAAGACCCAGCATCCCATTGTAAATGCCTTGATTTGCGAGGGCAACTTGGGCCTCGGGCCGTCGGACAAAGTCAAGGGACATCCCGAAGGCTTTGGCTTGGGTAGCAGAATTTCCCCACATTTCCAGACTCATGATGCCCAAATGCTCGATTGCCACGACATATATTAATATTGTTAAAATGAGTTGCATGAATGATTCCTTCTCTCTCGTAGTATGATAAAATTAATGGTGTCCAGGGGTCATCGATTAACCATAAAGTTATTGAGACTTTAAGCTAATTTTTAGTTTGGCGTGTAGAATAATAATTAAGTAATATTTGCCAGGGGAGCTCAGACGTTTGGGGAGACATGAGCCGCTTCACATCGACCTTTATGATAAATTTGAATGGAGGAATTATTTATGAGACTCCTAGACTTAAGTGGTCAACAATTCGGCAGACTGACGGTTATTCGCCGAGATGGCACAGCCAAGAATGGTAACGCAACGTGGCTGTGTAAATGTAGCTGTGGCAACCTGGTGACAGTGGATAGTTACCGGTTACGCCATGGTATTACGGTAAGTTGCGGGTGCTATCGGCGCGATATTAGTAAGGCTCGCCTCACCAAGGATCCCCGTACCCGCAAGCAAATTGGGAATGCTACCAACCTCCCATTAGTGAATGGGTCCAACGTTGCCGCACTGACCAAGATTAGCTCCAGAAATATTTCAGGGGTGATCGGCGTCAGTTTTGATAAACGTTCTGGTAAGTGGGCGGCACGTTTATTTTACCATGGACGCTACGTTTTGAATCAAACTTTTAGTGACTTTGATGATGCGGTGGCGGCGCGCCGTCAAGCAGAACAGCAATTAAGTCAGCAAACCAATGTTAAAGTGGAAGAACCTGCCGAAGGCTAATCGGCAGAACACCAGCTAAGGGTTGAAAGAGTGTTTTATCCTATACAGCACGTAGCTTAGTGTGAGAAACAGATAGTGTGGGGCTGTCGCCTTGCCGCTCGTCAAATTTGAGCTGGAACGCTGTGGGGCAGGACGGCTGGAGCCATAGAACGGTCTCCAGCCTCGCTTTGAGCCGAAAAAACACGTCTCAAAGTCGCCATTTACCAAGGAAACCACTTGGCAAATCCCACGGCTGAGCTCAAATTTGACTCGCTCACGGCTACGTAAACGGTGTCGATTCATTATCGAGTTAACTTAGCTGTTCAGGTTAATTTAGAGTTCAAGGACTACCTTTAACTGGAATCTCTGACAGCCGTAGGTGGCGGTTTAGAGGATTCCTTAGTCTACTATCCTTGTCATTCAAGCTCGGACGACAATTTTTATTTTTTCAATCTTTAGTTACCCAGCCAGAATTAGAAGCCAAGCAGCCGTTCCGTAATTTGGAACGGCTTTTTTGGTGGAATGGGGTGAGAATGATTGACGGGAGATTGTGAAGTTGGGTATGCTGGGGATAGTTGAAAAAAGTGAGAGGAAGGTTGACATGGAATATCGTGAAGAAGCAGATACATTGGGGACGGTACGGGTACCGGCAACTGCTTTATGGGGGGCGCAAACGGAACGCAGTCGGCATAACTTTACGACGGGACCGCTGATGCCACTGCCCATGATTCGAGCGTTGCTACAGATTAAACGGGCCGCCGCTACTGCTAATCGTGATCTGGGGGAGTTGCGCGAAGAGAAGGCGCAGCTGATTATTCGTGCAGCCACGGACTTGCTGGCACTGTCAGATGAGCAACTGCGGCCGGACTTTCCCCTGCATGTTTACCAGACAGGATCGGGAACTCAGACCAACATGAATGTTAACGAGGTCATTGCCCACCAAACGGCAACTTACGATCCGACGAGCGGCGTCTTACCCAATGACGATGTCAACCATGGTCAGAGTTCTAATGACGTGTTTCCTACGGCAATGGCCGTCACGGCTAGAGTCGCGGTTCGTCAGTTAGAAGGCGCCGTACAACACCTCATTGATGAGCTAGCGGTAAAACAGGCGGCCTACCAGAATGTCGTTAAGATTGGGCGGACCCACTTGCAAGATGCCACGCCGTTAACGTTTGGTCAAGAGGTCAGTGGTTGGGTCAGCATGTTGGAGCATGACTGGGATTACTTAAAATCTTTAGACGACTCCCTCTTGGAATTGCCAATTGGTGGTACGGCTGTGGGGACGGGGCTAAATGCAGCGCCCGGCTTTGCGTCGCTGGTGGCCGAGCAGCTGAGTAAGGCTTACGATCAACCGTTTACGGCTAAGACCAATAAATTCTTTGGCTTGGCGGCACATTCGGGGTTGAACGTGGTCCACGGCGGCTTGAAAACTTTGGCGAGTGACTTGTTGAAGATTGCCAATGACGTGCGTTTTCTCGCTAGCGGCCCGCGGGCAGGCTATAACGAACTTAACATTCCTGCCAACGAACCAGGCTCATCAATCATGCCGGGCAAGGTTAATCCCACGCAGGCGGAGGCACTGACTATGGCGGCGACGCGCGTGATGGGAAATGACGTGACCCTGACGATCGCCGCTTCGCAAGGCAACTTTGAAATGAACGTCTACAAACCGGTCATTATTGAAACTTTCTTGGAGTCGGTAGATCTGTTGACGGGGACCGTGACGGGCTTTGCGGACAAATTGGTACATGGCTTGACGGTGAACGCCGAGCATATGGCAGAGCTTGTTGACCATTCATTGATGACTGTGACCGCCTTGTCACCTTACATTGGCTACCATGCCAGTGCCGAGATTGCGCAGTTAGCAGAGCGTGAAGATTTGACGCTACGGGAAGCTGCCGTAAAATCGGGAAAGGTCACGGCGGAACAGTTCGATCAGTGGGTTAAGCCGTTGGCAATGACTAATGTCGAACAAATGAGAAAATAGAAAATTTTGGGCCGTAACTCTGGAGAATCGTCTCCGGAGTTGCGGCTTTTTGTGTGGGATTATATTACGGGGGAGAAAAGTGTCATTATTTTGTGTATAATGCAGCTATTAATTGGATTAGAAAAAATGTTACCTTTTGGTGTTGTCATACGTTGATTAAGTGTGGGGAGGAGGGACGCATGCAATTAAAAGAGTACGAGGACCACTTGGCACAATTAACCGTTGATCTAAGGCACTATTTGGTTAGTCGAGGGGCGCGACCGGAAACCGCTGAAGATATTTGCCAAGATGTTTTTATTAAATTGTTGGAAATGGAGCTGGTGTTACCGCTGACTGAGCTGCGCCCCTATGTTTATCGTGTGGCGTGGACGACTTATCTAGATCATTACCGGCGAACGCGTCGGTATCAAGAACTGGTTGAGGCTTATTTACGGCCAGTCGAAGAAGGGACCACGGCGGAACCTGAATGGTCGCTGATTGATCAGGTAGCGGGGGTATCATCGCAAGAGCTTAACCTGTTACGTTTACGTTACGATCGGGATTTACCAATTCGGGAAATAGCGGTCAGATTAGGGGTTAAACCCGCTACCGTTAAAATGCGATTGTTTCGGATTCATCGGAAGTTAGAAAAGAAAATGCGGAGGAATAAAAATGAATGAGGGTAAAGAATTTCGACGACTCGCACGGCGGGTAAAATTTCGCCGGTGGGTACTCACAGGAATGATTGCTATGATTGTGGTGATGGTGGCAATTCCAGTGACCTATAAGTTGACGCAGTTGCGAGCTGCTAAGGTGTCAAATGAAATGATACGAGAAATGGAAACAAGTGATCATTTGATGTCACCCAACATAGCGGTGAGTGATCAACATTTAGGAAATACCTCGGCATTTGGTGGCCAAGTGATTAGCCACAGGTACAAGGAGGTTGAGGGGTATCGGGTGCCCTGGTCTTCGGTCGTTCGCGATTATTCGTGGTTGACGGGGAGCAGTAGCACCCTTAGCAATGCGACTGACCAGAATAAGTCGAGTCTATATGATCGTGAGACGGAACAAAAAATTCCAATGTTTTTCAATCAACAGGCTTCGAGACCCAATTTAAAGGCAACTCATGATCTTGCTAAGATTGGGCAGTCGAAAGGTGCCGTAGCTGAAGTTGCACTAACCTTTAAACAACCGTTAACGTATCGGCAAGTACAGGCAAAGCTACCAGCAGGCCTGCATGCGCAGTGGTATTGGATTGGCGTAAGTGATGATGCAGATCCAACTTCGATGGATAACAACTTATTGGGATTGAGTATCAAGGATATAGGCCTTTCGCACCGTCCGTCAGAAGGGTTGACGCAGAATGATTATCGTAGCTTTTATCAGGGGTTGAAGTATGCAGCCACCCATGCACCAGATATCGCTTTTGATGATTTTAGACCTTACAAATACGGTGGGCAGTACGCGAAACGCTATCCTATTGCTAGTCAAGCCAAATTTGCCGGCGTGATCGTCACGGGTAACAGTGAAGCCTTCCGTCCGCTGGACAAAGCCAACTGGATCTATGCGAGTTCGGCGGGATTCTTTAAGCAGCGCTCAGTAATTAAATGATAAAATAATGAGAACATTCTTGACTTTTCTCTCATCAAAGATTAATGTTGAGGGCAATCACGAATTCCCACGAGGGGGTTACGTGTAATTTTAAGGAGCGAATGTCTATGCCAGAAAAAACTACCGACACATTGCAAACCGCTATTGATCAGGCGCTACAAGCCAATCGACCACGGTTAGCGAAATATTTAAGTATTGAAACGGTCGCTGCCAAACACCTCGGTATCGAGGAAACGGTTAGTGTGATTGAACAAGCCTTTCAAGATTTAGGTGCGGTGGCCACGGTCTGGCGGGACATTCCGGGCAGCAATCCCTTTGTCTTTGCGACACTACCGGCGGGGCCTAATGGCAATGCCGATAAGACCTTGCTGTTCTATAATCATTACGACGTTCAGCCGGCAGAACCACTCGACGAATGGGACAGCGATCCCTTTACGTTGACCGAAAAGAACGGGCAGTACGTGGCGCGGGGCGTTTCTGACGATAAAGGTGAATTAATCGTCCGGTTGTCCGCAGTCAAGGCCTTACAAGCGGCAGGGGGCTTGCCTTGCAACTTAAAGTTTATTCTCGAGGGTGAAGAAGAGGTGGGCAGTCCGCACATTGCCCCGATGACTAAACAACATGCCGCGGATCTTGCTGCGGATGCAGTTGTTTGGGAGACCGGCGGCAAAGATGCCGATGAGAATTTTCAGATCACCTGTGGGGTCAAGGGAATTGTGAGCTTCAATGTGACTACCAAGTCCGCTGAAAGTGACCTACACTCGTCGCTCGCAACCTTTGTGGACAATGCCGTATGGCGGTTAGTTCAAGGCCTAGCCACATTGCGGGGGGCAAAGGGTGAAATTTTGGTCGACGGCTTTTATGAGGGTGTCAGTCCATTGACACCGACCGAACAGGCGGCGATCGACCAATTGCCGTTTAATGAGGCAGCCACCCGTCAGAACTTTGGGTTAAAGCTACCCCTAATTTCAGACAAGCCAGCTGAAGCCCTGATTAATCGCTCAACGATTACGATCAATGGCATTTCCGGCGGGTACGAGGGCGACGGTTTGAAGACGGTGCTCCCCAAGCAGGCGCGGGCTCAGTTAGACTGCCGCTTAGTGCCAGGGCAAGATCCCAAACACATTTCGGAGTTAGTTCAAGCTCAACTGGATAAAAATGGTTTCAGTGATCTCCACGTTTCTTACAATCAAGGCGAACCGGCCTTTCGTTCAGATTTAACGGATGAGTTCGTTCAGACGGCGGTTGCGACGGCCCATGAGGTCTATGGGAATGCCGTGAAATTAGTGCCGAATGCCGGTGGTAGTGGTCCGGAAGCGCCGTTTGCTGAGGCAGTGGGCGCCCCAATCGTTTCGATCGGCTCGACTTGGGCTGGTTCTGGGGCCCATGTGCCGAATGAAAATGTCCGAGTGAAAGATTTCACGCAGGCAACGCGCTATACAGCCCGGTTACTGCAAGCTTTCGGTCAAGCATGACAATCAATCGGCGGCAGATAACGGCGATTGATCTCAAAAAAACTAGCGTTATCGGGCTCATCATTAGTGATGGCTGATAACGCTAGTTTTTGGTTTAAGATTTTTTAGTTGACGACGATGTAGAAGCTGGCAGGCCAGTAAGTTTGGCTAAAGACGCCGATCCCATCGGATTCATTTTGAGCCGCAACGTATTTCCCATTGCCTAAGGAAATCCCGTCATGGTAAGGGGCACTGTCAGAACCCCAGAAGAGGATGGCACCAGCTGGCGCATTGGCAACGTCGTAGTGGTGAGTGCCGAGGGTGGCTTGTTGGTAAGTGGTCCGTGCGCTTAAACCGAAGGCGTACTGAACCAAGCCGGAGCAATCAAAACCACTCATAGAACTACCACCGTAGACGTAAGGAACGCCGCTATTGGCGACGGCTAGAGCTTTAGCAACGGCGCCACCGGTGTTGGCAGTGCTCGTGCTCGTAGCGGTCGAGTTCGTCGTGGCCGTATTTGTCGTGGCCGTTGCGGTTGTGTTTGCCGCGGTGTGGTGATAGCTCGTGTTCTGAGCGGCGGTTGTCGTGGTCGTCGCTGGTTGAGTTGTCGCCTGAGTTGTTTGTGCGGCAGTCGATCCCGTCGTCGTGTTCATGTGGGCGGAAGCTGTGGTGGTGCCGGTAAACAGTAAAGCCGCCGCACCGAGGGTGGTTAATAAAACTTTAGTTGTTGTAGACTTGATAAGTGTCACTCGCAATCTTCTAAGTATTTGGTCGCCAATTAGCTGACCACAAAAGCTAGTATAACGAAGGAAAATTGCGGGGGCGTATCACTTAAATGACAAATAAACATCGGTCAGATGACAGAAAATGTCAGCTGACTAGAACAGTTTATGGGCATAGTTGCTGACAGGGTAATATGGGTGCTGTGGACCGGTATGTTAAATAATCAACAATAGGGTAAACTGTGATATACTTGTGCCAATGAATTAATGTTTTGGTACGATACTTACTTTATAATGAAATTATTTTTAGTATGAGCGACGTCGCTTTTTTCGATCAAGTTAAGTTGATGATGTGAGGAGGAAAGATGATGGTGTGTCGAACGAATTGGAAGATGACAGTCATGCTGGCTGTCAGTCTAGCGGTACTTGGCGTAGGTGGCATGAGTGTGGCGCAAGCCGATACAGCCGCTGAGCCGGCGCAAGTTACCACGGTGCCGGCAACCACGACTCTGAACGAGGCATTACCTGATGGTGGGGACTCCGGAACTGTGAAGGCGGCTATTTTAAAGGCTGCCTCGGATAGAAACCTATCATTTAGCGGGTCCAGTACGCTAGGGGACATTGCGGCTAAAAAATTGATTGTCAAGATTACGGATAATATGGAGTCGTATGAGGCGCTGGAGAAGGTAGCTGGTCTGTTCAATGGACTAGTCGTTAATAATCAAGAAGATTTCACTTCTGCTGAAATGACAGCGATTACACGCACGTTTTTGGCCAATCGGACGTCTGGTACCGAACTGGCAGCGTTGGGTTTTTCTAATGATGGGGTTACCACTAAAGATTTGGGTACACTATTAACGACGATTTCGTCAGCCAATTCAGCGGCAACTATTAAGTACCTGTTGCTTAACCGGAATCCCATTACGGATTTCTCTTCTTGGACAAATTTTAAGCTTTCGGCCACGACTAAAAATAAAATTTACAGTCTAAATGCAGACGTATTAGAGAATCCGGATGGCTCGCCGATTACAGAAGGGATTACGTTGGCACCACGAACAGTCAAAAATGGTCTCATGACAGTCCCCTTCAGCGAGTTTAATGAATTTAAGGATCAATATTTACCGGAAAATGCTGAAAATGATGATCTCTATACCAGCGCGGGAATCCAGGCTTATGATGGTCAAGCTGGCTTGTTTGATCAAGGGGCGACTCTTGATGGTGATGGGACAAATGATGATAGTACGCTTCAAGGTCGTAGCGGTTATCAAATAGTGGACAAGGCACTTCACTCAGAGACGATGCCGTATGATTGGGGGCTATATTGGCTCGAGACTGGTTATGATGAAGACTCAACAAAGAAGGAAATAGATCTTAAAAATGTTGATTTTATTGATGCAACAGCTGGAGCTGGCGGAAAATTCTATTGTCGTGGCGGTTTTGCCTTGCCATATTCAGTCTTTAGGGCAAGCATGGCTGACTTTTTAAGCAAAGGTTATACGTTTACGCATCCTGACGGTCAGAAGAATAAAACACCAAATTTAGGTGATCTCTACATCCTTAATGTGCCGGCTGATGCAAAACAGATTAAATTACGGACTTATAAGCCATCTCTTGATGGTGGGACAACTTATACTCAAATTTACACGATTCCAATCAGACCGGCAGCGACACCCACGGACAATTCACAATCCGAATCAAGCAGCGAGGCGGATTCTGAAACGCCGCCGTTCGTGAAGCCAACGGTTGTTTACGCCACCAAGAAGATTGGCCTCTATCAAAAGCCAGACTTTTCTAAGGCAACACGAGTGCGCTGGTATAACCAGCAACCGCGGACGCGGCGGCCAATGTTTGAAGTGATGGGGGAAGCTAAGTCTACTCACGGAACGCCGCGTTACCTCGTGAAGGATATCGACCCGATGTCTAAGACCTATGGTGAAACTGGCTATATTACCAAGCGGGCTGACTATGTGGGCTCGACCTATTACACGAAGGCGCCAACCAAGGTAACCGTGATCTCACCGAAGGGTATCAATGCCTATCGGCGAGCGTCATTAACTGGTAAGGTGAAGCATTGCCGTCAGGGACAGGTTCTTCCCGTTGTGGGGATCAAACAGCACAACCTAACCACACGCTTCAAACTAAAAGATGGTACCTACGTGACGGCAAACAAAATATTGGTTCATTCCGGGCGACTCCCAATGGTCAAAAAGGTTGTAGCCAAAACCAAGATTAACCGTTACAAAGATGTTAACTTGAAGAAGCGGATAAAGCCCTTCCGTAAAGGAACTAAAGTTGCTGTGCTAGGATACGATTTCAGTGCCAAGGGGACACAGCGTTACCGGGTTGCTGGCGGCTACATTACGGCTAACCCTAAATTGGTTAAGGCAATTAAATAGGTGATTACAGATCGTGATAACAAAGCCAGGCTGACTACGCGTCAACCTGGCTTTATTATCACGAAGATGGATTGCACAACTAGAGATTGAAACTAACCATGCTTGTTCTAAAACTAGGTAACTCTAGTAATTTCTGCGTCTTACGGTCGACTTAGATGGTGTTCTTGGACGGCTACGATAACGATTGTTATAGGCGCTACCAATTGAATCAAAGGCTAAGGGGGGTAAATCGCAATCAGAGCCGGAGGAGGCCAGGGGTGGAGCCAGCCGTGAAAGTGGTGTTAGCTGGCGACTTTTTCAGCCAGCTTACAGCACGGGCGACTTTGAAGACGTTCAAATCGAGCGAGAAGACTGGTGCCCTTCCAGGCTGAAGCGTCCCCACAGCAGGCGGAACCCCTGGCAGCCGGAGTGCGATCAACTTAACGGTTAGAATTTTTGCCCAAAATAAAAAACCCGTTAGTCGCGCAACTAACGGGTTAATCGATGGAGGCGGCGGGGATCGAACCCGCGTCCTAGCATATTGCCAACTTAACGTCTACACGCATAGGCAGACTATTTAAAGTTTCACTGAACAACTTGCCGCCTGTCAGGGCCAACATGCTCAGCTAACCTGATTTTTCTCTTCTACCGTACTTCAGGTGGGAGTCGTTAGCGTAAGTCTGTTAAATTTAGGACCCAGATCTAGACCACAGACAAACCTAGGAGGATCTACGTTAAGCGCCTATTAAGCAGCTAAAGCGTAAGAATTGTTATTATTTTTTGCAGTTATAATAAACTGGACCTTTTAACGTAGATGCCGCTACGGCGCGCAGTCAAGCTTCAACCTATACCAGTCGAATCCAGAACGCCCCCATAAACAATACTCATCTAGTTTAACATACCACTAGGGGAGTGCAAACAATTTTGACTAGGAGAACCTAATTTAAGGAAAAAATCCAGAAATCAGTATAGTATAATGGATAGGTAAGGAACCACATGGCACGGGCTAGCCGACAAAAGTTACAGAATCTTCAAGGTTCCATCATGAAGACTTCTGATTAACCGCGTAGGTTTAGGAAGCGTTAATCCAAACTTTTTGCCGGCTCCGAATACAGTAGCCTTAACCTTGGGAGGTAGCAATGAAGTTATTAATGATTGAAGATAACCATTCAGTTTCACAAATGATGTCGATGTTCTTTAAGAAAGAGCAGTGGGACGCGGACTTTGCCTACGACGGTAATGAAGCCGTTGAAAAGTTTAAGGCCACACCCAATGATTGGGACATGGTGACTTTGGATTTAAACTTGCCCGGAATGGACGGCATGCAAGTCAGCGCCGAGATCCGTAAGCTGTCGCCAACTGTGCCGATTATTATGCTAACGGCACGGGACTCAGAAAGCGATCAGGTATTAGGCTTAGAAATGGGCGCGGATGACTACGTGACCAAGCCGTTCAGCCCGATTACGCTGATCGCACGGATTAAGGCGCTTCACCGGCGCGCCGAATTGGGGCCAGTATCTAAAGGGCCAGAGAAGGCGCCGCTGGATGACACGGAATCCTTTGATGTCGTGACGGAAAACTTTAAGTTAAACACGAAGACGCGGGAAGCCTATCTCAATGGGCAACAGATTCACGATCTCACGCCGAAGGAATTTGATTTATTGAAGACGTTGGCACAGAAGCCGCGGCAAGTATTTTCCCGGGAACAGTTGTTACAACTCGTCTGGGATTACGAATACTATGGTGATGAGCGGACCGTGGATGCGCACATTAAAAAATTACGCCAGAAGATTGAAAAGGTTGGTCCCCAAATTATTCAGACTGTTTGGGGCGTGGGCTACAAATTTGATGATAGTGGAGCAGATCAGCAATGAAACTAATGTACCAACAAATGCTGGGGTTCTTTGCAGCGATTATGATCATTCTGATTATCATGGGCGTCTCGTATTCTCAGATGACGCGGCACATGGTTTACAGTAATACTTGGAACACGTTGGAGAAGTACTCCAACAGTCTTATCGAACAGTCCTTGCGCATCAGCTCTCAGGATGCCCACACGGTTAATTTCGATACCAATTCACTGGAAAGTAGTGAGCAGTTGCTGCAGAACCAGGCGATTAGTACGACGATTTATAGCGCCGACAATAAGGTAGTCTTTCCAGCCAGTGTGTATCAGCAGTCGATCAAGACGGCGGATTGGAAGAAGCTCCAAAATAACCAAATCATTCACAAAGTGGTGGATCGACGGGTTCGTAACAAGAATGGCCGGATTAGTCCAGCGATGACTGAGGTCATGAAGCCCTACTTCTACAACCATAAATTAGTCGCGGTCGTGGTCATGGGAGCGTTCGTCTCGGATATCAATACGAGTGTGAACCAGATCAATCGTAACCTGATTCGCGCGTTACTGGTGTCGATTGTGGTGGCGATTGTCGCCAGTTATATTCTGGCGCGTTACTACACGTCACGAATCAACCGGCTGCGTAAGGCGACCAATCAAGTGGCTAAAGGTAATTATGACGTTGAAATGACCAGTAAGAACCGGGATGAAATTGATGACTTGATTAATGATTTCAACGGCATGGCCCACTCGTTAAAAGATTCGCAAGAGGAGATTCAACGGCAAGAACAGCGACGGCGTGAGTTTATGGCGAACGCTTCACATGAGATGCGCACACCACTGACGACAATTAACGGCTTGCTGGAAGGGATGGCTTACGATGCGATTCCTGAAGAAAGCAAGGAAGAAAGCATTGATCTGATGCGGAGTGAAACCAGTCGGCTCATTCGGTTGGTTAATGAGAATTTAGACTATGAAAAGATTCGGTCAAATCAGATTTCGCTCAATCTTCACGAATTCAATGCGGTAGATGCCCTCCATAATATAGTAGAACAATTGAAACAAAAAGCCGATGATAGCGGTGATTCAATTGAATTGCAGGCGCCTAAGGAGATTCCGGTCTACGCAGATTACGACCGATTTGTCCAGATTATGTTTAACATTACACAAAATGCCATTCAGTTTACACAAAACGGGACGATTACGTTGTCTGCTCAGCGGGGCTACGAAGAAACCGTGGTAAAGGTGGCTGATACGGGGATGGGCATGACGGATGAACAGTTGCAGAATATTTGGGAACGGTACTACAAGGCGGACCCATCGCGTAAGAACACCAAGTATGGAGAATCGGGATTAGGCTTGTCGATCGTTCACCAGCTGGTTCAGCTCCATCACGGTAAGATTAGCGTCACCAGTAAGCAAGATGTGGGGACCACGTTTACGGTGATTTTCCCCGACCAGCACCAGACCAATTCGGAACGCGCTAAGGTTTAAGCTAGCAGGAATGTGCCGATGTTTTCGAGTGATCGCAGGTCAATTGCTGTGTTTATGACGTTCTCGTGATACAATGAGAAGAACCATTAAGGAGGAAACTTTTGAAACGAGTACAAATTACTGGGAAGTCAGTCCGTAAGTTTGAGGATGGCTATCCTATCGTGTCTTTAACAGATTTAGAAAATGCCCAAGACTTTGACAATGGTGCTTGGGTCCAATTAGAAAATCATGGTCACTTTGTTGCCACGGCTTATTTTGCCAAGCAACATCGGGGCATTGGCTATGTCATGAGTCTTCGTGAAAATGAGAGCATTGATGAACGCTTCTTCACTGGCAAGTTCCGTGCGGCGGTTGCCAAACGGGCTGCTTTTGCAGAGAGCCCAGCTTACCGGTTGTTCAATGGTACCGGTGATGGTTTAGGCGGCTTGGTCGTTGATGTTTTCAACGGCGTCTATGTCTTCCGGTGGCAGAACAATGCCCTGAAGCAACAGGCTAAGTTAATCTACGCCGGCTTCGAACGCATTGTGGGCAAGGGCCAAACCGTTGTGGCGGAAACACCTGGTCAGGAACACTTACAGGTTGTGAGTGGCCAACTGGACGCACAGCCTATGCAGGTGTTGGAGAATGGGGTGACGTACCCCGTTGATTTGTCGTTGAGTCGGCAACAATTAGCGCTAGAGTTCCGTGATATTCGGGCTTGGGCCAAGGCGACGAGTCAACAACGCCGGATTCTCAATCTGTATAGTGCTGAGACCGGGCTGGTGACGGCAGCCATGCTCGGGGGCGCGGTCGAAGCAGTGACCGTTGATCCCACTAACCGGGCAACAACAGCTGTTCAGGCCCAATTGGCAGCCAACAACTTCGATCAGGCCGCCGTGGAAATGCGGACGATGGATGTGGCCAATTACTTGGACTATGCGGTTAAGCACGACTTGACTTTCGACACGATCTTTATCAATCCACCGGCCTTTATTCGGGGAAAGAAGCGGGCCTTCACGTTGGAACAAGACCTGCAGGACCTGTTAGAACAGGCCTTGAAGCTGGCTAAGTCAGGCTCACAATTAGTTGTGACGACGACCACGCCTACCTATGGGATGAAGCGGCTGCGTGAGACAATTAGCGCAGCAATTCAAAATTATACCGGTCATGTAACTGTTTCCAATACGTTCCTGTCACCGAATGATTTTCTGACGAATAAGGCTGACCGTCATAGCGAGGCCTTAAAGGGCGTTCAGTTAACTGTTGAATAAATGAAAATATTTTGAAAGAATCAGAAAAAACGTCAGTCGTTGGATTAGACCATTCAACGATTGGCGTTTTTCTGAAGTATTTATAGTTTACATTTAGAACCGAAAACAGTAGACTTACTATTGCTAAATAAAAAACGCTTACACGAAAGTAATTAGAATTGAAACGAGAGTTGAGGTTTACAAATGGGAATTTTACTAGCTTTGATCCCTACGGTTTGCTGGGGAAGTATCGGATTAATCAGTGGAAAATTAGGTGGAACGTCTTACCAACAAACGTTGGGGATGACTGCTGGGGCAGTGCTGTTTGGCCTATTTTCAGTCTTTTATTTTCACACTGCAATTTCCGGAATGGCAATGATTGTTGGTATTGCGTCAGGTCTCTGCTGGTCAGTTGGGCAGTTTGAACAATTCCAATCCATGAAGTTTATTGGTATTTCACGCACAGTTCCCATCTCAACTGGACTTCAGTTAGTCGGTACGGCGTTGGCCGGGGTCTTGCTGTTCCACGAATGGAAGACTACTCGGATGGTGACGATGGGAACCATCGCGGTGATCGTCTTGATTGCTGGGGCCGCCTTGACTTCATTACGGGACTCCCGGGCGCAGTCAACGGGTGCTAGCCGACCGATGCAGGCTGGTAAAGGGGCTACGGCGATTATCATTTCGACGATTGGCTATGTCCTGTACACGGTTATCGTGAATGCTTCTGGGTTGAAAGCCGAAACGGTCATCTTCCCACAATCTTTGGGGATGATCTTAGGGGCCACCATCTTCGTCTTGTTCTCACGGCAAAAGGTCATGCACAAGGCCACGGCCAAGAACATCATGACCGGGATTGTTTGGGGAATTGGGAACTTCTTCATGTTTATGGCAATTCCATCGATTGGTCTAGCTATCAGTTATTCACTGGCCCAATGCGGAATCGTGATTTCAACGTTTGGTAGCATTTGGTTACTGGGTGAAAAGAAGACTGGTCGCGAAATGGTCTACATCACAATTGGCTCATTACTAGTGGTTGTTGGTGGGGTTACGTTAGGTTTAATGAAATAGTTTACATTTGGTTGATAGCTACGGTTATCGACCTTTTTCTTTACAAAAAAGTTTGGACTAGACCATTTACTTTCCAGTGGTTTGCGTTATAATGGACTAGTCAATAACAATAAAAGTGAGGTTTTCTTAATATGGCACATATCGCCTTTGATCTTTCGAAACTTGAACCATTTGTTCATGACAACGAATTAGGAGAAATGCAAGCAATGGTGACGGCGGCAGACGCCGAATTACGCCAAGGTACCGGTGCTGGGAGCGACTTTCGTGACTGGTTAACGTTGCCTAAGGATTATGACAAGGAAGAATTTGCCCGGATCAAGGCAGCCGCCAAAAAGATCCAGTCAGATTCAGAAGTATTAGTTGTGATTGGAATCGGGGGCTCATACCTGGGTGCCAAGATGGCCGTTGACTTCTTGAACGACACGTTCTTTAACTACTTGCCAGCAGAAAAGCGGAACGCACCACAAGTCTTCTTCGCCGGCAACTCTGTCAGTGCGGACTACGTTCATGATCTGATTAACCTGATTGGTGACCGGGACTTCTCTGTCAACGTGATCTCTAAGTCTGGGACGACGACGGAACCGTCAATCGCTTTCCGGATCTTCAAGGATATGCTGATTAAGAAATATGGTGAAGCTGGTGCCAAGGAACGGATCTACGCAACGACTGATAAGGTGCGTGGGGCTTTGAAGACGGAAGCTAACGCAGCGGGCTACGAATCATTCGTTATTCCTGATGGTGTTGGTGGCCGTTACTCCGTATTGAGTGCCGTAGGGTTATTACCAATTGCCGCTTCCGGTGCTAACATTGACGAATTGATGCAAGGGGCTGCGGATGCGCAGGATGCTTACACCAATCCTGACTTAACCAAGAACGAAGCTTATCAATACGCCGCTTTACGGAACATCTTGTACCGTAAGGGCTACACGACAGAATTGCTGGAAAACTACGAACCACGTTTGCAATACTTAGCAGAATGGTGGAAGCAATTGACTGGTGAGTCTGAAGGAAAGGATCAAAAGGGGATTTACCCATCCTCAGCTAACTTCAGTACTGACCTCCACTCCTTAGGGCAATACATCCAAGAAGGTCAACGGACGTTGATGGAAACGGTCGTGATGATCGACAAGCCACGGACCGATGTTGATGTTCCTACTGAAAAGGACGACTTAGATGGTCTGGGTTACTTACAAGGCAAGAACATGGGCTTTGTAAACCAGAAGGCCTTTGAAGGGGTTGTCTTGGCCCACACCGATGGCGGTGTCCCTAACATGAGCGTGCATATCCCAGATACGACGCCTTACACGTTAGGCTACCTGATCTACTTCTTTGAAGTTGCCATTGGTATTTCAGGTTACTTGAACGGGATCAACCCATTCAACCAGCCTGGTGTTGAAGCCTACAAGACGAACATGTTTGCCTTATTAGGTAAGCCTGGGTTTGAAAAATTAGGTAAAGAATTAAACGCACGTCTTTAATTTAAAATAATTTGTGAGAAGCTCTCGGTCCGCTAATGGGCCGGGGGCTTTTTCATGGTTACGGCCGGGCAAAATAGTAGATATGAAAAATAATTTTGCAACGATTTAATTGAGTATGCTAGAATTAACGGCTGAGTTAATTTTAGGCGAAACGTCAGGCTGGCTGAATTAATAGGTTATCGTCAGGTGATAATTAGCATCAACGGCGGGCTACCATCAGGTGAAGATTTGGTTACAGATTGTGGGAACCCCTTGTGATGTGAGAAATGGGCCCGTATAGTTGTAATTGAATGATATTAGAATTTTTATGAACATAGTTGATCGGAGAACTATGATTTTTGTAGGGGAGAGAAGATTAGTGAAGGTTTCAAAAAAGAATTATTGGTTATACACGCTAATTTTTATCGGATTAGTCGTGGGCGTGTATGGGATCTTTATCCTGACCGGCAAGTCATTCATCTGGGAAGGGGATGGCTTGGCACAACACTACCCGGTACTGGAAAAGTTCTACACTTGGTTGCACGGCGGTAGCCTGTCAGGGTGGTCGTGGAATCTAGGGCCAGGTGCAGATAAATTAACCACCTTCTCGTATTATGTATTAGGTGATCCGTTTAGTTATCTAATCTGGTTTTTCCCTAAGCACCATATCGAAATGGGTTATAACTTATTGATCCTATTGCGACTCTATGTGAGTGGCTTAGCCTTTATGCTCTTTGCACGGCAGCGTCATTTTAAACCAGGTAGCCAAATGCTCGGGACACTGACTTATACGTTTACGGGATATTCCTTGTATGTCAGCATTCGGCACCCATTTTTCCTGTTGCCCATGATTTTATTTCCACTGCTGGCTTACGGGATCGACCACATCTACGCGGGGAAGACGTGGTTACCATTAGCGATTTTTACGGGCCTAGCGCTGGTTAGCAACTTTTATTTTGCGTACATACTGGCAATTGGTAGCTTATTTTATGCGGTGCTACGCTATCTGAGCATCCGAGAAACGATTCATCAAAAAGGGTGGCCATTGATCACTAAGCTGGTTGGGGCTGGCTTACTCGGCTTCTTGTTGGCCGGCGTTCTCTTTATCCCATCCTTGATTGGGGTGCTGACGTCAACGCGGGCTACCGGGAATTTTGCTAATGGGTATTTTATCTACCCAATCAGTTATTATTTACGATTACCTAACGCGTTAATTACGACGGGGAATCCCATGCGTTTCTGGGCTAATCTCGGCCTTGCAGGGTTGACCTTCTTGAGCTTGATGTACGTGGTCCGCCATGCACGCCGTTACTTGTGGTTCGATATTGGACTGTTAATCTTAGGTGTCGGTTCGTTGCTGCCAGAAGTGGCGGCAATCATGAATGGTGGTACGACGCCATCGCAACGTTGGCTCCTCTTAGGCTGCTTAGCCTTCAGTTTAGCAGTCATGCACTTCATTGACGCGTTGCCACGGCTTGACCGGAGTGATATTTCGGCGATGATCGCGGGAACCCTGGTCCTCTTAGGCTTGGTGTGGGCAGCAAATGGATTTATTTTCAGCAATCAGACGCATGACTTAGTCGTCTACGGCATCTTGTTGCTGACGTTAGGTGCGATTGCGGTCGGTCACTTTTATCAGTGGTCCCGCCACCGGGTGATTTGGACGTTGTTGGGATTGTTGTGTGTAAACATCATTGCTAACGGGTATGGTTACTTCAGTCCTAACGCTGGTGGGGCAAGCAATCAGTTGCTTCACCGGGGAGTCGCGACGAAGTTCCAGAAGAACTTTTATGACGGTGCTGAAGACTACGTTAAGGCTCAGCCAGGGTTTAAGCGTAGTAGTATCAGCAAGTACTATTACTACAGTAATGACGCGAAGACCAACATGGGGATGAACCTCGGTGCGCATGACATTATGTCTTACTTCTCCATTCAGGATGGGTCTGTCGGGGAATTCAGCGAAGAATTGGCGAACTCACAATTTAAGATGAATAAGCCTATTAATCAGGCAGACAGTCGGACCACCATGAGTAACTTGTTGGGGGTCAACTATATCTTCGCCCGGAGTAATCAGTTGAAGACCCAAGCCTTTCCTTATGGATATGTGCCGGTTAAAAAGAACGGCAAGGTGTTGACCTACAAGGATCGACCAGTTCATGATTTGGGGAACAATTATAATACGGTCATTTTGAAGTCAAAGTACGCTTTACCATTAGCTTACTTGCAAACGAAACAGTTAAGTGCCAAGCAATTTGCCCAATTAAATGGGAGTGACAAAGAACAAGCGCTGACTTACGGCGCCCTGACAGACCAGAAGGTGAAAGGGGTCAAGACGGCGACTTATCGGAGTCATAGCCGGGACTTAGGTTATCAGACTAGAGCTGACAGAAGTACTGTATTGGATAATTTGAAACAAGTAGCCACTTTCCGGAAACAGGGTAATCAAATGGATCCGGCTAAGATTACCACCACGAAGTCTTCCTTGATGCAAACCAACCAAGACCGTGCGGTTCATATTACGGATGATAAGGCCCGGTTGAAGCGTCTTACGGGGCAAAACCGGCAGGCACTTGCGCAAAATAAGCAAACGAATCAGCAGTCGTTGCACAAAATGATTAGTGATAACCAGAATATGCCGGTTACGTACAGACTGCACCTCAACGACCCTAAGCAGGCCAAGGGGACTGAGCTGTATCTAGAGTTGGATGGGATTAAGGCCGACCGCCTTTCCGTTCGTGACAAGTACCAAGCTGCCAAGAACACGAAGGCGTTTGGTAATCAGGCATTCTCTGGGATTGAACGGATTAATCAATTGCGTTCAGGTTTATGGAACCAAAGTGATGGGGCCTATTCAGTGACGGCGACAACGTCCAACAACGTGTCGAGTTTCAATCAGTTAGGCCAAACCAATTTGTCGGATTATCAACCAAAACACCATGTTTTGTTGAATCTGGGATACTCGAACAAGACGCGTCGCAATATTAAGTTGACGTTCCAAGGCGTGAAGAGCTTGTCGTTTAAATCGGCAAAGGTGATCGCCGTTCCATTTGGAAGTCAATATGCTAAGCGGATGACGCACCTGCAACAGCAAGGCTTGCAAGGACTAAACGTGCAAGAGAATCGGGTCACGGGGACGGCGCATGCCGCTCAGACCAGTGTCTTAACGACCTCCATTCCGTATAACTCTGGCTGGAAGTTAACCGTTGATGGGAAGCAACAGCCGATTACGAAGGTCAATGTTGGCTTTGTGGGGGCCCGCTTGACGGCTGGGACCCATAAGATTGTGCTCACGTACCGTACGCCAGGTCAACGCGTGGGAATGTTGATGACCGCGTTGGGAGTCCTAGGCTTGCTGATTGCTGGCAGTTACTACTACTGGTGGTACCGGCGTCGGCGTTAGGCGATGTATGTTATTGAAGAATGATTAATGATAGTTAACGAGTAAGCGAGGGGGTCACCATGCAATTCAGCGTGGTGACCCTCTTTGTTAGTTATAATTGAAAAAATCCCAAATCAAAGTGGAAAACAAGATGAGAAGAAAAGTGACCTCTGCAAATAAATAATGATGGGGTGGTGTCTGACGTTTTCCCATCATACGCGTGACCTGTTCTGCTGGGTGGCTGAAGGCTGATGGGTGATAAAGTATCCGAGTATGGCTAACATGGTGAGTAAGGTTCCTCCTGATTAGGCTCAAACGGTAGCTTTATCATAAATGAAACAACAGTGAAAGACAAGAAGTTTGTCTATTTAATTATTAATGGTATATAACGATAATTATAACAAGGACTACGCTGCCACCATATAGGCTAGGAGGCGACTGCGTTGGCGCTAGTGAGTACCGTGAATTTCTCAATGATAAACTGCCGGCGGGCATTATAGTGGCCATAAATCGCCACACGAGAGCCACTGGTAGCTTGGTATAAGAAGTTTAGGCCGTGCTGATGGATCAGACAGTTTAGCTCCTCATCGGTCGTTGTACGCAGTTTGACATAGAGTAGTAGGGGATTTAGCTTCAATACTTTAGGATCGGACAGCAACGTTCCGTTGATAGCTAAGTGGCTCATAGTTAATCACCTCAAAATTGATTATACGAACGAGCGTTCGATTCGTCAAGTGGGTTGTCTCTAGTATAAATTTAGGCGGGGAGTCATGGTTAGTTGTGACTTAGCGACTACTACTCACAATGCTGGGCTAGGGGGCAAGGTCAATAGAATGGAGTAGGTGACTTAAAATGGGCGCTTCAGGAATGGTTAGATCAGGTATGATAAAATAAACTTGGAGGTTTAGCATGTTTGTCTGAATGATCTATAGGGGCATTTGTTGGCAAATGGTACAGATACCGGCGCACCCACTCAAACTAGGAGTAGTGCACTGGCTGAGTTAAATAAAATTTTTGTTGGGCGAGAGCAGAGGGCTTATTTGATAAGCAGTTATCGCGTGATGTTAGGAGACTTTTGAATGGCTAAAAATGAATATACTGAAGCCCGTGCCAAGGCTAATAAAAAGTGGAATGATCATCATAAAGAACGTACCCGCTACTTGAATGCACGCTCTAGTGCCCGCAGTTTTATCCGCAAAAAGGCAACGTTAGACGATTTACAGGAGCTGGAACAATTAATTGCAGATCGGCGTACAGAACTAAAAGAGGAGTAAAGCGACGACCGACCATCCATTCAGTTGAGGGATGGTTTTTATTTGCGCTCAGTAGCGTTACACTAGTGGTGTTCGATACATAGGTAGGGGGAAATAACATGATAAAATTGAAATGTAGATATGTCACTGCGCTGATGCTGTTGAGTGCAGCGATTGGTGTTGGAAGTGCTGTGGGAACGGAGACCACGGCCAATGCATCGAGTAAATACTTAAACTTGGGACAGTCGGGGTATGTGCGCACTAAAAGAGCAATGTACGTGGGCATTTATCAGAAACACGGTAATACGTATAAACCACTGTTGAAGAAGAAAGGGGCACTGCTGCGAGTGGCAGCGATACAACAAGCTTCTAGTCGTGGCGCAGTTAAAGTTTCATTCACTTCTGGAGCGGTGCACTATAGTCGGCTAAGTAAGCTCAGATTTACGACTAGACCGACGATTCCATTGACCAAGGCCAACTTTAAGAACGTTAAATTAAAGGCCCCAATTCGGGGAACGGTCTTACGAGCAGGTAAGGGATTCAAGCGGGATAGTCAGTTTAACTATGGGAATAGCTCGGCGTTCTATCTCACCTTGGATAACTATCTTCAATACTATAGTAAGGCGGCTATGACGAAGTATGACCCCATGGGTGAGATGGTGATTGATGGTGGTCACACTATGGATAATTTCAAGCCCACCGCATCAATCAAGATGACCAAGACCACGGTTAAGGGCAATACGACCACTGTTCAATATCGTCACTACATTAAGGGAATCCCTGGGAAAAAACTAGGTGCTCATAAGTATCAGATTAAGATAACCAATCGTCATACACTTGGCGGAAGAAATTTCGGTGAGGAAGATCGCGGTAGTTGGACAAATTACACGGTCAATGGCAAGCCCTATTTTGCTGGTATGATCTACACTGACTAAGAGATTAAGAGAAGACTGCCCGTCGTGGGTGGCCTTTTTTTGGTACCGCGAGCATTTGGCGCTCAGCGATAGATATTTACACAACAGCTATGAATAAGAAAAGGACGATTCAGATGCCAGTCATTTAGATTGCTAGTTGCTGCAGATCTGGTGGGGAAGTCGTCTGGTTATGTGAATGTCTTTCAATGGTTATCCACAGAAGATAATGCAAAATCCAAGTTGTCGGTTATGGCTAGCAAGCTTAGCAACCGAAAAACCACGCGGTATTGTGCTTTTAATTTACGATTGGTGGCGTATACTGTGAGGCGCAAATTCATTAGGGGTTAGCGGGGGAGCATTATGTTCAATTGCAGATTTAGCTTTCTTTATAAGAAATCGTTTTATGTATTCGTAGCGGTGTACACGCTTGAGATTATGTTTTCGTTGTTCATATACTCTCATTTAAAAAGTGCGATCCCTGTGCATATAGGAATTGGTAGCGTCGACTCATTGACTGATGCTAAATATACTATTTTTTTACTGCCAATAGTCTGTGTCGTAGCAAGTTATGCATTAAAATCAGAAGCTATTGATAGTAGATATGGTGAGGGGAGCCCAACTGACAATATCTTAAAAATCCTATTTTTCTTACTACAAGTGTTGTTGGTTGTGGGATCTGTTTATTATTTTTATATTGTATACAGATATTACACCGTGTAAAAACTGTTAACAAAACTGCCTGTTACCTCGCGTGTGACGTTACTGAAATGGTAGTTTTTGACCTGAATCTTAATGAAAATGGACGACGATTAGTGGTAAATTAGAGCAGTGAAAAAGGCCGTAATCACAGTATTTTTGATAACTCGTGATTACAGCTGATAGCAAATGAGGAAAAAATGAGCCAACTCAGGAACTTGCCAGCTATTTAGATTCTTAGTTGATGTAGAGCTGTGTTTGGTAAGAGAATTGCCTGAAAAAGTGGCTACGTTTTTGGCTACACTTTGATGAAAAAAACGGGGGTTATCCACAAGTATCCATATAAAGTCTAATGCACTAAAAAAGCCGCTAACTCAACGTTTGCACGTCTGATTAGCGACTACCGAAATGATTCAATTGGGTATACTGGGCTCGAACCAGTAAATTACGGATTCAGAGTCCGCTGCCTTACCAATTTGGCGAATACCCAATAAGGCTTGTTGCTGAAACAACTATTTAATAGTAACTTGTTTGGATATTAGTGTCAACCGATTTTTCTGAAAAAGTTGGTAAAACTGTATGAATTCCCAATTGAATGTAATTTTATGCAGAGAAGGATTGACAATTATCTGAGAATAGCGTACATTAGTACTTGCCTAGTTAATGACATTGCCCGCTGGTCAAACTGGTTTAAGACGTCGCCCTCTCAAGGCGGAGTTACGGGTTCGAGCCCCGTGCGGGTGATAAGTGGAAATGTTTGATAAAAGAAACGAGCTATGAATGCTGTTCTATCAGCGTTTATAGCTCGTTTCTTTTTGGCTTAGTTTATGCAATAACCGTATTCCGACCATTACTTGCCTAGCTTGACAGAATCAGTGGCGCTTCTGATGAAACCAGAGGCCCCCAGTCGTGATGAGCAGGGCTAAACCAGCAAGGGTCAGGATAAGACCATCTGACTTGTGCTCACCGGTTTGTGGGAGCGTGTTGCCAGCATCGTAGTGTGCATGTGCAGCGGGCTTGGTAGTCCCTGGGGCTGGCGCAGCGTTACCGGCGTTGCTTGCCGTGGCAGATCCTGCGGCGTGGTTCATAGTGTTGGCCGGTCCTGTGATGGAACCACCAGCGCCACCGGTCGAAGCGTGATGGCTACTGCCCGATCCAGGTGTTGCCAGTGGCTTCACAGGCTTCACTGGTTTAACAGGCTTAGTGGGCTTGACTGGCTTGATCGGTTTCGTCGGCTTCGGTGGTTTAACCGAAGGCGTCGGCGTTGGGACAATTGGAACCTCAGGACTCGGTGGCGTCGTTGTCCCTGGATTTTCAGGATTACTCGTTCCTGGTTTTTCCGGTTCCGTTGGTGGCGTTACGCCTGGATTCTCAGGTTCTTCGGGGTTCTCATCTTCAGGATTCTCGGGCTCCGTTGGACCTAGGGACGTGCCCCCCGTATCCTCTTTAACATCCGAGGCTGTGATGTTGACGGTAGCTGTGTCGTCAGCCTTGATTTCAAATGGAATGGGTGTCTGGCTCAACTCATAGCCAGCTGGGGCCTTAGTTTCGACGAATTGATACTTACCAGCTGCTAGTCCGCTGTAGGTAATGATCCCTTCGGCATTGGTGGTGAGGTCAGCCTTGATGACCTTGCCAGTTGCATCCTGTAAGTCGTAGACGGCGCCCGCCAGCGCCTTAGCAGTGGCCTTGTCAGTTTTGGTTAGGGTCACAGCTCCAGTAGCTTGTTCAGTTCCACTGTTATTATTGTTATTGTTGTCGCCATTGCCGGTACCGCTACCGCCCCAGACGATTCGTGAATTGACAGTTTGGCCGTTCAAGATCGCGCTGTTCTTCCAAGTGCCACCAGTTCCGGAAACATCTGGCTTGGTATGGTAGGTGACATTAACGGCGGTCGTGACATCGTCAAAACTAAGGATGATGGTATTTCCGGCTGCATCAACTGACGGTGTGATACTTCCGCCATCAGCGGTAAAGTTTCCATTATTATCGAATTCCCCGGTCTGAGCG
Organism: Levilactobacillus tujiorum; assembly: GCF_012641185.1. GTDB lineage: Bacteria > Bacillota > Bacilli > Lactobacillales > Lactobacillaceae > Levilactobacillus > Levilactobacillus tujiorum. The sequence continues at coordinate 40,927 of NZ_JAAXLK010000002.1, forward strand.
TGAACGCTACCGGGGACAAAGGTTTGTCCGGGCCCCAGGTTATCGGTAATGACCGTCTGACCAAGGTTGGTGCCATTAGGGTTAAACGCAATATTCCAGGTTAACAGGGTGGGCTCGCCGGCTGCATTACGTCCGGCCACCCAACCGATTTTATTAATTCCCCAGTCTACGCCAACGTCTTCTTTGTCTGCACTACCCTTGACGTAGAATTGAAGCTCACCACGCCGGTTAGTTGCCGGACTAGCGAGGGCATCGTTGAAGGTGATGACGCCAGTATTTTCACCCTCTGTAATCGTAAACGTCCCGATCTTTTGCCCATTATCGTCGTAGAGTGGGAAGGTAATATCGCGTCGTCCAACGGCACTGTGAGGGAACGTGACGGTGGCGGTGTCGCCGTTTTGAATAGAGACACCGTCCGGAATACTCCATTTGTAGTCGACCGTATAGTTATCCCATTTGCCCAAGTCGCTCCCATTAGGAATGACCTTACCGTTAGAATCCGTAATAATTGCATCGTTTTCACCCAGACCGGAGATCTCGATGTTTCTGGCGTGAGCAGTGATTTCACCAGCACCAATCCCCCCGATAAGACAGACAACAATAGCGATCAGGATGCAAACGATGATGTGTGATTTTCTTTTTCGCATCGTAGTTAATTCTCCTCCAATCGTCTATTATCCCAACAACTAGCAAGCGCGCTCAGTAAGTCAAGCGACTAGCTGGTATCAGAATTTCTTACTTGTGTGACTATTTCTACTGCTCTGATATTTACTATAGCGATAATCATGTTGGCGGGGGTTGAGAAAAGAACGAAAGTGGGGCGTTAAGTAGGTTATTAAAAGGATGCGGTGAAAAAATAGCAAATCGGTTGTTAATCAGTGCAAAACGTTGCCACTATTGCTGGCGCAACGTCTTTGACCGACTAAGCTGATGGGAGCGTAAAGCATGCTAATCCCTAAAAAGAGCAAAGAAAAAAAGCCATTCTAAGAATGACTTTCGTGATTAATCGAATTTATCGCCGTCGAGTTTGAAGAGGTGTGGCTTGCCGTAGAACCAGCCTTGACAAAGGTCGATTTCCAGACTATCTGCCATATCGGCTTCATCTTGATTTTCGACGCCTTCTAGAATAAGCCGCAGTTTGTATTGATCAGCGATCTTTTTCCAGAACTTCAGGTTTTCGGGAATCTCGGCGGTACGGCCTTCTTGCCGAAAGTTTTGCATGGCGAATTTTATTTCGCTGGCGTAAGAGAGAATTGGTTCCAGGTGCTTGTATGTATTAAGGCCCGTACCAACATCGTCCAAGCTGAGCTGAATGCCACGTTGATCGAAGTAGTGGACTTGATCGATGATTTGTCGGTTGGTAATGTGGTCGTCAGTCACTTCCTCGGTCACTTCGAGGACCAAATTGACTGGGTAAATCTGTTTTTGAGCGGCGACGATGGCTTTGGCAATCGTCGGATCAATGAACTGACTCTGGTTGACGTTGAAGGAGACTGAACCAATTTTGAGCATTAACTTTTTAGCCGTTTTGGTCATTAAGTCGGCTTGAATATCAATCGGAATTGATTCAAAATTTTTGGGCAGAACCCACTTATCATCGACACGTTGGCGAATCAACATTTCGTAACCAATCAGAGAATTGTTTAAGACGTCTAATTGGGGTTGTAAAAAGTAACGGTACATAGTTACAAAATCCTCCTTTCGTAGAGTGTCTGTTACCATCATACTTTATTTTTCCAAATTAAAATAGGGGTTGTCCCAAAACAGTTTGTGGTTTTAGTGTAACAAGTTAATCAATTAGAGTAATATAGTGGTGTGGCATTATTGGCTATATTGGATTATAGTTATAACGATAGATTGAATATACTGACAATCTTATTTGTCGAAATCGAGAAACAGGTTTTGCGTCCCGATTGGGGAAAATTATTAAAACAAGGAGATTGATCAGATGACTTGGTCAGTTTGGCTGGTACCACCAATGATTACCAGTATCTTTTTCGTTTTAGGCGTCATCACACTTTACTGGTCAATCTTTAACTGGGCGACGGCAAAAGCCGAATCGCAGAATAAACCAGTGAACGTTAAACGTGTTCAGACGATCGTAGGGGTCGTTTGTGCCGTGACTTCTGTATTTGCATTGCAATTAATTGTGCGCGATAGCCATTTGTCGTGGACTTTTACGAATTTTCAGCTGTTACTATTAATTTTTGTGGCCTACTTCTTACAGGTCAAAATCCCGTACTGGGTCGTGTTCCTCGCGGGAATTGCCTTCATGTTATTGAACGGCAACATTAACCAGCCGTTATCTTGGGTTTACACGGCACTGTTCGGCCTGTTCTACGTCGTGTCGTACATTCAGAGCACTCACCTCTGGCGTGCGCCGTTTACGCGCTATGCGGCGGTTGCGATTGCATTTGCCGCGCCGCTGTGGTACTTGGTCAAGGTACGCCTGCACTTAACTTGGTCGACGTACTTTGACGAGATGATTAATTACCTGTTGCTGGTGGTCTTGATGTACGGATACTTCAAGATTCAGGACAAGGACCGACGGATTAAGGACCGACTGTTCCGTTCGGCCAACTGGGATACGTTGACTAAGGTTCAAAACTTTGCGGCGTACGACCGGGCCATTGGGTATGAATTCCACCAGAGTGCCGCGCATGACCGTGATTTGTCGATGATTATGTTCGATATCGACCATTTTAAACGGGTGAATGATACTTACGGGCACTTGGCAGGCGATGAAGTCTTGAAGCAGGTCGTGCGAACCGTGACCAATACACTGAAAGACATCGACCCGAAGATTGTGCTGTACCGAACCGGTGGCGAAGAGTTTAACATTATCTTCCCAGAGTATTCGGTAGAACAGACGAGGGATGTCGCGCAACGCGTCTTCGATGCCGTTAAGAACAAGACGATCGCGTATAACGACGTTGAAATTAACGTGACCATTTCGATTGGGGTCTCCGCGTTGAGCTTGAAGGATAGTAACCCGTTGGACTTCTACAAACGGGTCGATGCCAACTTATATCACTCTAAGCAAAACGGCCGGCAACAGATCACGGTTGGGTAATTTTTGGTTAAATCAGGTGAGAATTCGTGAAAATTGGCGGGGCTTCGTGTAGAATAATCTTCTAGTCATGGAACGTCATGACGGATTGGAGCGATCACCGTGATTTTCTTATTACTACTTTTATTGTTACTGTTTCCATTGTTACGCCTAACTTTCGGCTTGGCAGGCTGGTTGTTAGGAATTGTGGGAACTGTAATTATCGGGGCCATCGTTCTCGTTGCCTTCGCAGCACTGTTTCGATTCTTCATCGTGGCGGTACTCGTGATTGGCGGCGGCTTGTGGGCCTCACATGCATTGTTCAGTTAAGCGTGGGGTGTACTGCTCAGCATTTAACTGAGTTGTTAATTAAAATAAAAAAACTTCGGCGGCTGCCGGAGTTTTTTTGACGGATCAGAATTATTCGAATGACATTTCGACGAGATAAGTGTGTTCCTTCGTCACGTAACCAGTGGTAATCCAAACCTCTTGATAATCGAGTTTGGAGCTATGGGTACGGGCGAAGAAGTCTTCTAATAGATCGCCATTCTTTGCGAGGAAGTCATCACCCATGCGGTTAACCAGTAGGTGGTTTTCGGGGAAATAGATATCAGCGTTAGCGACTGGTACCGTGTCGGGAACCCCTACGGTTACAACGTTACTATTGGGTTGGGGAATGAACTTCACTTTGTCTTGGTGTCGGTGAATGTAGGATAATACGTTATAGATTGAATCAGAGTTGCTCGCCACAGTTCTCTTGCTCCCTTCGGTGTCTATATTGTAACAAATATTTTTGCGTTTACCAGTAGTTCACTATGAGATAATCCGTTATTGCAAACGAATTTCAGGCGAGTATAATTGTCGCATATGTAGTTTATACAGTTTCCAGAGAGTAAAAAGAAGAAAGAAGGCCAAAATTCAATGATGCGACTTGCCCGAAAACACTTGGACTGGTGGGCAGTAGTCCTTGCTGTGGGCTTTATGATCATACAAGTTATCTGTGATCTTTCGTTGCCAACGCTAACCTCTGATATTATTGACAAAGGGATTGCGCAAAACGATATTGGCTACATCTGGCAGACCGGTGGAAAAATGCTTCTGCTGAGTTTTATTGGGGTGTTAGGTTCCGCCGGGAACGTGTACTATGCGGCAACCCAATCGCAAAAGATGGGTCAACGCATTCGTTCTTTACTATTTAAGAAAGTCACGTATTCCTCATCCGAAGAATTCGAAACGGTAGGGAATGCGTCCCTGATCACCCGGACGACCAACGACGTGGTACAGATTCAAAACGTAATGGTCCAAATGTTACGGATGATGTTGATGGCACCAATTATGCTGATTGGCGCGGGTGTCTTGGCATACGTCAAGAGTCCCAAGCTAACCTTGGTCTTCTTAGTGGCACTGCCAGTCTTGGCAATCTTCACTGGGGCGATCATGTATTTCGCTGTGCCGTTGTTTAAGAGTCTGCAAAAGAAAATTGATCGGATTAACCTAACGTTCCGCGAAGGGTTAACGGGGGTTCGGGTGATTCGAGCCTTTAATCAAGATAAATTCGAACAAGATCGGTTTGAAGGGGCCAACCAGGACTATACCCAAACTGGGATTAAGGTCTTTATGATTGTGTCACTGATGTTTCCCGTCATCACGCTGATTATCAGTGGGACTAACATCGGAATCGTCTGGTACGGTGGTCAACTGATCGCCAGCCAATCAATGGCAGTGGGGAATTTAGTGGCGTTCATGACATATGCCACTCAGATTCTCATCAGTTTCATGATGGTTTCCATGATCTTTGTCTTCGTGCCCCGGGCGCAAGCCTCAGCAGCACGGATCAATGAAGTGATGGACCTGAAGTCGAAGATTAACGATGCCGATCAACCCGTCAGCCTAAACGATGACGCGGCTAGCTTAACGTTTGATCACGTCAATTTCCGGTATACCGGTGCTGAGGAGCTCGCTTTAACTGACGTGAACTTCACAGCAACTGCTGGCCAAACGGTCGCCATTATTGGGGGAACGGGGTCTGGTAAATCAACACTGGTTAACCTGATTCCCCGGTTATTCGATCCCGAGAGTGGGCAGATTAAGTTGAACGGGACAGCCCTTACAGCAGTCAGCCAGCATGATCTTCACCAAGCGGTGTCTATCACGCAACAGAAGGCCGTGCTGTTCTCCGGGACTATTCGTAGCAACATGGTTTATGGGATGCCCGATGCCACAGACGATCAGATTTGGCACGCGCTGGACATCGCCCAAGCTAGTGATTTCGTCAAAGAAGAAGGTGGCCTGGACGCGACGGTTGAACAAGATGGGGATAATTTCTCCGGTGGTCAACGGCAACGTTTAGTCATCGCCCGGACGATTCTGAAGCGGGCTAGCGTCTATATTTTTGACGACTCGTTCTCCGCACTGGACTTCAAGACGGATTCCCTGTTGCGCCAAGACTTACGGCAAGACGAACAGGTTCAGCAAGGGGTGACGGTGATCGTTGCTCAACGGGTTTCAACCGTTGCCGATGCTGATCTGATCTTGGTGATCGACGGTGGGAAGATCGTCGGCCAAGGCACGCATGCCGAACTCAAAGCTAACAACGAAACGTACCAAGAAATTCTAGATTCACAACTCCGGAAGGGGGATGTCGTCGATGCGTAATGGACGCGGATCTGCAACTAAGCAGCGGCCACAAAGCTTCTGGGGCACGACGATTCGGCTCTTTCGCTACATGGGTCGGTGGATTCCAGGCATTGTGATTGTGCTCGTATTTGCTGCAATTGCGGTTATTTTACAAATTAAAACGCCTAAGATTTTAGGGAAAGCAACCACTGAGTTATTTAAAGGCGTGATGAAGGGGCAAGCCGAACTGAAGGCTGGCATCCCTATTCACAGCCTCCCGGTAGATTTTGGCAAAATTGGTCAAATCCTACTGGTCGTCGGGATTATGTACGCAGCCGCAGCAATCTTTAACGTGATCCAACAAGTGATCATGAACTGGATTGCGCAGAAAGTCGTGTACCGTCTCAGACGAGACCTTAAGCAAAAAATGCAACGGTTACCGATTAGTTACTATGATACCCATAGCAACGGGGACTTAATGTCGCGGATGGCCAATGATATGGATAACATTGGTGGTACCTTACAACAGACGCTGTCTCAATTGGTAACGAGTGTGCTGACCTTCTTCGGGGTGCTGTACATGATGCTCACCATTAGTGGATGGCTGACGTTGGTTGCGCTGATTTCAGTGCCACTGAGTTTAGTCGTGGTCATGATTGTGGCGCCGAAGTCACAACGGTTCTTTGCTAATCAACAGAAGCATCTGGGGCTGCTCAACGATACGGTCGAAGAGACTTACGCGGGTCACACCGTGGTGAAGACCTTTAACCAAGAGGAGAGCACGCAGGAACAGTTTGAGCAGCATAACCGTAAGTATTACCAATCAGCGTGGAAAGCGCAGTTTGTTTCAAGTCTGATCTTTCCTCTGATGAACTTCGTGAAGAACTTGGACTATCTGGCAGTCGCCGTGATTGGTGGGATTCAGGTTGCTAATGGGCAAGTGAGCTTGGGGAACGTGCAAGCCTTCCTGCAATATACCAACCAATTCTCACAACCATTGACGCAGATGGCCAACTTGACCAACACGATTCAAGCGACGATTGCGTCGGCTGAACGGGTCTTTGCGGTCTTGGATGAAAAGGAAATGGATGAATCGGCAGCGGCAACGTTACCGGCCCAAACAGCGGCGGATGGCAACGTCATTGAATTTGACAACGTGGCCTTCCAATACGATCCTGAGAATCCACTGATCGAAGACTTCAATCTGAAAGTTAAGCCGGGTGAGATGGTCGCCATCGTCGGGCCAACCGGTGCGGGGAAGACGACGATCATTAACTTGCTCGAGCGCTTCTACGACGTTGGATCCGGCCAGATCAAGTATCGCGGCGAGCCAACCGCTAACGTTGCGCGGCCAGAATTACGTAAGCACTTTGCGATGGTTCTGCAGGATACGTGGCTCTTTACGGGGACCATCATGGATAACATTCGGTATGGTCGTGAGAATGCGACGGATGATGAGGTCTATGCGGCGGCTAAAGCGGCACACGCGGATACCTTTATCCGGCAGTTGCCTGAGGGCTACGAGACGGTTCTGAATGAAGCCGCCACGAACATTTCACAAGGGCAACGTCAACTGTTGACGATTGCCCGGGCGTTCGTGGCTGATCCCGACGTCTTGATTCTCGATGAAGCGACGAGTTCGGTCGATACACGGACGGAAATGCTGATTCAACATGCCATGGAACGGCTCTTGGCTGGGCGGACGAGTTTTGTCGTTGCGCACCGGTTATCGACGATTCAAAATGCCGAAAATATCGTGGTCATGAACCACGGGCACATCGTGGAAACTGGGAACCATGAAAGCTTGTTGGCAGCGGATGGCTTCTATGCCGATCTGTACAACAGTCAATTTGCCGGTAATAATTTAGCTTAATTTGTCGTTACGAAAGGTCAGGGCGCAGGTCCTGGCCTTTTTTGCTGATTTCAATGGTCAAAGGTTAGCATTTCAGGGTAGAATGAGGAGGAGAGAAAGTTGAGGCGGTAGGAATGACATATCGACAGACGAAGGCAGCGCTACACCGTTTACTCACGGACGGAATTGTTCCGGGCGTCAGCTATGCCTTTATCGATCAGGATCGGGTTGAAACCGGGGTGATGGGAAACGCAGCTGTAGTTCCTCGGCCGGAAGTCTTGCGATCAGGGATGGTCTATGACGTGGCTTCGTTGACGAAAGTTGTGGGAACTCTGAGTGTGACCTTACAGCTGCTAGCTCAGGGGCGGTTGCATTTAACTGATGCGGTTAGCGATTGGCTGCCGGAGTGGCAGGATCGGCGGGTAACCATCCGTCACTTGCTGACCCATACGTCCGGGATCTGCGGTTATATTCCAAATCGAAATCAGTTAGCCGCACCGGCATTGACGCAGGCGTTGTTGAAATTACATGTGGGGCCGACGTTTAATCGGCAAATGGTCTATGCGGATGTTAATTATATTTTCATGGGGTGGATCGTCGAACGGGTCTTGGACGAGCCCATTCAGTTGGCCGTCCAGCGACGAGTCCTAGCGCCATTAGGTATGATCCACAGTACGTTTACGCCCCAGCAGCCGCAAGCGTGTGTGCCCACGGCGGTGACGCGTGAGCGGGGATTAATTCGGGGTGAGGTGCATGATCCCAAGGGCTATGTGCTCCAACGACGCTGCGGATCGGCCGGCCTCTTCAGTACGGCCCGGGATCTTGCCACGTTCTGTCAGGCGTACCTCTATCCAGAAAAAGTAGCCAGTGTCTTGCCGCCAACGTGGATTCATCGGCTCACGGCAGATTGGACCCCGAACGGGCAGGCTAACCGGTCGTTGGGGTGGGCACTTACGGCGTCGCAGTGGCCGTCAGCTCACCGGGTGATCTGGCATTCGGGATTCACCGGGACGTACCTGGTGATCGACCAGCAAGCACGACAGGCGATGGTCTTCCTGACGAATCGGGTCCATCCAGTGGCGCCTAATTTGCCATACCTCGACCAACGAAATGCCGTGATCGGTACTTATTTGGCTGAAAAATAAATGCCGCCTTACCGTTCGCCAAATTTGGACTGGAACGCTGTGGGCAGGACGGGGCAAGCCATAGAGCGGTCTTGCCCCTCGCTTGAAGCCGCAAAACCCGTCTTCAAGTCGCCATTTACCAAGCAGATCACTTGGTAAATCCCACGGCTGAGTCCAAATTTGGCTCACTCACGGCTCCATGGATATCATCAATCGCTGTCGAATGACGTCTGTCATCTTAGCTAGTGTCATTGTGTCATTCAAGGACTAGCTTAACCGGAGGAGGGCAGAGGTGGAGCCAGCTGTGTCGACGGTGTTAGCCGATTTTCGGCTTACAGCGTGGGACGTGTTTGAAAACTGACGGTTTGGGTCAGGTTTCAAACCGAGCCGGAGGACCGCTCCTCAGGCCGTAGGCGTTCCCCACAGCAGGCGGAATCTCTGCCAGCCGCAGGTGATGGGCAATATTACGATGAACATGGTTACTCAAGCTATGAGAGCAATTAAAAAGCAGTGTCACGCCCGAGATGGACGTGACACTGCTTTTCTAAATGATAGGGTTAGAACGTTGCCGGAATTGGCAGGGCTTCTTGTTGACTGAAGTCTTCTTCCGGGAACTTGCGCTTTAAAGCGGCAACTAATAGGTGTTTTGCAATCTCGCCGTTACGGGTCAGAATCGGGCCGTGGAAGTAGGAACAGTAGACGTTCTTGTAGATAGCGCCTTCCGTTCCGTCCTCGCCGTTATTCCCCTTGCCGGAGACCACGTTACCTAATGGCCGTTCGCCGGCGCCGAGGAAGGTCCGGCCTTGGTGGTTTTCAAAACCGTGATAAGTCTCGCCGGTTTCTTGATTCTTGATCACGATGTCGCCAATAAACCGGTTGTGGTCTTGGGCCAACGTGTAGTGGTCGAGTGCCCCGATCCCAGGTAGCTTTTCGCCATCAGCACCGATGTAGTAATGACCGAGTAGTTGAAAGCCACCACAGATCGCCAGCAGGGGACCGCCAGATTCGATGAATTTGGTGAGCTCGGCCTTCTTGGTCTGGATATCTTGGGAAACAATCGTCTGTTCAAAGTCCTGACCACCACCGAAAAAGGCGAGATCGTAGTCGGCGGCGTGGAAGTCTTCTTCTAGACTGATGATATCAACATTTAGGTGCACGTCCATTTGCTTGGCATAGTAGTTTAAGGCCAAGATATTGCCGACGTCACCATAGGTATTCATCAAGTTGCCGTAAAGGTGGGCAACGTTTAATTCATAACTCATACGCCTAATCCCTCCTTGATGTACCCTTTAGTTGCTAGGATCTTCCGCATTTGAAGCATGGCCGTGTAGGTTGCCAGTACGTAGACCCGCTGAGTTGGGACTTGCTTGATTTCATCGACCACTTTTTCCAGATCAGGTTCGACGATGTGCTTGTCATCGGGAATCCCGGCAACTTTGAGGCGGAAAGTAATATCCTTGTAGCGTTCGCCACCGGTGATCACCGCGGGAATGTCTCGCTGTGTGAGTTGCTCGAAGTCGCCGTCCCAGATCCAGCTGGTATCAATCCCGTCCGCGTAATTCGCGTTGAGGAGACCGACCAGGGAGAACTTTTCTTTATCGGTACCGATCATGTGGAGCACTTGGTCGAGACCAACGGGGTTCTTAACCAGAATGATCGTGACTTGTTTACCATCAACGTCGATCACTTCTTGGCGGCCAAACACTTGCTGGTTACCGTTGAAGGCCCGGGCAATCTGAGTAGGGGCCACGCCCATGAAACGGCCCACTGAGTAAGCCGCGAGGGCATTGTAGATATTGTAGGTCCCGCCAACGCCGATCTTAAAGGCATGACCGTCAACCTCAAATTCAGAGGATGTTGGCGTTTGCTCACCTAGCTTAGTCAGGCGGTAGGTCAGCTCAGGCCGTTCAAAGCCACAGTTGGGGCAGAAATACTTCCCCTGATTACTGTAGGTCAACGAGTGGTAGTGTAAAATGTGCTCGCAGACGGGGCAGAGGACACCATCCGTGTTGGGCTTGGCCTTCAAGTCTTGGTCAGGTTGGTCGTCGAACCCGTAATATTCGATCGGGTTGGGCAATTCTTTGGAATGGAAAATTGGCGAATCACCGTTTGCGATGATGGTTGCGTTAGGTGCCAGCGCCACACCATCTAGGATTTTCTGGTACGTCGTGTAGATTTCGCCGTAACGGTCCATTTGATCGCGGAAGATGTTAGTGAAGACAAATGCCTTGGGCTCAATGTACTGGGTAACCTTGATGACATTGGCTTCATCGACCTCTAAAACGGCCAAGGGACGACCAGTTTTAGGGTGCTTGGCGTTTAGGAACGTCGTCACGATCCCCTGTTCCATGTTGGAACCGGTAGGATTAGTCAAAATGGTCGGGTATTTTTGATGTAAGACGGAGACGGTTAACGCAGTGGTTAAGGTCTTCCCGTTGGTCCCAGTAATGACAATGACGTCATACTTGGCCCCCAGCGTACGTAAAATGTTAGGATCCAACTTCAGCGTAATCTTCCCGGGCAGAGAACTGCCCCCGTGAAGAAACGTATGGAGAAACCAGTAAGAGGATTTCCCCGCGAAGGTGGCAAAGCCGCTTCTTAATGACATGGATATTTCGCTCCTTAATCGCGACAAATTTTTAAATGTCGGGTTCCTTAATATTCAAGCCTTAATTTTAGCATTTTTTCAACGTTTAGGGGAGCGGTATGCCTGAACTTTGGTAAAATCCCAAGAACTTTACCCAGCTCACGGTCGAATTTTCCAGCCTAATCAGCTATAATAGATGGAAACTGTCAAAAAAGGTGGGAATAACGTGGCGCAGCTATTTTTTCGGTACGGTGCAATGAATAGTGGAAAGACCATTGAAATCTTGAAGGTCGCTCATAACTATGAGGAACAACACAAGCGGGTCATTATCATGACAAGTGGATTGGATACTCGCGATGAGGTGGGGTATATTGCCAGTCGCATCGGGTTGAAACGACAAGCACATCCAATCTTTGAGCAGACTAACCTGTACGACGAAATTAAGCGAATTGATGCACACGCCAACTGTGTCTTAATTGATGAAGCTCAGTTTTTAAAGAAGGAACACGTCCTCCAATTGGCCAAAGTCGTGGATGAATTAAAGATTCCAGTCATGACGTTTGGTTTGAAGAATGATTTCAAAAACGAATTGTTCGAGGGGTCAAAGTACCTCTTGCTTTATGCAGATAAAATTGAAGAAATGAAGACGATTTGCTGGTTCTGCACGAAGAAGGCCATCATGAATCTGCGGTTCCATGACGGGAAACCCGTCTATGAGGGCGAACAGGTTCAGATCGGCGGAAACGAGGCCTACTACCCAGTCTGTCGGCGGCATTATTTCAATCCACCGTTGGATCAGATGCGTAAGTCGTAGGTGACGGCTCAGGCGCTATCAAAAGCTGACGACAACTAAGAAACATCAAAATTGAAACGAGGTTAATCGAATGGATGAAATGTTTGACAAGCTCCAAGCGGTCGCGGACCGTTACGACGAGCTGAATGAATTAATTAGTGATCCGGAAGTCATTGCGGATACGCAGCGTTTTATGGCGCTCTCAAAGGAAGAAGGAGAGTTGCGGGAAACGGTTGACAAGTACCACCAATATCAAAACGTGACCCAACAGATCAAGGATGACGATGAGATGTTGCGGGAAAAGCTTGATGATGACATGGACGCCATGGTCAAGGATGAGTTAAAGGATTTAAACGAACAAAAAGAGAAGCTCGAAGAAGACATTAAGATCCTCTTATTGCCTAAGGACCCTAACGATGACAAAAACATTATTATGGAAATCCACGGGGCTGCTGGTGGGGATGAAGCCAGCTTATTTGCTGCGGATCTCTTCAGCATGTACTCCAAGTACGCCGAACGCCAGGGCTGGAAGACGGAAATTGTCGATGAGAACGCGACCGAAGTCGGTGGCTTCAAGGAAATTGTCATGATGATTACCGGGGACAAGGTCTATTCCAAGCTGAAGTATGAAAACGGTGCGCACCGGGTTCAACGGGTCCCCGTAACTGAATCCGCTGGTCGGGTGCACACGAGTACGGCTACGGTAGGGGTTATGCCGGAAGAAGAAGACGTTGATATTGACATCGATCCTAAGGACATTCGGACTGACGTTTACCGGTCTTCTGGTGCCGGTGGCCAACACATTAACAAGACCTCTTCAGCCGTGCGGATGACCCACTTGCCAACCGGAATCGTGGTTGCCATGCAAGACGAACGGTCACAGCAACAGAACCGGGCCAAAGCCATGCAAATTTTGCGGGCACGGGTCTATGATTACTACAAGCAACAAGAAGAGAGTGCCTATAACGCCGAACGGAAATCTGCAGTGGGAACTGGGGACCGTTCAGAACGTATTCGGACCTACAACTACCCCCAAAACCGGGTAACCGATCACCGGATTGGCTTGACACTGAACAAGTTGGACCGGGTCATGAACGGGGAACTTGATGACATTATTGATGCGTTGATTTTGTCGGATCAAGCGGCTAAGCTCGAAGATCTGAAGAATAATGGCTAATCAGCCGACTTACCTCGTGGCCCTACGGCAGGGGCAGACGCTATTGGCGGGGGCAAAACAGGATCCAAGTGCGGCCCAGTACCTGCTGACGGAAGCGCACGGGTGGACGTTTACGCAATTGGTCCTACATTACCGTGATACGATGCCGGTTGCGGAGTACCACACCTTTCAGGAGCAGCTCCAGCGCGTTGCCGCGGGAGAGCCCGCACAGTACGTCTTGGGACGAGCGTCCTTTTATGGGCGTGACTTTCGGGTGACGTCAGCCACGTTGATTCCGCGCCAGGAAACGGAGGAATTGGTGAGCTGGATTCTCGCGGTCACGCGGGCAGCCCCCCTGCAAATATTGGATGTTGGAACCGGCAGTGGGGCGATTGCGCTGACCTTGAAAGCGGAACGACCCGCCTGGCAGGTGACGGCTACCGATATTTCAGCGGCAGCGGTTGCCGTTGCCCAGGAGAATGCACAGCGACTGACGACGCCGGTCACGTTTACGACGGGAGACTTATTTGCGCCGGTCAGTCATCAAAGGTTCGATGTGATTGTGTCTAATCCGCCGTACATTGATCGGGCGGAGACCGTCGTGATGGATGAATCCGTCAAACGGTACGAGCCGGAACAGGCGCTGTACGCGGCCAATCATGGGTTAGACTTCTATGAACGGTTCGCCCAAGAACTGGCCACTTACCTATTGCCAGGTGGTCAGTTCTTTGCGGAAATAGGTTACCAACAGGGCGCGGCAGTTAAATCTATCTTTACGGATGCGCTGCCGAACGCCACGGTCACGGTGAAAACGGATATTAACGGACACGATCGCATGGTGCGCGTGCAACTTTAGCTTTTGGCGATGGGAGAGAAGAGAATTTATGGAAACAAAGATTTTTCAACCAGATCAGATTGATGAGGCGGCGGCAGCTATTCGGGCCGGCGAACTCGTGGCTTTTCCCACGGAAACAGTCTATGGTTTAGGGGCCGACGCTACGAATGAAGCCGCCGTCAAACAGGTTTACTTGGCCAAGGGCCGGCCTAGCGATAACCCGTTGATTGTCCACGTCACGGGTGAAGCGACGGTTAAACAGTATGCGCAACCGCTGTCGGCCAAAGCGGAGGCCTTAATCAAGGCTTTTTGGCCGGGACCATTGACCCTGATTTTTGAATTGCAACCGGGAAAATTGTCGAAGGCGGTTACTGGTGGTTTAACCACGGCGGCTTTCCGTAATCCGGCCAATCAGGTTACGCTTGATTTAATAAAGGCGGCCGGCGTGCCGTTAGTGGGGCCATCAGCCAACACCTCTGGCAAGCCTAGTCCCACGTTGGCTAAGCACGTGTATCACGATCTCAATGGGAAAATCGCGGGTATTTTAGACGATGGCCCGACTGAGGTGGGCGTTGAATCAACGGTGCTGGATATGTCAACGGCGGTGCCGACCATTTTGCGGCCGGGCGGCGTGACTGAGGAGCAACTGGAAGCCGTGATTGGGACGGTGCAGTCTAACCATCATAAGGTCAGCCAGGGAGAAATTCCTAAGGCACCGGGGATGAAATACAAGCACTATGCGCCCAATGCTCAAGTGACAATTGTGGATCGTGAGGAAGACTGGCCCGCGGCGTTGGCTTGGGCAGCGCAACAACCGGGAACGATTGGCGTCATGGCCTTGGACCACACGTTAGCCAGTGCCACGTTGCCGGCGAATACCGAAGCCTTTTCACTAGGCGCCGACATGACGAGTGCCAGCCACCGCTTATTCGCCGGATTGCGGCATTACGACCTCGAATCCCCAGTGACGGGAATCTTGGCGCAAGGGTTTGCGGCAGAAGGTTTAGGGGCAGCCTACATGAACCGTTTGAACAAGTCCGCTGGGCAACAACACTTTACGAAGTGATGATAGCTGAAGGTTGAAAGTTAAAATACCTATTTGGTTCTTGTATCGGTAAGAGGTCGCACTCCGGCTGCCAGAGGTTCTGCCTGCTGTGGGGAACGCCTGCGGCCTGAGAAGCGGTCCTCCGGCTCGGTTCGAAGCCCGGAAATTCACCGGTCTTCCAACGCGTCCCACGCTGTAAGCCGAGAATCGGCTAACACCGTCGACACAGCTGGCTCCATCTCTGCCCTCCTGCGGCTTCGATTGTGTTTTATCAGGATAATAGTTGAAAAATGTGACGACTTGGTAGTTTTTGTCACTTCAGTCGATAACGGATGTGATAGCTGTTAGGTCGCCCAGGAGTACTATGTAAGCCGTGAGGTCAGCTGATATGGGCTCAGGCGCGTCGTTCTACTTAGTCGGTGAGTGAACTGCTCACTGGCTTAGTAGAAAACCAAGCTTGTAGACTCGGCACTTTCGAGGCTTCAAGTTGTGTTCGCACCGATTCAGCCCATATCGGCTGACCGGTAAGGCGAAGAGACTGCCATGTTGCCTAATTTTGACTTCATGGTTGTTGCTAGGGGAGAGATAACCAGCACTTCGGAACTTTTGGCCTTCAGATGACAACTTAACTGAATTCAAAGTGAGATCGGGATTTGACCCGATCTTTTTTTATCTCGATTTATGGGGTGCAGGGCTCGATCACGTTTTGGGTGAGTCATTTTAGCATGAAAATCAGGGGAGTCATGGTTTAATGGATATGATCAGGAAAACATTAAAGGAAGTCGGTGGCTAATTTGACGGATGAGATCAATTTATTAGTAACGCTCAATTCAGGCTACGTGGAGCCCTTGAAAACGATGCTGTATTCAGTCCAAGTCAATAATCCCGATGAGCACATTCACTTATGGCTATTGCATGCCAGCTTGACGGCTGCGGAGGTCGCGGCCATTCAGCAATTAACGACGGCATTTGGCTGGACCCTCAGCAATGAAAAAGTGGCGACGGATTTTGCGGCCGGCGTGCCATTGATTAAGCGCTACCCCAGAGAGATGTATTTTCGCTTGTTGAGTGGGCAGATTCTACCAACCAAGGTGAAGCGGGTCATCTACTTGGATCCAGATTTACTAGTGATTAATGCACTGCGCCCGTTGTGGGAGATTGACTTACAAGGGCACATGCTGGCGGCCGCGGTTCATCGTGGCGTTACGGGGATTGTGGATAGCGTCAATCAGTTGCGCTTGGGAACTAAAACGAGTTACTTCAACTCGGGGGTCTTGGTCATGGATTTGGAGCAGGCACGGGCCAAGATTAAATTAGCTGATATTACTACGGCCATCGACCAGCACGAGAGTGAATTGATCTTGCCGGATCAAGATATTTTGAATTTTCTGTATGGTGCAGATATTTTAGAAATTCCCGAAGAAATCTGGAATTACGACACGCGGAAGTATCTGTCCTATCAAACGCGCAGTCTCAATCAGCATGATATTCACTGGGTGGTGGCGCATACGGTCATCCTGCATTATTGCGGCATGCCCAAGCCGTGGGAGGCGGCAAGCGACAGTAAGTTTACCAGCTTATTCTTGTATCATCAGCAGCAACTACAGCGCTTCATGCCGACACTAGCCAGGGATCCCGTGGACTGAGGGTGAGAACGCAGCCAGCCGGTAAAAAAATATAAATAACCGTAACTTCACCCCGTTGACTAGTGAAATTTGGTAAAATAGTGACAACTATAGTTCAGGAGGGATCGCCATTGAATTTTAAAGAACAAGATCCAGCGTTGTGGGATGCTATTGCTAACGAGGAACGGCGGCAAGAGGACACCATTGAGCTGATTGCCTCAGAGAATATTGTCAGCCACGCCGTTCGGACGGCTCAAGGGTCAGTCTTGACGAATAAGTATGCTGAAGGTTATCCGGGCAAACGATACTACGGTGGTACGCAGTATATTGACGTGGTGGAGCAGCTCGCCATTGACCGCGCTAAGAAGCTGTTTAACGCGGAATATGCGAATGTCCAACCTCACTCCGGGTCACAGGCCAACCAGGCGGTTTATGCGGCATTTTTGAAGCCTGGGGACACAATCCTGGGGATGGGTCTCGATGCTGGGGGCCATTTGACGCATGGTGCCAAAGTGAACTTTTCTGGTAAGTTATACGAAGCCTACAGCTATGGCTTGAACCCAGAGACGGAACTCCTGGACTACGATATGATTCGGGATTTAGCGTTAAAAGTTAAGCCACAAATGATTGTTGCCGGGGCTTCAGCTTATTCACGGACGATTGACTGGCACGCTTTCCGGGCGATTGCGGACGAAGTGGGCGCCTACTTAATGGTTGATATGGCGCACATTGCTGGCTTGGTAGCGGCTGGTTTGCATCCGAGTCCAGTCGGGATTGCGGACGTGGTCACTACGACCACCCACAAGACGTTGCGTGGTCCCCGTGGCGGTTTGATTTTGTCACAGGCTGAGAATGCCAAACGGATTAATTCAGCGGTCTTCCCTGGGACGCAGGGTGGCCCGTTGGAGCACGTGATTGCAGGAAAGGCCGCGGCCTTCTTCGAAGATCTACAACCAGACTTTAAGGACTACGCACAACAGATCGTGACCAACGCGGCGGCAATGGCCGATGAATTTAATCAGTTGCCAACGGTGCGGGTCGTTTCCGGTGGGACGGATAACCACTTAATGACGCTGGATCTATCAGAGACTGAGCTCAACGGCAAGCAGGCGCAGGAGTTGTTGGATAGCGTGCTGATTACCACGAACAAGGAAGCCATCCCTAACGAAAAGCTCAGTCCGTTTAAGACTTCGGGGATTCGCTTAGGGACACCAGCGATTACGACGCGTGGGTTTAGCGCCGATGAATGTCGTGAGGTCGCCCGGCTGATCGTGAAGGCCCTGCTACATCCTAATGATGACCAGAGCTTAGCCGAAGTGAAAGCCCAGGTTCACGAGTTAACTCAGGCCCATCCTTTAACCGCTTTGCCATAAATCTTTTGAAAAAACGTTTTCATTAAAAATTTATCCGTTCTGGTAGCGTAGATAATGGTACAATTGTAAGAAATCATAAAGGAGCGTTTATTCATGGGGAAGTTTCAAGTACTCGACCACCCGTTGATTCAACACAAATTAACTATTATTCGGAATAAAAACTGCGGTACTCGCAGTTTCCGCGAGGTCGTTAACGAGATCTCGACTTTAATGGCTTACGAAGTCTCTCGTGACATGCCATTACAGGATAAGGTGATCGAAACGCCAGTATCTAAGATGACGGCCAAGGAGCTTGCTGGTAAGAAAGTGGCCATTGTGCCAATTCTACGAGCTGGTATCGGTATGGTTGACGGTATCCTAGAATTGATCCCAGCGGCTAAGGTTGGCCACATTGGGATGTACCGTGACGAAGAAACCCTGCAGCCTCATGAATACTTTGTCAAGATGCCTTCCGACATCGACCAACGGCAAATTTTTATTGTTGATCCAATGTTAGCTACTGGTGGGTCAGCCATCATGGCGATTGACGCATTGAAGAAGCGTGGTGCCAGTGAAAAGAACATGAAGTTTGTCTGCCTGGTATCTGCACCAGAAGGGGTCAAAGCCTTGCGTGCGGCGCATCCAGACGTGGATATTTTCACGGCAGCGTTGGATGATCACTTGAACGAAGATGGCTACATTGTCCCTGGTTTGGGCGATGCTGGTGATCGTTTGTTTGGGACGAAGTAAACTTTAGAGAGATTCAGCTTAGGGCTGAGTCTCTTATTTGTTTGTCAATTTTTCTCCAAAGGTGGTGGTGCAGTGTTTGTAGCGCGGCTTCTAGGGATTTATCCGGCAAAATGCGCTGGTTAGTTGCTTGACCGGATACATTTACAGAAAAGGCCTTGACAAGTCACTTTAATTATGGAGCTATTTGCGCACGCAAGCAGGATGTGAAAACGGTTACGATCCTTTTCAGCTCTAAGTTTATCCAAGTTGTGAATAATGTTTAGACTGTAAAAAATTGTTTTGTTTTTTCCCCGAATTGGTGGTATCATTTCCAGTGTATTTGAATGGAGCGCTCGCTTCGTTCACTATTCCGCATTTCTCGAAAGAAAGCTTGATGAAACATTAAGTGAAACCTTCGAGAAACCGCGTCCATATAGTGTTGAAAAGAGGTGATATTCGGTGAATGATGGTCCAGTTTCGACCTTCCAATTTCTGGGATTGACGTTTAGCACGGCCAACATTGTATCTGCTTCAGTGGTTTTTGTACTTGTTGTTGCCATTGTTTTCTTCGCTTCCAGACATTTGGCCATGAAGCCTTCCAAAGGGCAAAACTTTTTGGAGTGGTTGATTGATTTTACCAACGGAATTTTGAAGGGGTCCATTCCTGCCAAGGAAATTGGTGGTTTTGGATTGTATGGTTTCACTTTATTTATTTTCCTGTTGCTGTCTAACGAATTGGGATTGTTTATCAATCTCGCGTTGCCGAACGGTGCCACCATCGTCCGGAGTCCTACGTCCGATCCAATTACGACGTTGACTTTCTCGTTGATGACGTTGATGCTTGCGCAGTTTGCGGGGATAAGTAAATTGGGTTATAAGACCCACTTTAGGAACTACTTGAAGCCTTTTAAGGTCTGGATAGTTATCAGTATCTTTGAAGAATTCACGAACTTCTTAACGTTGGGTCTCCGTATCTTCGGGGTTATCTTCTCTGGTGAAATGCTACTGGGGATAATCTGGAATCTTGCGGCGTCACATGGCATCGCAACGATGATTGTCGCTGTACCACTTGAGATGGCTTGGCAAGGATTCTCTGCTTTCTTAGGAGCAATCCAAGCCTTCGTCTTCGTTACGTTGTCTTCAGTTTACATTTCTCAAAAACTTGAAGTTGAGGAATAGAGTATTTATTTAATTTAAGGAGGAAACAAAGATTATGGGAGCTATTGCAGCTGGTATCGCTATGGCCGGAGCCGCTATTGGTGGTGGTGTAGGTGACGGTCTTCTTATCGCCAAAATGCTAGAAGGTATGGCCCGTCAACCTGAACTGTCAGGTCAATTACGGACGAACATGTTTATCGGGGTTGGGCTTGTTGAAGCCATGCCTATCATTGCCTTCGTTGTTGCTTTGATGGTTATGAACAAGTAATTTACCGCGAAGATGTTTATATCTGATAGTAGAAGGAGGTGTCAATAGATGCTCTCACATTTAGTGGTTGGTGCAGGGCTTTACTTTGGTGATTCTATTTTCTACGTCGTTTGTTTCTTGCTTTTGATGTGGATTGTTAAGGTTCTGGCTTGGAAGCCAGTAACTAAGATGATGCAGGATCGGGCTGACAAGATCAGCAATGATATTGACTCAGCTGAGAATTCACGGAATGAAGCTGCTGACTTAGTTCAGAAGCGGCAAACCGCATTAGCAAATTCTCGTTCTGAGGCACAAACGATTGTTAACGATGCGAAGACCAATGGTCAACAGCAACGTGAACAAATCGTGACTCAGGCCCAAGCAGATGCACAGACGTTGAAGCAAAATGCCCAAAAGGACATTGAGCAAGAACGCCAAGATGCCCTGGTCAATGCCCGCAATGACGTGGCGGACCTATCTATTGAGATTGCTTCCAAGATCATTCAACGAGAATTGAAAGCTGACGATCAAAAGGCATTAATTGATTCTTATATCGAAGGGTTGGGGAAGCAACATGAGTCTTAATAGGGCAACTGTAGCGAAACGCTACGCAAAAGCATTATATGAATTGTTGTCCGAAAAAGACCAACTGGAGTCAGGCTTCACAGAGCTCAAAGAACTTCGAAGTATCTTCCAGGACAACCCGCAATTGAGCACTTTGCTCTCAGACGCTAGCCTGCAGGTTGCTGAACGTGAAGCTTTAGTGCAACCGTTACTGAAAGACGCATCACCATATATCAAGAACTTTGTTCAAATGGTATATGACTATGGTCGGATGGAAAACGTGGTTGACATTGTTGATCAATTCCAGGCCATGTATGATGAGGCTAACCATACGGTTTACGCTGAAGTAACCACGGCAGTGCCTTTAACAGATGATCAAAAGACGCAAATCGAGACGTCTTACGCCAAGCGCGTAGGTGCCGATAAGGTTATCTTGACGAGTCAAGTCGATCCTAGTGTGATCGGTGGGGTCATCGTTAAAGCTGCTGACACGGTTCTTGATGGTAGCTTACGAACAAAAATCAATCGTTTACGGCAGCAACTGCTAGCATAACGAATTCGGTAATAAAGAGGTGAAACTTTCATGAGCATTAAAGCTGAGGAAATCAGTGCTCTAATTAAACAACAATTAGAAAGCTACAAGGATGAAATCTCAGTTGAAGAAACTGGTACGGTTACTTACGTTGGTGACGGTGTTGCTCGGGCCCACGGTCTGAACAACGCTTTGCAAGGTGAGTTGCTGTTGTTTGATAACGGGGTTTATGGAATGGTCCAAAACCTCGAATCCAGTGACGTTGGTATCGTTATCTTGGGTGATTTTACTGGAATCACTGAAGGCGATTCTGTTAAGCGGACTGGACGGATCATGGAAGTTCCCGTTGGCGATCAATTAATCGGTCGGGTTGTTAACCCATTGGGCCGGCCAATTGACGGTAAAGGGGACATTTCCACGGACAAGACGCGGCCAATCGAACACAAGGCACCTGGTGTTATGGAACGGCAAGGGGTTAGTGAACCTCTGCAAACCGGGATTAAGGCCATCGATGCTTTAGTTCCAATTGGACGTGGTCAGCGTGAATTGATCATCGGTGACCGGAAGACTGGGAAGTCCTCTATTGCCATTGATACGATCATTAACCAAAAAGACCAAAACATGATCTGTATCTACGTTGCCATTGGTCAGAAGGCTTCTACGGTGCGTGCACAAGTCTCAACGCTGGAAAAATTCGGCGCCATGGACTACACGATTGTCGTTACCGCTAGTCCTTCCGAACCAGCGCCAATGCTATACATCGCACCATATGCCGGTGCTGCCATGGGTGAAGAGTTCATGCACAACGGCAAGCATGTTTTGATCGTTTATGATGATTTAACTAAGCAAGCCGATGCTTACCGTGAACTTTCTTTGATTCTACGGCGGGCACCAGGTCGTGAAGCATATCCTGGTGATATCTTCTACACCCACTCTCGTTTGCTGGAACGGGCTGCAAAGTTAAGTGACGAGCTCGGTGGTGGTTCCATGACGGCGTTGCCTGTCATTGAAACCAAGGCCGGGGACGTTTCTGCTTACATCCCAACCAACGTTATTTCAATCACCGATGGTCAAATCTTCCTGAACAGTGATTCCTTCTATTCTGGTATTCGACCAGCTATGGATGCCGGGACTTCTGTTTCCCGGGTTGGTGGGGACGCTCAGATCAAGGCCATGAAGAAGGTTGCCGGGACATTGCGGTTGGACTTATCTGCCTACCGTGAACTGGAATCCTTCGCACAATTCGGTTCTGATTTGGATGCTGCTACCAAGGCTCGACTAGACCGTGGGGCACGGACCGTGGAAGTCTTAAAGCAAGGCTTGCATGAATCCGTTCCAGTTGCCAAGGAAGTTATTATCTTGTTTGCATTGACGCATGGTCACTTGGACAAGCTCGAAATTGAGGACGTTTTACGTTACCAAAACGAGCTGTTCGACTACATGGACGCCAGTCATCAAGATGTCGAAGACGTGATTACGAAGACCGGGAACTTGCCTGAAGGCGACGCTCTGGAAAACGCAATTGCTGAATTCGACGCAACTTTCCAACCAACTGCTAAGGCCGACAATCAGGCGGCTGACACGGCTAATTAAGATTACTTGAAGGAAGGATGGTGAGAAATAATGGCTGAATCAATTCATGACGTTCAACGTCGGATTAATTCCACGAAAGCAACCCGTCAGATTACGGCGGCGATGCACATGGTTTCGACCGCGAAGTTAAATAAGATTCAGAAACACGCAGTCGGCTACCAAGACTATGTTTCGAAAGTTAAGGCTGTCGTTATGCATCTTTCACAGTCTCATCTGTTAGATAATTCCTCAAGTAGCCTACAGTCGAACCGTCCAGTAAAGAAAACCGCATATTTAGTGATCACCTCCGATCGTGGAATGGTGGGAAGCTATAATAGTAGCGTGCTCCGGGAAACCAATTCGTTCATCAAAGAACGGACACCTAATCCTGACGACTACATGGTGTTAGCCGTTGGGGGAACGGGTGCTGATTTCTATCGGAACCGCGGAATCAATGTGGCTTACGAATATCGCGGGGTCAGCGATGTGCCTGAATTTAATGAAGTTCGGGAAATCGTTAAGACCGTTACTACGATGTTTGATAACGAAGTGTTCGATGAACTTTTCGTGTGCTACAACCACTTTGTGAACCGGATTTCATCCCGTTTTCGGGCTGAAAAAATGTTACCAGTGGACAAGGAAACCTTGTCTTCTGATGCGGCAAACGATACGCAAGCTGCACCATTAACTGCTGAATACGATACTGAACCTTCTGAAGAAGAAGTGTTGCAGGTCGTTCTGCCACAATACGCAGAAAGCCTAGTTTATGGGGCGATCTTGGACGCGAAGACTTCCGAACACGCATCAAGTTCTAACGCGATGCAATCAGCCACTGATAATGCTGATGATTTGATTGATACGTTGCAACTGCACTATAATCGTGCACGGCAAGCAGCGATCACCACTGAAATCACCGAAATTACTGGTGGTCAGGAAGCCTTAAATAATTAATGACGGGAGGAATTAACGAATAATGAGTGCTGGTAAAATTGTTCAAGTTATCGGACCTGTTGTTGACGTTGAATTCCCACTGAATGATGAATTACCTGACATCAACACTGCCCTGAACATCAAAAAAGATGATGGTAGTATCCTTGTAACCGAAGTTGCCTTGGAATTAGGTGATGGGGTTATGCGGACAATCGCCATGGACGGTACTGATGGTCTTCGCCGCGGGATGGAAGTTGAAAACACTAAGGCTTCAATCTCTGTTCCTGTTGGTGATGACACGCTTGGTCGGGTGTTCAACGTTTTGGGGAATCCAATTGACGGCGGTGCCGAATTTGGACCAGACGCAGAACGGATGCCAATTCACCGTGACGCACCTAAGTATGACGAATTAAACCCTACGACTGAAATCCTGGAAACGGGTATCAAGGTTATTGACTTACTCGAACCTTACGTTCGTGGTGGGAAGATTGGGTTGTTCGGTGGTGCCGGTGTTGGTAAGACCGTTTTAATTCAAGAATTAATTCATAACATTGCTCAAGGCCATAACGGGATTTCTGTCTTCACCGGTGTTGGTGAACGGACTCGTGAAGGTAACGATATGTACTGGGAAATGAAAGGCTCCGGAGTTCTGAAGCAAACGGCCATGGTATATGGTCAGATGAACGAACCTCCTGGTGCCCGGATGCGGGTTGCATTGACTGGTTTGACGATTGCGGAATACTTCCGTGATGTTAAGGGCCAAGATGTGCTGCTCTTCATCGATAACATCTTCCGGTTCACGCAAGCCGGTTCTGAAGTTTCTGCCCTGTTGGGTCGGATTCCTTCAGCCGTTGGTTACCAACCAACGTTGGCTACTGAAATGGGTCAGTTACAGGAACGGATCACGTCAACGAAGAAGGGGTCTATCACCTCTATCCAAGCCGTTTACGTGCCTGCCGATGACTATACCGACCCTGCTCCTGCCACGACTTTCGCCCACTTGGACGCCACGACTAACTTGGAACGTGCTTTGACGCAACAAGGGATTTATCCAGCCGTGGACCCATTGGCTTCAACGTCAACTGCCTTGGCCCCTGAAATCATCGGTCAAGAACACTACGATGTTGCCACAGAAGTTCAACACGTTTTGCAACGGTACCATGAATTGCAAGATATCATCTCTATCTTAGGGATGGATGAACTTTCTGAAGAAGAACAAACAATTGTTAACCGTGCTCGGCGGATTCAATTCTTCCTGTCACAACCATTCTCCGTGGCTTCACAGTTTACGGGTATGGACGGGAAGTACGTGAAGTTGGATGATACTGTTCGCAGTTTCAAGGAAATCTTGGCAGGTAAGTACGATGACCTTCCAGAAGATGCCTTCCGGAACTGTGGCGCTATCGAAGACGCCGTTGAAAAGGCTAAGCAAATGAACGCTGCCGTTGCCGACAACTAGGGAGGGATTCTAATTGGCTGATAATCGATCAGTATTATCCGTTAGTATCGTAACCCCAGATGGCCGGGTCTATGAACACGATGGTGAACTCTTGGTCATCAAGACTAAGCTGGGTCAACTCGGGATCATGCCCAATCACGTGCCCGTTATTTCTTCTTTGGAAGTTGACGAAGTACGGATTAAACATGATGGTGGAGAAGATGAAGTTGCCGTAAATGGTGGCTTCCTCGAATTCTCTGATAATGTTGCCACCATTGTTGCTGACAGTGCGGAACGTCAAGACGATATTGACGTCGGTCGTGCCGAAAGTGCTCGTGATCGTGCGCAAGCTGCCATTAAAAAGGCGCAAGAAGAACACGATGCGGATACTTTGGCGCGGGCAGAAGTCGCTTTGCGACGGGCCATTAACCGGATTAACGTCGCCAATCATTAAGCACAAAATTTGTTTTGAGACCATTCTCGCTAACGGGAATGGTCTTTTTTGTTTGCGTAAGAAGGTAAAGTTCGGAAATTCCGATCAGCTTAACGTTTTGGAGAAAAAGGGGGAGCTCATGAGGAGGAGTGGTTCAGTCTATAATTATTGGTTACACGTCAAAATTTAGCAAATTTTATAAATAACTTATAGTTTGTTCAGTTACATCTATTAATAAAGTCAAATGTAATATTACAAACGTCGATTTCGCCGGAAATTCAAGGACAGGGACGGTAAATTATGATATAGTTGGTGAGAATGTTCAGAAAGGATTGAGTTAATGAAACTTATCGGGCTACAAGGAATCTTAACGATTGTTAGTCATTTAACCTTTATTGCACTGGCTTTTTGGGCAATTTCGGCGTTGCACATCGAACGACTAATGTCGGTATATCCACGTCAGGCACAGGTTATTATTGTGATGTTATCGGTGGCGATTGGATATGGTTGTAGCTCGTTCTTTCTGGATTTCATCAATAATGTTCGTAATCTGGGCTATTTACTATAGGCAAGCCCGAAAATTCTTTGGAGGTATCCCATGGAAAAAATTATCGTTCATGGTGGGAACCGCTTAACCGGTGAAGTCAATATTGAAGGTGCTAAGAACGCCGTGCTACCGATTTTGGCAGCCGCAATTTTAGCACAGGACGGCATCACCCATTTAGCAAATGTTCCAGTTTTGTCTGATGTTTATACGATGAACAAGGTCCTTCGTTTCCTGAACCTACGCGTTGATTTTAACGAAAAGCAACGGGAGGTCACGATCGATGCGACCCACCAAGTCTCAAGTGAAGCACCGTTTGAATACGTTTCCAAGATGCGTGCATCAATCGTTGTAATGGGGCCATTATTGGCGCGCTTAGGGCATGCCCGGGTGGCTTTGCCTGGTGGCTGTGCCATTGGTACGCGGCCAATTGATTTGCATTTGAAGGGGCTTGAAGCCTTAGGTGCCCGGATTGAACAGCACGATGGCTATATTGAAGCTTTTGCTGACCAGCTGAAGGGGACTCACATTTACTTAGACTTTCCTAGCGTTGGGGCAACGCAAAATATCATGATGGCAGCTTGCCTGGCGCAAGGGACAACGGTCATCGATAATGTTGCCCGTGAACCGGAAATCGTCGACTTGGCTAACGTCTTGAACAAGATGGGCGCGCATGTTCGCGGTGCCGGGACGGAAACGTTACGGATTGATGGCGTGGAGAAGATGCACGGGACGGAACACAATGTGGTCCAAGACCGGATTGAAGCGGGAACGTTTATGGTTGCCGCTGCCTTGACTCAGGGAAACGTCCTGATTAAGGATGGCATCGTTGAACATAACAAGCCGCTGATTTCCAAATTACAGGAAATGGGCGCTCAGGTAACCGAAGAGGCTGCCGGCATTCGTGTAATTGGCCCAGAGAAGTTGGCCCCAACGGACGTTAAGACGTTGCCATATCCTGGCTTTCCAACGGATATGCAACCGCAGATGACGATTCTGCAGTTAGCAGCAGAAGGCACAAGCACGATGACCGAAACGGTGTTTGAAAACCGCTTCATGCATTTGGAAGAGCTGCGGCGCATGAACGCGCAATTCCAAATCAATGGTCGGACAGTGGTGATGCACGGACCTACTGATTTCAATGGCGCTGAAGTTGCGGCTACTGATCTGCGGGCGGCTGCGGCGTTGGTATTAGCCGGCTTAGTTGCTGATGGGTATACACAGGTTACCAACTTGAAGTATCTCGATCGCGGTTACTATGACTTCCACAAGAAGTTGACGGCGTTGGGTGCACAGGTCAAGCGGGTTGACTTCCCAGAGGATGATACGGTTGTTCTGAAGAATACGCACGTTAAAAACTAGAAATTATTTATGGGCGGCACTGGTTGCCGCTTTTTTGCTGGACTCTAACTCAGTCGCCTGCGGCTGCCAGGGATTCCGCCTGCTGTGGGGACGCTTCAGACTGGAAGTCCACCAGTCTTCTCGCTCGCTTTGAAGCCACGAGAAACATGTGTCTTCAAAGTCGCCCGTGCTGTAAGCTGGCTGGAAAAATCGCCAGCTAACACCACTTTCACGGCTGGCTCCATCCCTGGCCTCCTCCGGCTTTGATTGGGTTTTACCACAGCGATGGCTGGAAAACGTGGATATTTAGGACTTTCGGCCGAATCTATAATGATGGTGATAGTCATTATCTCAGTTGCTTAAGAGCACGCCAGCCGATCAGCAAGGCGAAAGAGGTCACTAGGCTGCCGATTCTTAGAATAGCAAAATGGTATAAACAACCAGTATGGTAAGGTTTGGGTAAATAGAAATTGATAAGATCTGGGTAGCCGAGAGTGAGCTGAATTTGGACTCAGCCGTGAGATTTTTAAGTGGTTTTCTTGAAAATGGCGACTTGAAGACGTGTTTTTCGGCTTCAAGCGAGGGGCAAGACCGTTCTTTGGCTTGCCCCGTCCTGCTCACAGCGTTCCAGTCCAAATTTAGCGAATGGTAAGGCGGTAGAATTCATCCATGTCGTCTACTTTTCTAGCTAAGCGTGAGAAACCGTTTAGAGTTGTGGTAGATTATGGTATAATAAAATGTTGAAAATTGGCATTAAAAATCAGGAGGACGCATAAGTATGGCGAAAGACATTGGAATTGATTTGGGGACTGCGAACGTTTTAATCTACGTGGTCGGCAAGGGTATCGTATTAAATGAACCATCAGTAGTCGCAATTGACACGAAGACTGATAAGGTATTAGCGGTGGGCTCCGAAGCTTACCGGATGGTTGGTCGGACCCCCGGCAACATCCGCGCAATTCGTCCCTTGAAGGATGGGGTCATTTCTGATTTCGATATCACTGAAGCCATGCTCTCCTATTTCATTAATAAATTAAGTGTTAAGGGCTTCCTATCCAAGCCTAACATCATGATCTGTGCACCGACTAACATTACCGAGATTGAACGGAAGGCCATCATTCAGGCGGCTGAAAAGTCCGGTGGGGCCAAAGTTTACCTGGAATACGAACCAAAGGTCGCAGCCTTGGGTGCCGGCATGGATATCTTTAAGCCAAGCGGGAACATGGTGATTGACATGGGTGGTGGTACCAGTGATATCGCCATCTTATCGCTGGGCGATATCGTTGCCAGTCGGTCAATTCGCGTTGCCGGTGACCGGATGAACACAGAAATTGTGAACTACATGAAGCACCATCACAACTTAATCATTGGGGAACGGACGGCTGAAACGATTAAGATTAAGATCGGGACCGCTTATCCAGAACCAGGCAACGAAGACAAGACCATGGACGTACGGGGCCGGGACTCCGTAAGTGGGATGCCAACGGAAACGACCATTACGGCCGCTGAAGTTGAATTGGCAATCCATGACTCCGTTGAGCAGATTGTCTCCGCTGCAATGGCAGTTTTGGAAACGACACCGCCAGAATTAGCCGCTGACATCATCGACCGGGGCATCATGCTGACCGGTGGGGGTGCGTTGCTGGACGGTATTGATAAGCTCTTCTCCGAACGGTTAACGGTTCCCGTGATCATCTCGGAAGATCCACTGGATAACGTGGCAAAGGGTGCTGGTGTCTTGCTGGAACATATGGACACTAAGACGGCTAAGGAAAACAACTAATAGTCAATTAAAAGGGGGAAACTCGCGATGAAATGGTTACTTACTCAGTTAGTGCGCGGTTATCAGCGTTTCATTTCACCGCTGTTTCCGCCGACTTGTCGGTATTATCCGACGTGCTCCAACTATATGCTACAGGCTTTGGCTAAGCATGGGGCAATTAAGGGCGGCTTGATGGGATTGGCCCGGATTTTGCGGTGTCATCCCTTTGTGCACGGGGGCGTTGATCCCGTTCCCGATCATTTCACGCTACGACGCAACGTCGCGGCGGAACAAGCCTACCGCAAGGAAATGGGCCTTGATAAACAATCCCCTACTAAATAAAGGAGAGTTGGCATGAGTAAACGAGAAAAATCAGTGCAAGTGACGATTGATGAACAAAAGTTGCCAGATGGGCAAACGATGTCCATCTTGAAGATTGGTCAAGAGACGATCGGAACGGTTAAACCAGACGACGACCGTTTCCAAGCGCAATTGAATGACGGTGACGTTTACCGGGTTAAGACGGTAGACGAAGGCGTCGAACTGCTCTTGCGGGACTACCACCTTCATCGCGGATAATAAATTTTAGTAAAATTGGCCGCAGTGGATCGTTAAAGTTCACTGCGGCCTTTATACTTGAGATAATCTTAGTTTGAATTAAGGAGCAATCATTGTGGCAAAGAATGCGACAGAACAACGGACCGAGACGGATTCTCGCATTGACTGGGGAATTATCTTCTGTGTCCTTATGCTGGCTCTTATTGGGTTAGCATCCATCTATGTAGCTGCGACCCACGATAGTGGCGCCACGAGCATCACGTCTGCCGTGGTGTCGCAGTTGATTTGGTACGTCATTGGGACGATAGCGATTATTATTATCATGCAGTTTGACTCCGAGCAATTGTGGAAAGTCGCCCCGTTGCTGTATGGTTTAGGCATCTTCCTGCTGGCGGCGGTATTGATCTTTTACAGCCGGGCTTATTTTGCCAATACTGGGGCACGGAGTTGGTTTGCCATTGGCCCACTGACATTCCAGCCGTCTGAAGTTATGAAGCCCGCCTTTATCTTGATGCTGGCCCGCGTAGTGACCGAGCACAATAATCAGAATCCCATTCATACGACGCGGACGGACTGGCTGTTAATCGGCAAGTTGATCTTGTGGACGTTGCCAGTGGCGGTCCTGTTGAAGTTGCAAAATGACTTTGGGACGATGCTGGTGTTCTTCGCCATTGTTGGTGGGGTGATTCTGGTCTCAGGAATTACCTGGAAGATCATCGCACCGGCTTTTGCGATCGTTGGTGGGGTCGGGGGAACTGCCCTGGCGCTGGTCACCACCGATGTTGGGCGGAAGATTTTGGAGAAGGTTGGGTTTCAAGCTTACCAATTCTCCCGGGTTGATACGTGGCTACACCCCTCACAGGATACGTCAAACAGTGGGTATCAGTTGTGGCAGAGTATGAAGGCCATTGGTTCCGGGGGCATCTTTGGGACCGGCTTCAACGTCTCCCACGTTTACGTCCCCGTACGTGAATCCGATATGATTTTCTCAGTGATTGGCGAAAACTTCGGGTTCATCGGGGGTTGTGTCTTAATCTTCCTGTATTTCCTATTGATTTACCAAATGATTCGCGTAACGTTTGATACTAAGAACGTGTTTTATGCCTACATTTCGACGGGGGTTATCATGATGATCCTCTTCCATGTGTTTGAAAACATCGGGATGAGTATTGGGCTGTTACCATTGACAGGGATTCCATTGCCGTTTGTTAGTCAAGGTGGGTCAGCTCTGATCGGGAACTTGATTGGGATTGGTTTAATCATGTCAATGCGGTATCATTATAAGAGTTACATGTTTAGTCGTAACGACGCGTTTAAATAAAGGAGAGTATCTAAGATGGCTGAAATGGTAAAGTATTTTTGGACTAAAGCAGTAGATGACGGTACACGTATCGGTTTAACCACTGAAGGTCAAGACGAATTAGGCACGATCAAATTTGCTAAATTACCTGCAGTTGGCGACACAGTTAAGAAGGGTGAAAACCTGTTGAGTGTTGAAGCTGATAAGGCCGTTTCTGATATTCCTAGTCCAGTTTCTGGTAAAGTAACGGCAGTTAACCCAGCGTTAGCAGATGACTATGCTGCTCTAAACGGTAGCGATACAGATGCTGCTTGGTTCGTTGACGTTCAAGAAGCTTAGGCTACGCGTAACTGACCGGTGCGCCCGCAATGGGGAGCACCGGTTTTTTAGACTGAAGATTAAAAATTTGACCCACGAATGGTTGCCAGTTAGGAACGAATCGTGGCGACCATAACTGGTTTCTTAGTGCTTTAGCGGTGAGTCGGGTATAATGGAAGTAGTAATTGGAGAATGGAGGGTGTCACATGTCAGAGAAAAATGTGTTTCATATCAACGGCTACTTGGGATTATTGATTGTTTTGGCATTATTTATTGTCAGCGGTTGGATGATTTTTGAAGGCGTGATAGTCCCGTTAGCCATCGTAGTTGTGATCCTAGCAGCGTTGGCAGCCAGCAGTTTGACGATTATCGGTCCTAATCAGTCAAAGGTTTTGACTTTCTTTGGCCGGTATATTGGGACGATTCGTGAGGCTGGTCTGTATTTGACGGTGCCGCTGACGAACAAATCCACGGTGTCGTTACGGGTCCGGAACTTCAATAGCGCGATCTTGAAGGTGAACGATTTACAAGGTAATCCGGTCGAGATTGCAGCGGTGATTGTCTTTAAGGTTGTGGACACCAGCAAAGCCCTATTTTCAGTTGAGGACTATGAACAATTCGTGGAGATTCAGAGTGAGTCGGCTATTCGGCACGTCGCCTCAGAGTACGCTTACGATAACTTTGGCGACCACGCCGCGTTGACTCTGCGGAGTAATCCCACGGAGGTGTCCAATCATCTAACTGAAGAGTTGCAGGAACGCTTGGACGTTGCCGGGGTCAAGATTATTGAGACGCGACTCACCCACTTAGCGTACGCGACGGAAATTGCATCGGCTATGTTGCAACGGCAACAGTCGCAAGCCATTCTGTCAGCCCGGAAGATTATTGTCGAGGGGGCCGTTTCCATCACCGAGGGGGCCATTGCCCGGTTGGCTGACGAAACGGATCTAGACCTAAGCGACAATCAGAAATTACAGTTAATTAATAATATGATGGTTTCAATCATCAACGAACGGGGCTCACAACCAGTGATTAATACTGGGAAAGTTGAGTCTTAAGCGACCAAAGGGCCCACGAGCTCAGAAAAATAAGGATAGACATTGGAGGATAATGGCATGGATGAACAGATAGGTGAGTTGCAGCGTCAACTTGCGGCCTTAAATACAGACTTAAAAGCGGGGACGGTTTTTCAATCCCTGGGGCCGCGGTTGGGCCAACTGATGGATGGTCTCCATCGGCGCCGGCGAACGCCTGTGACCTTACCCGATGACCGTGAAGGCATCGAGGACCTACTGGGAAATCTACGGGAGAAGTTAGATCAAAATCAACCGTTGCACCTGTCGCTACAAAATCTAGACTTTTTGCTCCGCTACTTGGCGTCACCAGACCCTAAGATTCGGTACAATGGGGTCAATTTCACCGTTTATGATGCGCTACAACAGAATGCGTTAGACGCTAACGATATGGTCACGCTAGTTAATTTCCTCAGTCGTGACGAAATCTTGTTTAATCACATTCTTGAGCCCACTAACGCTGCTGTTTTTGGACGCGCGGGTTCGGCGTCCATGCTGGCAGTCGTCCTCCACTTTATCGCGGAGAATGATGCGCAGGGGATGGTGGATTACCAGCATTTGGTGAACCAAGTGGCGACGTACATTTGCCTGGAAACGGACACTCGGGGCTTCATTAACCAGCAGGGGTGGGCGCACGCCTATGCGGCCATTCTCGACCTCCTGATGGTGTTGTCGGAGACGGACAGTCTCCCCCGGGCAGACAAGCTATTTCTGCTACAGGTCTTAATCGAGCGGCTGAAGCGCCTGACGACACCGCTGATCTATGGGGAAAACGACCGGATGGCGACCTACTTTGTGGTGCTGACCAACCGGCATCCACTGTATGAGACGGCGCTACTCAACGCGCTCAAACAGTGGCGGCAAACGGTTGCCCGGCGTCGGCGGCCGGACAGTCTGGCAGGGTGGAATCAGTTCTTCAATCGTAAACGGCTGGCGGATGCACTCCGACTGCGCCAGGATGCCAGTCCTAAGCTCAAAAAATATTTAAACTCAACTATCGATTTTTTAGGCTGAAAAGATATTCAATTTTTTAGAGAAATGGTATACTGAAGGCTAACCGAAATATATACGATAGGATGAGTGACAAAATGGAAACAAAAGCAAAGTTACACGTAGGTCTATTATTCGGTGGTAATTCTTCGGAACACGATGTTTCTAAGCGTTCAGCCCATAACATTTATGACGCAATGGATAAGTCTCGTTACGATGTGAGTTTATTCTTGTTAACCCGTGACGGTTTTGTGTTGAGTGATCAAGCCTCACGGCGCGTCTTTGATGGTGAAGACGAGGCCACTGTGGCTGCTGAAGAACAAGCCAAAGTAGACGCTGCAAACCCATTGGCACCCATTTGGAATTTATCGCAGGCAAAGGACATTGATGTTTTCTTCCCAATTATCCATGGTAACTTGGGTGAAGACGGTACGATCCAAGGGCTTTTCCGGTTGTTGAAAAAGCCTTTCGTGGGGAGTGGCGTCTTAGCATCAGCGACGTCCTTTGATAAAGATATGACGAAGCAGGTCTTAACGACGCATGGTATTCGGAACACGAAGTACGTAGTGATTACGCCGGAAAATCGTGACGAATACGACTATGCGACGGTGCAAGCCAAGTTGGGGACGAACGTCTTCATCAAGCCTGCTAATCAGGGTTCTTCAGTTGGAATTCACAAAGCTGGTAACGCCCAAGAGTTTGATGAAGGGCTCACCGATGCCTTCCGTTATGACTTTAAGGTACTGGTGGAGGAGACCATCGCTGGCCCTGAAGAAGTTGAAATTTCCATTTTGGGTAACGAACATCCCCAAGCATCTAAGCTAGGGGCCATTCGGGTGCCAGAATCCGATGTCTTCTACGACTACAACAATAAGTTTGTGGATGCCAGTGGTGTGACGTTCGAAGTGCCAGTAGAATTATCTGCTGAACTGACGACTGAAATTACCACGATGGGGCTGCGGACATATGCTGCTTTAGGCCTAAAGGGGATGGCCCGGATTGATTATCTGGTCTCACAAGATGGTGTGCCTTACGTGGGTGAGGTTAACACCTTACCAGGGTTCACTAACATCAGCTTGTACCCGCAATTGTGGCAAGCCTCGGGCATTAGTTATGCGGATCTGATTGATCGGCTCATCGAACTGGCACTTGATGAATTCAAGTACCAAGATGAATTGGCCTACGATTTCATTCCATTAGATGACAACTCGGCGGCATCAACTTACAAGCCTAAGAAGTAAGTGTTCATCTCAAAGAGCGGTGCGGTAGCGGAGACGTTGCGCGTCGCTTTTTTATTGGCGTAAAATGGTGTGCTGGAAAAGAGGAGGCAACTAGGGTGTACAGGTTTGGTCGACATTTGTTAAATAGCTGGCGTCAGGGCTTATTGGCGCCGGGGCTGCTGCTCGGCTGGGAGGCCGTCATCGGCCTTTTTGCCGGTGTACGGTGGCTCAGCCAACGCCCGGGCTGGTCGGTACCATTGGTTCTTGCGATCGTTATTTTAGTGATCATGCTAGCCGGTCAATTGATGCAGCTGGTCCGGCTATATAGTGAGCAGCAGCCGGATTGGCCAACGACTTGGCGGCGCGTTTGGGCTCACAAGTGGCAGTGGTTAGCCATTGAGGCGCTGATCGTTGTACTAGCCTTGCCATTAGGATTGTGGGGGTTGAGCAGCCGAGTATTGGTTCGCTTACCGCTGGCTGCAAGTTGGGTGAACTTGGTCTCCCTGTACCGGCGACCAGTCGTGATCACGGCAGCTATCGTGTATGGCGTGCTAGCGACTTATCTATTGTTGTGGGGCCCCCGACATTTTCGCCGGTTGACACCGCAGCTAAGGCGTCACGGGTCAATCCCGCAGATGTTAATGGCGCTGGTGATTAGTCTAATGCTGACCGGCGTTTGGTGGGGGATGAGTGAGGCTTTAGTCTGGGTAAACTGGTGGTACGATCGTCACGGCAGCCTGCTGGGAAGTCAGTGGCTGTTGGCAGCCTCGCTCGCTCTGGTTTGGATTGGCTTTGCGCTGGTCAGCGTGTTGGGTGTATTGACGGTGGTGTGGAGCTGGTGCGGTCAACCAGAGTTGCCACGTTGCCAGCGGCGGTATTCGAGTCGGGCGTTACTGGGTGGCTTAGTCTGTGTAGTGCTAGCCGGTGGCGTGATTCAACAGACATTGGTGAGCCAGCCACAGTTTGCGCGAACGGTGCTCATCTCCCACCGCGGCGTTGATCATCACCGTGGCGTCCAGAATACGCTGGCGGCGTTGCGAAGCGTCAGTCGGGAACGGCCGGATTACGTCGAAATGGATTTGCATGAGACTAAGGATCATCGGTGGGTAGTCCTACATGATGAAAATTTGCAGGTTTTGGCGAACCGCCGGCAAACGCCGCATCAATTAACGTTACGGCAATTAGAACGGCTGAGCGTGCACGAGAGTGGGCAATCCGCTCGATTGGCCAGTTGGGATCACTATTTAAGGACTGCCGAACGCCTGCATCAGCCACTGATGGTCGAGATTAAGACGACACCGCAGGATTCACCTGGGGCAGTCCGCCGGTTTGGTTGTCAGTATGGGCAGCGGTTGATTCGCGATCACGCCGTCGTCCATTCGCTGGATTATCGGGTTGTGGCCGAGTTACGACGAGCACTGCCAGCCTTACGTGTCGGCTATATTTTACCGTTCAATTGGGTGGCACCAAGCTCGGTTCCGGCCGACTTCTATTCCTTCCAGCAAATTTCTGCCAGTCAACAGTT
This sequence comes from Levilactobacillus tujiorum, assembly GCF_012641185.1. Classification (GTDB taxonomy): domain Bacteria; phylum Bacillota; class Bacilli; order Lactobacillales; family Lactobacillaceae; genus Levilactobacillus; species Levilactobacillus tujiorum. The sequence goes on from NZ_JAAXLK010000002.1 coordinate 77,195, forward strand.
TATTCTGGCGGCGCATCGGTTGGGGGCGCCCGCTTATATCTGGACCCCGGATACGACAGCTAAAATGACCCGCATGTGGGCGTTGGGCGCTGATGGGCAGATTACCAACGAACTACAACGCTTGCGCACGGCGACTAGCCAACCACGCCGCCGAGTACAGTGGGCCATCTTACAAAAATTTATTTATAGCTACTAATTGGTAAGGCGACAATTAGTTTTTGAGGTAATATACGCATAAAACGAACTATAAAAGGATTAATATACGGTCACGGGTGGGCTGGATATTAATCCTTTTATATCTAAATGATAAAATGGTATAGACAGATTAAAGTTCCTTAATAAAACGGCATAAAGCTTGTAATTCAAGCTGAATCACTTATTATGGTAAATAAGATAAACGGGCCGCACTACGGCCAGTCATTACCAGGGGATAAATATTAACACCTGTTGTGAACACGGTCGGGGGATGGGTGTTAGTGATTTTTTGAGTAATGTTCGGTTTTATCAAGTTGACTGTTACCTAACGTTACGAATCGTAGGGAGAGATAAGATGCGTTTATTAGGGAATAAGGTTAAACAGTACCGCAAACAGAAAAATCTATCACAGCAAGAGTTAGCCGAAGGCATCTGCACTCAGGCCACGGTGAGTTTAATGGAAAAGAAGAATAAGGTCCCCAGCATTAAGATTATTTTGCAAATCTGCCGGCGATTGAACATTTCATTGGATGATGTCTTGTCGGGGCTGGGGAGTGGCTTGGATGACCAATTCAATAGCATTTCCAACGCCGTTCGTCGTGAAGATTACTCACTCGCTGCGGAACTGTTGGCTAAAATGAATATGACTAACGTTCAAAATAGCTTTGATCGCGAACGGTATCACTATTATCGGGGATTTATCGAATTGGGTGCACGGCAACGGCCGGATGAAGCTATTTTCCATTTTAATTTATTATTACATCGTTCATATCGGATGCCATGGGACTTGTACGCCATTGTGGGGAATGTCGGCATGGCGACGGCCTACTTAGCACGTGAGGAATTAGATAAGACCCGGTATTATTTAAATGCGGCTAGCAATTATTTAGACGAGTTTGAATGGCATGACGAAGACAACTTCAAGCGGATGATCTGGGCGCGTTACCGAATTGCCCAGCTGTACCTCGAGTTAGATCAACCGCAGTTGGTGATTGAAAATGTGGAGGCCGCATTACGGGCCGTTAAGCATCAGGCATCACTCTACTTAATTGATGTGCTCTATGAAGTAAGAGGGCAGGCGGAACAAGCCTTGATGGCCACCGCAGCGGCCAAGAAGAGCTTAATCATTGCCCGGACGTTGGCCTTAGTGACGCACAATGTCGCGTTACAGGAACGCTTGACACCGCAAATTGGCCCCATGATTACGGAATAAATGATTGATGAGATTTGAGAGACTGGAGGCGTCATTTTCCAGTCTCTTTTTGTCGCTGATGACGATTGCAGGCAATAAAAAAGCTGTTCCCAAATTCAGGAACAGCGTGCGTCTTTAAAATCAACAAGAGATTATCTTTCAGGATGCGTATTCTTAGCAGGTTGGTTATGTTGGTCAGTCCGAACCACCAGAACGTCGCAGATCGCAGTCCGGGTAACGTATTCAGTCACGGAACCAATGAGTAATCGTTCGACCGCGTTCAAACCGGTGGCACCGATCATGATTAAATCGGTATCGTTGTCACGGGGAACATCGCGGGCGATGATGGTCTTGGGTGCACCATACTCGATAGCGTAGTCGATGCTCTGTAAGCCATCGGCCTTTGCGTCAGCGACATACTTATCCAACGTCTTCTTAGCCGTTTCCGTTACTTGCTCAACCATGCTGGTATCGAAGCTGGAAATATTTTGGAAAGCCCGCGTATCAACAACGTGAACGAGATGTAAATCAGCATCGTTACGCTTAGCAACAGCGACCGCCTTTTTAAAGGCTAATTCAGCCTCGTATGACCCGTCTACTGGAACTAAAATGTGCTTGTATTGTTGTAACATATTGTTCACCTCTCATTACTTTATACTCTTATCATACGTTATTTATCGCGAAATAAAAAGCAATATGGTGAAAAAAGGTGGAAAAGTTGGAAACGGTTACCGCTTTGGAAACCAATGCAAAAGTAGGAGTTGAAAAGCCATAATAGCGATGACCCCTGCGAGTAAGGTGAGGGAAATGAAGACGGTGTTGTTCATGATGGTGGCCACGGCGGCTAGAACACCGATAACCATCAGAATTGTGCCACAGATGATGAGAACGTGGCTAAGAACACTGGATTCTTCCGGATGAAAGACCAGGAAGGGGCGTTGACGGTGGCTGAAGGCAAACCAACCAATACCGAATGAAAGTAACGTGTAGCAAATCATGAGAATTGTGATGACCATGAGGGTCCTCCTTAATGATAATTAAATGTTCACTGAGCTGCCGCCTAATGAGGCGTTCTGGCGGTGCAAAAAAGTTTAATGATAAGCGCCAATTCATTTAGGATAGCACATTGACGCCAAAAGAAAAGAGCCATTCAATGGAATGGCCCTCAAAGCAAAGCTTTTGATGATCTAAGTGGTGCCGTTAATTGTCTAGTCATGTTGACCCGCGATGACAAATGCAGGGGGGAGAGCGTGGCGAAGTGTCTGACTTCCAAGTGAAAAGGCATGTCATCTTCTTCGCCCTTAGGCAATCCCGTTTAAATATTACTTGTTCGGCAACTTGTAGTGAGACAACGCGTACACCTTAGAACCAATTGTATATTAGCATATTTTTTATAAAAATTCAATTCGTTACGTCCGGCTGGCTTGCCGTAAACGCGCGTATTGTTCGGCTAATTGACTTTCAAAGCGGCCATTGGTCTTGGGATGATAGTACTGGGCGTCACGCAGGGTGTCGGGCAAATATTGTTGTTTAACCCAATCGTTGGGGAAATTGTGAGGATACTGGTAGTCGTTGCCGTGCCCCAACTTTTTAGCGCCCGCATAATGAGCATCTTTCAAGTGAGCGGGTACGGCGCCATTGTGACCGTTCATGACGTCACTCAGGGCCGCGTCCATGGCCGTAATTCCCGAATTGGATTTGGGTGACAAACAGAGCTCAATCACCGCGTCGGCGAGGGGAATACGACCTTCGGGTAAGCCCAACTGTTGCGCGGCCGTCACGGCTTGAACGGTTCGCGCCGCTGCTGGCAGATTAGCCATGCCAATGTCTTCATAGGCAATGACCATGAGGCGCCGGCAAATTGACGGAAGATCGCCCGCCGCGACTAATTGAGCCAAGTAATGTAGGGCGGCATCGGTGTCACTGCCCCGAATCGACTTCTGAAAGGCGGAAATGACGTCGTAGTGGGCATCGCCATTCTTATCGCCCACCAGCGCTTTGCGTTGAAAGCAGGCTTCGGCGACGTCTAAGGTAAGGTGAATTTGCCCGTCCTCATCGGGTGGGGTTGACTGGGCCGCTAATTCCAACCCGTTCAAGGCACTCCGCAGATCGCCGTTGGTTGCGCCGGCCATAAAATGGAAGGCGTCCTCGTCGACGGTTAGCGGTAATTTTCCCAGTCCACGGTCCTTATCCGCAATGGCGCGACGAAGCGCAGTTTCAATGTCCGCTAGGGACAGGGGATGCACTTCAAAAATTTGCGTCCGACTACGAATGGCCGGGTTGATATTGATATAGGGGTTCTCCGTGGTCGCCCCGATCAAGATGATTCGACCGCTTTCGAGATGCGGCAACAAGAAGTCCTGCTTGGTCTTATCTAGCCGGTGAATTTCATCGAGCAGGAGAATCACGGTGCCACTCATCTTGGCCTCAGCCGCAACGACCTGTAAATCCTTTTTGGAGTCAGTCGCTGCGTTGAGTTTTCGGAAGGCATATTTGGTGGAACCAGCGATGGCACTGGCGATACTCGTCTTACCAGTGCCCGGTGGTCCGTAGAGAATCATTGAGGATAATAATTTGGCTGCGACCATGCGGGCAATGATCTTGCCCGGACCGACCAACTCCTGTTGACCGACCACGTCTTCAAGGCGCTGTGGTCGCATGCGATAAGCAAGTGGTTGTGCCAAAGACTGAAGCTCCTTTCGTTATTTACCCAGGAGCTTATCCAGCAAGGATTTCTTACTGTCTGGTGTGTCAGAACTAGCAGATTGCTTCGGGTATTTCTTGAGTAAATCAACTGGGTTTTTGTTAATGGCATGGTCGCTGGCAACGATTAAACCATAATCGTCTTCTGCCATGCCGTAGAAAATATCATTGCGAATTGTAAACTTAAGGTTGCGTTGACCCGCGACCTTGAGATAGGGTGCGAGGTCACCTTGACCAATATGACCGTTTAAAATGATTTGATAATCAGGATGAGCCGTGATTTCGGTGATGAACGCGTCAACGTTGTGACGATCCTTGACCTCAGCAATGGTCATGGCCAGTGAGACCCGTTCTCTAAATGTCCCCAGATAGCGGCGTTGTTCATCCGGATTAACCTTGGGTGCACCAAAGGTTGAGTTTTGTAAGTGTTTATCCATTTGACTCTTTTCAGCCATGTCTAATCCCTCTTTTCAATGTCGTGCTGTTAGTATAACATGGAATGGAAGCAAGTTTCAGGAGGAGCGATTTAGGATGTATCAGGATCAGGATTTTCGGGTTTTTGATGACCCAACACTGCCGGGACGCTTGGCCAAGATCCAGCGTTACATTGACCCTAAGTTTACGGCAACCGTGACGGATTTGGCCCCAGTCTTTGCACGGCTGAGCATGCCAATCTATGATCACATTTCCCAGCACCGCCGGCGAACTAAGAATCCGCCAACGGATACTTGGGTGGCATTCAGTACGTCCAAACGGGGGTATAAGATGTTACCGCATCTAGAGATTGGATTTTGGGACGATCGTTTCTTTATTTGGCTAGCCGTATTGCAGGAGGCTAAGGAACGTCAGGCCTTGTTGAGTCGTGTAAAAGAGGACTTGGTGTTGCAGTTGCCGACAGGATTTGAATGCGGTGGGGATCACACGGATAAAGACTGTGCGCGACCATTGACGCGGGCCACTTATCAGGCATTGATGGCTGAACAGACTCAACGGCATGCCGAGTGGCAAGTTGGTCGGAATTATCACCGTGGAGATGCGTTCTTTTCATTGTCTGCGGCGGACCAAGCACAGGTGATTCGGGATGATGTGACGGCATTATTGCCGGTGTACGATCAGTTGATTCGACTATGATGATGGGGAGCGTCTTAAATGACAGCACCCGGGGGGGGACTTCTTTGATTAATATACTCAAACAATGGTGGCAAAATCCGCTGACCATGTATTATTTAGCGTTGATCGTGTTGATTGTGATTGTGTGGCAAGCGCATGCCTTTCTGTCGCTGGCACTGTTTACGATTGTGTTTATTTATTTAGGTAACGCGGCGATTATGGGGATAGAACACCATCTCCGGCTGCATCATCTGTGGGCGACGTTACTCGTGTACGTGCTTTTTCTAGGGGCTTTGGTGGCGGCGTTTGGCCAGATCATTCCGCCGCTAGTTGCGGAAGCTTCCAACTTACCGCATACGCTGGATATGTTGGTCCAGACTTATCCGCAATTGGAAACGGAATTGGAAAAATTGATTAAGAACTTGACGCAAAACGCGACGGTGATTAGTAATGGTAAAGCCATGCTTTCCAGTGGCATGGTTAAGTTGTCACGCTTTAGTTCTGGTGTCGAGACAATTCTGTTGGCCTTTTTCTTCAGTTTTATTTTCAACCTGACCAAGCATCAGTTAGAACACTTTGTTCATGCTTTTGCTAAAAGTCGGTTTGCCGGGTTATTTGTACCCATGGGCGACCTCATTTTGAAGTTCGTTCATATTTTTGGGACGGTTATCGAAACGCAGTTGATTATTTGCACGATCAATACCATTCTAATGGTGTTGGGGCTGTGGCTGCTGGGGATGCCTAGCCTGTTAATCTTGGGTATCATGGTCTTCTTCCTAGGCTTAATTCCGGTTGCCGGTGTCTTGATTTCGATGATTCCCCTGATAATCATTGCGTTTGTGACCGGTGGACTGGTCCGGGTGATCGAAGTCATCGTGCTGGTGATTTTGATTCACATGTTTGAATCGTACTTCTTGCATCCACGGCTGATGGCTAATGCCACGAACTTGCCGATCTTTGTCACCTTCATTACCTTGATTGTGAGTGAACGGCTCTTTGGCGCTTGGGGTTTAATCGTCGGGGTGCCATTGGTGGCGTTCTTCCTAGAAGTCTTTGATGTTCAGTTGAAACCTAAGCCGGTCCGGTCGAAACCGGCTGATCAGTAAATAAGGCAAAAAATAACGTTCTCCTGATGATGGGAGAACGTTATTTTGGTTAGTGCATGACCAGCTTGGCAACGATGAAGATCACTAGCAGCCCAACGTAGTAGAGCAATGTTTTAGTCGTGACTTGGGATGATTTGCGATGGCGATCACGTAGCCAAAGGACGAAAACGATCAGTAGGGCAATGACGGCTAGGCCAAGGAGAATATTTAAGACGAGTGATAGGCTCATGACAAGATTCAAGACGGGCATAGGAAGGCCTCCAGTATGTAATTTCTGCCGCTTTTAGGGCCGTTCAGCAGAGTGGGGCCGGGTGATACGGAAAAAGAGGCAATTAATCCGTGAATCCCTATGTGCTGAGAGTAATCCTACTTCGGTACTTAATTAATCATCCAAGTGTGAAACAGCATAGTTTGCTTGCTCTGAAGTGAATTGTTCCCCTGCACTGGAAGTTAATTGATCACGGATAGCATCCGATGACATGCTCATCTCTTTCTGATACGTCTTGGCTTTAGCCAAAGCATTGGCATTCCAGTCAACATCGGTTAAATGATCCATTGCATATGTTGCGGCTTTTTCTGAGAATTGTTCGCCAGCATCCGAAGTTAACTGATCATGGATACCCTTTTCAGACATATCCATGGAGTCGGCGTAGGTCTCAGCCTTATTTAAAGCCGCTTCATATTCGGCAGGTACTGAACTCTTCTTTGACGATGAAACTGCTTCGGTTGATGATTCGTCAGAAGAGGTGTCAGCAGAGTCACTGCTAGAAGAGCAGGCTGTCAGTGAAAGGCTTGCTAATAGTGTAATGGCGATAGTAAGGGACTTCTTCATGATGTTCCTTCCTCCTGTTGAAAATATGTATTCACGGCTTTTAATGTCGTCAGTGTTGGGACAAAAGTACATTAGGTTATCTAAGTATTAATTAGTCGATGTTGTTTTCGGTAGCTTCTTTCGTTTGACTACCTCGTTTGCTTAAGATTTGTTGTGCAGCGGTATTCTCAATCTCATCTTGGTTTTCTCGAAGCCAAGTGGTTATTAAAAAGAGGTCAATAAAAGCCCAAATACCAGTTATAAACGTACCAAGCCCCAATGTTAGAACTGTAATCAAAGTCATAGCGATAGCGGATCCATTTTTACCCATATAGTAACGATGGGCGCCCAATGTGCCCAGAAAAAGGCAAAGCAGAAAGGCCACTGCCGTTGACTTCTTTTGGCGTTCAATTTCAGAATTGACGACTAAAACCTCTTCGTTAGTCAACTGGCTCTTTAAATATTGATTATTATACATGTTGTTTCCTCCGATATGGATTGTATGCAGGAGTTTTAAGCCGTCAGCATGGTGGGGCATAGTTGTAGTAGCGTTTATACAACTCTTTTAGTGTAATGCTTCTGGGTGAGAAGAAATTACGAAATAATTCACGAGTTTAATAGCATTAAATGGCCTAACCCTTCATTTTCTGAGACTAGAAGAGATGTAATGACTATCAGATTCTTTGGGAGGATTTTAATTCTTTTATGTGCTTGGATCTACTGGTCATAAAGCCTTTACAGACTGTATTATACCAGAGCTACTAAGTGCTGAGTAGAAAATTTGAGTTCAGATAATGAATTAGCTATTTGATCCATGTCAATCAATAGCTTTAATGTATGAATCTGTAGAAGAGGGGGACATGAACTAATTTGAGAGAATGGTGTTAGATGACTTTTGATCGAAATTCATATATTTAATCATCAATTAACCAAAAAAAACGCACTTCCCATAAATATGGAAAGTGCGCAATTCCAACCGATTTAACGGTTGTAGTATTCAACGATAAGAGAATCGTCGAGTTCTGCATCTAATTCTTCACGTTGAGGGAAGCGGGTAAGGGAACCTTCCAGCTTGTCAGCGTCGAATTGGACGTATTGTGGACGACCAACAACGGCTTCAACAGCGCCCTTGATGATTGCCATGTCCTTAGACTTTTCACGAACGGAGATCACTTGGCCAACTTCCACTTCGTATGAAGGGATGTCAACGCGCTTGCCATCAACCGTAATGTGACCGTGGTTAACCAATTGACGAGCTTGACGACGAGTCGTAGCCAAACCTAAACGGTAAACCATGTTGTCCAGACGACGTTCGAGTAAGATCATGAAGTTAGTACCATGGGTACCATCCTTGATCTTGCCGGCACGCTTGAACAAGTTGTAGAATTGACGTTCAGTCATGCCGTAAGTGAACCGGAGCTTTTGCTTTTCACGCAATTGCGTACCGTATTCAGATAACTTTTGACGACGACCTTGACCATGATCACCAGGTGCGTAAGGACGACGGTTTAATTCTTTACCAGTGCCGGAAAGGGATACCCCTAAACGACGGGAAATACGCCAGCTTGGGCCAGTGTAACGAGACATAGATAGTTCCTCCAATAAAATATTATTTGGAGTAAAATAAGCTGTATATAAGTTTAGTATTCGTGCAGGTTGCTTTGCAGGTTTCACCGTATGCAGCCGCAGGTTACTTCCTGAACCAATTGAACGGCAACAATCTGTTGACGAGCTTACCACTTATCGCTGCATTATTTTACACAAACACCAGTATACCCAGAAGCACTAGGCTTTGTCAATGTGTTTTAACAAAACGCGGGCGAATTCTTCCAGGACCGCCTGATCATCGGTGGTAAAGCGTTCCTTAATAGGGGAGTCAATATCCATGACCCCCAGCTTGGTGCCGTCACTCAGGGTGAGGGGCACAACGATTTCGGAATTACTGGCGGAGTCGCAGGCAATGTGGCCCGCAAAGGCATGTACGTCGGGAACGAGTTGTGTGGTTTGCGTAGCTAGGCCGGTGCCACAGACACCACTGCCGTTTTCAATGTGGATGCAGGCCACGTTGCCTTGGAAGGGTCCCAGAATCAAGTCGTCGGTTTGGGGTTGGTAAAGGTAGAAGCCGGCCCAGTTGACGTCTGTCAGCGTTTGTTTCAGCAGTGCAGAAGCGTTGGCCAGGTTAGCAATGAGATTCGTTTCCTCGTGTAAAAGGGCGTCGAGTTGTTCGGTGATTAGGGAATTGACACGGTCACTCATGAAAAGGCCTCCATTGATATTGAAATTTTATTCGATTATAGCCAGAAAGGTTAAGAGAATCATGAAAACCTAGTGAAGCCAGTATGCCACTTATGCTATAATCAAGATTAGATTAAATTATAAAGTGAGCCGAGTAATTTTACAACTCGTTTAAACGTTGAAATGTGGATGAAGGATGGGGTCAATATGATTGTGCTAATAGGAATCGTCATACTTGCGGTTGCCGCGTACGTTGGCTTAGTGATATACCAGCAGCGGATTCGGCGGCAGGTAGCGACGTTAACCACTAAGAAAGAGGCAATGGAAGCTATCCCGCTAAAGGATGAACTTCAGTTGGTGGGGCAACTCAGCCTAACCGGACAATCGCTTGAAGACTATGAGAATTTGCAAGCGGACTTCTCCGAAATCACAGAGAATCGATTTACCAGAATTGATGAACAATTGGCGCAATTGCTGAGCGATTCGCGGGGCGTCAGCTTAATTCAATTGCGGCGTAACTTAAATAAGGTCACAATGTTGATTACGCAAACGGATGAATTGATTAAGTCTGTTCAAGAACAATTGACCCATTTGCAGGATGTTGATAAGCAACACCGGCAGGCGGTCAAGGACCTGGAACAAAAGTATCAAGACCTGCGCAAAACATTGCTGGCCAAGAACTTCGCGTTTGGTCCCAGCATCGATGGCTTAGAGGAACAACTGAGTCAACTGGAAGATAACTTTGATACCTTCTCACGCCTCACGCAAGAGGGGGATCATGAACGGGCTGCCGATGTGTTGGAGCAGTTGCATGATGATACGGATGTCTTGGAGAGCTTGATTAAGGCCATTCCACCCTTATATAAAGATCTAACCGTCACTTTCCCTGATCAAGTCAAGGAATTGAAGAGCGGTTACCAACAATTAACAGCTGAGAGCTTCCAGTTCGGGGATCAAGATGTTCCCGGGCTGATTACCACGGTGGAAGAACACATCAAGTCCAATTTGGAAACGCTGAAGGATTTGCGTCCCGACGATGCTCAGGTCGTGAATGAGCGAATTGCCAGTCAAATTGACAACGTCTATGACCTGATGCAAACGGAAATCGACGCTAAGCAGCCGGTTGAAAGTAATTTGGATGGTGTGGCGCGGTTTATTGCCCACGCACAGAATCAGAACCATTCACTGATGACGGAACTCGATCGGTTGAGTCAAAACTACACGTTGGACCATCAAGAGTTGGAGACCGCGCGTGAGTTAAACGAACAACTGCGCAGTATTGATGGGATCTACCAACGGGACATTCAGGACCTAACTGGTAAAACAGCAACGTACTCGCAAGTGCTGGCCCATCAAAAACAGCAGCAAAAGGATTTGGAACAAATTGAACAGCAACAGGCTGATATTCTGAAGAGTGTGGCTGGTTTAGCAGACGAAGAGCGGCAGGCCCGCAACACCTTGCAGCAATTTGATTTTGATCTACATAGTTTACGGCGGCAAGTGGAGAACTTGAATCTGCCAGGGATTCCTCAAAACTATTTGGACTACTTCTTTGTCGTGCGTGATGAAGTGGCGCAATTGGCGACGGATATGGATCAACCCCAGATTGATATGGAGCGGATCACGAAGCAACTGCTGATTATTCAGACCGACTTGGACACCTTACAGGACAAGACGGATGATTTGATTGATAGCGCGGAGTTAGCCGAGCAGTTGTTACAGTACGCAAACCGTTATCAGACCAGTCATGAGAATGTGGCGCAAGCTAGCAAAGAAGCGGCGGATCTCTTTGAGAATAAGCACCAGTATGCACAGGCGTTAGAGACGATTGCCACTGTGCTGGACGAGGTTGAGCCAGGATCTTACAAGCGCTTGGAAGATGCCTATTACCAGAGTAAGGGCAAGCAAAAGCCACAGCATGAGTCAACGGATAAAAAGTAAACATGACCCACATCAATGGAAAAGTTGGTGTGGTTTTTTTGTTTGGCGGCGTGGGGTAAATGCAAGCGTTCACGGAGTGGGGGTTCTAAGCAAGGGGCTTGTGAGAATGGACGATTGTGTTTATAATGAGAAAGAATTTCTATCGGAGTCGAACCAATAGAAAAGAGATAAGAGGGTTCAGTATGATTTATTTTGATAATAGTGCGACGACCAAGGCAGCACCCGAGGTTGTCGATACTTATGCCAAAGTTAGTGCGAATTACTGGGGTAACCCTTCAAGTTTGCATAAGTTTGGTGAGCAAGCATTTAACTTGCTCGAGCAATCCCGTCAACAGATTGCGGATTTAGTCGGTGCTAAGCTGAGTGAAATCCTATTTACCAGTGGAGGTACCGAGGGTGATAACTGGGCCATTAAAGGAACCGCAATGGCTAAGCGTGAGTTTGGAAACCACCTGATTACCACTGAGGTGGAACATCCAGCCGTGCACAATTCCATGGAACAGCTGAAGCAAGAAGGCTTCGAAGTCACGTATTTGCCCGTTGATGAGCATGGTCGGGTATCGGCCGCGGATTTGCGCGCAGCCATCAAGCCATCTACCATCTTAGTGTCGACGATGGCCGTTAACAATGAAATTGGGGCCGTGCAACCGCTAGATGACATCGCTGCGGTCATGCGGGACTTTCCCCGGATTCACTGGCACATTGACGCCGTGCAGGGGATTGGGAAGGGCCTAGCCGACAAGATCTTTAATGATCGCGTAGACTTCGTGACCTTTTCCGGGCATAAATTCCACGCCCCCCGCGGCATTGGTTTTATGTACAAACGTCAAGGTCGGAAGATTGCGCCGTTAATGGCCGGTGGTGGTCAGGAGCGGAATTTACGTTCTGGTACAGAGAATTTACCAGCCATCGCTGCCATGGCGAAGGCGTTGCGGCTCTTGTTGGATAACGAAGCTGCCAAGGTTAAGCAACAACGCGATATCCGTCTGGCAATCCTGCATCACGTCGAGAAGTTCCCCAACGTTACCATCTTTTCTAAGGATCTGCCTTACTTTGCACCGCACATTCTGTGCTTTGCAATTGCGGGTGTCCGGGGCGAAACGATTGTGCACGCGTTCGAGGAGCACGATATTTACATTTCGACGACCAGCGCTTGCTCATCTAAGAAGCACGTCGAATCCAGCACGCTACAAGCCATGAAGGTGGATGATGGCATCGCAACGAGTGCGGTGCGAATTTCATTGGACGAGCATAATACCATGGCGGAAGCCGAGAAATTTAACCAAGTTTTTGACGAATTGTACACGCAATTTGCCAAGTTAAACTAATTTAAGCTAACTAACGAAAGGGGTCGCGCAATGGAATACAGCGAAATTATGGTCCGTTACGGCGAGCTGTCGACGAAGGGGAAAAACAAGAAAGACTTCATCAAGCAGCTCGGCCAAAACGTACGTAAGGCCCTCGGCACGTTTGACAGTGTTGAGGTTAAAGCACAACATGACCGCCTGCACGTTACCCTTAACGGGGCGGATTCGGAAGCCGTCATGAAACGGTTGAAGGGTGTCTTCGGTATCGAGAACTTCTCGCCATCGGTGAAGGTTGATAAAGATATTGAAGAGATCAAGCAAACGGCGGTGACGATGGTCAAAGAGGCATTTAAGCCGGAGATGACCTTCAAGATTAACACGCGGCGCCAAGATAAGGAATTTCAATACGATACCTACCAGATGAACGAAATCCTGGGAAGCACGATTCTCGACAACGTTCCCAGATTGACCGTCCAAATGAAGCATCCCGACCTGGAATTACGGGTTGAAGTGCGGATGAACGGGGTCTTCCTGTCTGGCGAAACCATTCAGGGGGCCGGTGGCTTACCAGTTGGTACGGGCGGCAAGGCAGTCATGATGCTATCCGGTGGGATTGATTCCCCCGTGGCGTCTTACTATGCGCTGCGGCGTGGCGTTAAGATTGATATGATCCATTTCTACAGTCCGCCATACACGTCTGAACAGGCATTGGCGAAGGCTAAGGAACTGACAGCCCGTTTGGCGGGGTACTCTGGGAGTATTCAGTTCATCCAAGTGCCATTCGCTAAGATTCAAGAGACCATCAAGGAAAAAGTCCCAGAAGGTTACTTGATGACCGTGCAACGGCGCTTGATGTTACGGCTAACGGCCGCAATTGCCCAGAAGCGGCATGCTAAGGGGATCTTTAACGGTGAATCACTGGGGCAAGTGGCTTCGCAGACGCTGGAAAGTATGGCCGCCATCAATGATGTGACGTCCATGCCAATTCTACGGCCACTGCTCTCGATGGATAAGACGGAAATTATCAAAGTAGCTGAAGATATCGACACTTATGATCTGTCCATTTTACCCTACGAAGATTGCTGTACGATTTTCACGCCACCGGCACCAAAGACGCGACCAGACTTAGAGAAGTCGCGGAAGTATGAGGGCTATATTGACGTTGAAGGCTTGATGAAAGAGGCCTTGGACGGCATCGTAATTTCTGACATCCGTCCTGGTGATAACTACTTGAACCAGAACGAAGATGTCTTCGCAGAATTACTCTAAAGCTTAGTAAAAATTGAACACCAAAAAGGCGGCATCACTGCGACTCCTTAGGGAGTGGGGTGATGCTGCCTTTTTTGGTGCGAGCTAAAGGTTGAAAAGAATAGTTTATTTCCTTCATGTTGTTTCGTGCTTGGATACTTAAAGATTAGTCAGCACGGATTAGACTGCCGCTTTACCGTTCGCCAAATTTGAGCTGGATCGCTGTAGGGAGGACGGCTCGAGCCATAGAACGGTCTCGAACCTCGCTTTGAGCCGGGAATCGCGTCTCAAAGGCGCCATTTACCAAGAAAAGCACTTGGAAAATCCTACGGCTGAGCTCAAATTTAGCTCACTCACGGCTACGTGGTGGTCACTGATCGTTGCCGAATGACTATCGCCGTTTCATCTGTTCAAGTCAGCTTAGAATTCAACGACTACCCCTAACCGGAGGAGGGCAGAAATGGAGCCAGCTGTGACAACGGTGTAAGCCGATTTTCGGCTTACAGCGTGGGACACGTTTGGAAACTGACGATTTTTGTCAGGTTTCAAACCGAGCCGGAGGACCGCTTCTCAGGCCGCAGGCGTTCCCCACAGCAGGCGGAATCTCTGTCAGCCGCAGGTGACGGGTTTAGGCTACTTTTGTCTTTACAGCTAGACTCAGATGACGATTTTTGTTTTTATGGTCTTTGGGCAAGCAACAAACGCAGCTAATTAACGGCGTGCCGGCTCTTTTGGCCGTTGATGATGAGTTGCGCATCGTTCAGCGCAATTTCTAGTCCATTTTTGACGGCTAACTTCGTAAAGAAGGCCACGTGTGGCGTAATAATGACGTTAGGCATCGCGTTTAACTCTTGGAAATCCTGTGGTGTGTCTGCATAAGGCTTCTTCTGAGTGAAGAATGCCACTTCATTGGCCAAAGTATCTAGCCCAGCACCGGCAATCTCCTTGGTCTTCAAGGCCGTGATGAGGGCAGCCGTGTCGACCAGTTCACCACGCGCCATATTAATCAGAATGGCATTCGGCTTCATTTTCTTGAACGCCGCCGCGTCGATCATATTTTTAGTTGAGGGCAGCAGTGGTGTGTGGAGTGAAATGATATCGGCTTCTTTGAGAATCGTTTCTTTATCCGTGTAGGTCGTGTAGGGCTCTAAGGCGGCATCGTAGGCCGGGTCATACGTCAGTACCTTGGCACCCAAAGCACTGTAGATCTGAGCAGTGGCCGCGCCAATGTGACCGGCACCGATTAGTCCGACGGTGCAGTTGAAGATTTCGGTACTGATGGTATCGGCATCCCAGGTGAAATCACCATTGTGCATCCGCTGTTGATAGATCCCGATGTGTCGGAGCAAGGACATCGCCTGGGTCACCCCCATTTCGGCAATTGCTCGTGGCGAGTAGGAAGCCACGTTAGTCAACGTAATACCGTGTTGACTGGCAGCGGGGACGTCTTGATTATCAACCCCGACCTGACGAACGGCGAGTTGCTTGATCCCAAACTCTTCGAATTTGGCGTAGACGTCTGCCGTGACGGGGACAATACCCTTAGTTGAGACCCCGTCGTAGCCCTTCGCTAGGTCGGCGGTGGCACTACTTAGGGGCTTACTAGTCATCCCCACTTCCACAGCGTTTTTCTTACTCCAAGCGCGTACGTAGGGTTCTTCAACGGCTAGGGTTCCATAACAAAAAATTTTCATGATAAAGCCTCCAATTTGAAATTAAAACGCTTTCCTTAATTGAACTACAAAAGAAGGGGGCCGTGCAAGTGATGCGTTAAGGCTTGGACAAGTGGGGGAGGCAATCCAGTTCTTTATTTGTTAAGCCAAGTAACAATTGGGGCAAGGGTGATCGTAAAGGTACATGACTCAGGGGATGAATCTGTCCGTTGTTTTCACAGACTGATGCTTTGTGCTGTTAACCTCAGTCAAACTGGGCTGTGAACTGCCCTAAATTAGGCCCGGTGCTTCCGGTGAGTGCAGGTTTGACCTTAATCTTGAGTTTTTTGTGATTTTACAGCAAAACGCTTGTCATTGCCCCCTAAGTTGCGGGATAATTGACGTAACAATCGGTGGTAAACCGATGTATATTTTGAAGGGGTTGATCTGCGTGGATGTTACACGGCTCGGCAATACAATGACTCTTTCTGGCACACCGCCAGAGGTTGGAGATCAGTTACCAAAGTTTAAAGTGTTTGATCAGAACAATGTCAAAGTTAAAACGGCAAATTTGATTGGCAAAGTTACTTTGATTAGTGTTGTTCCGGATCTTGAAACGCCCGTTTGCACGTTGCAAACACGGAAGTTTACCCAGCAGGCGGATCATTATCCAGCAGCTAAGTTCTGCACGATCTCGAACAACTCAATTGCTGAACAGACCGGTTGGTGTGCTGCTCAAGGTGTCGAAAACGTTGACCTGTTATCTGATGAAGAACTGTCCTTTGGCTACGAGATGGGGTTATACGTCCCTAACTTAGGCAATTTGGCACGGTCCATCTGGATTGTTGATGAGACAGGAAAGATCGTTTACCGGCAGATTGTGACGGAACAATCCGATGAGCCAGACTACCTCGAAGCGATCGATGCTTTGGAAAAACTGGTACCACGTGTTGACCTTTAGGTAAAAATTGAGTAGACTATGTGAAAGTGGCGTAGAACAAGTCAGTAGCGCGGGTGAGTTGCCCAGAGAGCCGGTAGTGCTGTGAGCCGGTGAACGATTCCGCGTGAATGTAGCTTGTGAGCCGTTGGGCTGAACGAATGAGTAAGCCCAGACCGGAGCACTCTCCGTTAACAAAGAAGTTAAGTGGGGCATAAACGCCCAATTTAGGTGGTACCGCGAAGACTCTTCGTCCTAATTTTAGGATGAGGAGTCTTTTTGTGTATCAGCGACAGTTAACTTGGCTAGTCATGCTGCAAGATGTTAGGACTAGCTGTTTAAGACAAGGTTATCAAGAGAAAGGAATTGATTTACATGGCAGATAAGCAGACTGATATGCCGACCAAGTATGACCCGACCGCCGTTGAAGCGGGACGGTACCAAACTTGGTTAGACGAAGATGTATTTAAACCAAGTGGCGATAAAAAGGCCACCCCATATTCGATTGTATTGCCTCCACCAAATGTGACGGGGAAGTTGCACTTGGGTCATGCTTGGGATACGACGTTGCAAGATATGTTAATCCGGCAAAAGCGGATGCAAGGATTTGACACGCTCTGGGTTCCCGGGATGGACCATGCCGGAATTGCCACGCAGGCCAAGGTGGAAGCCCGGTTGCGCGAGCAAGGCATTACCCGTTACGACTTGGGCCGTGAGAAGTTTGTGGACAAAGTTTGGGAATGGAAGGACGAATACGCCGCTACCATCCACAAGCAGTGGGCCAAGATGGGGCTATCCATGGACTATTCCCGGGAACGGTTTACCCTGGATGATGGGCTATCCGATGCAGTGAAGAAGGTCTTCGTGGCACTGTACAAGAAGGGCCTAATCTATCGGGGCGAATACATCATCAACTGGGATCCCCAAGCACGGACGGCCTTGTCCGACATTGAAGTGATCCATAAGGATGATAAGGGTGCCTTCTACCACGTGAAGTATCCATTTGCTAATCCGGATGATACCTTCAATGGCAAGCACTACATCGAGATTGCGACGACGCGTCCAGAAACCATGATGGGGGATACTGCCGTTGCCGTGAACCCAGACGATGACCGGTACAAGGACTTAGTGGGTAAGAAAGTGGTCTTGCCACTGGCTAACCGTGAAATTCCAATCATTGCCGATCAATACGTCGACATTAACTTTGGGACCGGGATGGTTAAGATTACGCCAGCCCACGACCCTAATGACTTCTTAGTTGGGAACCGTCACAATTTGGAACGGATCAACACCATGAACGAAGATGCGTCGATGAACGATCGGGCCGGCAAGTACGCTGGCATGGACCGCTTTGATGCACGGAAGGCCATGGTTGCTGATCTGGACGAACAGGGCTTATTGCTCAAGGTTGACCCGATCGTCCACTCCGTTGGTCACTCAGAACGGACGGGAGTTCAAGTGGAAGCCCGTTTGTCAACGCAGTGGTTCGTGAAGATGAAGCCACTGGCTGAAGCTGCCATCAAGAATCAAGAGAGCGACAATGCGGTTGATTTCGTCCCAGAACGGTTCGAACATACCTTTACGCAATGGATGGAAAACGTCCATGACTGGGTTATTTCACGTCAACTCTGGTGGGGCCACCGGATTCCAGCTTGGTACAACAAGAAGACCGGTGAAGTCTACGTTGATGAACAAGCACCAAAGGATCCAGAAAACTGGGAACAAGATCCCGATGTTTTGGATACGTGGTTCTCAAGTGCACTGTGGCCATTTTCTACAATGGGTTGGCCTAATGAAGACAGTGCCGATTATAAACGCTACTTCCCAACCGACACGTTGGTCACCGGTTACGATATCATCTTCTTCTGGGTTTCTCGGATGATCTTCCAAAGCCTCGAATTTACTGGCAAGCGGCCGTTCAAACACGTTCTCCTGCACGGATTAATTCGGGCCGAAGATGGTCGGAAGATGAGTAAGTCACTGGGCAATGGGATTGATCCTATGGATGTCATTGACAAGTACGGGGCCGATGCCTTGCGGTGGTTCCTGTCTACTGGGTCGACGGCGGGTCAAGATGTCCGGTTTAGCTATGACAAGATGGATGCTGCCTGGAACTTCATCAACAAGATCTGGAACGCCAGCCGGTTTGTGATCATGAACTTGGGTGAAAATACCAAGCCCGTGGTACCAGCAGCTGACAAGTGGGATCTGACCGACAAATGGATCTTGAGTCGGTTGAATGATACGGTTAAGCATGTCACTGAAATGTTCGACAAGTTTGAATTCGGTGAAGCTGGCCGTTCACTGTACAACTTCATCTGGAACGACTTCTGTGACTGGTATATCGAAATGAGTAAGGAAGTCTTAACGGGCGATGACGAGGCGGCTAAGGCCACTAAGCAAGACCTGTTGGCTTACGTCTTGGATCAGACGTTGCGGTTACTCCAACCAATCATGCCATTCGTCACGGAAGCCATTTGGCAAGCGATGCCGCATGACGGCAAGTCACTGGTAACGGCAGCCTATCCAGTCGATCATCCAGAATTTGACAACGCCACGGCAGAAAGTGACATGACCAGCTTAATTGACCTGATCAAGGCGGTCCGGAACATTCGGGCGGAAGCTAATGCGCCAATGTCCACGCCGATCGACTTGCAGATCAAGACGAGCGACGCCAAGTTACAGAGCGTCTTTGAAAACAACCGGGACTACATTGACCGGTTCGTTCACCCGAAGGACTTTGAAATTGGGGCTGATCTGACCGCGCCCAAGTTGTCGATGACGGCTGTGATCACGGGTGCCGAAGTCTCCGTACCACTGGCCGAACTGGTTGACTTGAACGATGAAGCAGCCCGGTTGGACAAAGAAGTGGCGAAGTTTACCGCCGAAGTTGAACGGGCAACCAAGAAGTTGGGGAACGAGCGGTTCGTTGCCAACGCCCCAGAGGACGTGGTTAACGCTGAACGTGAAAAGCAAGCGGATAACCAAAAGAAGCTGGAAGCCACGCAACAACGGCTTGTAGATATCAAAGCACAACTGTAATCAGCTTACGTCGATTGCGATAAGCTAACTGTAATCACCATCCTCACTAACGGGGATGGTGATTTTTTTGTGTCTAGTAAAAGTGCCACTATACTTACTAATGGAAAAAACGCGGGATTTGTTGCACGCATTCGCTCATTCTTAACCATTTCTAAAGGTTGAAATTTCGGCGCTGAACGCTGTGTGAAGGCGACTTGAGAGTTTCACGGTCGTGCTGGCTGATGCCGCTGAAATTTTGGTCGGTCGTTTGCTAAAAAATCTGCTACACTAAGAGGCAGTGACTCACGCGGGAGGTTTTCAATTTGGTAGAAACGTATGCCGAAGCCCTGCAATTCATTCACGGTCGAGATCGGTTTAAGAAGAAGCCGACACTGGATCGTATGCGGCAGTTTATGCATATTTTGGGTGATCCGCAGGCAAAATTAAATATGATTCACGTTGCTGGGACCAATGGTAAGGGGTCCACCGTGGCTTTCTTGCGCGACTTATTCATGGCGGAGGGACAAACGGTCGGGACCTTCACGTCGCCATTTATCACCCGGTTTAATGAACGGATTAGTACGGACGGGGTGCCAATCAGCGATGATGATCTGGTTGCCATGGTGAATCGAATTCAACCAGTGGTAGCCCGCTTAGATCGTGAGCTTGCGGAAGAGGGCCCAACGGAGTTTGAAATTGATACGGCCCTCATGTTTTGCTATTTCGCCAGTCATCCGGTCGATATCGTGATCGTAGAAGTGGGGCTGGGTGGGTTGTACGACTCGACCAACATTATCACCCCCGCCGTTTCAGTGATTACCACGATTGGACTGGATCACATGAAACTCTTGGGTGATACCATTCCACAAATTGCGACGCAAAAAGCGGGGATTATTAAGCCGGGCGTTCCAGTCATTTGCGGCCGGTTAACGCCGGATGCCTTGGCGGTGATGGACCAAACGGCGGCAAGTAAGCAGACGGACGTGCGCGCGCTGGGGAGAGACTTTACCGTTAAGAATCAACCGAAGGCGGAGACGTGGGGTGAACGGTTTGCCTATACCTGGGGCGATCATCGTTGGCAACACTTAGAGATTGATCTATTAGGTCAGTATCAGATTGACAATGCGGCGACGGCCCTCACAGCCTTCATCACCTATCATCAGCAGCGACATTTACCAATCGAGATTACCGATATCCGTCAGGGATTACGGCAAACGGCGTGGCCGGGACGCTTTGAGCGACTAACGACTGAACCCTTGATTGCCATTGATGGGGCGCACAATGAGCCGGCAATGGTGGAGTTAGCGCAGTTGCTGCGACAGCACTTCTCTCAGCACGATGTGTATATTGTGCTGGCCGTGTTGGCTGACAAGCAATATGACCAGATGGTGCGGACGCTACTGAAGGTGCCTAACGTGCATATCGTGGTCACACAATTTCAGGGACCCGGTAAGCGAGCAGCCGCGACACCCCAGGCATTGGAAGATGCCGTGACCTCACAAAAACGGATCAGTATGGCCTCAGATTGGCCGAGTGCGCTGAAGCAAGTGTTGACGAATGTCTCGGCCGACGATTTGGTATTGTTGACGGGATCGCTGTACTTCATTTCTGAGGTGCGGCAGTATTTCAAAGATACCGATTAAGAACATCGTGGGCTTTGCCGCCTTGCCGTTCGCCAGATTTGAGCTGGATCGCTGTGGGGAGGACGGTTCGAGCCATAGGGCGGTCTCGAACCTCACTTTGAGCCGAAAAATTACGTCTCAAAGATGCCATTTACCAAGAAGACCACTCGGCAAATCCCACGGCTGAGCTCAAATTTGACTCACTCACGGCTACGTGAGATCAATGCCCGCAAGCTTAGTAGCACGACACGTTTAAACGCCTATCTACTGACCTCTTGACTATCATAGTCGTTATCTCTCGAACTGAGAACGTCGAGTAGCTAGGTTCTCCAACAAATTTCGTGGTAAAGCACAATCAGAGCCGTAGGAGGTCAGGGATGGAGCCGGCCGTGAAAGTGGTGTTGGCTGGCGTTTTTCAGCCAGCTTTACGGCACGGGCGACTTTGAAGGCACGGGGGCTTCGTGGCTTCAAATCGAGCGAGAAGACTGGTGATCTGCCAGTCTGAAGCGTCCCCACAGCAGGCGGAATCCCTGGCAGCCGGAGTGCGGCCAGGTTAATCTAAGTTAATGCCATGAATTACACCTTATCTGTCAATATTTGGATAGCGACAAATAAATCAGTGGCCTTTACGGAGTTAATCTGTAAGGGAGCTGAGGTAGATGCGACAAGAAAGAGTAACCAGAGATAATGAACGCCAGTTAGTGTGTCGGGTGCTTCGGCAATTGGGACATAGCGATTTGCGAGAGGTTGAACGTTTTTTTCGCTATTTTCATAGCGTTGCGGCGCTGCGTTATGCAAGTCAGCGTCAATGCCGGCAATATGTCAGCGGGGATACCGCGCGCCAGGCACTCTTGACGGCCATTGAGCTGGGTAGGTGGGCACAGCGGGCGCCGCGTCCCATCTATGGCACCGTGGTGGCGAGTCATCAGATTGCTGAGAGCTTGATGGATGATTTGCGGTATCGGCCTCAGGAGCGGCTCGAGGCGTTGATTCTAGATGCCCGCCATCAGGTGATCGAACGGCAAACGGTTTTTGTGGGAACTTTAGACAGCTGTCCGGTGCATCCCCGCGAAATCTTTCGGCTGGCAGTGTTGGCTGGGGGTGCGGCGATTGTCGTCGCTCATAATCATCCCAGCGGCCAGGCTAAGCCGTCGACTAATGATTTGGCATTTATGCGGCGGTTGGCACGTTGTGGTCAGCTGATGGGAATTCCGTTACTAGATGGCTTTGTCATTGGTTTACGGAGCTATTTTAGCCTACGTGAGGCGGAAATGTTGCCACTCGAACAGACGGTCAACCAATCAGAAGGTTTAAAATCTGATTAAAATCGGTTTTAGCTATTTCTTTCTCGTTAAAAGTTCGGTATTCTTGACGTTGACGACGTGTTCTCACGTAGATAGGTATGTTATAATACGTCTATCAAAATGAATAAAACAAACAACTATAAATATTTTGTTGGCAATGAAGGGATGAAACACAGTGTTCGGATTAGGAACGAAAAATATTGGAATTGATCTTGGTACCGCCAATACTATTGTGTACGTTGACGGTAAGGGAATCGTTCTACGCGAACCTTCTGTTGTCGCCAAGAACACAAAGTCTGGGGAAATTGTGTCCGTTGGTGAAGACGCGCGTGCAATGATTGGTCGGACGCCGGCTAGCATTGTAGCCATTCGGCCCATGAAGGATGGGGTGATTGCAGACTACGATACGACTGTTGCGATGATGAAGTACTTCATCGAAAAGACGGTTGGTAAGTCTAGCGGTAAGCCTTACGTCATGGTTTGTGTGCCTAGCGGTGTAACAGAAGTTGAAAAGCGCGCGGTCATCGATGCAACGCGGGTTGCGGGTGCACGTGACGCTTATGTGATTGAAGAACCATTTGCAGCAGCTATCGGGGCCGGGTTACCGGTCATGGATCCTACTGGAAGCATGGTTGTTGACATGGGTGGGGGAACTACCGATGTTGCAACGATCTCTCTGGGCGGTATCGTTTCGAGCCGCTCGATTCGGGTGGCCGGTGATAAGTTGGATGACGCGATTGCCACTTACGTGCGGTCTAACTTTAACCTATTAATCGGTGAACGGACTGCTGAAAAGCTGAAGATGGATATTGGTTCCGCTTCTGTTGAAGAAGCTGACAAGATTGAAGGCGCAACGATTCGTGGCCGTGACTTGGTCTCCGGTTTACCTAAGGCCGTGGAAGTCTCAGCTGTAGACGTTGCCAAGGCTATTCAGGAACCAGTCCAAGATGTCATTACCGCCATCAAGGAAACCTTAGAAGAGACTTCACCAGAAATCGCGGCTGACGTGATTGACCACGGTATTGTGTTAACTGGTGGGGGCGCCTTACTTAAGAACCTATCGGAAGTCATCGCCGATGCAACCAAAGTTCCAGTTTCCATTGCAAACGATCCACTGGATTGTGTTGCAGCTGGGACAGGGGAATCATTAAAGAGTATCGATGTCATGAAGAAAAAATAGGGACTAGCGGGAAGGCAGCTTCCCGCTTCTTTATTGTGACGCCAATGATGAAACGGTGATTGGCGAACAAGATGGAGGTCAAACATGCAGAAATTTTCTTTCAATCGGCGACTGGTGATTATCATTGTTTGCTTGATTGTTAGCTTTGCTTTGATGACGGTGTCCGTAGCTATCCGGAACAAGCGATCCACGCCACCGCTGATCCAACAATTCGGCAATGATATTGTTGGCTTGGCCGATCGGGTTGTGGCCTTGCCTGCCAATGGGCTACACGGTTCAGTGAGCGCAATTTCGGAATTATTGAACACGTATCAGGAAAACCAGCAATTAAAGAAACAGGTGAGTGAGTTGGCCCAGACTAAGGTTCGGGACCAAACACTAGCCAAGGAGAACAAACAGCTTAAAACGCAACTTAAGTTGAATGACTCCCTCACGGATTATACGGCGATTAGTGCAGCGGTGATTACGCGGACACCGTCGTCGTGGCAGAACCAAGTGATCATCAACAAGGGGGCCTCCGCTGGTGTTGTTAAAAACATGCCGGTGATGTCTGGCTCTGGTCTGGTTGGTCGGGTTGCTGAAGTCAACAAGACCAATTCCAAGGTGGAACTTATTACCGATAATAATGACTCCGCCAACCGGTTTGCCGTCTCCATTACCACGAAGTCCGGGAAGACGGTCAACGGTGTCTTGAGCGGCTACAAGTCCGATACGGGACAGATTACCATGAACAACTTGACGACTAAGTCCAAGATCAGTAAGGGTGACAAGGTCGTCACCAGTGGCTTAGGTGGCGTGACGCCTAAGGGCCTGTACGTCGGCACGGTGGCTAAGTCCGTGGGTGATGATTATGGGTTATCAACCAAGCTTTACATTACGCCAGCAACTGATTTGAGTGAGTTAAATATTGTGACAGTTGCTGTAACGAAGCAATAAGGGGGCTAAGACGTGTATCGATTATCTAAAATGCGTTTTGGTTTTCCAATCGGTTTATTTTTAATGTTGTTTCTTGACGGTAGTTTGAGCCAAGTCTTTAGTTCGCAAATGTTTGGTGTGCCGTCAGTTATGATCAGCCATCTCGTGGTTTTATGGCTGGTCTGTGGGGTGTTGTTTGAAGAAAATATGACAATACCACTCGTGAAGTGGGCCGTCGTGGTGGGGATCGTCTTTGACCTTTACTATACGGGAATCTTTGGGGTCTACATTTTTGTGTTCCCACTGGTGGTTTACGTGACGCGTCAATTAGTTAAGTACATCAGCCCCAACTTTTTGAGTGGTTTGCTCATTTACTTTATCGACATCACCATTGTCGAAGCATTAAGCTTCTTAGCCAGTCGGGTGGTCCACATGACGTCGATGTCTGGTAGTGCCTTTTTAGTGAATACACTAGCACCAACGCTGGCTTTGAATTTAGCCCTGTTTGTCGTCTTATATTTTCCGATTCGCGGGGTGTATAATTGGTTAAAATAGGTGAAGGGAACGAACGCTATGCAAGCTGCCGTATTACGGGGAACTCAAAACGGCTATGATTTGGTGCTCAAACAATCGGCGAGCATGGAACAAATTCTGGCTGATTTAAGAACTTTATTGGAAAACTTGAATGTGGATCCTAAGGCGATGGAAGCCACGAAGGTTTCACTGGACGTCTTGACTGAGGATCGCATTTTAACCGCCGATGAAAAATCACAAATCGAGCAGTTGGTCGGCAAGTACCCGCGGTTTGAAATTCATAAGATTGCGGCGAACGTGATGACTATTGCGGATGCCGTTCAATTACGTGAACGTGAGAACGTCCATCTGTTGAGTAAAGTGATTCGAAATGGGCAAGACGTGACCATGCAAGGGGACGTCCTCTTTTTGGGGACGATTCACGAGGGTGGTAAGCTTTGTACAACTGGAAATATTTTCTCAATGGGCGACGTGAGTGGTATCTTGCAGGCGGGATATCCCGATGACGAGACCAAATTAATCATGGGCGATTTATCAACGGCCCAGCAAGTCAGAATTGCTGAGCAATTTGATATTATCGAACCGGATCAAGTGGCCGCTTCTAGCCAAACGATCGCTTATGTTAACGACCTCCATGTGTTGTCGTATGGTAAACTCAGCGCATTAAAGAAGATTAATCCGAAATTGTACAACCGGATTGGAGGAATTTAGAATGGGAAAAGCAATTGTAATCACCTCTGGTAAGGGTGGTGTCGGTAAAACGACGACTAGCGCCAACATCGGAACCGCATTGGCACTGATGGGTAAACGCGTTTGCCTGATGGACTTGGACATTGGGTTACGTAACTTGGACGTGGTTTTAGGCTTAGATAACCGTATCATCTATGATATCGTGGACGTTGCGAGTGGCCGGGCCAAGCTACCACAGGCGCTGGTTAAGGACAAACGATTTGATGATAAGCTTTACCTCCTACCTGCCGCACAGAATACGGATAAGACGGCGCTACAACCGGACCAGGTTAAGGCGATCGTTGACGAATTAAAGCCGGACTATGATTACGTGTTGATTGATTGCCCAGCCGGTATTGAGCAAGGCTTTATGAACGCCGTTGCGGGTGCCGACGCGGCAATTGTCGTGACAACACCAGAAATTTCCGCTGTGCGGGATGCTGATCGGGTGGTTGGTCTGTTGGAACAACACCCATTGACGCAGGCCCCACGGTTGCTGATCAACCGGATTCGGCGGAATATGATGCAGGATGGCTCCATGATGGATATTGATGAAATTACGCATCACTTAGGGATTGAATTACTAGGAATTATCTTTGATGACGATGCGGTCATTTCTACGTCCAATAATGGGGAGCCAATCGTCATGGATGCGGATAACGCAGCATCACAAGGCTACCGGAATGTTGCCCGTCGTTTGGAGGGCGAGACAGTCCCACTGATGAAGCTAGAAGATCAGGAACCAGACGGCTTCTGGCACAAGGTTAGCAGCTGGTTCCATCGCGGCTAATCGGTTAGCTGAAGGCTAGAAGTTCCGAATAACAACCGTGACGTTAAAATTAGGTGACATGGTGGCTCTTTCGTCTTACTGGTCGGCAGGTATGGGCTGGAACGGTGCGAACACACCTTGAAGCTTCGAAAGTGCCGAGTCTCCAAGATTGGTTTTCTACTAAGCCAGTAAGAAGTTCGCTTACTGACTAAATAGAACGACGCATGCATGACTTTCAGGAAAATATCAATTTAGACTTGACGTTTGTGAAAATTAAAAGTAGTATATTGTCAATGAAACGAAAAACGTCGAACAGAAGAGTAAGTTAGATAGGTGTCAACAGAAAGCCCAGCTGATGGAAATGGGTGACTCTGTCAAACTGAAACACATCTGTGAGTTGGTCGTCTGAATCTAGTAGGATGATCCGGGATAGCCCGTTATAGCTGGAGTTGCTTGCAACTCGCCGAGGTTAGGTCAGTGATGGCTTAACAAATTTGAGGTGGAACCACGATGTGATCGTCCTCTTAGACCCAGTTAGGGTCTAAGGGGACGTTTTTTATGTCATGGCAGTGCAAGGAACTCCGTGAGTCGGTGTGGCGTGAGCCTGCCGAGTACATGAGGTGGCACCGCGTGACCAACGCCCTCTTGAGAGTAATCTCAAGAGGGCGTTTTTGAGTTGATGAAGGAGGAGAATTGTTATGCACTATGTTAGTCAGATTTTACCATCGCTGATTTCCGGAACCGGAATGACGTTATCCATATTCTTTTGGACCCTAATCATTTCCGTTCCCTTAGGAATTTTAGTGGGATTAGGAATGATTACCCGATTTAAGCCATTAACTTGGTTGATTAACGTCTACGTTTGGCTGATGCGGGGAACCCCCTTGTTACTGCAATTAATTTTTGTTTTTTACGGGTTGCCGATTATCGGGATTGTCTTTAACCGTTACGATGCTGCGCTCTTCGCCTTCATTTTGAACTACACGGCCTACTTTGCCGAAATCTTCCGGGGTGGGTTACAAGCCATTCCAGTGGGACAATATGAAAGTGCCCGGGTGCTACGGTTGACGAAATGGCAGACTTTACGCAAGATTGTGATTCCCCAAGTGGTTAAAATTGTGTTACCTTCCATTGGCAATGAAGTGATTAATTTGGTAAAGGATTCATCACTGGTTTACGTCATCGGATTAGGCGACCTATTGCGGGCCGGAAATGTTGCCATGGCGCGCGATGTCACGTTGGTTCCAATGCTCCTGGTCGGGGTCATTTACCTGCTGTTGACGGCGGTCTGCACGCTGGTTCTCAAACGCTTAGAAAAGCACTACAGTTACTGGCGGTAAAGAAAGGATGGTTTATTCATGTTAGAACTTAAAGGCATTACAAAAAAATTCGATGGCAAAACCATCTTGGATCAGGTCAATCTCACAGTACCCGATGGGCAAATCTTAACGATTGTCGGTCCCTCTGGCGCTGGGAAGACGACCTTACTACGTTGTATCAGTGGGTTAGAGGTTGTCGATTCCGGAAAATTCTTCTTGGATGGGCAGGCCTTTGATCCCGCTACCAATCGCGACAACGATGCCGTGATCGGCGTGGTCTTTCAAGATTTTCAGCTGTTTCCGAACCTGACCGTCTTACAAAATGTGGTCTTGGCACCGACGATGGTCTTGAAACGTTCGGCAGCGGATGCTGAGAAGGAAGCCCGCGCACTCTTGGAGCGGTTAAATCTAGGTGGCAAGGCGGACCTGTTCCCATACGAATTGTCTGGGGGGCAGAAGCAACGGGTAGCCATTGTGCGAGCTCTAGCCATGCACCCGAAACTCCTGTGTTACGATGAACCCACGTCTGCGTTAGACCCTGACTTACGTCGTGAAGTGGAAGAGATCATTCTGAAGCTTAAACGAGAAGGGATGACCCAGATTGTCGTGACCCACGATATGCCGTTCGCCGAGTCGATTGCCGATCAGATGTTACGGGTTGAACCAAAAGAGTAGGGAGGCACCACGCATGAAATTTAAAAAATTACGCTGGGTTGTGCTGGCTGTGCTCTTGGTTGGCGTCGCCGCAACGTTAGCTAGCTGTGGGACGAATGTGACCCAACGGGCGAATACGCAGGATACTTGGTCAACCATTCAGAAGAAAAAGCGAGTGGTGATTGGACTAGATGACAGTTTCGTGCCAATGGGGTTCCGCGAGAAAAGTGGGCGGCTCGTAGGCTATGATATTGATCTCGCCCGGGCAGTCTTCAAGCAATATGGGATCAAAGTAGATTTTCAATCAATTGATTGGAATATGAACGTGACCGAATTGCATAATGGGACGATTGACCTGATCTGGAACGGCTTTTCCATCACTCCGCAACGGGCCAAGCAAGTGGCTTTCTCGGATACGTATTTGAATAATGATCAGGTACTGGTCACGTTGAAGAAGAACCACATTACCTCTTATCAGGATATGACGGGTAAGGTTCTGGGCGCGCAAACGGGGTCATCGGGAGCCAATGATATTGAGACGTATCCTAAGTTATTGAAGGATCGGATTAAGAATCATGATGCCGTCACGTATGATTCCTTTACGAATGCCTTTATTGATTTGAACGTTGGCCGGATTAAGGGGTTATTGATTGACAGTACGTATGCTAACTACTACATCAAACACCAAGCCCACCCTGAAGACTACCGCGTCACGGTTGGGAGTTTCCCGAAAGAACAATTTGCCGTGGGAATGCGAAAGGGCGATCGGACGTTACGCCAAAAGATTAATACGGGTCTAAAGCGATTGGCAGCTGATGGTCAGTTACAAAAGATTAATGAAAAATGGTTCGGCAGTCACGTTGACACGCCACTGTTGAAGACCAAGTAATGTCGAGTGGTTGGGACAAAAGTCTCAGCCATTTTTTTATCGCCAAATTTTGGTGGGGAAAGCGTGTGCCACTGGGCAACTAGCGGGTAACGCGATCACCGACCTAACCGTCACTTCAACACAGTCGTCGCTTGTATTTGCGGCGTGGTTCCTTTAGAATTAAACACCGATTAGTATTTTGCTAGAGGAGGCAATTGCGCGTGCACTTTCGCATAAAAGACGGGGTAACCTTGGATTTGTTGCCCACAAAACAATTTAAAACTATTGGGATCAAGGTGGATTTTGTGGCCCCACTTCAGGCTACGGCGATCACTGCCCGTGCGCTATTGGCTCAGGTATTAGAGACCAGTACGGCGAAATATCCGACACAGACGGCACTGGCACGGGAATTGTCACGACTATACGGTGCTAGCTTTGGCATTAGTGTGCTGAAACTAGGGACCAAGCATGTGATTCGCCTGACTTGTTCGTTAGTTGATGAACAATATCTGGATCACTTTACGGCCCAGCAACCGCTATTTGAGCAGGGAATGGCGTTATTACGAGAAGTCTTATTTGCCCCCCTGTTGCCTGGCGGTCAGTTTGAGCCCACGACGTTTACGCAGCAACGGCAGAATTTATTGACGGCCATCAAGTCTTTGGATGATGATAAACAGTACTTGGCTAATCGCCGCCTACAAGAGTTGCTCTTTACCGGGCAACCCACCCAGGCGATGAGTGCCTTGGGAGATACGCACGTCTTGAACGATTTGTCAGCAACGGATATTCTCCAGACTTACCACGACATGTTGGCGCACGATGCCGTACACGTTGCGGTGGTCGGCGATGTCACTGAGGAGCGGGCCAAAGCAGCCGTTGCAGACTGGCCGTTGGCTGATCGGTCGATTGGGGACACAGATCCTTACTACCGTTGGCAACTGCGGGATCAGGTTCAAAACGGTGACGATGAAGCCCCCGTTGTGCAAGCCAAACTTAACTTGGCCTACCAACTGCCGATTTATCGTGATGATGATGATTTTCTGGCAGCGGTGGTCTTCAATGCGGCCTTCGGTGGGACGCCACTCTCGCTACTCTTTACCAACGTACGGGAGAAGGCGAGCCTCGCTTACTATGCTAGCAGCAGTTATAATCCGTTTACGGGAACTCTGGTTGTCCAGACGGGGATTCAAGCGGAAAATCAACAACGGGTGATGGCGATCATCGCGGAGCAGTTAACGGCTGTTCAACGCGGTGAATTATCTGAAAAATTGTTAGCTGAAGTAAAGGCTAGTCTGCTCAATGCGCGGCTAGCAGCGTTAGACAGTCCCCAGCGCCGGTTGACGGGCTTGTTAAATACCCAGCTAACGCATTTACATGAACCACTAGAATCATGGCAGGAGAAGCTGGCAGCAATTACCGTGGCCGATGTGTCACGAGTGGCTCAGCAAGTCACGCTGCAGGCAACGTACTGCTTACACGGAGGTGTGCAGGGTGCTAAGTAAGAAAAATTATGAACGGTTGGGTGAAACCGTCTACCAGACGACGTTAGCCAACGGTCTGAAAGTGTTGATGGTACCCAAAGCGGGCTTTCATAAGACTTTTGCCATCATGACGACGAATTACGGGGCGATGGACAATGAGTTCGTTCCGCGGGGACAAAAGGAAGCCGTCCGTTTTCCTGATGGGATTGCTCACTTCTTGGAACACAAGCTCTTCGAGAAGCAGGACCACGACGCCTTTGACTTATTTGGCAAGTATGGGGCCAGCGCCAATGCGTTTACTGGCTTTACGCAAACGAGTTACCTGTTTGCGACGACGAGCCATCTGAAGGAGAATTTGGAAATCTTATTGGATTTCGTCCAGGATCCTTACTTCACGGCGGCTACCGTTAATAAAGAAAAGGGAATTATTGGTCAAGAAATCCAGATGTACGATGACGATCCCGGCTGGCAGAGTTACTTTGGTATGATTGGCCAGCTGTACCCTAAGGAACCGTTGCACATTGATATTGCCGGAACAGTTGACTCGATTGATCGCATTACGGCGGACGATTTGTACGCTGCCTATCAGACGTTCTATCATCCTAGCAATATGAGCTTAATTGTCGTGGGACAATTGGATCCCGACCAGACGTTGGCGTGGATTACGGCTAATCAGGAGGGTAAAACGTTTGCGCCTAACGAACCGATCACCCGAATTCCTTCACCTCAGGCATCACCAGCTGATATTGTGGCGCAGACCACGCGTCAGCTGACGGTGTCTCGGCCTAAGGTCAGCATTGGGTTGCGGGGATTCGACAACGTACCAGCGGGCTTCGCTGGGCTACGGTATAGTATCGCGGTATCCCTGATGTTTGACCTGTTGTTCAACGACACGAGCGACAATTACTTGCGGCTGTATGATGCAAATATCATTGATGATAGCTTCGGCTATGATTTTCAAGTTCAGCGGGGTGCTCATTTTGCCCAGTTGGCCGGGGATACGGATCAGCCAGAGCAATTTGCCAGTGAACTTTCCGCAATTCTTACGGATGCGCCAGCCCAGTTGAAGGCGGCACAGCCACAGTTTGACCTGGTCAAGCGTGAGGCGGTTGGCCGAATTGTGGGTGCCATCAATTCAGTTGAAGGAATTGCTAATCAATACGATGGCCCATTATTTGATGGGGCAACTATTTTTGATGAGTTGGCTATTTTAGAAGCGCTGAGTTTTGATGAATTACTCGCTGCGGCCCATGATTTCTTGGCCCAGGCTAAGCAAACGGTGTACACCATCTTGCCCTAACTGGAAGTTAAGAAACGGTTAAATCATGAAATCTGGGGCCTGTCCGTGAAAATGACGGGATGCCTATGCTATACTGCTAGTAGAGAAATTTTGAACAGGTGGAGAATTTATAATGAGTGAAAATAAAATAACATTGGGGAAAACACTGCGGGATGCCCGGATCGCTAAGGGCTTCACGTTGGACGACTTGCAACAGACGACTAAGATTCAGAAGCGTTACCTCATTGCGATTGAGGATCAAAACTTTGATGAACTTCCCGGCGACTTTTACGTGCGGGCCTTTATTAAGCAGTATGCAGATATGGTCGATCTGGATGGGGCTGAATTGTTAAAGCAATTTGATAGTGCGTTGCCAAGCACCCAGACCCAGGAATATGTTGATAAAGTGAATGAGAATAATCCCGAAACCCGCTCGCAACAACGCAAGGTTGACGATCGGTACGTTAAATTACGCCGGACCATTCCGGTTATCGGGATTGTCATCGTGGTGTTGGTTGTCTTAGTGGGCATCTGGGTTGCGGCTGCGCATAATGGCAGCAACACCAAGAAGGACAACGTTGACAGCAGCTCAGTGAGCGTTTCTGGCAGTTCTAATCAATCGTCCAGTCACAGTTCATCTAAGTCAAGCAGCACGTCATCGAAGTCTTCATCCAAGCAAAAGACGGCCAGCTTTAAGCAATTAAGTTCGACGACGTCTGGATCAACTTGGGAGATGAAGAACGCCGCTTCCAAGCCTAAGGTCGCCTTATCTGCCAGTGGCAGTGCTTGGGCTTCCGTGACGGTTAACGGGGCAACGAGTTGGCAAGGGATGTTATCCTCTTCAACGTCGCATACCATGACCATTCCAAGCTCTGCTACGAGCGTGACGTTTAAGTTTGGTAATGCACCTGCGACTAAGGTGAAGGTTGATGGCAAGACGTTTAACTTTGCCTCAGCTACGGCTACGAGTGACGCCTCTAACAGTTCGTCCGATACGACGACCACGGGCACAACCAGTAGCAGTACGACGACTAGTCAAGTCCAAACCGTTACTTTGGAATTCAAATAAGTTAAAGCGGGTCGGTCCGTGGCGACCGGCACGCTTTTTTTGTGAGAGAGACTTAAGGAGGAAATCGTTGTGAATGTTCCAAATCGCTTAACTATTGTGCGCATTATTCTGATTCCCGTATTTCTGTTGCTGTTAGTACTGCCCTTGAACTGGGGCAACGTCGTGTGGTTAGGGACGACGATTCCGGTTACCCAGGTCTTAGGCGCAATTGTGTTTGCAGCGGCATCGATCACCGATTTCTTGGATGGACAAATTGCCCGGCGCCAACATTTAGTGACGAATTTCGGTAAGTTTGCTGATCCGTTGGCCGACAAGATGATTGTGATGACTGCATTTATCTTATTGGTTGAGATGGGCGCGGTGCCGGCTTGGGGAGTGGCAATCATCGTCTGCCGTGAATTGGCGGTCACGGGGTTACGACTCATCGTGGTTGAAACCGGTGGTCGAGTCCTGGCGGCTGCTTGGCCTGGAAAGATTAAGACCACAACACAAATGGTGGGGATTATCCTCTTGCTCTTGAATAACATTGGTTTTGGCACAATTCACATTCCAATGGCGTTGATCTTCTTCTACATTTGCCTGTTCTTTACGATTTACTCTGGGATTGACTACTTTGTTCAAAATCGACAGGTTTTTGCAGATTCTTCAGCGGAATAAAATCAGTGACGGAGTCTGGGACGAAACCCCCAGACTCTTTTTGCGCTCCGAACGTATATGGCCGAAACGTGGAACCAAAGGCAGTCAACTCCGCTTAACCCCGATAGCCAAACAATCCAAGCCCGGGATTATTCGGCTATCGAAGCGCCGTTCATGCTCATTGACTAACCGCCTTTTGTCCCACTCTCATTTGTCCTAGTGAGATTGTCGAGGTAATTAGCGGTCATAGAGCGCATTCGGTGGTATGCTAGGGAAGTGTCGTTTGATCAATAATGCGTAAAAAAGATAAAAAATGAGGTTTTGACGAATTTTTCCGGTTAAATAACGGAGTTAAGTGGTGGAACCTCCAGGAGGGGTAGCATGCAAGCAGAGATTATTGCGGTAGGAACTGAAATCTTGCTCGGACAGGTGGTGGATACCAATTCCGCTTATATTGCCCAAGGGTTAGCCGACGCTGGTATTGAGGTTTACTATCATTCACTGGTGGGTGACAACGCTGATCGGCTGACAGATGTCGTGAATCAGGCCCGGTCGCGGAGTGATTTGGTGATCATTAGCGGGGGACTGGGACCGACCAAGGATGATCTAACCAAGCAGACGGTGGCCCAGCTACTGGGCGTTAAATTGGTGGAAGATCAACCGGCAATGGCCAAAATCCAACAGCATTTTGCGACTACAGGACAACAGTTAACGCCTAATAATCGGCTACAAGCGCTCTATTTGGCGGGCAGTGAACGCCTGAAGAATACCACGGGGATGGCCGTGGGCTCATTCTATCGCGACCCGCACGGCGCAGATCTCATGTTGCTTCCTGGACCGCCTAGTGAATTGGAACCCATGTTTGAAAATGAAGCCTTACCACGGTTAAAGGCGGCGTACCATCGACAGGAATTCCTAGTGTCACGGGTACTGCGTTTCTTTGGGATTGGTGAAGCTGACCTGGTCACTCGGCTGGCTGACCTGATCGATCAACAGACGAATCCGACGATTGCCCCGTACGCCAAGGTTAACGAAGTGACCCTACGGCTGACGGCAACCGCGCAATCAACCGCGGCAGGACAGCAGTTGTTAGATCGTATGACCGCGATAATCCAAGATCGCGTTGGCGACTACCTGTACGGTTATGGTGACGATAATAGCTTAGCGCAGGTGGTGGTCCAGACTCTGATTGACCGGCAATTGACGATTACGGCAGCGGAAAGTTTGACGGCGGGAAAGTTCCAAAGTACGCTGGGTGACGTTCCGGGGGTCTCAGCGGTCTTTCCTGGGGGCTTCGTGACCTATGCCAACGCCGCCAAGCACGATTTGTTGGGGGTTCCACAACAGGTCATTGATACGGCAGGTGTCGTGAGTGAAGCCACCGCTAAGGAGATGGCTGAACGTTCCCGTCAAAAGTTAGCGACGGACTTTGCCGTCAGCTTCACGGGAGTGGCCGGTCCAGACGCACTGGAGGGCCAGCCGGCTGGTACCGTTTGGCTGGGCTTGGCGCAGCGTGATCACGCACCCCAAGCGAAGTTGCTTCACTTGACGGGGAATCGCGCTAAAATTCGGGAACGAGCAGTGATGCAGGCTTTAGATTGGTTGCGCCGGATTTTGCGGGATCAAAAATGAAGGGGAACTTTTGTTCTCTTTTTGCTTGCTTTTTGTGATAATAATCGGTATAGTATTACTTGAAATGTAACGCACCTAAGGAGGATTTGGATGGCTGACGAACGACAAGCGGCGCTGGATAAGGCGCTAAAGAAAATTGAAAAAGACTTTGGTAAGGGCTCCATTATGCGGTTAGGTGACAACACCAATATGCAGGTGGAAACGGTGCCCTCTGGCTCGTTAGCTCTGGATGTGGCGTTGGGAGTCGGTGGCTACCCACGCGGACGGATCGTTGAAATTTACGGACCAGAATCTTCAGGGAAGACGACGGTGGCTTTGCACGCGGTTGCTGAAGTTCAGAAGCGTGGCGGTACGGCTGCTTATATTGATGCTGAAAACGCTTTGGATCCAGCCTACGCAACGGCATTAGGTGTCGATATTGACAGCTTGCTTTTGTCCCAACCAGATACTGGTGAACAAGGACTGGAAATTGCGGATGCTTTGATCACCAGTGGTGCGATTGACATCGTCGTTGTCGATTCCGTTGCCGCTCTGGTTCCGCGTGCTGAAATTGAAGGGGAAATGGGTGACGCTCACGTGGGGTTACAAGCCCGGATGATGTCACAAGCTTTGCGGAAGCTTTCAGGTTCGATCAATAAGACGAAGACCATTGCTCTTTTCATTAACCAAATTCGGGAAAAAGTTGGGGTTATGTTTGGTAACCCTGAAACCACGCCTGGTGGTCGGGCACTGAAGTTCTATGCGACGGTTCGGCTAGAGGTTCGGCGAGCAGAACAGATCAAAGACGGCACCGACGTCATTGGGAACCGGACCCGGATCAAGGTCGTCAAGAACAAGGTTGCTTCACCATTTAAGCGGGCTGAAGTTGATATCATGTATGGCCAAGGCATTTCACAAACTGGTGAACTGCTGGACATGGCGGTTGAAAAAGATATCATCGATAAGAGTGGGTCATGGTACTCCTATGGTGAAGACCGGATTGGTCAAGGACGTGAGAACGCCAAGAAGTACTTGGCTGATCACCCTGATATGATGGCTGAAGTTAACACGCGTGTGCGGACAGCATATGGGGTTAACGTCGATGGCGAAGATGCGCCAGAGGCCACCAAGACGGATGCCGCTGATAAGGATAAAGATACGGCCAAGGCCGGTAAAACGGGCAAGAAGCCCAATACGCAACAGAGTGAATTAATTCCGAATAAACCACAATCTAAATAAGCGATGGGGCTTGGAGTAGTGTCTCCAAGCCTTTTTCTGTACCTCACAGTTTGCCAGGACTGGTCGCGACACTTCTAAAAATGGGACAGCTCAACCACGATGATTTTGGGCGCAGTTTCCGAGGAGTTTAGTTGACAGCGTTGCAGGCAACCATTAAAATTGAAGTTGCGTCAGTTATCATATCAACATCTTGAAAAGTCTGATTTTAAATTAGTCATTTTTGATGATGCGGAGGTGGAATCATGAGTGTTCCAATTATAATCCTCGCAATCATCGCTATCGTTGTTGGTGTCGTGGGCGGTTATTACTATCGAAAAACGGTCCATGAACGCAAGCTAGATGCTGCCAAGTACACTGCTCAAGGTGTACTTGCCGAAGCCAAGAAGCAAGCTGAGACTGCTACTAAAGAAGCGCTATTAGAGGCTAAAGAGGACAGTCATAAGTATCGGGCGGAAGTTGAACAGGAGCTGAAAGAACGACGTGCCGAAGTTCAGAAGCAAGAGGACCGCTTGATTCAACGGGAAGAAACGTTAGACCGGAAGGATAATTCACTGGAAAAACGGGAAAATTCGTTGAACCGCCGCGATAAGAAACTTAGTGGTGAGGAACAGAATTTAGCGAAAAAGCAACAACAAGCAGACTCACTGATTGAAAAACGGCAAGCTGCAGTGGAAGCTGTGGCTGCTTTATCCCAGGATGATGCACGTGACCTGATTATTTCAGAGGCGAAGACGGCTCTGGCAGGTGAACGGGCAAAGATGATTAAGGAAAGCGAAGAATCAGCTCGCAAGACAGCCGAGGCTAATGCCAAGGATCTGATTGTGTCGGCGATCCAACGTAGCGCTGCCGATATGGTGACCGAAACCACGATTTCAGTGGTCACGTTGCCAAATGACGATATGAAGGGCCGAATCATCGGTCGTGAAGGTCGGAACATTCGGACGCTGGAAACGCTAACAGGGATTGATTTAATTATTGATGATACCCCTGAAGCGGTTGTATTAAGTGGATTTGATCCCTTGCGGCGAGAAGTTGCCAAGATTGCTTTGGAGAAATTGATTCAAGACGGCCGGATTCATCCTGCCCGGATTGAAGAGATGGTGGCTAAGGCGAAGAAAGAACTGGACGAACATGTTCGGGAGCTTGGTGAGCAGACGACCTTTGATCTCGGGATTCATTCGATGCACCCCGAATTGATCAAGCTGGTCGGCCGCTTGAATTTCCGCATTTCTCATGGGCAAAATGCTTTAGCCCATTCAATTGAAGTTGCCAAGATCACTGGGGTCTTAGCCGCCGAACTCGGTGAAGATGCTACGTTAGCAAAACGTGCAGGATTATTACATGATATTGGCCGCGCCGCTGAACATGAAGACGATAGTTCTTACATTACGACAGGAATGGAGCTCGCAAAGAAGTATCGTGAGAGTCCCGTTGTTGTAAATGCCATCGCCTCACAAGCGGATGAAACGGCGCCGCAGTCTGTGATTGCGGAACTGGTGGGGACAGCTGATTTGATCTCAGCCACCCGGCCAGGCGCACGCTCTGATTCTCTTGAAAGCTACATTCATCGCCTCGATAAGTTAGAAACTATCGCCAACGCCTTTGATGGGGTTGATCATAGTTTTGCCATTCAGGCGGGACGTGAAGTGAGAGTTATCGTGCGGCCAGAGAAGATTTCCGATACGGATGCCGTTGTCTTGGCACGAGACATTAAGAAACAAATTGAAGGCGACTTGGATTATCCAGGTCACGTCAAAGTTTCCGTCATTCGGGAAGTCCGGTCAGTTGAATATGCGAAATAAGTCAGAGAAGCTAGGCCATTTCGGTCCTAGCTTTTTTACGTCATTACAGGGTAATCCATGGTAAAATAGACCGTATGCAATTTATAGAAGCGAATAAGTTAGATAGAGCGCTCAAGGGGCGGCTGGCGAGTGGTTAGTTAGTGCCACCGACCCTTTGGCAAGATTAAGTTGGAATCAGCAGAGCGGTCTGGGCGGTTTTCCGTCGGCGCCGTTCATTAAAAATATCGGTTAAACCGGTTAATGAGGGCCCATGTGGGGTCACAGATAGGGGAACGAAGATGCGTATTCTTTTTGTTGGTGATGTTGTTGGAAATATTGGTGTGGACATGATTCATGAGTACTTGCCACAGCTCAAGCGGGATCTTAAACCGCAAGTCACCATCGTCAATGGGGAAAATTCTACCCCAGTTGGCCGGGGGATCAGTCACAATATTTATAAGCAACTGCTGAAAGATGGGGCAGACGTGGTTACCATGGGAAATCATACGTGGGATAACGCCGAGCTTTATGACTTTATTGGTGGTGCGAACCGCCTAGTACGGCCAGCAAATTTTCCGGGCGATACCCCGGGACAGGGCTGGACGAAGGTTAAGGTTAATCAACAAGTGTTAGCAGTGGTTAACCTGCAGGGACGGGTCTTCATGAACCCCATGGATGATCCCTTTGCTAAGATGCAAGCGTTACTGCCAGAATTGGACACGGACTTTGTCTTTGTTGACTTTCACGCCGAGACGACAAGTGAAAAACGCGCCTTTGCGATGCGTTACGATGGGCAGTTGTCCGCAGTGGTGGGGACACACACCCACGTTCAGACGAGTGATGCACAAGTTCTCAAACACGGGACGGCCTTTCTAACGGAAGCAGGGATGACTGGTCCTGCTGACAGCATCTTAGGGATGCAAGCGGACAGCGTCATTGAACGCTTCGAGAATCAACGGCCGACCCGCTACACCGTACAAGAAAAGGGCGCGGGGCTCTTATCCGGTTGTGTGATTGATTTGAATGACAAGACGGGCCACGCCACTCGGATTCACTCGATCCTAATCAGCCCGCAACACCCGTACCAAAGTTAATTTTTTTGAAGTGAAAGGATGAACCAATTTCCATGACGAAAACAACGCCCATGATGGCTCAATATCAAAAGATTAAGGATCAATATCCGGATGCCTTCCTGTTCTATCGACTCGGGGACTTCTATGAAATGTTCAACGAGGACGCCGTCAAGGGTTCCCAGTTGTTGGAGTTAACGTTAACGACTCGGAGCCACAGCGCCAAGAATCCTATTCCCATGTGCGGGGTGCCCCACAAAGCGGTCCAGAGTTATATTGATATTCTGGTCGATCAGGGCTATAAGGTCGCCATCTGTGAACAAATGGAAGACCCTAAACTAGCCAAAGGAATGGTCAAACGGGAGGTCATTCAACTGGTGACGCCGGGGACCCAGACTGACACGGGGGCGGCCGGAGCCAAGCGGAATAATTACTTAACGGCGCTCACCATGACAGATGCGACGCACTATGGATTGGCGTATACCGATCTTTCTACGGGGGAGCTGAAAGCGGCCGAATTAGGAACCGTCGACACGGTAATTAACGAGCTCATGAGCTTGCAAACTAAAGAAGTGGTCGTTGATCCCAGTGTGAGCGAAGACCTGCAATCACGGTGCCGCCAACTGGGAATGATGATTTCCGCCCAGCCGGATATTCAGACGAGTTCTGAGTTGAGCTACGTTGAACAAGACCTGACGAGTGATCTGTTGAAACAGGTGACGGGGGTGCTGGTAACCTACGTCACGGTGACACAAAAGCGGAGCCTGGCTCACTTGCAGCGGGCGGTGGCTTATCAGCCAGCAGCCTTCTTGAAGATGGATCATGCCTCACAGTCTAATTTGGAAATTACCCAGAACTTACGGACGAAGAAGAAATCCGGGACCCTACTGTGGCTATTGGACGAGACCAAGACGGCCATGGGTGGGCGGTTACTGAAGCAGTGGCTCGATCGGCCGTTGATTGATCGTGCACAAATTGAAAAACGTCAGGCCAAGGCCGGTGTCCTGCTGGACCACTACTTTGAACGGAGTAACTTGCAAGCCGAACTGGTAAAAGTTTATGACTTGGAGCGTTTGGCTGGTCGGGTAGCCTTTGGGAGTGTTAATGGCCGGGACCTCATTCAGTTGCAGACGTCGTTGGAACAGGTGCCGCAGATTACCCACACCATTGAAGAACTGGATGAGCCGGTCTTTGATACCACGCTACAACAACTAGATCCAGTGGACGACGTTGCGGATGCGATTCGCGATGCCATTGTTCCCGAACCGCCGTTGTCCGTGACGGATGGTGGGGTGATTCGCGACGGCTACAGCGACCAACTCGATGAGTATCGCGATGCCATGCGTCACGGTAAGCAGTGGCTAGCCGAATTAGAAGCGCATGAACGTGAAGTCACGGGGATTAATAACCTCAAGATTGGGTACAATCACGTCTTTGGGTACTACATTGAAGTGACTAAGGTTAACTTGAACAAATTGCCTGCCGATCGGTACGAACGGAAACAAACGTTGGCGAACGCCGAACGGTTCTCAACGCCGGAACTTAAAGATAAGGAACGGCTGATTCTGGAAGCTGAAGAAAAGTCGACGGCACTGGAATATAAATTGTTTGTGGACCTACGTGAACAAGTGAAAAAGGCCATTACACGGTTACAAAAGCTAGCGGCGATTATTGCCAGCTTGGATGTTTTACAAAGTTTTGCAGTGGTCAGTGAGGACTATCATTTCGTGAAGCCAACGCTGATTGCTGGACATGACCTAGAGATCAAGCAGGGCCGCCACCCAGTGGTTGAGAAGGTTCTGGGGCGTCAGTCCTACGTCCCTAACGACGTTTCGATGAATGATCAGACCAACATTCTCTTGATCACGGGGCCGAACATGTCCGGGAAGAGTACCTACATGCGGCAGCTAGCGTTGACAGTGATTATGGCGCAGATGGGGTGTTTTGTCCCGGCTGAATCCGCTCAAATGCCCGTCTTCGATCAAATTTTTACGCGAATCGGTGCGGCCGACGACCTTATTTCTGGGCAAAGTACCTTCATGGTCGAGATGCAGGAAGCCAATCGGGCCCTGAGCCACGCCACGGCTAACAGCCTCATCTTGTTTGATGAAATTGGCCGGGGAACTGCGACTTATGACGGTATGGCGTTAGCCCAGGCCATTATTGAGTTTGTTCATGATCAGGTTCATGCGAAGACCCTCTTCTCCACCCACTATCACGAGCTGACGGCGCTGGAAGATTCTCTAAAAGCGCTGCGGAATGTACACGTTGGCGCGGTGGAACAAGACGGTGACTTGGTCTTCTTGCATCAGATGCAACCAGGACCCGCCGACAAGTCTTACGGGATTCATGTGGCTAAATTAGCGGGGATGCCGACGCCGTTGTTAAAACGCGCTGAGGTGATCTTAACGGATCTGGAGGATGAAGCGGCTAAGCAACCAGCGATGGCAGCGAAGACCCCCGTGACGGAAGCGCCTGCTGCGGAAACTTCAGACGCAGCGCCAACCACCCAGTCGGCCGCAAGTGCGCCTGAATCCGCTGCACCAGCCCCGGCGTCGACTGTTGAGACATCCCCTGAATCCGCCACCGCGACTGATCAACAGTTGTCCCTCTTTAACGATGAACCAGAGATGAGTCCAGCTGGGGCCAAGGTGATTGCCCAGTTAAGCCAATTGAACTTGATGGGCATGACGCCAATGGACGTGATGAGTCAAGTCTACAAGTGGCAACAGAAATTATCTAAATAACGAAGTAAAGCTAAAGAAAGGATGGGCCGTACATGCCTAAAATTCATGAATTGGCGTCGGTGTTGGCCGACCAAATTGCTGCAGGTGAAGTGGTTGAACGGCCTGCCTCCGTCGTTAAGGAACTGGTTGAAAATGCGGTTGATGCGCACAGTAAACAGGTTGACATCACCGTGGAAGAAGCCGGATTACAACGAATTACCGTGGTCGATGATGGGGATGGCATTGCCGATGAAGACGCCGAAATGGCCTTTAAACGGCATGCCACCAGTAAAATCACGGATCGAAAAGATCTCTTTCGGATTAAGTCGCTAGGGTTCCGTGGCGAGGCGCTGCCCAGTATTGCCTCGGTTGCCGACGTGACCTTGACGACGTCCACGGGTGGTGTGGGGACTTTAATCCACAACGTGGGCGGGATCATTAAAGAACACACGGCTGCGGCGGCACGCAAGGGAACGACCGTCACGGTTAAAGATTTGTTTGGCAACGTACCGGCACGGTTAAAATACCTAAAGTCGCCGGCGACAGAGTTAGCGCGGATTACAGATATTGTGAACCGATTGGCGTTGAGCTATCCGCAGGTGGCATTTTCACTGATCCACAATGGCCGTGAGTTGACGCGAACGACTGGGCGAGGTGACTTGCAGCAGGTTATCGCCGGCATTTATGGCGTTCAGAGTGCTCGCAAGATGGTCGCCATTAAAGGGGCCAATCCTGATTTCAAGGTGACGGGTTACGTGAGCTTGCCAGAGTTGACGCGGGCCAGTCGGCAATATATTTCACTCTTACTGAACGGCCGGTACATCCACAATTTTCAGCTGAGTAAGGCGTTGATTGCGGGTTACGGGTCGAAGCTGATGGTTGGACGCTATCCCTTGGCGGTGTTAGATATCAAGATGGATCCGCTATTGGTTGATGTCAACGTGCACCCCACGAAACAGGAGGTGCGGATTAGCCAGGAACCAGAGCTCACGCAATTGATTCAGGAAACGGTCTTTAAGCGGCTTTCAACGGAGAATTTGATTCCAGATGTCTTCAATGAGCTACCGAAGGCCAAGACGACTGAACCGGCTACCGATCAACTGACGATGGCGTTAAATGACGCTTCGACTAAGTATGAGGCTCCTCAGGCGGCACCAACGCCAGTTGCCAATTCAGCTGCACCGTCGAGGCCAGCGCCGACCCCTGCGGCGGGGCCACAACCACTGACGACACCCGAAGAAGTGCCCGTTGAACCGGTAGTAGTCCACCAACGTACTGACTTTCAGTTGCCGAGTGTTCAGGCCTTCGATGCTAAATACCAGGTGGAACAACCGGGAGCGCCGTTGGGTGGGGCTACCGAGTCAGCGGCTGATGAGCCCGCCGTGGCCGCTCAATCGCTTGAGCCGGTGCCCCAAGCGACGCAGCTCAGCCAAGCCCAGCCGCAACAGCGGTTCCCCGCGCTTCGCTATTTGGGTCAAGTGCACGGCACTTATTTGCTAGCAGAGGCCGACGATGGTCTGTATCTGATCGACCAACACGCGGCACAGGAACGGGTTAACTACGAGTTCTATCGCCAGGCCATCGGCGAGGTAAGTGACGATGAACAGAAGTTGCTGGTGCCGATTGTGTTGGATTACCCGACCACTGATGTCTTGGAGCTCAGTAACCATATCGACACGTTGGATAGTGTCGGGGTTCATTTGGAATCCTTCGGGCCTAATAGTTTTATCGTGCACGAGCATCCAACGTGGTTCAAAGCGGGGCAAGAAACGGATACGATTAAAGAAATGGTGGATTGGGTGCTCAAGGACGGCAAGATCTCGGTGGCGGCTTTCCGGGAAAAGACGGCGATTATGATGAGTTGTAAACGCGCAATTAAAGCCAATCACCATCTCGATGATCAGCAGGCCCGGGCGTTGCTCAAAAAGTTAGCAACGGCAGAAAATCCATTCAACTGCCCCCACGGCCGCCCAGTTCTAGTGCATTTGACGGATCAGGACTTGGAAAAACTGTTCAAGCGGATTCAAGATCCTCATCACAGTGGGGATGACTGGGGCGAATAATGCTGGGCCCCACCACCGGCTAATTTGGCCGAATTCACTGCAGGTCAGTGGTGAATATGGTACAATTTAAAAAGCAAACATACGTTTTATTAAAGGAGATTAGACTGGTCATGTATGAATACCTTCATGGTGTCATTACGGCAGTGTACCCGGACCACGTGGTGATTGAGGTTAACGGCGTGGGGTATTTGGTCAACACGGCCAATCCCTACCGCTATCAGGTGAGCACGGCAGCCGTAACCATTTACGTTTATCAGGCGGTGAGTGATACTGCACAGACCCTGTATGGGTTCCAAGATTTCGCAGAGAAACAACTGTTTTTAAAATTGATTAATGTGAACGGGATTGGTCCTAAGAGTGCGCTCGCCATTCTGGCCAATCCGGATCATCAAGGCCTGATGCAGGCCATTCGAACCAATGACGTCAGCTTCTTAACCAAGTTTCCTGGCGTGGGTAAGAAGACCGCGGGCCAGATTGTGCTCGACCTGCAAGGCAAGTTGGATGATTTGACACCCGCCGATGACGGCGCACTTTTTACACCAGAAGTGGCGACTACGGATGAGGAAAATC
This sequence comes from Levilactobacillus tujiorum, assembly GCF_012641185.1. Taxonomy (GTDB): domain Bacteria; phylum Bacillota; class Bacilli; order Lactobacillales; family Lactobacillaceae; genus Levilactobacillus; species Levilactobacillus tujiorum. The sequence goes on from NZ_JAAXLK010000002.1 coordinate 122,072, forward strand.
CGCAGCTGGCAGACGCATTGGCTGCGCTGGCGGCCTTGGGTTATCGCGAAACGGCCGTCAAGAAGATTACGCCTAAGCTTAAGCAGTTTGCGGGCAAGTCAACCAATGACTACCTCAGCGAGGGGTTGCGGCTGTTAACCACTTAAAAACTAGCACTTACGACGGGAAAGTCACTAAACTCAGTGAAAGGAGACTGAACGATGGCTGATGATGATCGACTGGTATCGCCAGAACCGGAGAATGAAAATGAAGATTCAATTGAAAAGTCGTTACGTCCCCAGACACTAGCGCAATATATTGGTCAGGATCCGATTAAGCACGAGCTTCAGGTCTACATTCAAGCGGCTAAACAGCGTGAAGAATCCTTGGACCACGTGTTGTTGTATGGGCCACCTGGATTAGGGAAGACCACGTTAGCCATGGTGATCGCTAATGAGATGGCCGTTCACATTCGAACAACCAGTGGACCGGCTATCGAGAAGCCTGGGGATCTGGTTGCCCTACTCAATGAGCTACAGCCCGGTGATATTCTATTTATTGATGAAATTCACCGGCTGCCTAAGATCGTTGAGGAAATGCTTTATTCAGCGATGGAAGACTTTTATATCGACATCGTGGTGGGGCAGGGACCAACCGCCCATCCCGTGCATTTCCCGCTGCCACCGTTTACGTTGATTGGGGCCACCACCCGGGCCGGCCTCTTGTCGGCGCCGTTGCGTGATCGATTCGGTATTGTCGAGCATATGGCTTACTACGAGACGCGTGATCTGCAGGAAATTGTGGAACGGTCGGCTGACATTTTCAACACGTCCATTGCGACGGAAGGGGCCCATGAAGTGGCGCTACGCTCGCGCGGCACCCCGCGGATTGCCAATCGACTATTGCGGCGGATTCGCGATTTCGCGGAGGTTTCGCCGGATCATTCGACCATTGACCGTGCCATTGTCGATCATGCCCTCACTTTATTGCGAGTCGATTCGGCAGGACTTGACCCAACCGATATTAAATTACTAAAAACGATGATTAATTACTATGACGGGGGGCCAGTGGGGCTAAATACCCTGGCGGCCAATATCGGTGAAGAGACCGAAACCGTTGCGGCGATGTACGAGCCGTACCTGCTACAATGTGGGTATCTGAAGCGCACGGCGCGTGGCCGCGTCGTCACGGCAGCGGGTTATGAACATTTGGGATTGCCGATGCCTCATCAAGACAACGCGTAAAGGAGCTAAACCACCATGGGATATACCTTAGATGACTTTGATTACGACTTGCCACAGGAATTGATTGCCCAAACACCGATTAAGCAGCGGGACACGTCCCGGCTATTGGTGCTGGATCACCAAGCACATACACTGGAAGATAAACATTTCTATGATATCTTAGACGAGCTGCACCCCGGGGATGCCGTGGTGATGAACGATTCACGGGTGTTGCCGGCGAGGTTGTACGGTATTCGTGAGGAGACCGGAGGACACGTTGAGGTGCTACTCTTGCACAACGTCGAAGGCGATGTGTGGGAGACCTTGATGAAGCCGGCCAAACGCCTACACGTGGGAACCGTGGTGAACTTTGGCGATGGGCAGTTGACGGCGACGATCACCGAAGAACGCGACGAGGGAATTCGCTTGATTGAATTTCATTACACGGGAATCTTTATGGAGATCCTGGAGCGCTTGGGTGAAACGCCACTGCCACCCTACATTAAGGCTAAGCTAGACGACCCAGATCGTTATCAGACGGTTTACGCGAAGGAAAATGGATCGGCGGCGGCCCCAACGGCTGGTCTGCACTGGACTCAAGCGCTGTTGGATAAGGTCGCGGCTAAGGGGGTTAAACTAGTCTACGTCACGTTGCACGTTGGCTTAGGAACCTTCCGCCCGGTGGAAGAGGCAAACATCGAAGATCACAAGATGCACAGCGAATTCTATCGGTTAGATGCAGCGGCTGCCAAAACCCTGAATGAGGTGCGGGCCAACGGTGGTCGGATTGTGGCGACTGGAACCACGTCGATTCGGACGTTAGAAACGATTGGGAGTAAATTCCACGGCGAGATTCGCCCAGATTCAGGTTGGACCGACATTTTCATTAAGCCAGGGTATCACTGGCAGGTCGTGAACGCCTTCATCACTAATTTTCATTTACCGAAGTCGACGCTAGTGATGCTGGTCGCAGCATTTACTGGTCGCGACCAGATTCTCAACGCCTATCAGCACGCCATCGAGGAACGCTATCGTTTCTTTAGCTTTGGTGATGCGATGTTTATCAAATAACGGAGGATGATCCATGGAACCCGCGATTAAGTATCGCCTGTTAAAAACAGAAAAGCACACGGGGGCCCGGTTGGGTGAATTAATCACCCCCCACGGGACTTTTAAGACACCAATGTTCATGCCAGTGGGAACTCAGGCCACGGTTAAGAATATCAGCCCGGATGAACTGGATGAGATGGGATCGCAAGTGATCTTAGCGAACACCTATCATCTGTGGCTTCAACCCGGTCCGGACCTGATTGAAGAAGCGGGCGGACTGCACAAATTCATGAACTGGGACAAGGGAATCTTGACGGATTCAGGGGGCTTTCAGGTGTGGTCATTATCCAAACACCGGAAGCTGACTGAAGAAGGGGTCCACTTTAGAAATGAGATTAACGGGGACCGACTCTTCCTGTCACCAGAGAAGGCCATTGGCATTGAAAACAAACTAGGCCCGGATATCATGATGAGCTTAGACGAATGCCCGCCATTCTTTGAGAGTTATGATTACGTGAAGCATTCCGTCGAACGCACGAGTCGTTGGGCGGAGCGGGGACTAAAGGCCCACGCCCATCCCGATTACCAAGGTTTATTTGGGATCGTTCAAGGCGCCGGCTATGAGGACTTGCGGCGGCAATCGGCGAAGGACTTAGTCAGTCTGGACTTCCCCGGCTACTCGATCGGCGGCCTTTCCGTGGGCGAATCCAAGGCAGAAATGAATCGCGTCTTGGCTTTTACGACGCCACTGCTACCGGAGAACAAGCCGCGCTATTTGATGGGTGTCGGAACGGCTGATTCCTTGATTGATGGCGTGATTCGGGGTGTCGATATGTTTGACTGTGTGCTCCCTACACGAATTGGTCGAAAGGGAACCTGCATGACCAGTCGGGGTCGGCTGGTCGTCAAGAATGCCGCCTATGCCCACGACTTTGGGCCGCTTGATCCGGAGTGTGACTGCTACGTTTGCCGGAACTATAGTCGGGCCTATATCCGGCACCTGTTCAAGGCTGATGAATACTTTGGTCAACGGCTAGCCAGTTATCATAATCTTTACTTCTTACACAACCTGATGAAACGGGTTCGGCAGGCAATTTGGGATGATAATTTACTAGAACTGCGGGAATCAGTCTTTGAAAAATATGGCTACAATGCCGAACATCCCAAGAACTTCTAGAAATAATTGGACGGAATCCGTTGGTTCTGGTAAAGTTGTTCAGTAGAGAATACGAAGGAGTGAAGGAAACGTGTTTGATAATTTTGTAATTGCCGCTGCCGGGGGTAGCCAAGTTTACACGATTGGTATCTTAGTGCTGTTCTTAGCCCTCATGTACTTCTTAATGTTGCGGCCACAACAAAAGCAACAAAAGAAGCACCGTGAAATGATGAGTCAATTAAAGAAGGGTGACCACGTGGTAACGATTGGTCGCTTACACGGTGTCATTGATGAAATCAACGAGACTGATAAGACGGTTACTTTGGATTGCGATGGGATCTACTTGGTCTTTGACTTACGGGCCATCTCATCAGTAACGGCACAAGCACCAGCTGCTGTGACGGCACCTGCCGCTGCAGCCACCAGTGAAGCTGCTAGTGATGCCCAACCTGCTGAAAGTGCAGCTGATGATTCAGCTGATACGGCCGACAGTGCTGCGGATGACGCTAAAGACGACACTAAATAAAGTTGACCATCACTCACTGATCAGTCGGTGAGTTTAAGGACCTGGGACTATTCCAGGTCCTTTTTTGAATTGGTGAAAGCTACTTTGAGTGGTGACTAACAGTGGAATGGCGCGTGGTGCATAAGATTTAGCTGCTACTGGTGGTGATTTTAGTTGAGAACAAACGTCTGTTCGATTATAATTTAAGCAAGATGATGTCACAATGATAGGGGGGAGTCCGATGAAGCCAGCAGCCAAGTATACGCAACGTAAGATCATCCACGTTGATATGGATGCTTTCTATGCGTCCATTGAGGAGCGCGACCATCCGGAATTCAAGGGTCACCCCCTGATTGTGGCGCAGGACCCCCGGAAGACTGGCGGACGGGGCGTGGTCACGACGGCCAATTATATTGCGCGGCAGACGGGGGTGCACTCGGCAATGAATGCCAACGAGGCACTGAAGCTCTGTCCCAATGCGATCTTCAAAACGCCGGATTTCCCCCGTTACCGGCAAGTATCCGATCAGATTCATGCCATCTTTCATGAATATACGGATAAGATTGAGACGGTCGCCTTTGATGAAGCTTATTTAGACGTGACCGTGAATAAACATCAGCTCCACTCCGCCGTCCAGGTGGCCCACGCGATTCAGGCGGAAATCTTTGATCAAACGCATTTGACCTGTTCGACGGGAATCTCGTACAGCAAATTTCTAGCTAAGGAAGCGTCAGATTTTCGTAAACCAGTCGGGGTCTGTGTGATCTTGCCCGAAGATGCCCATGATTTCTTGATGGCTTTGCCGATTGCCCGGTTTCGTGGCGTGGGCAAGAAGACGGTGCCTAAGATGCACGAACTGGGGATCTTGACCGGGGCCGACTTGTATCAACGCAGCCAACTCGAGCTGATTCATGACTTTGGTAAGTTCGGCTACGTGCTGTATCAGCGGGTGCGTGGGATTGACGAGCGACCGGTGGAGTATCAGCGCGAACGGAAGTCGATTGGTAAAGAGCGTACTTACGGGCCGCCACTCAGGACGACTGGGGAGGTCGAGGCTCAATTGCGCCGCTTAGCCGAAATGGTTGCGCAAACGGTGCGGCAGAAACAACGTCACGGTAAAACCTTGGTCTTGAAGCTCCGTGATAGTCAATTCAACACGATTACGAAGCGGGTGACTCAGCCGGATTTCATCAGCAACGATGCCACCGTCTACTATGATTTGGCGTTAGAAATTTATCAAAGTGTGGCGCGCGAGGACGAACAGGTACGGCTACTGGGGATTACCCTGACAGGCTTGGCACCGCAAACATTCGAAGAGCTAAAGCTACCATTATTCGGTGGTGACCAGCCACGTTGAGAGACTTTCCTTTGAAATTACCCCGTAAAACTTGTATACTGAAACGCGGTATCTACGCAGTTGCGTTGGAAAATCGGATAGAAAATGGGTGAACACCAGATGGCTATAGAAAATGCGATTCTAGCAGAAATAAAAAAGTATCAAACAATCATTATTCACCGGCATCAACGGCCAGATCCTGACTGTATCGGGGCACAATTGGCGCTGCGGGCAATCCTGCGGGCAAGTTTTCCCGAAAAGACGGTCTACGCTGTGGGTAAGCACTATCCTGGGTTTGACTGGATGGGTCAAGCAGATCAGGATGTCGCTGACGATGTGTATCAAGACGCCTTAGTGATTGTGGTTGACACGGCTAATCAGCCACGCGTTGACGACGAACGGTGGTCGACGGGTAAGGCTCTAATTAAGATTGATCACCATCCGAATGAGGATGCTTTTGGTGACCTGCAATGGGTGTTAGATCAGGCCTCGAGTACGTCTGAAATGTTGTATGACTGGTTTGCAGCTAATGAGGCTGAGTTAACCATGCTCGATGATGCAGCTAGATTGCTCTATGCCGGAATTGTTGGCGATACGGGGCGGTTTATGTACCCCGCAACCTCTGCCAATACCATGGCCGTTGCTGGCAAGTTGATGGCGTATGACTTTTCAGCTTCCGCAGTCAATCAAGCCGAAGACGAAGTATCGCCAGCGGTGGCCAAGTTGTCCGCCTATGTTTATCAGAATTTGGAAATCTTACCGAGCGGGGCCGCTTACCTCAAGCTAAGTGATGAGGTGATTGAACCCTTCGGTCTGGGCGAGGGTGACTCGACGTCAGCAGTCGTGCCACTACCCGGAAAGATTACATCAGTCGTTGCTTGGGCCATCTTCGTTGAATCTAAGGACCACACTTACCGCATTCGGTTGCGGTCAAAGGGGCCATCGATCAATGGATTGGCAAAGAACCACGGTGGGGGCGGTCACGCCTTAGCCAGTGGCGCGGGCGCTAAGGACCAAGCCGAGATCGATCAGGTCGTCCACGAACTCGATGAGTTGGTGGCGGCGTATAAAGGAGAAAATGAATGACCGAAAATTTTAAAGCGTTCAACCTGCAACCGTACTTAATGACGGCGCTGCAGAAGATTGGCTTTGCTAAGCCAACTGCGGTGCAGGCAAAGTTAATTCCCACGATTGCGGCTGGCAAGGATGTTGTGGGCCAGTCACAAACGGGGAGTGGTAAGACGCATACGTTCTTACTGCCCATTTTTAATCAATTAACGTCTGAGAACCAAGTGCAGGCGGTGATTACGACGCCTAGTCGGGAATTGGCTTATCAGATTCACGCCGCAGCGGAGCAACTAGCTGCCGAAGCCCCGTTTGAAATTCGAATTGGTAATTACGTCGGGGGGACGGACAAGCAGCGGCAAGTGAATAAGTTACACCATTATCAGCCGCAACTGGTTATCGGAACGCCGGGGCGGGTCTTGGATTTAATCCAATCACAGGCGCTAGACGTTCACACGACGCGACAATTCGTCGTCGATGAAGCGGATATGACGCTGGATCTGGGTTTCTTGGATCAAGTCGATAAGATTGCTGGACGGATGCCTAAGAACTTGCAGATGATGGTCTTTTCTGCCACCATTCCACAACGCTTAGATCCGTTCTTGCGGAAATATATGAACCATCCAGTGATTGAAGAAATTCCGACAACAACGGTAATTTCGCCAACCATTGATAACTGGTTGATTTCAACGAAGGGTCAGAATCGTAATCAACTGATTTTACAATTGATCACAATGGGCGAGCCATACCTGGTCTTGATTTTTGCCAACACGAAGACGCGGGTTGAACAGATTCACGACTTTTTGAAGGCCCAAGGCTTAAAGGTCGCCATGATTCACGGGGGAATCAAGCCACGTGAGCGTAAGCGCGTGATGCGTGAGGTCAAAAATCTACAGTACCAATTCGTCGTCGCCACCGATCTGGCTGCACGGGGAATCGATATCGAAGGGGTGTCACACGTCATTAACGATGACATTCCAGAGGATCTTGATTTCTTCGTTCACCGGGTTGGTCGGACCGGTCGCCAAGGAATGCCAGGTACGGCGATTACGCTGTACTCACCAGACGAAGAAGCCAAGATCTCAGAGATCGAAGCAATGGGGATTAAGTTCCAGCCTAAGCGGATTAGCAATGGTGAGATTGTGGATTCTTACGACCGGAACCGGCGGACTAAGCGAAACAAGAGTACGGAGAAACTCGATCCGTCCTTGATCGGTTACGTCAAGAAGAAGAAAAAGAAGATCAAACCGGGCTACAAGCATCAAATCAAACAAGAAATTCACCGTCGTAAGGATCAAGAGAAGCGAATTGCGGCGCGGCAAAGTGCCCGGAATGAACGGAAACGGCGTAAGCGCGAATCCGATCGTTACCAATAGACACGGGGTGAAAGGCTGGTCAGCCATTTTTGCCAGGCTTGAATCGGAAACCTTGATTGACAAGGCGCCGGTCGCCACCTATAATTTCTAATGGACATTTAAATAATTAGTTAGAGGACATACTGTTACTTCCCGATTTTCAGAAACGTTTTGGTAGCTGTGAAAAACGATTCGGCAGGTAAACGGCGCTCCCTCAGTTTCATCGCGACTCAGCGTTATGAGTTTAAGAGGTAAACGATTAAAACATCGTTGCAAGTAAAGTGGTACCGCGCTTCGGCGTCTTTACGGGCAACGGTGTTTTTTATACTTTTTTGGAGGTATTTAGAGATGAAAGAGTTAAGTAGTAGTCAGATTCGCCAGATGTACCTCGACTTTTTTAAGTCTAAGGGTCACACCATCGAACCCAGTGCATCGTTAGTGCCTAAGGATGATCCATCATTACTGTGGATTAACTCCGGAGTTGCTACGATGAAGAAATATTTCTCTGGCCAAGTGGTTCCTGAGAATCCGCGGTTAACCAGTTCACAGAAGAGTATTCGGACCAACGATATCGAAAATGTTGGGAAGACGGCGCGGCACCACACGTTATTTGAAATGTTGGGGAACTTCTCCGTGGGGGATTACTTCAAGAAGGAAGCCATCACCTGGGCGTGGGAACTGTTAACCTCTCCCGACTGGTTCGGCTGGGATCCCGATAAATTGTATATGACCGTTTATCCTAAGGATACTGATGCCAAGCAAGACTGGGAAGCTGCCGGCGTCGCACCGGATCACATTATTCCGGTTGAAGATAACTTCTGGGATATTGGTGAGGGTCCTTCTGGTCCCGATTCCGAAATCTTCTACGATCGGGGCGAATCCTTCAACAATTTAGCCGCTGATGATCCTGAAAACTATCCTGGTGGGGAAAATGAACGCTACCTGGAAGTTTGGAACATCGTGTTCTCCCAGTTCAACCATGAACCCGATGGCACTTACAAGCCATTGCCACGGAAGAACATTGATACGGGGATGGGCCTGGAACGAGTTGTGTCTATTTTCCAAAATGCTAAGACTAACTTTGAAACCGACCTGTTCTTGCCAATTATTGAAAAGACGGCTGAACTGAGCGCTGGTAAGAAGTACGGCGCTAATCATGAAGACGACGTTTCCTTCAAGGTGATCGCTGACCATGCCCGGGCCATCACGTTTGCGATTGGCGATGGGGCACTGCCTGGCAACGAAGGTCGGGGCTACGTGATCCGGCGGTTAATTCGGCGGGCAATTGTGAATGGCCAGAAGTTGGGCATTGACGGTGCCTTTCTGGATCAACTGGTACCGGTCGTGGGTAAGATCATGCAATCTTACTACCCAGATGTGCTTAAGCAAAGCGACTATATTGCCAAGGTGGTCCGTTCCGAAGAAGACCGGTTCGGTGAAACTTTGGACGGTGGCTTGAACCTGTTGAACAGTTTGATTGCCGACTTGAAGCAAGAGGGCGGCACTCAGATTGCTGGTGCCGATGCCTTTAAGCTGTATGATACGTATGGGTTTCCGGTTGAATTGACCGAGGAATATGCGGATGATCAAGGCATCACTGTCGATGAAAAAGGTTTCAAGGCAGAAATGCAGAAGCAAAAGGATCGTGCCCGGAACGCTCGCGGCAAGCAAAAGGCCATGGGCTTACAACACGATCTGTTGATCAACGTGAAAACGCCTAGTCAATACGTGGGTTACACGCAATTAGAGACAAAGAGTCAGCTAACGGAATTGGTAGTTGACGATCAGTTAGCCGATGACGCCACGACTGGCACGGTGGAAGCCATGTTTGATACCACGCCATTTTACGCAGAAATGGGTGGTCAAGTTGCTGACAAGGGTGATATTTATGACTTGGACGGCAACGTTGTCGCACACGTTGCAGACGTTCAGCATGCACCTAATGGGCAAAATCTGCATACGTTGACGGTCGTTGCACCTTTGAAGAAGGGAACGACTTACGAGTTAAAGGTTGATCGCAAGTTCCATAGCAAGGTTGAAAAGAACCATACGGCAACTCACTTGTTAGATAAGGCGTTGCGTGAGGTCTTTGGCGAACATACCCAACAAGCGGGTTCACTAGTTGAAGGTGACTACCTGCGGTTTGACTTCACCCACTTTGGTCAAGTTGATCCAGCTGATTTGGCTAAGGCCGAAGCAATCGTTAACGAAAAGATCTTTGCCGAACTTCCTGTCACGACGGTGGAAACTGATATTGAATCCGCTAAGAAGATGGGGGCCATTGCGCTCTTCAGTGAAAAGTATGGTAAGGTTGTGCGAGTTGTGAGCGCGGGCGACTTTGTCACTGAATTCTGTGGTGGAAATCACGTCAAGAACACGAATGAAATTGGCTTGTTCAAGATTACGTCAGAATCTGGCGTCGGCGCCGGTGTTCGCCGGATTGAAGCCGTGACCTCGGCAGCTGCTTATAAGTACTTGCAAGGACGCAGTGAGATCTTAGACGCCGTAGCGGGCCATTTAAAGGTCACTCAGGACGCTGAAATTGAACAGAAGGTAACGAGCCTACAAGCTCAAGTTAAGAGCTTAGAACAGAAGCAAGCAGCCTTAGAAGGCAAGCTTGCCAGTCAAGAGGCCAGTGCGGTCTTCGATCAAGTGACGACTGCTGGTAACTACAAGTTGATCAGCGGCACGGTTCAAGTTTCCAAGATGGACCAATTACGTGCCTTAGCGGACACTTGGCGTGATCAAGCCCTTTCTGATGTACTGGTATTAGGTGCTGAAGTGAATGGCAAGGCCAACCTAATTGTTGCTGTGAGTGCAGACAAGCAAAAACAAGTGAAGGCTGGCGATTTGATCAAGGCCATCGCACCAAAGATTAACGGTGGTGGTGGCGGTCGGCCAAATCTGGCGCAGGCTGGTGGGAAGAACCCAGCGGGCTTGCCAGATGCCATGACAGCAGCGGTTGACTGGTTGACGGCACAAGACTAAGTCACGAGGTTAGACGTGACGTGCTACTAAGTCATGTAACCATAGGCAATCGTTAATCTTCACGTAGCCGTGAGTGAGTCAAATTTGAGCTCAGCCGTGGGATTTACCAAGTGGTTTTCTTGGTAAATGGCGCCTTTGAGACGTGTTTTTTCGGCTCAAAGCGAGGTTCGAGACCGGTCTGTGGCTCGAGCCGTCCTCCCCACAGCGTTCCAGCTCAAAGCTTGACGAACGGTAAGGCGGAAAGAACCATTAGTTTTAGTCCAGTCCAGCCGGTGCTTGGGCGGTTATAAATAGCGATAATATTGGCAAATGGGGGAGCAGTCCGCAATGGGCGGCTCCCTTTATAGTTGCAGTATTACGAATAGATTACATTAGGTCGCGTTCGTTGTAGTTTCCCGAATTATCGAGTAAAATTGAGTCTAAGTGAGGAAGTGCGGGGGTGTTTTATAGTGAGTTCATTAGACAAAACGATGTATTTTGACTTTGGTGCCAACCAGCCAAAGGACGTCCATGATACGCTGGTAACGGTTTATCAAGCACTAGAAGAGAAGGGTTATAACCCAATTAATCAGATTGTCGGCTACCTACTATCAGGCGATCCTGCGTACATTCCGCGGATCAATGATGCGCGGAATCTGATTCGTAAGCATGAACGAGACGAAATTATTGAGGAATTGGTACGCGTTTACCTGAACCAGAATGGACCGGTGAAGCCTTCATGAAATTAATGGGGTTAGATGTTGGTTCACGAACGGTTGGAATTGCGATCAGCGATGCGCTGGGCTGGACGGCTCAGGGGGTCGAAATTATTCCTATTGATGAAGAGTCTGAAGTTTTCGGATTGGATCGAGTGGCGGAACTGGTCGCCGAGCATGATGTCGACGGTTTCGTCGTCGGCTTGCCTAAGAATATGAACAATTCATTAGGGCCACGAGCCGCCGCTTCTCAGCAGTACGGTGAGATGTTGACGGAACGGTTCCACTTACCCGTTGATTTCGAAGACGAACGGTTGACAACCGTAGAGGCGGAGCGTATGTTAGTGGAACAGGCTGATACATCACGCCGTAAGCGTAAAAAAGTAATTGATAAATTAGCAGCCGGGTTAATTCTGCAGAACTATTTAGATCGGCAGGGTAAGTTAACCCGAGAAAAGTGAGGTTTCCCATGAACGACGACCAAGAACAAATCACATTAGTTGATGAAAATGGCAACGAAGAGTTATACGATGTCTTATTTACCTTTGAATCTGACGATTTTGGTAAGTCATATATTTTGATTTACCCAGCCGGTAAGAGTGAGGATGAAGAAGTTGATATTCAAGCCTACGCATTACCAGCCGACGATGATCCAGCTAACCCATCTGGTGGCGATTTACAATTGATCGAATCCGATGATGAATGGGATATGGTTGAGTCCGTATTGAACACCTTCTTAGCAGACGGGACGATTGATCCTAACGCTGGTAAGCAAGGCTAGTCATTGATAAGATAAAAGGGCGGAGGCTTCCGCTCTTTTTATTTGCCGTGAAAGCGTGGTTGCGGGTCAAAATGGCGGATTATGGGAGACAAAACGTGCAACTGATTAGGAAATAATGGTAAAATCAAGTATTGTGCCTTATAGAATCTCATGCGTATTTCTGCGATCGAAAGAATCCTTAGCAGATACGCTGTGACAAGCAGGGGGAATGAGAAATGACGGAACAGACACATCGCTTCAAAGCCGTCATCGCTGGTAAAACCTACACAATTGTAGGTCAAACCTCCGATGAGCATATGCGGGCGGTCACTGAGGTGCTCAACCAGCAATTTTCACAATTGAAGCAATTATCACCTGAAATCTCTAAGGAAGACGCCGCTATTTTAATGGCGTTCAATGCGATCTCTGATCAATTAAAGATGGCCGCAAAACAGGATGCGGCTGACTCAGCTTCAGCGGAAGCGGGGGAATAGGTTGATTCTCAGTCTCGTTATTTTAGGCGTCTTAATTTTTGGCTTTCGCCGTGGCTATCGTCGCGGGTTAGTCCTACAGATCTTAAACACGATTGGCTATATTATCGTCTGGGTAGCGGCGCGCTTCTTGGCTAGACCGCTCGCAACTGGAATTGGCCAGTTCATCGGCAACCTGTCGTTGGACAGCTCAGCCAGTGTGGTGACTGCGAGTCAGAGTAGTAGTTTCTTCTTAAATGGACTCGCGTTTTCAGCCATCTTAACCGTGGGCTTCTTCATAGTGCACCGGGTGGCTTATGGCGTGAACAAAGTCACGTGGTTACCCGTGATCCATCAAGTCAATTCACTAGCTGGTGGCTTGATCAATTTGGTCATTCGATACGTGGTGATCTTTTTAATCTTAAATTTAATGATTTTGTTACCCGTGCAAGGGTTTCAAACCAGTTATCAAGCATCACCAGTGGCCCAATGGATCGTCAAGCAAACGCCGATCCTGTCTAAACAGGTGTATCACTGGTGGTTAACCGAACATTAATTCTGACGACTCGTGAGAAAGGAGCGTCCTATGAATCAGAAAACACTAAAAATCATGGAGTATGACCGCATTAAACAAGCTCTACGCGGCTACTTGGTTTCGGCGGCAGGACAACATGAACTTAGTCAACTCCAACCGACGACTGACGTGAAGCAACTACAGATTTGGCTTGATGAAACCAAGGATGGTGCGGATATTTATCGTTTAGAAAGCGGTATTCCGTTGCCTAAGTTGGACGATATTCGCCCACATCTCCACCGGTTAGAAATGGAAGCAACGCTAAATGGGTTGGAATTGGCACAGATCAGTCGCGTGCTCTGGACGACCGGCTCTGTCGTCAAATTCTTCCGGGATCTAGAGGAGAAGGAGATTGATTTACGCCGCCTCAACCGGGTCGTGAAGGAACTGGTGACCTTACCCGATGTGACGCGACGGTTACGAACGTCGTTGGAAGGTGATGGGCACATCACCGACGGGGCCTCGCCAGCATTGCGTCAGATTCGGCAACACATTACGCAAACGGAAGCGGCCATTCGAACGGCTATGGATCAATACACGCGGGGAAAGGATGCCAAGTACCTGAGTGAAACGATTGTGACGATTCGTGACGATCGGTACGTGATTCCGGTACGGGCTGAGTATAAGCAACGGTTTGGGGGTATCGTGCACGACCAGAGTGCCAGCGGTCAGACCTTGTTCATTGAACCGCAAGCAGTGGTTGGTCTGAACAACCGCTTGCGGCAAAATCAGATTGACGAGCGGCACGAGGAACAACGAATCTTAGCCGAATTGACGGCGCTGTTGGCCCCTTATCAAGATGAAATTTTGCGGAATGCAGAATTGCTCGGTCACTTTGACTTTGTGAATGCGAAAGCTCGCTACGCCCATCAGATCAAGGCTAGTGAGCCCAAATTATCATTGGACAACCAGGTTAATTTGCGGCAAGCCCGGCATCCCTTGATTGACCAGAAAAAGGTCGTGGCTAATGATATTAAGATTGGCCGCGATTATAAGGCCATCATTGTCACCGGACCAAACACTGGTGGGAAAACGATTACCTTGAAGACCCTAGCGTTGGTTCAATTAATGGGACAATCGGGGCTGTTTATCCCTGCCAATGAAAATAGTGTCATTGGCGTGTTTGATGATATCTTTGCGGATATCGGGGATGAACAGTCCATCGAGCAGAGTTTGAGTACTTTCTCAGGACACATGGAAAATATCGTCGCTATCCTTAAGCAAGCCGACGAGCGTAGTCTCATCGTCGTCGATGAGCTGGGTGCGGGGACAGATCCACAAGAAGGGGCCGCTTTAGCGATTGCGATCTTGGATGAGATTGGGACCCTGGGTAGTTATGTGATGGCGTCAACCCACTACCCAGAGCTCAAAGCTTATGGGTATAATCGGCCAGATACGATCAATGCCAGCATGGAATTTGACGGCGAGACCCTACAACCGACTTACCACTTATTGATTGGTATTCCGGGTCGGAGTAACGCCTTGGATATCGCGTCACGTCTGGGAATGCCTTCACAGGTGGTGGCCGCTGCCCGGGGGCTGACGGACCAGGATAGTCAGGACCTCAATGCCATGATCAGTGATTTGACGGAACAAAAGCGTCACGCGGATCGGGATGCTGAGGAACTGCAGACCCAACTCAAGGAAGCTAACGAGTTGCACGATCAGTTACAAAAGCAATTTGAACAGTATCAACAGCAGAAGAATCAACTGATGACGGATGCTAAACGGGATGCGAACCGGTTGGTTGATGAATCACGGAAACGAGCCAATCAGATCATTTCTGACTTGCGCAAGAAGCAGTTAGCGGCTGGCCACAGTGTCGTCAAGGAAGACGAGTTGATTGCGGCGCAGGGTGCACTGAATGCTTTGCAACAGGATACCAAACTACAGAAGAATCGTGTCTTGCGGCGGGAAAAGTCTAAGCATGATTTCCATAAGGGTGACAGTGTCCTGGTGAAGTCGTATGGACAGGTCGGTGTCTTGATGCAGCAGTTGGACGATGAGCATTGGGAAGTTCAATTGGGCATTTTGAAGATGAAGATTGCGAATAATGACCTCGAGAAAGCTAAGGACCCAGCCAAGAGTAAGAAGCAGCCCCGTGCGTCAGTGCGGCGGTCTGGCTCTAGTGGCATGTCGCCTACGCTGGACCTGCGTGGTCACCGGTACGAGGAAGCGATGGCTGAGGTGGATCGGTATATTGATTCCGCGCTACTTGCGGGTTACCCGTCAGTTACGATTATTCATGGTAAGGGGACCGGAGCGTTGCGTAAAGGCGTGACGAATTATTTAAAGCGCAACAATCGGATCAAGAGTTTTGGCTTCTCACCAGCTAATGCCGGTGGGGATGGGTCAACGGTCGTTCGGTTTAAATAACGTAACAATTGAATTGTGAGCAACTTAGTTGTGATTTCAGCGAAGTCTGGTAGACTAAATATTGAAGCAACCAAACATGCTGCTGGTAGTTAACGATCGAATTTGATAGGGAGGCAATACAATGGTTACGGAAACAACGGATAAAACCTTTGAACAAGATACTGCTACGGGCGTTACCCTGACTGACTTTTGGGCAACGTGGTGCGGTCCTTGTCGGATGCAATCACCAGTAGTTGAACAACTGGCTGAAGAGATGGATAATGTGACCTTTAACAAGATGGACGTGGATGCTAACCCTAACACGCCGCAATCTTTCGGGATCATGAGTATTCCAACTTTGTTGGTTAAGAAGGATGGTCAAGTGGTGGATTCCATCGTGGGCTACCATTCTAAGGATCAATTGAAGAAGATTTTGGACCAATACGTTGAGGCTTAGTGTCTTGCGTTAGGTTATGTGGTGCTGATGGAGAAATCCAGCAGCACTTTTTTTGTAAAAAAATAGCTTGTTCAAGAATTTTAATTGGACCAATTACTATAATGACTAGAAAGCTGTCCGGGAGAAGCAGCGAACATAAAACAAAGAGAGTTATGAATGCGCGTACTGTAAACGCTGTTATATAGGCATCTTTATAAATACGTAAAAGTTGTGTAGATGAATTGTACAGGGTTGATGTAGTTGCCCAATTTGAATGAAAACTCAGGTAAACTTTGTAATATGTTATTTCGGTTGCTAGGAGGAAAAGCAGTCGAAGTATTCAATAGTTTAACTGCAGACAAATTCAGAAGGGATTTCGAGATATAGATGACTACCCGGGGAAGACAATTACGAGCAACACTCGCAACTGCTCTGGTATTGATGCCGTTGCTGACACCAGTGGCGCATGCACAAACGAGTATGACCCACCAGATTTTAGCGAGTCAGGTGGCAGCCAAGACTGCAGCCGGTACCAAAGCAGTTGATGTAAAGGGCAATACATTTGAGCAGACTGGAAATCAACTGGCCTCAGGGATCACGGAAAGCAAAGTGACCTATAAGAATACAGCTGGTGATCGGACGGTCATGCATTCTGTATCGGTTGATTTAAAAGATAAGACGGCTGGATTGTACGCCGGAACGATGGATGACAGTAAAGACATTGGGTTGCAGACTGTTCGTGGTCAAGCCGAAGCTGCAATCAAAAATGGTCATCAAGTTGTTGCTGGGCTGAATGCAGATTTCTTTAACATGGGAACTGGTGAGCCTTCTGGAAACGTCGTTAAGGATGGCGTTGAAATTCACGCTGCAAAGGCAAATAGTGGTGAATCCTTCTTTGGGGTTAAGAAGAACGGTGAAGCCATGATTGGCGATCAAAAGCAGTACGATGACGTGAAGGGGGATTTACAACAAGCACTAGGTGGTTTAGGAATTCTGGTAAAGCAAGGGGTCGTTCAGACTGGTCTGACACAGTATGGCGATGCCTTTGCTGCTCGCAGCGCTGTCGGAATTCGGGCAGATGGCACCGTGTTCTTCGTGACCATTGATGGGAAACAATCACCGTATTCCAACGGGATGACGACGGCAGAACTCGCGGAAACGATGAAAGACCAAGGAGCAGTTGACGCGTTGAACCTTGATGGGGGCGGGTCTGCTACGTATTTATCTCGAACGCCTGGGGATACGGACCTTAGCTTGAAGAATAAGCCCTCCGATGGTGAGGAACGTAAGGTTGCCAATACTTGGCTAATTACGACAACTGAGAAATCGGATCATATTTTTGATCGTGCGCAAGTAACGCCTAAGGATCATGTGTACACGCCAGAATCAACCGTCAACTTCGTAGCCAAGGGGGTCGATAAGGCTGGTTATGACGCAAGCCTTCCGGCCGACATTACTTGGTCGCTGCAGGATAAGAGCTTGGGTGAAATCGATGCCAAGACTGGCGTGTTCAAGTCAAATGGTAAGAGTGGTGATGTCACCGCTAATGTGGTTCGTGAAGGTAAAACAGTTGGTCAGGCGACGGTTACCATTGCCAAACCAGATACACTAGACTTCTTGAATAAGAAGCTGAGTCTGAAAACGGATGATGTCGTTTCATTGGGAATGACGGCCCGTTATAAAGGCCGCGACGTTACGTTGAAGGCCGGCGATGTTGATTGGCAGCTACCTGCAGAATTAGGAACAATTGACGGTGAAAATAAGCTACATACGGCTGGTAAGCACGCTAAGGGAACTGTTACAGCGTCAATTACTGGGACTAAGATTACGGCTTCAGTAGAAGTTCAAATTGGACAATTGCCAGTGGTTCTGTATGACTTTGAAAAGGGATTGGGTGATTGGAAAGTTAGCGGTTCAGGCCGTGGAGAGGAAAATGAACTTGCGCTCGCGAGTCCAGAAAATGGGCAGGTTCGCTTTGGTGACCATGCCATGGAAGTCAAGTTTGACTTCACTACTGGACAAAAGGGAACGACTTTAGGTGCCTACGCGGGTCCACAGGAAAGGACGGAAATTCCGGGGACACCAACGGCCATTGGAATGTGGGTTTATGCAACGCCAGAAGCACAGGGATATTGGTTAAGAAGCCAAATCTATGATGGCAAGGGGACATCTAAGCCACTGAACTTTACTGATCAAAAAGTGGGAATCAACTGGACGGGCTGGAAGTATGTAGAAGCTGAGATTCCAGCCAATTATCAAGGACCATATGCGACTTTCCCTAAACAAGTGGTGCGAGTGATGGCGTTGAAGTCTGGAAATCCGGGTGGTTCACCACAGACTAAGGGAAGTATTTACGTCGATAATATTCGAGCAGTCTATGGTGCTAACGTTGATGATTTAAAGAGCCCAATTGTGGATAATATTTCCGTTGATGGTAAGACGTTCAAAGATGGAAATATTACAATTACAACCAAGGTACATGATGATCAAAATGATCCCAATATGTCTGGAATTGATTGGGAAAAGAACAAGATTTATATTGACGGTCAGGACAGGACTAATGACAGTACGAAATATACCTTCGATCCGGATGGCACGTTTACGTTAAAAGGCTATCAGTATGCTAACGGTACCCACCACGTTAAGGTATCCGTGTATGATAAATTTGGAAACCGGACGGATAAAGATGCTTATTTCAATGTTCACACGAATAACGAAACCGGCATTAGCTTAGAAGTCGCCAAGAATGCATCGGCTAACTTGGGAAGCACGGCTGAATTTGATATTATGGCAGAGAATCTGGCGAAAGTTAAGTCTGGCGAGTTCACAATCAATGTTGGGAAAGGTTTCCCGGTCAAGAAGGTTACGTTCGCTGATGATTCTAAAGACAATACTTTTAACTATGACAAGAATACTGGAATTTTAAAGCTTCATGTTAAGGAAAACGGCAAGGGTAAGGGAACAAATAAATCACTTGCTCATGTGACCTTGAGTTTGCCGGCGGATACCGAGGCGACTGCTAAGCTTGTCTTACAACTTACCAAAGGAACTGCTGAATTTGCTGGTATGACGGAAAATGCAGACATGCTGAACACCTTTGCATCGAAGCCAACGCCTGTTAAAATTACTGCCAGCTACCAAATGAAATTGGGCCAAATGATCGTTGGAGAAGCGGGTGTGTTAACGGTGACGGATGCACACAACAGACCAGTTGGTGGTGCAGTAGTGTCGAAGACGACTGATGGGAAGTCAGTTGAAGTTGGCAAGACTGATAGTCGGGGACAGATTAAGAGTGACAAATTAACCGAAAAAGCTGGCAAGTTCACTTTAGCTGCATTTGTTGGTAGTCATAGTAGTTTTCCCACCCCCGCTCAGGCATTTGAGCCAGTAAAGTCAGATGCACCTTCCAACTTATTAGCTGGATCAACCCAAGATCCAGCAACGCAAAAGACGATTACATGGTTTACGAATCCAATCGTAGGGAAGCAAGCGGCCATTATGCAGGTTGCTCCGACCAAGGACTATGCGGCTCAAAAAGAAAAAGCCTTTAAAAATTATAAGGGCGAGCAAAAGACTTTTACGTATGTAAGTGATAGTAAAGCGCTTCGAGTGAATAGTGTTACAGCGAAGGGGTTAAAGCCGGGGACGGCATACACGTATCGGGTTGGAAATGGTGAGAAATGGTCGACTCCACGTCAGTTTAAGACATTAACGGATAGTAAAAAGCTTTCTTTTAATATTTTTGGGGATACGCAGATTGACAAAGCAGATCAATTAGAAGATTTTGATAAAATTATTGCGCGCTTAGAAACGTCTGATCATCGTCCCGATTTTGCGTTACATGTTGGGGACTTTAACGATGATCAAGCCGTTTTCAATGAAGCTGACGTGACATCGCAAATGTTCGATAATCATCCGATTTATGACTCCATAGATATGATTCACGTGCTAGGGAATCATGAGTACATGGGAGATGATGGTAGCAAGGCAACGGCAATGTTGGGGACACCTAGTCATAATGGTGCGCCAGTTAACCGGAAGGGGACCTTCTCGGTTGACTATGGTAACGTGCATATTGCCTCGCTGGGTTGGACTAATAATGTTGACGAAATGAAGCAGGAATTGGATTGGCTTCGTAAGGACATGCGTTCTTCCAACAAGACGTGGAAGATTGTTGCCACCCACCAACCACCGTACAATAAGAACCCTGCTGATTCTGAGTCGACGATGTTCCATAAAATGTTACCGCCAGTTTGTGATGAATTAGGTATTGATGTTGTCTTCAGTGGTCACGACCATTCTTATGGTCGAACGAAAAAGCTCTTCAATAACGTTGAAAATACGACTAAAGGAACAACTTACCTAGCTGCGGGACATACCGGTTTGAAGACTTATGATATTTTGCCTAATGAACCCGATGCTTGGGCATACAAACAGGCTGATAAAAATCAAAAAGTCTATTTAACGGCACAAATTGATGATAAGAGTATGAAAATTGTGACGCGTGATCCGGACGGTAAAGAAGTTGATTCAGTTGACTTAGTTGCGAATAACCATCCACAAACTATTTTTGGTGGTAACAATGGTCAGGGCAGTAACGGTGCAAGCACGACGCCAGAAAGCACAACGACTGAAACTAATACTACTGGGAATGGTCATCAAACGGGGAGCAACGAAAATAAGCCATCAGTGATTCATCAAAAGTCAATTCCAACCAGCGTTATTGCAATCAAAGGAATGGCACTGTATCGTAAGCCAGACTTTTCCAAGGCTAATCGAATGAAGGTTTATCATCGTCAGCCACAGATGCACCAGCCGCAGTTTAAAGTTTTAGGAACAACTAAGTCTAAAACTGGATACTTACGGTATCACGTTCGGGATATGAATAAAAAGTCTAAAGGTTATGGCAAAACAGGCTATATTACGGCTAGTTCTAAGTATGTTCAGCCAGCTGAATATAACAAGAAGGCTAAGACTATTACAGTGATTAATACTCGCGGCCTGAAGGCTTATGATAACGGAAAGTTGACGGGAAAGGTTAAGCACCATTATCGACAGGGCCAAGTGTTAAAGGTAAAACGAATCGTTCAACAACACGGAAAGTATAGTTTCCAGTTAACGAATAGACAGTATGTGTCCGCCAATAAACAAAATGTTCAGGTTGGCAAGCACGCGGCACCTAAGCAGGTTACCGTAAAGAAAGGGATTAACCTTTACCGTGATGTTAACTTTAAGCACAAGTTACGTCGAGTGTCTGGTAAAACCGTGCTAAAGATTAACGGCTGGGATTACTCTAGTAATGGGATTCGCCACTACAAGGTTGCCGGGGGATACATTACGGCAAGTCGTACGTTAGTGAAGTATTAAGGCAAAATAAGCAGAATAGATCTCAGAAGAGTCATTACTTCTAGTAGTGATTCTTTTGACGATTTAGAGGATATTGTATTCAAGTGTATGGAATAGAATTGAATACTTAAAACTATTCAAAAAACGACTACTACAGAACTTCTCCGTGGTAGTCGTTTTTGAACAGTTTATTAAGCAGAGTATAGAAGAACATTGGCACCTAGTTGTCAATGAGACTAGCTACTTTGCGGTATTATCGGTATCAGTGTCTGGTTTAACCAACTTCAGTGGTTCCGGAGCATCATAATCCGGGATGATGTCGTCAGGATCTGTGTAGACGGCAAAAGTGACGGCTTGATCCTTGAGCTTACGATTGGTATCGGTGAGCTCGGCTTCCGTGACGACCCCTAATTGTTGCGCCATCATTTCGGCTAAAAAGCCAGCCTCTAAAGTGAAGTCGGTATCACCAGCGGTCTTGAGCCGTAAGCGTACCGGATCACCGCTGAGTTGCCACTTCGTCATTTCCGCAGTTTGTTTTTCAAGTGTCAGTGTACCAAAGCCGGCCTGATTGAAGAAAATAGCGGCGTCAGTGGGGTTGCCAATGGGGAAGCGTCGTGCCAATGACTTACCGGCCCAGTACTCGATGGCTCCCTTATCCTCACCTAGTAATTCTGGAATAAGGGCATCACGAAGAATCATTTGGGGCAAGATGGCAGTCCCAGCAGGATCATTCATGACGGTCTGGTATAAGTTTTTCAAAATAGTTGGCTCCTTTGTCCGAATTAGATTCTAATTTTATTATACCTTAAAAATAGGTCAACTTTGATTTCCCCATAAATTTAATGCTTTTTTATCACCTGTTGAGATTTTAACAGCAAGAAACTTGAATCCGCTTCATAAAAAGGCGATAATATAGTTTCAAGTAATTGAGAGGAGCGTTGATTCATGCAAAACAGTCCAATTGGGTTAATGGATTCTGGAGTCGGCGGCTTAACGGTATTAAAAGAGGTTCAACGGTTACTGCCTACCGAAAAGACAGTTTTCCTAGGGGATCAGGCACGGTTACCCTATGGGCCACGGGACGCGGCGGAAGTCACCACGTTTACGCGGCAGATTGCTGGGTTCTTACAGCAGCAAGCGGATATAAAGATGCTAATTATTGCGTGCAATACGGCCACGGCAGCGGCGTTGGCGACGATGCAGCGTGAGCTTACAATTCCCGTGGTGGGGGTCATTGCACCGGGCGCACGGTCAGCGGTTCAAGCGACGCACAATCACCGGATTGGAGTCATCGCGACTACGGGGACTGTTAAGAGCGACCAGTATCGGACGACGATTTTGGCTAAAGACCCGCATAATGAAGTGATCAGTTTAGCTTGCCAAGAATTTGTGACGTTGGTTGAGCAAAACGACCTGAATTCAGAGCATGCGCGGGCAGTTGTTCAAGCGGGACTGGCGCCACTGCTGGATCAAGACATTGATACTCTGGTCATGGGGTGCACGCATTTTCCACTTCTGCGGCCGCTCATTCAGGACGTCATGGGCGCCGGGGTGACGTTAGTCGATCCGGGGACGGCCACGGCTAAGATGGCCACGTCCTTACTGGATTATTGGAATTTAGCCAATCCAGAAGGGGTCCGTCATCCCCAAAGCGATTACTATACAACAGGTGATATTGACCGTTTCAATGAATTAGCTGATAATTGGTTAGAGGAGACACCTGTCCGGGCACAACATTTATCCCTGACAGCATTGACTCACACGACGGAGGTTAACTAAATGGAAAACACGATTGTCATTGCGACGAAGAACGCTGGTAAGGCGCGTGAGTTTCGCGCAATCTTTGAGCCCAAGGGACTAACGGTTAAGACTTTAGCTGATTTTCCAGAGTTAAAACAAGTTGCGGAGACCGGCCAAACGTTTACGGAGAATGCAACGCTCAAGGCGACCGCGGTCGCGCAAGAAACGCAGTTACCGGTGTTGGCAGATGATTCGGGATTGATGGTGGACGCTTTGAACGGAGAACCGGGCATCTATTCAGCACGTTATGCTGGCGACCACGATGATGCGAGGAATAATGCAAAATTGCTGGCTAACTTGACTGGAGTTCCGGCTGCTAAACGGGGCGCGGCTTTCCACACGTCGTTAGTGTTGATCAAGCCAGATGGCAAAAAGTTGGTGGCAACGGGTGAAATACGTGGTGAGATTTTGACCGCGCCACGAGGCCACGATGGCTTCGGCTACGACCCCTTATTCTATGTACCGGCAGAAAAGATGACGTTTGCCGAGATGGGATTGGCAACTAAGAATCAGCACAGTCACAGAGCGAAAGCGACGGCAGCAATGTTGCCTCAGTTCGATGCTTGGTGGGAGGCTTAAGATGAGTCGATGGTTAGTGGTGAGTGATAATCACGGTGACCGGGATATCTTGGTCAAATTAAAAAAACAGCTTCAACCGGATGCAATCTTTCACTGTGGCGATTCGGAAATGCGAGCAGATGATCCGTGGTTCCAAGATGCCTATGTCGTGCAAGGTAATATGGACAGCGATCCCAACCTCCCACAAGTGCTCACACCACGAGTGGCCGGGTGTCAGGTATTATTGACGCACGGGCATCTTGATGGTGTCAACTGGAATCTGACCCGGTTAAAGTTACGGGCAGATGCGGCTCAAGCTGATGCAGTATTTTATGGACATACCCACCAACTGGCTGTCGAAATGGTCGCCGGTCACTTATTTGTTAATCCCGGGAGTATCAGTCAGCCTAGGGGTGAATTTCAAACCTTGGGTGGGACGTGTGCGTTGATTACCGTAACGGCCACCCAATGGGATGTACAGTACGTGACACGGGATGGGCAACCCGTACCTGATCTTAGGTTTACTTTTGCCCGGGTAGAAACACAGAAAGGATGACTCAGGCATGATTGACCCAGCCGTCGAGCAAATGCTACTTAAAGACCCCAAAAGTTACGTGATTTCAGCAGATGTCGTTGCCAATGTGACGGCTACCAACACCTTAGAACACGCCTTCATGGTGCTGTCTAAAGTGGGCTATAGCAGAATTCCGGTCTTAACCCCTGACGATCATTTACAAGGGATGATTTCGCTGGCGGCAATTTCAGATTATCTGTTACACGTGCCAGGGGCGGCCGTCGATCAGCTCAGCCGATATACGGTGGCGGATGCGATGCTACCGGTTAATCGGTGGGTGGATGATCCGACAAAATTAGAAACGATTTTAAACTACTTAGTGGATGAGCCATTCATTCCATTGGTGGATGAGCACAAGGTCTTTCAAGGGATTATTACCCGACGTGAGATTCTCAAACGCATTAATTTTATGGCGCACAATCTGCATAATTACTACGCGGTGACGGCGAAGAAGTCGCTGACCGACAAGGTGGATTAGTGAACTTCCGAGCTTCAAACCGAGCCGGAGGACCGCTTCTCAGGCCGCAAGCGATCCCCACAGCAGGCGGAATCTCTGCCAGCCGCAGGTGCCGGGTTTAGGCTATTTTTCAGACTAAAATCCTGGTCACTTTAGCGTTGGTAATGATTTTGGTCCTTTCAACCTTTAGTTAGCCACCAAAAAACGCTTGAATCCTACAATCGAGGATTCAAGCGTTTTTTTGGTGGTTTAGCCCAAGAGTCACTGACCTACTTACTGCCGAGCAGCGACGCGTGAGTTGGCAATTGAATACCAGCTTGTCGAATGGCCTTCAGGTAGGCCGTGAGAAAGGTCGCTTGCAGGGTGTACTGGCTACCGCTTTTACACGTCAGGCTAACTTGAAAGACCAGTTCGTTGGGCGGTAGTGTGACGACTCCCGTGATCATCGGTTCACCGATGACACTAGGGTGTTGTGGCAAAAGTTTTTCGTTGACAGCCTGGATAATATCGGGAAGCTTTTCAACCGGAGTGGTCGGTGCAATGGGAATGTTTACCAACGCGTGCATATTATTACGTGAACGGTTGGAAACAATGGTGATATTGCGATTGGGGATGAAGTTCAGGGTGCCATCGGCGCTGGTCACCTGAGTGGTCCGTAGACCAATCGAGGTGACGGTTCCTTCAATCGTCCCGATCTGGACCACGTCGCCCACGTCCAGTTGTTGTTCGAGCAGAATAGAAATTCCTGTGACCAAGTCGCTCACAAAGCCTTGGGCACCAAGACCTAAAGCTAAACTGAAGATTCCAGCACCGGCGATTAGTGTACCAACGGGGACACCGAGGGTGGAAAGAATCGCGTAGATCCAGAAGAAGAGAATGGTGTAGTGAAAGAGGTTCATGGTCAGCATACTAATGGTTTGTAGTCGATTGCTGGGACCAGACTTGGGTACCAGGTAGCGTTTAAAGCTACGGCGAAGAATGAATTTACCGACCACGTTGATGGCGAAGAACAAAACCGTCAAAAAGAGTAGGGATAAAAAGCGACTGGTGATTAAATGACCAAACTTTTCCCAGTCAAACGAGCTAATGTAGTGTTGAAACCACTTGGAAGAAGTGGCAGTTGAGGTGACTAAATCCATCAAGAAGCGAGTCTCCTTTAAGTGCGTCGCGAGTAGTTCCTGGTAGTGGAAATTACGCAGGAGGGACGCAATCAGTTTTCTTTCTAGTTTAGCAGATTTTTAAGGGAGCGCCCAGTTCTGTAGCAGAAAAGCTGGCTAGATTTGGGGTTTTAATTGCACCGGTCTGCTGAGAATGCTATTCTATTGGTAAGTAACTGAGTACAAGGAGGGGTTGTCATGACCGGTGGACAAGTAGCGGGCCTGATCGCAGCAATAGCGTTTTTGATTCTGGTCCTCTTCATTGGCATGTTCTTAGTCAAAATGAATAAAACGTTGGGTGAAGTTAATAAATCGGTGAAGACGATGACGTCGGATTTGGATGTGATCAGTCATCAAGCTGAAAATATTATGGCCAACGCAAATGAATTACTGGAAGACGTTAATAAGAAAGTTGCCACCATCGATCCCGTCTTCCAGGCCGCTGCTGACTTAGGTGAGAGTGTGTCCGACTTGAATACGGCAACGCGTAATTTGACCGACCGGGTGACCGATACCGCTAAGCAGACGGCCAAGACGTCGCTAGCAGCTAAAGTTGGTAAGACGGCGTTTGATCTTTACAGAAATCACAAGAATAAGGATTAATCACGAAAGGAAGTCATTATTATGGCAAAACACAAGTTATTAGTAGGATTATTAGTCGGCGGGGCCGCTTTTGCAGCTTACCATGCACTGGACTTGGAACAACGTGAAGCATTGAAGGATGCTGCGCGTGATCGTTACAATGCTTTTAAAGATCGTGCTATTGATTATGCATTCTATGCAGCCGATGCGGCAGACGACTTCAAGGAATCTCTGAATGACAAATTAGAAGCCAAAAATGATGCTCCAGCGTGGAAGACAGTGCCTGATGAGGTCAATGATGAACCGGCCGATGACATTGTGTTGAGTAGTGATCAAGTTACTGATTTGCCTGATTCCGGTGCAGCGACGACTGCCGAGGACGACCAAGCTGATGATCAGGCTAAAGATGATCAACAAGATTAATGAAATGTATTCGCGTAACGCCTGAGGTTGCTCTCGGGGTTACGCTTTTTATTTGGTGTTAAGTCAATCGCAGCACCGGTTGAACGCCACACAAAAAGACAGAATCGCCACCGCGATTCTGTCTTTTTACGGAGTGGAGATAACTTAACTTTGGAAGAAGTCGTTATCCTGTTGTTGTTTAAACAGCTCTGATTGCAATTTCACAGCTAGTTTTTTGGCCTCTGGCGCATTGATTCGCTGAGGGCGACTGACGGCAATTAAGGGGAGTACCGGCGGCTTCTCTAGCAAATGCAGGACGCGCAGCGGTTGACCGTGTTTGAGAAAGAACCGCGCCATCGACTCTGGAATCAATGCCCAATTCCGGTCATTCACAAAGTACTGAGGGACTGGCAGGCTGGCGTCTAGGTGCACAAATGGGGGGATTTTATCTTCCCAGCAGAGCATGTGCCACTTACGGTAGCTGTCATTGTAAGGAATCATAATCTCATCGTAACGAGACAGCATGGTTGTTCCTACAAAGTCGGGGTAGGCACTATCCGGTGGGGTGACCAACACGAGACGTTCCTGCCCAATCTTACGCGTTTCGATTTTATGCCGCGTCGACTCGACGAATGAAAAGCCAATGTCAGCCAAATCGTTATCAATGAGGTCGTAAATATTCAAATCATCAGTTGTCTGGATATTAAAACGTAAGAGCGAATCGTCCATCAGGGTGGTGGGCGCAATTTCAGATAGGATGGCCGTATTAATGTCCAAGGAAGTGGCAATGCTTAGGACGTGGTAGTCACCCATTTCCTTGAGACTATCTACTTGGTCATTAAGCTGAATCCATTGGCGGGCAATTGGTACAAGACGTTGACCATAGCGCGTCAAAGAAATCGTATTATTTCCTTTGACCCGGTTGATCAATTTGACCCCTAGTAAGCTCTCCATCCGATGTAACCGGTTACTTACAGCGGCTTGCGTAATGTACAAAGAATCCGCAGCCTGGGAGATTTGCCGGTATTCTACAATTTTTAAAAAGGTCTGCAACAGCTCTGAATTCATGAGTCTATCTCCAATTTTGGGAATCGTGCGTGAGCGGGATTACAGGGAAGCTAATCGCGATCCGCAGTTTGATTATAGCTGACTAGTTTGATGGCATCGTCCGTTTCCTCGACGATTGAAATGCTGCCATTCAGGGGAAAGTTACCTACGATGTTGATGCCATGGTAATCGGCGAGTGTCCGGATGAACGTGCCGTGGGTAATCAACAGCACCGTGGCCTGATCCGGGCACGCTTCGTGAATGACGTCGAAACCGTGCTGCCACCGGGCAATGACCTGATCATAAGTTTCTGCCATCTTGGCGGGATCGCTCTCATGCATAAGCTGCCGGGTCTTGGAAAACCCAAAATTAGCAATGAGTTCTTCTTGTCCCGCGTAGCCGGTCGCTTGCGCCACTGCTTGCCAAGTCGCCGGGGCGTTCAATCCCTCATAGTAGCCGAAACAAACCTCTCTAAAGGTTTTGTTAGGCGCCAGAATTTTGGGTTGATGTGGCAACTGATCCAGGATTAAGTCGCGGGTTTCGATGGCGCGGCCTAGATCCGAGGAGCAAACATAATCAAATGGAATATGTTGGAGCCGTTTACCAGTGGCCACAGCTTGTTGCCGGCCCTTAGCGGTTAAGTCGGAGTCGACCCATCCCTGCATGCGGTCAAAAGAGTTGAGTAGGGTTTCGCCGTGGCGGACAACATAGATCTTAATTTCAGTCATACTGTTTTACCCCCATTATGGTTTGATTCCATTCTATTCGAAAAAAAGATTATATTCAAGGTTGTAATGAAACCGATTTCATTTATAATAGAGGCAGATGTTTTTACCAGATAGGTAAGAATGATTATCTTTTGTTGCCATTATACATTTACTTTAGGGAGGCATTTATCATGCATGTGACGTTATCAATCTGGCAAGCGTTACTAATTGCACTTTGGGTCGCACTGGTTGAATCACGGATTTTAGGTTTTTCAACCCTGACGATGCGGTTTAGTCCGCTGATGACGGGGATGATGGTTGGTTTTATTATGGGGGATATCAAACAAGCCATGATTGTAACCGCTGCCATTCAGTTGGTCTACATGGGCTTCGTTGCCCCAGGGGGTGCTTTGCCCGCTGAACCATGTATCGCCACGGCCATTGCGGTGCCAGTTGCGCTGCTAGGCCACATGAGTCCTCAAGGAGCGATCGCGATTGCGGTGCCCGTGGGGTTGCTCGGAAGTTACCTCTATCAATTCAGATTTTTCCTAAACACCTTCGCGTTGAAACCTATGGATAAATACGCTAGGGAAGGGAATGCCCGGGGCTTAGGATTTGCCATCATGGGGATTCCAACCTTGATTTCCTTCGCACTGTTTATCCCACTGATGTTTATCGCCCTGTACTTCGGTGCACCGGTAATTTCCGGTTTAGTCGCTAACATTGAACACGGAACGTTGATTCACGTCTTGAACAGTGTTGGTGGTGGGTTGGCTGCCTTAGGGATTGCCGTAATCATGCAAGTTATTGGGAAGAAACAACTCTTACCATTCTTCTTCCTGGCTTACTTCATGAGCGTGGCCTTTGCCAAGCTGGACATTAGCATGACGATCTACGCCATCTTTGGTGCCATCTTTGCCATCCTCTACGTGACATTTACGTCTAAGAAGTCAACCAACTAAGGATTAAGGAGGTAGAACTCAATGAGTGAAGAAGTAGCTGCAACGAACGCTGACGTTCAAGCATCAGAGGACGTTCAAGCGGAAGAACATCGGATTCCGCAACCTGATAAAATTACGAACAAAGACTTGATGAAATCCTGGTTCGGTTGGTGGTGGGCCAATGAAGTTCCCCATACTTTTGACCGGATGCTGGCACCAGCCTTCTGTTTCGGACTAATTCCAACGTTGAAGAAGCTCTATAAGGATAAAGCCGAACTAGCTAAGGCCTTTCAACGACACCTGTTATTCTTTAACACCCAAGCTACTTGGGGTGGTGGGACCTTAACTGGGGTGACCATTTCGCTGGAAGAAGCACGGGCTAAGGCCTTAGCCAATGGCGAGGAACCCATCTCTGAAGACATGATCAACAACACTAAGGTGGGGTTGATGGGGCCTTTAGCCGGGATTGGGGATTCCATTGACTCCGGGACGGTTCAGTACATTTTCATCGCCATCTTCTTGCCATTTGCGCAAAAAGGGAACTTCATGGGAGCCTTGCTGCCATTCCTCTGCTTTGCGATTGCCACCTTTACTTATGGTTATTACTTCACCAAGATGGGGTATTCACTAGGTCGGGCGGCCGCCAAGGAAATCATGACGGGTGGTCGAATGGCCGGTATCATTGATGGTTTAGGTGTCCTAGGACTCTACATGATGGGGATCTTAGCCGGACAGTACATTAAGATTCAAAGTTATCTGAAATTTACCATTAGTAAGAAGACCTTCGACGTTCAGGACATCCTGAATACCATCTTGCCAGGGATTTTGCCACTGTTTGCCGTTTTGATGCTGTACTGGTACTTCCAGAAGCAAGGTCTCAAGATCACGCGGGGATTGATTTATCTCACGATCGCGTTGGTTGCGCTTAGTATCTTCTACATCATCTAAAGGAGGAAGTCAGTCTTATGAAACGTGCATTCTTAGTGATTACCCACGGTGACATGGGAATTGAAACGGTTAAAAGCATGGAATTATTAATGGGACCTCAGGAAAATGTCAAGGCACTGGGCCTTCATCCAGGAGAATCGGTTGATGATTTGCGGACAAAAGTTTATGATATTTTACAAGCCAATGAAGCCGATTACGATGAAACAGTTTTGTTAGTCGACTTACTCGGTGGTAGTCCATCTAACGTGTCCCTGTCGACTCTGGCAAAGTACCATGACATCAAGATTGTCACGGGCTTGAGTCTGCCATTGTTAGTCAACATTCTGAATTTCTCTGAAGCAGAAGATAATACTGAAAAGTTGATTACGGATTCCATCGGCGTCGCAACTGAAGGGATGAAACTAATCGACAAGAATTTCTTACACCAATCGTAAATTTAAGAGCGTTAAAATTGGAGGATAAATATTATGGGACAAATTAATTTAGCACGAGTTGACGATCGTTTAATTCATGGCCAAGTCATGACTAAGTGGACCAAGGGATTTGGAACGAATTCCGTTTACGTGGTGGATAACGCGACGGCTGCTGATGACTTTATGAAGGACATCTATGTCAGCACGAACTCTACTGGTGGCTTGAGTATCAAGGTTTACAGTGCTACTGAAGTCGCTGAAGAATGGAAGAAGAACCAATTCGGTGATGACAAAGTTGTGATCGTTTTCAAGTACATCAAGGAAGTTAAAGAAGCCTTGGATGCAGGACTTGAATTAGATGAACTCAACGTCGGTGGGGTTTCCAAGAAGGCCAACACCAAGTTTGTGATCCCAACGGTCGCCATCGGTGATGAAGAAAAGGCCCTTTTGAAGGAATTCCATGACAAGGGCTTGGAAATTTATTTCCAAACGGTGCCAGACTCTAAGCGAGTAGAATACGACTCAGCAATCAAGTAAGACTTGGTGGCGGGCTAGTTCAGAAATGATTTGAGGAATTGAAAATGAATGATGCGTATGAAGTTTATCCCAGTCGATTACGAATCTATATGACCACGATTGTCTTTATCCTGTTTGGCTTTGCCATTTGTGGGGTCGTCTTTACCTCGACTTGGCTGATTATGAAGGTGCTGGCGGTTGCCTTCGGTCTGTTGTTCTTCTATGCGGCCTTTGAGACGGCTAAGAAGGGCTTGGGCAAGCAACCGGATTACATCTTTAATGATCAGGGGATTACGGACAACACCCAGACACCAGCAGTGGTGGTGCCGTGGTCGGACATTTTGAAGATTGAGATGACGCCGAATAATGCCGTCATGCAGATTGGTATTCTGGCACGCAAGACGGTGGTCAGTCAGGGTGAAAAGAATGTCGTGCTGGCCCGAAACTTGGTTAGCAATGGCAACATGGCCTTTTATTCGATTATGATCGATGGGTTTAAGTTCCGTCAGAAGCAATTTCTCAACATCTTTGAGGAGCTACAACGTCAAGGAGTGAAACACAATCCCAGTATCTTAGTCAATAAGGTATTGGAGAAGAAGCGCTGATGACGGACTGAATTACTCGAGGAGAAATGACGTATGTCGACGAAAATTACAGGAATTGCGGCAAGCGATGGGATTGGCATCGCGAAAGCCTACACGTTAGTTGACCCAGATTTGAGTTTTGAAAAGAAGACAGTAACTGATCCACAAGCCGAAATTGATCGTTTGGCTACGGCCCGACAAGTCACGGTGACGGAATTAGAGGAAATCAAGGCTAAGGCGTTAGCCAACTTGGGTCCTAAAGAGGCCGAAGTCTTCGATGCCCACTTAGCGATGGTGAATGATCCTGATTTTATCCAGCAAGTTGAAGCCGAGATTAAGCAGCAGTCTTGCAATGCCGAGACAGCCCAGCAGGATGTTGCGGATCAATTTGCGGCGACCCTTGAGGCCATGACTGACAACGCTTACATGCAAGAGCGGGCAGCTGATGTGCGGGATGTCACTAAGCGGGTGCTCAGCCACCTCTTGAATCGACCGTTGCCTGACTTAGCGCTGGTTGATTCACCAGTCGTGGTCGTGTCTCACGATCTCACGCCTTCGGATACGGCGCAGTTAGACCGGCACTTTGTAAAGGGGATCCTGGTTGATCTGGGGGGCCGGACGAGTCACTCGGCCATCATGTCACGGACCTTGGAGATTCCTGCAGTGGTGGGGTCTGAGAAGGCCACGACTACGATTCAAGATGGTCAAACGGTCATTTTGGATGGCTTGCACGGTGTGGCGTTAGCCGATCCGGATGAGCATGAGCTGGCGGATTACCAGAAGCAAGCGGCAGACTTCGCAGAGCAAAAGGCCTTGTGGGAGCAGCTAAAGGACCAACCCACGGTCTCCAAGGATGGGCAATCCTTCATGTTAGCTGCCAACATTGGGACGCCGGCGGATTTACCAGCGGTCTTGAAGTCGGGAGCTGAAGGAATTGGGCTGTTCCGCTCCGAGT
Source organism: Levilactobacillus tujiorum (assembly GCF_012641185.1). Lineage (GTDB taxonomy): Bacteria > Bacillota > Bacilli > Lactobacillales > Lactobacillaceae > Levilactobacillus > Levilactobacillus tujiorum. Next base: position 155,006 of record NZ_JAAXLK010000002.1, read on the forward strand.
TCCTCTATATGGACAGCGACCAGTTGCCTTCTGAAGAAACGCAGTTTAAAGCCTACAAGGCGGCCGTCGAGCAAATGGATGGTAAGCCGGTGGTTATCCGTACCATGGATATCGGGGGCGATAAGGATCTCCCTTACCTGCAGCTGCCTAAGGAAATGAACCCGTTCTTGGGATACCGGGCCATCCGGATTTCCTTGAAACGGCAGGATATTTTCCGGACACAGCTCCGAGCGCTAATCCGGGCCTCGGCGTTTGGCGATCTGGGAATTATGTTCCCGATGATTGCCACGCTGGAGGAGTTGCGGCAGGCTAAGACGATCTTCAATGAAGAAAAGACGAAGCTGGTTGAAGCGGGCGTCAAGGTTGGTGAAAAGATCAAGTTGGGAATGATGATTGAAATTCCTAATGCAGCTATCTTTGCCGATCATTTCGCTAAGGAAGTTGACTTCTTTAGTATTGGGACCAACGACTTGATTCAGTATACGTTTGCGGCTGACCGGGGTAACGAACGGGTTTCTTACCTCTATCAACCGTATCATCCCAGCCTCTTGGGTCTGATTAACCACGTGATCAAGGCTGCTCACCGTCATGGGACGAGCGTCGCCATGTGTGGTGAAATGGCCGGTGATCAAACGGCGGTGCCGCTTCTGATGGGTATGGGTCTCGATGAATTCTCCATGAGTGCCACGTCCGTTCTGAAGACGCGGAACCTGATGAAACATCTCGATGCCTCGACGCTGACGGATTTGGCAGAATCAGCCATTAATGACTGTGAGACTAGTGATCAGGTTAAGGCGCTGGTTGAGAAGTTGAAGACGAGTCAAGTTTAAATAATGACGTTAAAATAACCGTAGCGGTTAAATTCGCTACGGTTATTTTTGAGTTGTTAGATAATGCTTGGACAGACTGAGAAACCGGAAATTTGAACGATAGATGAGCGTAGATGGTTACTTCTTGGCTTTGGGTTCTGGCGTTACCGGCGTCTGCAAGCCACTTCGCAAAGCAGCCCCAATCGCCGGAATCTGGCCCAAGTCAGCGATCCCGTCCTTGGGGACAACCACTACGTTCGCTGGTGACTTAGCGAGGTCACTGAAGGCGGAGATGGATTGGTTTTCGAAAAATTCTGGTGTCGCATTTTCCAGACTGGAGTTGACCGTATCAATCCGGTATTTTTCGGCATCGGCACGAGTTCTGGTTGCCGTGGCTTGAGCGGAGGCCGTTGCCATTAAAGCATCGTTCTTGGCTTTAGTCGTGAGCTCAATGGACTTGGCTTCCCCTTCAGCTTTAGCGATGGCGGCGATCCGTTCACGATCGGCAGTGAGTTGCTTATCCATAGCGGATTGGATGGCGGCTGACGGGGTGAGTTCGTCGATGTTGGTACGATCAACGTTAATCCCATAGGTGTCGGTTAAATCGCCAATGGCGGTCGCCAGCTCCTGGTTAATCTTGGCCGTCGACCCTAGCGCCTGGTTCAGATCCATCCGACCGATGATATCCCGTAAATGTCCCCGCACCAGTTGTGCCATGGATTCGACTGAATCTGTGTTTTCGTATTGGAATTTTACGGAGTTGGTCACGTGGTAGTTCAGCGTCAGACTAGCGGAGACGTCGGCGTTGTCCTTGGTGATGACGGAATAATTGGGCAGGGCGAGCGGCGTCATGGCCAGCTCAACCGTCCGAATCTTTTGCAGACCGGGAAAATAGAAATGAACGCCGGGGGCGACACTCCGTTTGTATTTTCCCAAAGTTTCAACTAAACCTTCATTATTTTGATGCACGATTTTGATTCCAAACATCGTATCTCCTCCTCAAACTTTCTTAAACGTCAGGATGTTGCCGTTACTTTCAATGATCGTATACTCTGCGTTGGCATCGGGCGCTTCCCGCGGCTCCAATAGGTAACGATAGTAAATACCGGCGACTAACACCAGCCCGGTTTTGGCGTCCAAAGCGTTTCCGGGGACCGTTCGTCCTACCAGTTGGCGGGTCTCCCAGTTTCCAGGCGTCGCGGTCTTGGATAAGATATTGACGATATAAGCGTTGATACTACGACCGTCTGCGGTAGCGGCCTGTGAAAGCTTTTCGAAGAGGCTTTCATCCATGCGTAGCAGGAAACGCTTTTGTTTTTCTTTTGCCATAATGTGGCCTCCTAAGACTTCTCCCAAGATGATAGCTTAATAATATCATGATGATATCACTTTGGCAATTTTAAGATCAAAAAACCGCGCTTCCTCTGCCAGTGATGACAGTAAGAAACGCGGTTATTCGCTATGATTCGTAAGGTGGTTCTAGCCCACGTAAGTTAATTCTTTAGGTGTGTGGGTAAATGGCAGGCTGCCATCTGCTGTGACGTGGACACAATCTTCGATCCGAACGCCCGCCACACCAGGAATATAGATCCCGGGTTCGATGGAGAAGCACATACCAGGTTCTAAGACGAGGTCGTTGCCTTCCATGATAGATGGAAATTCGTGATCACTCATGCCCATCCCGTGGCCCAGTCGGTGAATGAAGTATTCGCCATAACCGGCCTTGGTAATGATATCGCGGGCAATCTTGTCGAGTTCAGCAGCCGTCAGACCAGGCTTAACCGCAGCTTGGGCGGTCAATTGGGCTTCCAGACAAACGTCGTAGATTTCCTTTTGCTTGGCCGTCGGGGTCCCTAAGGCAACCGTCCGGGAAGCATCAGAGATGTAGCCATCGTAGACAGTTCCTAGGTCAAACAGGACCAGTTCGTTGTTGGCAAACTTGGTATCGTTGGTAGCGCCATGGGGTTCTGCGGCGTGAGCACCGGCTTGAACCAAGCTACCGAAGGACATTTCCATAATGCCTTCCTTCATCAAAGCGTATTGTAGTTCGGCTACGGCAGATTGTTCCGTCTTGCCCGCTTTGACGGCAGCAAAACCGTGTTCAAAGGCGAAGTCATCCCACTTGCCGGCAATTTTCAATTTCTTGATTTCTTCTTCAGACTTGATTAACCGCATGTGTTCAATAAAACTGGTAATGTCCAAGTCGAAGCGGGGACTGGTGAATTGAGCGGCTAAGGCTTCCATCCGGGCCACTTGAAGTTGACCTTTCTCCAAAGCGATGTGTTCTGGATTTACGTGGCGTTGCTTAACTTGGTCGGCAATCATGGCCCATGGGTTTTCATGGTCCAAGTAGCCCACAACAGGGAACTTCCAGCCAGTTTCCTTAATGACTTCGACTTCCAAGGCCGGTGCAAAGATGAATGGGTCTTGGTCGGGGAAGACAACCAAAGCTAAGACCCGTTCGATGGGGTCACTCCCAAAGCCGGTGAGGTACTGGATGGTCTTAGGGTTGCTTAAATAGGTCATACTAGCGTGGTGTTCCTCTGTCCATTGCTGAATCTGTTCGAGTTTCGTCATGAAATCACCCCTTCAATTAATGTCATTAGTATACCATCAATTCTGCGATTAATTTGGGGAATATAGGGGTTCTGTCTTGAAAATTCTGTGAAAATAAGGTATTCTTTGATGTGAAAGCGTTTTCACCCTTGCGCGTATGAAAACATTTCTGTATACTGGTCAAGTTGCGTGAAAACGAATGAAAACAAATCAAAACAAGAAAGAAAGGGCTCTCGCTATGGAAAAACAAACAGTAACTATTTATGATGTGGCGCGCGAGGCGGCGGTCTCAATGGCCACCGTTTCTCGGGTCGTTAACGGCAATCCCAATGTTAAACCGGCAACACGGAAGAAAGTTTTGGAGGTCATTGATCGCTTAGACTATCGGCCAAACGCTGTTGCACGGGGCTTAGCAAGTAAGAAAACAACGACGGTTGGGGTCATTATTCCAGATGTCACGAACGCTTACTTCTCCTCATTAGCACGGGGAATTGATGATATTGCAATGATGTACAAGTACAACATCATCCTGACAAATTCTGATGAAAATGGTGGCAAGGAAGTTCAAGTCCTGAACACGTTGATGGCCAAACAAGTCGACGGGATCATTTTCATGGGGAACCAAGTCACTGACGAACTGCGGGAAGAATTCCGTCGTTCAAAGGCCCCAATTGTATTGGCGGGTTCAGTTGACGCTGAAAAGACGCAACCTAGTGTTAATATTGACTACGTTGCGGCGGTTGCCGAAGCTGTTAAGAACCTGATCGACCATGGTAATGAAAAGATTGCCTTTGTTTCAGGCTCAATGGATCAAGCAATCAACCACGACTACCGGTTGAAAGGGTACAAGAAAGCCTTGAAGGATGCCGGTATCGCTTACGATGATAAGCTGGTCTTTGAGACGGACTACACCTACAAGGCAGGTCAATCTTTGGAACCAGCCTTGAGCGCTGCTGGGGCCACTGCCGCCTTTGTCGGTGACGATGAACTGGCTGCTGGTGTGATGAATGGGTTGACGGATGCTGGCGTAGCTGTGCCAGATGAATTTGAAGTCATCACGAGTAACGACACTAAGCTAACAGAATTGGTTCGACCAAAGATGAGTTCAATCACTCAACCTTTGTATGATATTGGTGCCGTTGCCATGCGGTTGCTGACTAAATTAATGAATAATGAAACGGTTGATGAAAACACGGTTATCTTGCCATACGGCTTGATGAAGCGGAGCTCAACCAAGTAGAGCACCAGGAAGACACGGAAGAAAACTTTCGTGTCTTTTGTTTAACTTCTAATCGTTGAATAACGGGTTATCCCGTACAGAGCCTGGTTGCGTGCTTTGATATTGATGTGGATCAGAATGCCGCCTTGCCGTTCGCCAAATTTGAGCTCACTATCGGCTGTATAGATGTCGTCAATTACTATGTTACTGTGGGACAACTGCTGGTACCCCAACAGTTTGCGATAGCTTGATGGTCAACGACTGTCGTAACCGGAGGAGGGCAGAGGTGGAGCCAGCTGTGACAACGGTGTTAGCCGATTTTCGGCTTACAGCGTGGGACGTGTTGGGAGACTGGTGAACTGCCGGGCTTCCAACCGAGCCGGAGAACCGCTTCTCAGGCCGCAGGCGGTCCCCACAGCAGGCGGAATCTCTGCCAGCCGCAGGTGGCGGGTTTAGCCTACTTTTCACCCAATTATCTTTACTACTGCAAGCTCTGGCAATGATTTTGGTTCTTACAGCCTTCAGTTGATTACGCAATAAAGGAAGAATTCGATTAAAATTAAGCCGGGCTTAACATTTGTCGAATTCAGATATGCTACAATAAATAACAATCATGTGCCAAGTTTGTGTGATCGGGTGATGACATACAAATGTAAGGGACAAATTGATCGAATTGGAGGTGGTGTTGATGAGTGACAATAGTCGCATGGCGCGCTACCATTCGGCAGACCAACCAGCGCCGCAGCAACCCCCAAAGGGCTCACAGCCAACCTATCAACGCCGACCTGCCTTAGCTCGGTGGGTGGCAATCTTGGTGTTGCTATTAACGCTGACGTTAGGGTTAAAGATAACGGTGTTTAATGCCAACTATATGGCAGGTGTCGTCTCTCGTTCCACAACGGGACAAAAGGTGATTAACCAACTGAATAATGAGTTGGAAAGTATCGGCATCAGTGGCAATCCCGTAACTTCCGGCATTGCCCAGCCTTACCTGGCCCAGGGTGTCGCCCAGCTATATGGTGAGTCGGCTACAACTACTGTGGATAGCACGGCGCTCGCTAATGCAATGAGTGCCCAAGCCCAGACGGTAGGGGTCACGGTGACGTCGACGATGACCGCCGCGATTGCTAAAGAGGCCCGCCAAGCCGCTAAGGCCGCTTTTACCACACCAGCCATGACGCAAGCGTCGGCCAAAATTCAGAAGTTAAAACGCCTGAATTTCTTGATCCTGATGGGAAGTCTGTTATTGGCCTTGGTAACAGCAATCTACGCTTTTAGCGTGCATCACGTAATGGCAAGCTTGGGTCCAGGAATGACGCTAGGAGGCTTGTTAACGGGCCTGCTAGGCGCTGCTGGCTATTATTTTCTACCCCTGGTGGTGCCAACCGCTTCAGCTACCGTAACGAATTTGGTCGCAACGGTTGGTCGTAGTGGCCTGGAAGTCGTCATTTTTGCTGGAGTGGTAGAAATTGTGCTAGGGCTGTTAATTATGTTAGGGCACCGAACGTTCAGAAAGTAAATCACTTGATTTCACAAAAACGCCTAAGATGATGGTATCTTAGGCGTTTTTTATTGTGAAAAAATAACGCTAGGATTACGACAGGTCATGTTGAATTGATTAGCTACTAGTATTGTTAAAATAATTAATTGATTTCTCAATTATTTATTGACCAAAACGAGTGCGTCGGTATAGAATAAGGACAATTATTTTAAACTATGAATTAAAATGAAATATTATAAGTCGCGATTTAATAAGGTTGAGGGACTAACTTGGTTTCACAAATAAGAATTAGTTGCACAAACGAAACTGGTCGTTAAAATTATGTGGAGAGTAAGGGGACATCACCTGAAATTGCGAGGTGATCATCAGGTCGACTAACCTGATTTTTTGAGAGGAGCAATCAAGATGAATGCTAAAGAGCACTACAAGATGTACAAGGATGGTAAGCACTGGGTTTTCGCCGCAATTACGGTTGCCACTATTGGCTTAGGAACGGCGATGAGTCAAGAGACGCCGGTACACGCTGATACAACGCCAACGGCCACGACCCAGTCAAGCTCTGAGAGTACGATGTCAGGCAATGAGGTGGCTCTTCCATCCACTGGTGAGTCGACGGGAGATCAGACCAGTGGCACGTCAGCCAGTGAGGGGACTGCGTTGGGGGATAACGATAACGCAACGATCACTAATGAGAGTGATGGTAAAACTAACGAGGCCAGTCACACGCCACAGGAAGCGGCGTCTGGGGATTCGGGTGAGACGACTGACAATGAAGTTGTCAATCCTGACGGCAATGGCCAAAACCAGACCGGTACGCCGGAGACCGCGCCGTCTGCCGGTGCAGTGAGTAGCCAAGATGATGTTGAAAATGAGGATCAGAATTTAACGCCGCCCCGAGAGACGTCTAGTGACACGGCAACCAGCGGTGCTGCCACTGGTGGGGACGACCACGCTGGCCAACCAGCAATTGCGGCAAGTCCGGCATCATCCCTAGTGAAGAGCTTAGCCGCGACCGTGCCAGTCATTCCGGATACGAGTAATTTAACGTACAGTCTAAATAGCGACGGCACCGCGACCATCACGGGAGCCAAGCAAGATGTTGGCGATACTCTGGTGATTCCTTCGACGATTACCGACGACAGCGGTAAAGTATTACAGGTGACCGCCATTGGTCAGGGGTTCAGTTCCAACTTCCCAAACACAACTAATCTCAAGACGCTGATAATTGAAAACGGGATTACGTCGATTGCGGACAATGCCTTTTCTTACTTGAAGACCTTACAAACGATTGATTTGAGTCAAAATAAGACATTGAAAACGATTGGCAAACAGGCATTTCTCAATGATAGTATTACTACGCTAATTTTGCCGGACAGTGTCACAACCATTGGCGATCAAGCGTTTGCTAGTAACCCCTTGGCTAACGTGACGTTTGGCACGGGTATCCAGACCATCGGGAACGAAGCGTTCGAGTACGACCCACTGACGAGTATTGATTTAAGTCAGAGTACCGGGTTAACGTCAATTGGGGACTTGGCCTTCTTTGCTGCGCAAGCGACCACGGTGGCCTTGCCAGTTAGCCTCCAAACGATTGGCAAGCAGGCGTTTGCCTCTAACTCTAAGTTGACGAGTATTGCCTTTCCGGCCAGCCTGCAATCAATTGGCGACGAAGCTTTTCTACAGGATAGTCAGTTGGCCACGGTGACCTTTGCGCCAGATGGACAATTAACGACAATCGGCAGTCAGGCATTTACCTATGATGCGTTGACCAGCCTGACCTTGCCTGCTAGTCTGCAATCAATCGGGGCCAGTGCGTTTGCCGCGAATACGGCACTCACGGCGGTGAATTTTGCCGCTGACGGTCAACTCACGACGATTGGAGACCACGCCTTTGAGAACGATAACGGCATTACGACGTTAACTCTGCCAGCCAGTTTGACGACGGTGGGGGACTTCGCCTTCAGTACACTGCACAATTTGGAAACGGTTACGTTTGCTAATGGCAGTCAGCCATTGACGATCGGTAACAGTGCGTTCATTTATGATATCGGTTTGACGCAAGTGACCTTACCGGAAAATCTGATATCAATTGGCGATCAGGCCTTCCTGTCAGCTACTAGCCTGCCAACGATTGTTCTGCCCGCACAACTGGAGAGCATCGGGGCTAACGCCTTTACCTACGATCAAGGGTTAAAAACTGTGGATATGACGGGAGCCACTAGTCTGACGACAATCGGCAACGGTGCCTTTGAATACGCGGGATTGACGGGGAGCCTGACGTTGCCAGCAAATTTGACGACAATTGGTGATCTGGCCTTTGCCGTCAATAATTTGACGGGGGTGGTCTTTAACGACAAGCTACAGGGTATCGGTGAGAGTGCGTTCGTTTACAACCAATTGGCTGACCCCATCACGCTACCGGCGACGCTGACAAACGTTGGCGATCATGCATTCTATGGCAATCGGCTGACAACCGTCAGTGTGCCGATGACGGTAACACAGCTGGGAACGGACGTGTTTAGCTACAATCGCATCACGCAGCTGACGGCTGCCGCGGGGACGAGTAATCTGGCCCTGAATCAGAATGCGTATTACTTTGCCGATCAGCCGACAGTCTCACTCAACGATCTATTCAAGACGACGTTGGGCACAGCGACGATCGCCCCCGGTGACATTAGTCATTTATCGAATGGGGTCACGCTGGGAGCGAATGGCACGTTTGTGGTGCCAACTGGTGTTGATCAGTTTACCTTTAACTGGTCAATGGCTGGTGGGACTTATACCGGGCAGTATCAGGTTGTGCTCAATAATCCAGATATCAAGGTATTTAATTCGACGATCTTCTACGGCGATGACTGGACACCCGCGGATAATTTACTCAGCGCCATTAAACCAGACGGATCAACGGCGGCGATCGGTGACCTGACCGTCACGATTCATCAGTTGAATAGTCAGGGACAGGTCGTTACCGATGATACGGGCAAACCGGTGGAAATTGCGGCGGACGCGTTAACCAATCAAGTGGGCACCTACCAAGTGACTTATAGCTATGGGAGCAGTTCGTCAGCAGTAGCGCTGGTCACGGTGAACAAGCGATCAGCAAGTTACACCGTCACGGGGTCACAGACCGTAACTTACAATGGGCAAGCACCTGTTCCGGATAGTGCTGACTTCAACGTGGCATTGTCTAACGATTTACCTTACACCTTGAAAGACGGCGATTTAACGCTGGCGTACACGGACGCCAAGGGTAATCAGGTCTTGTTGACGGACGACAACGCTGCTGACTTCACTAACGTGGGCACGTACCAAGTTGTGGTAAATCCGGACGCCTGGGCGCGTTTGACGGCAGAATCACCCGCACTGGCTAATTATGACTGGTCGAAATCAACTTCCCTAGCCACGTTAACGATTGCTCCTGCACCGCTGACGGTAACGGTGGCTGATCAGTCGATGGTTTACGGCAACCAGGAGCCGCAACCTCAAGTGACAGTGGTGGATGCGAACGGCCAACCAGTTGCTAATCCAGACATTACGGTCACACGTGATGGTGACAACGACGCGGGCGTTTACGGGTATCACGTTACGGTCAATAATGCTAATTATACGTTAGCTGATGGGTCATCCGTCGGGACATTAACGATTAAGAAACTTCCGCTGACTATAACGCTGGCTGATCAATCGAAGGCGGTGGGAACCGCTGATCCGACCATTCAGCCGACGATCGTGGACAGCAATGGTCGTGTGATCACGGACTCTGGCCTGACCGTTAGTCGGGAACCTGGACAGGTGGTGGGCACGTATAACTATTATTTAAACGTCAACGGTCTTAACGCCAATTACACGGTGGCTCAGGCCAATCTCGGCAAACTGACCATTTTGCCAGTGAAGGCTACCCTGACCGGCAGCAACTACACGATGACGGTCGGTGATCCAACGCCAACCGCAGCTGATTTTAAAGCCGCAGCAACGGATACCAATGGGCAGGCTGTCGGCAGCGATCAGGTGTCCGTTGATCTGGGAAACGCGGATGTGACTAAGCCTGGAACGTATCAAGTGACGTTACGGTATGGTGATGCCCCAGACGTGACGGTGACGCTCACGGTGGTTGCTAAGCCAACGGATGGCGGCGCTGGTGATGGGGGTAATTCGGGTGGTGGCACGACGCCGGTTGACCCGACTGACCCGACCGATCCCACTGATCCGGTTGCGCCGGTTGATCCGAGTGACCCGCACACACCTGAAGTCCCTGACACAGGCAACCATCATCAGGTGATTAGTGATGGTGGCGTTGATGCTAAGATTAAGCCGGGAATTGTAGTGACGGTTAATCGACCACAACAACTGCGAAACGGTGGTGCGGCCGGTCACATTACAACTGGGCTTAACAACTCCGGCCAGAACATGACCCACCGGTTGACTCAGCAGGCAGAAGCACGGTCAAATCAGGCAACCCAATCACAAGCTAAGGACGCGCGAGCAGCGACGTTACCCCAAACCAGTGAGGCGACAACGCCTTGGTGGTCCGTACTCGGGCTCTTCTTAGGGGGCTTGGGCCTGGTAGGATATCGTAAGCGGCGTCATGATTAATTTTGAATAATAGAAAAGACCGGTTTAACCAGAATGATTCCTGGTTAAACCGGTCTTTTGGTTAGAGTGATGAATAAGTGAAGGTTACATCAAAATTTTTGATAGGAAGTCCTGTGCCCGTTCGGTCTGCGGATTACTGAAGAAGGCTTCAGGCGTGTTGTTTTCCTGAATATAGCCATCGGCCATGAACCAAACACGATCGGCGACGGACTTGGCAAAGCCCATTTCATGGGTAACCACGACCATGGTCATGCCTTGTTGCGCCAAGTCTTGCATGACGTTGAGTACTTCACCAACCATCTCAGGGTCTAAGGCAGACGTGGGTTCATCGAAGAGCATGACTTTAGGATCCATCGCTAGTGCCCGTGCAATGGCAACCCGTTGCGCTTGACCACCAGAGAGACTCGTAGGGAAGGCATCGGCGTGGTCATCCAAGTTGACTTGTTTGAGCAACTCGTGCGCCCGTTTGGTAGCATCGGTATCGCTGATTCCCTTGACTTTCATGGGCGCGAGCTTGATGTTTTCCAAAACCGTCATGTTAGGGAAGAGGTTGAAGTTTTGAAAGACCATTCCCATCTGTTCCCGTAATGTGTTTACCTTTTTAGTGTCCAGGGTGGTCAGGTCCTGACCGTCGAAGTCGACTTCACCACTGGTTGGAGTTTCAAGGAGATTCAGACAACGCAGAAAGGTACTTTTCCCACTACCAGATGGACCGATGACCACAATCACCTGACCGGTATCAACTTGTTCTGAAATATCCTTTAAGACTTGGTTGTCGCCAAAGTTTTTGGCGAGGTTTTTAACCTCGATAATTGGTTTAGTCATGTTGCATCTTCCTTTCGAAGTGGTTTAAGATCCGCGATGCGGTGAACGTCATGATGAAGTAGAGCACCATGATCACCGCAATTGGCGCAACCCCTCTGTACGTGTCAGACCGAACAATATTGCTTTGGAAAATCAGTTCGGAAACCCCGATGATGGAGACAATTGAACTATCCTTGATTAAAGTAATAAATTCGTTCCCTAGAGATGGCCAGATGTTCTTCAAGGCTTGGGGAAGGACGACGTAGCGCATGGTGTAGCCGCTGGTCATCCCCAGACTCCGGGCCGCTTCGGTCTGTCCCTTATCGACGGAGTTAATCCCACCCCGGATGTATTCAGCGATGTAAGCACCAGAGTTCAATGAAATGGCGATAATCCCAGACATGAGGGCAGGCAGGTTCACGATCAAGCCTAGTCCGAAGTAGACGAACATGACTTGAACCATCATTGGCGTGCCCCGAATGAACTCGACGTAAGCGGTCGCTAACCACCGAAGGGCCGTTGCGAAGACGCCACCTTGAGCCATGCGTGCCAAGGATAGCAGCACACCCAAGATAAATCCAAAGAACACAGAGCAAACGGTGATGATCAGCGTATACTCGATCCCTTTAAGGAAGGCTTTCCAGTAATGAAGCATACTGGTATTCACCGTGTTGGTCTTTAAGTATTTCCCGGCAGCGGGGAGGTAGTCCTTGTTTACTAGGTCTTGCTTTCTGATTTGGTCGACAGACTTGTTGGCCGCAGCTACCAAAGAGGTTGACCCCTTAGCGAAGGCCACGGAAGCGCTGGTATCTGAGGCACTCAAATCAAAGTGGCTGGGAATCATGGCGAGTTCTTTATTGTTGGAAACGTAAGCCTGAGCAGAAGGCTTTTCCATCGCCACCCCTTGGAGCTTGTGGCTTTGTAACCCTAAGATTAAGTCAGAAACGGAGGTCATTCCCTTGACCGTGGTCCCGCTGGTTTGCTTCTTCGATTCGTTATACATCGTTGAACCGGTTTGGGCCCCAATCGTTTTGCCGACGAATGAATCCTTATCCTTATAAATGCCCTTGTCGTTCTTGTTGATGACGATACTGTAACCACCTTGGTAGTAAGTATGTGTGAAATCAACATTCTTCCGCCGAGCAGGGGTAGGATTCATCCCGGAAATAACCATATCAACCTTACCCGTTTGCAGGGCAACTAACAGTGAGTCAAAGGACATGGACTTTACCACGAGCTTGACGCCCAGGTCTTTGGCAATCTTCTTACCGACGGCGACGTCCATCCCGACGACTTGGCTCTTGCCGTGGACGGTTGCTTGAAATTCGTAAGGGGGGTAATCAGGGGAGGTTCCCATGATTAAGGTCCCTTTCTTTTGTACCTTGGCCAACGAGTTATCGGTGGCGGCTTGTGCGGTGGTCGTTGTGGCAGCCCATCCCGCAACCAGTGCCATCACTAATGCGATGGCCATAATTAATTTATTTTTCATAATGGCTTGCTCCTCTATCATGTGATGATGTAATAGAGTATAGCCGGTTTCGTGTATTTATACAAGTTTTATTTTGATAAATTTATCTTTATACACAACTTATTCAAATGAAATTCGCTTCCAACCTTGATTTAAAGGGAAAGACAACTTTTCGTATACATTTTTGATGAATAAGCGGTTTTTATAAGCTTTGCAATTGAACGAATGGGGAGTAAGTGCTAATATGAATAGTGTCTGTTTTATACGGATATCTATAAAATTTTAGAAAAGAGGAGTTACGATGTCAGGACATTCTAAATGGCATAACATCCAGGGCCGGAAAAATGCTCAGGATGCAAAGCGTGGAAAAATCTTCCAAAAAATCTCACGTGATTTGTACCAAGCTGCAAAAGCAGGTGGTCCTGATCCCGACGGTAACCCTCAACTTCGTTTGGAAATGGACAAGGCGCGGGCAGCTAACATGCCTAAGGAAAACATCAAGCGGGCTTTAGACAAGGCCTCTGGTGTTGGTGGCGCTAAGTTCGAAGAAATCACCTACGAAGGTTACGGTCCAGCAGGGACAGCGATCATGGTTGCTGCTTTGACGGATAACAAGAACCGGACGGCTGCGGCTATTCGTTCTGCCTTCACGCACCACGGTGGCTCACTTGGTGCAGCAGGTTCCGTTTCTTACATGTTTGATCGGAAGGGTTACATTGTAATCTTACGTGATGGCTTGGATACGGATGAAGATACGATGTTGATGGATGCTTTAGATGCCGGGGCGGACGACATGGAAACCACGGATGAAGAATTCAAGATCTACACGGATCCTTCAAATGAAATTGCAGTACGTGACGCTTTACAGGATAAGGGTTACAAGTTGGACACCGCTGAAGTTCGGATGTTCCCTCAAAACACGACCGAAGTACCAGAAGAAAAAGCTTCTCAATACCAAGGCCTAATTGACGAACTGGAAAACAACGACGATGTTTCCGATATTTACGAAGCCGCTGTCTTACCTGAAAGTGTTGACTAGATTTAATCGAATAATTCGAGTCAGCAAACCCGTTGCCAGGCCTAGCTTGGTGGCGGGTTTTTGTGTGCAGTGATTAAAAAATAAACTTGCATTCTGTGGGAGTGACGGGTAAACTCCATAAATGTGGCTGAGGGTTCAGTCATTTTTTTAGCTCGTATACAACATGCCCTATACTAATTTTGACGGTGATAAGTAAAATTAAATGGGGTAATATTGTAAAATGCAACATGCCATATACATTTTACGGCATACTTAAGGAGTGCTGAGAATGAAACAGAATAAACATAAGTATCTGGTGATGGGGGCGGTGGCTACTGGATTAGTGTTACCAGTCGTTTGTGCTGGTTTGGTGATTCACTCGTTCTGGGACCCATTCGGCCGAACGGCTAAGTTGCCGGTTGCGGTGGTCAATGAGGATCAGCCCGTCACCTATCAGGGCAAACGCTTAGCGGTCGGACAACAGGTTGTCGATCAGCTGAAACACAACCATGAATTGGGGTGGCGGTTCCTCTCGGCCAAGGAAGCCACAGCGGGCATGAAACACAATCGCTACTACACGGTGGTGACCATTCCTAAGAACTTTTCTCGCCGGGCGACGACGGTGACGGATGCCCACCCGCAGCAAATGCACTTAGCTTACCAGACCAATGATTCACTAAGCTATATTGGTGAAATTATCAGTCAGACCGGAGCCACGCAGTTAAATGCGGCCGTGAAAAAGGCGGTCACTAAGGCCTACGCGCTAAGCATGTTCCAGCAAATCAAAGCCAGTGGGCGGGGCTTTCAAACGGCAGCCAAAGGGGCCACCCAGTTAAAGGATGGAACTGTCACCTTAGCTGATGGTATGAATACGTACACGACTGGCGTTCAGAAAGTTAAGGACGGTTTGTTACAGCTATCGACTAAGGTCAACCAGTTACCAACCGGGGTGCGGCAATTGACGACGGGTGCCGGGCGATTGGCCACGGGCTTGGGTGTTTTACAGGACAAGACCCAGCCGTTAGCTGCTGGTGTTCAGCAGCTGTCAACTGGGGCGACTCAGCTGTCGCAGGGGAGTCAGCAACTCGACGGTGGCTTGCAACAGTTGGCGCAGAAGACGCAGCCACTGGCAAAAGGGGTTCGGCAGTTAGATGCGGGCTCGTCGCAGGTCACGGCGGGTTTGGAAAAACTAAACCGTAAAACCGGTGCATTGGCATCGGGAGTTGTTCAGCTGGCCGATGGGAGTCAGGCACTCGCCGTAAGTACCACTAAGTATGTTAACGGTGTATATCAGGTCAACACGGGCCTACAGCGATTAAATACGGGTGGTCAGTCATTGGCGGCAGCACTTGATCAGTTGACGACCGGCTCCGGGACGCTCGCACAACAAGTGGCAGCTGGGTCCACCGGGGTCCAAAAACTTGGGGGATCGGTTGCGGCGCTGACGACGCAATCGCAGACAGGTGCAGCCGGATTGACTACACAGGCTGAAGCCGCTAGTCAGAAGATGTCCCAGGATTTACAGGCGTTAGCGACGGCAATTGTCCAACCAGCGGCTGCGCAATCAACCGCTCAGGCGTCAGCCATTCAAGCTAAGGTCAACCAACTTGATGAACAACTCGCCACGACAGCGACGCCGACAACCCAGGCAGTAGACAAGTTGAAGGCCGTTGTTGACCAAGTGACTACGGATCAGCCGGCTCCTCGCTCGGGCATGACCCAAGCAGAGATTACGGCTAAGGTCGCTTCGGTGGCTAGCGCAACCAAAATGACGAGCGAACAAAAGGCGGCGATGACGACTGCACTGGCTAACGCGGGCACCTCGTCGGCTGATGCCACAGCCCAATCATCGGCGGCTAAGACGGCAGTCACCACGGCCGCTACGGAATTGGTCAAGGCGAGTGGTGCCGCTGATTCAAGTGAGCAGACGACTCGCCAGACTTTGACGCAGTTGAAGCGTGACGTTGCCGATTTGGCGGGGACCACCCCCACGCCAGGTACAGGCGTTCAAGCAGCGTTAGGGGCAGTGATGCAGGATGCCCAGACGTTGCAAGCTGTATTTAAGAATGCCAGCGCGTTGATGGCTGCACAAAATGCGGCCTTGAGTCAGCTTAACCAGGGAGTCAACGGCCAGCAAGCGGGGCTAGTGACGCAATACCAGAAGTTAGTGGCAGGGACGCAGAAATTAGCGGGCGGTCTACAAATGACGCAGGCGCAAGTGCCTACGCTGACCGCCGGACTTTCCCAGGCGGCCGCTGGTAGCCAGCAACTGGCGACGAATGGCTCAGCGCTGACGGCGGGAACGCAGCAGTTAGCTTCGGGAACAGATCAATTTAAGACACAAGTGCCGGTTCTAACGAATGGGGTCACGCGATTAGTTAAGGGGTCACTGCAGGTTACCAATGGGTTGAGCCTCTTAACTGGTCAATTACCAGCCTTGACAGGCGGCGTCACTCAGCTAGCGGTAGGGTCAGGACGTTTGGCCGCGGGTTCACAACAATTAGCAGGTGGATTAGGGCAATTAAATGGTCAGGTGCCGACGTTAGTTGCTGGGGTTTCGCAATTAGCAGCGGGAAGCCAACGCATGGCCGGTGGTTTAACGACCCTTGATAAGCAGACTCCACAGCTGGTGGATGGCGTACAGCAACTCTCAACGGGTACCCAACGGTTGGCGGAAAACTCACCGCGCTTGGTTAGCGGTGCCCAACAGCTCAAAGCGGGTAACCACAAACTGGCAACGGCGTTACAAGCCGGCGCAGATAAGGTGAATGCGACGCCACTGACCAGTCGTACGGCGGCAATGTTTGCGTCGCCATCTACGCTGGATCATGACCGGTTTAGCTACGTGCCTAACTTTGGTCATGCGATTGCGCCATTCGTGGTCTCGTTGTTAACGTTCCTGGGACTGACGGGACTGGTCGCTTGGTTCGATTATCGTCAGCAGTTACAAACGTTGCGGCAACTGGCTAACCTGACTGGTTGGGTCGGTGTACAGACGCTGATCACCAGTGCGGGGATGGCTATCATGCTGCATGCCGCACAACCACTGACCTTTGTCGCCTTGACGGAACTCTTTGCCGCGGCAGTGCTGGTCGTAGAACTAGGCCTGCGTTTCTTCTTGGGACGAGCCGCAGTGCTAGCTGTTGGAGCACTCTTCTTCCTACAGCTCTGTGTGGCCAATGGCCTATTCCCCGTGCAAACGGTGGAGACGTTCTATGCACCCCTGGCGAAATTCTTACCCATCACGTATGCCAACCTGGGCTTAACCCAAGCCTTGAGCGGAACGGGAATTAGCACGTCAGTATTGACGATGGGAATCTTCGCTGCCTTGGCGATTATCCTAATTGGGGGAAGCTTAATTGGGATGAAGGTGGTTCAGGCAGAGCGAACAGCGGCGACTGATGTGGAAAATTAACCACGGAGATGCGGTCGCATTAACTATAAATTCAGTGATCTTAAAAAGATCTGGGCTTGGGTCCAGATCTTTTTTGTCGGATAAAAAACAATCGGCCACTTTTGACGGAGTTAATAGAAAAGGGCAGGGGATGGACGGATGATTAGAGATTTTATCGGCGAACTTTTAGCAGCGGCCCACAGCCAACATGCTAGCGACATCTACGTATTACCGTGGCAATCGGGGTATCAGATTCGCCTTAGAAATGTGCGGGCCGTCACGGCATGGCGGCAGGTGAGTCAATCGCTTGGCGAGCAGGTGGTAACTTACTTTAAGTTTCAAGCAAATATGGGGGTGAGTGAGCATCGACGCCCACAGGTCGGTGCCTTGACGTGGCCGGGAGAAAGCCCGGTGGAATTGCGATTTTCCACCGTTGGCGACTACGCTGGACGAGAGTCGCTGGTGATCCGACTGATCTATCCTTATTACACGGGACGGATGGCCTACTTAGACGATCGGCAGCCTAAGCACTTGCATCGATTGGCAGGACAGCGGGGCCTGATCCTCTTTGCGGGGCCGACTGGTTCTGGGAAGACCACAATGATGTATACGATTGCCAGTCAATTGGCAGATACGGCCACGGTTCTAACGATTGAAGATCCGGTAGAAATTAAGGCCGAAAATTTCATTCAACTACAGGTCAACGATGCGGCGGGTATGAGTTATGAGGCATTGTTGAAGGTCGGATTACGCCATCGGCCGGACATCTTCATTATTGGTGAAATTCGGGATCAATTGACAGCTCAAGCCGCTGTTCGAGCGGCACTGAGTGGTCATTTAGTGCTGAGCACGGTGCATGCGCAGAATGCGAGTGGCATTGTGCCACGGCTAACGGAACTGGGCATATCGTTACCCCAACTACGCCAGGTCCTCACAGCCAGTTGCTATCAGCGACTAGTGCCCAGGGTGACCCAGTCACCAGCGGTCTTGCTGGATATCCTCACGGGGCAACAACTCTGGCAGACGCGGCGGACAACCTCAGAAAGGTGGCAGCAAATTCTTGAAGACGCTAAGGAGCACCGGATTATTTCAGCGGAAACGGCACAAAAATTATGGGAGGGGTAGCTGGTCTCTTAGGCAACAGCAACAATTCTGCCAGCTGTTGGCCGATCAGCTAGCGAGTGGTTTTTCACTCCGTCAGGCTTTGCAATTTAGTCAAATGGCGAGCACTGGACTTCCGGCGAGCGTTGCCGAGATTGAACGCCGATTGGTAGCGGGTGAAAATTTTGTGACTTGTCTAGCACCATACTTACAAGCGAGCGTTTATTTTCAGTTGCAAATTATGACGACCTACGGGGACTTGGCTGTGGCGCTGCAGCGTAGTGCGGATCTGCTTGATTTGATGGCGACTCAGCGGAAACGATTGCTGCATTTGTTAATGTACCCGGTGAGTCTATTGATTGGGATGCTGGGATTGTTGGTAACGCTCAAACTAGGCGTGTTGCCCCAGTTACAACAACAAATGGTCGCGCAAGCGGCTCCGCAAGCAGGTCAGCGGCTCTATCTGGAGGTTGGCGGGGGGCTGGGCGTGATCTTGGGTGGTCTGGGGGGATGGCGTTGGTGGCGGCAGCAGACGACCCTGCATTTGGTGGGGTGGTATTTGCGCTGGCCGGTGGTGGGCAAAATCTTTCGGGCCTATTACGCTTATTATCTGACGGCTAATCTGGGCCAGCTGCTGGCTAGTGGACTCAGTGTTAAGCAGATGATTAGCGTTCTTCAACAATTGCCGCCCAATGCTTTGCTTCATCAATTAGCGGTCAGTCTCGCGCAACGATTACAGGCTGGAAAGTTACCGGTTAACTGGTTACGACAGCAGGCGTTTATTCCATCACAGCTTTTGGTGCTGCTGCAAAAAGGCCAGACCTCAGTCCAATTGGCACGTGAGTTGGAGGCATACAGCCAGTTGCGTTATCGGGAGTTAGTACGACTGATTGAGCAGAGCTTAGCGCTAGTTCAACCAATCCTGTTGACCGTAGTGGCCTTATTAATTGTGGGCGCCTACCTCAGTATGTTGTTGCCAATGTATGCGAATTTGCAGGGAGTCTATCAATGAAGAAACGGCAAGGCTTCACTTTAATAGAAATGACGATCGTGCTTTTTATCATCTCGTTACTGGTGCTGATTATTCTGCCCAATCTAAACGGGCAACGACACCGGGCCCGTCATGTTCATCAAACGGCTATGGAAACGGTGGTTCAGGGGCAAGTGACGGCCTATTTAGACGATCATCAGACGGCAGATCACGTGACCTATGAAACCTTGGAGAAGGCGCAGTACCTAACGCCGCAACAGGTCAAACAAGCGCGACAGGAAGGAATTAAAATTCATGATGAACGACCGGTGCACTAACGGCCATTCGGGATTCACCCTTTATGAAACGATGGTGGTCTTAATCATTGTGGCTAGTCTGAGTGTGTTGGTCGGGGTTCAGGCGGTGGCCCAGCGTCGCGCGGCGGCCGAGCGGGCTTTTTGGCCAGCTTGGCAACAGCTGTGGACGGCTGGACGGCAGGTGGCATTGGCCCGGCACGAGACGGTAGGGGTCTTCATTGACGCCAAGACTGGCCGAACGACGCTAGCGCAGGGGCAACCGCGACGACCGTTTCGACAGTTAGATCCACCGCCGGGACTGCGTTGGGTGAGTGGGAAAACGGGCTGGTCCATTTCGCCCCGAGGAAATGCTGCGGCCTTTACCATGGAGTGGTATAGCACAACGCATCACGTGTGGTGGTATCAAACCTTTCAAATAGGAGGCGCATTGATCTATGTGGAAGCATCGAAAACCCGACGGCCATCACGGCTGGCTGCTCCCTGACGCATTGCTGGCGCTGGGAATTGTCGCCCTTGCCGTCGTTTTGGCACAACAGGCGTTGGTGGTCACGCAACATGGCGAGCAAATTCGGATGGCTAAACTTCGACAGGCGCGTGCCCAATACGACCAAGCCTTATTAACCTGGGCAGCACTGCAATGATGACGCGGCATGGTTTTACGCTGGTTGAAGCATTACTTGCCTTAATCATTGCTGCGGGTCTCTTCGTCCTAGCTGATGGACTAGATCGGCGCCTGTTGCGACCCCTAAGGCAAGACCCGATGGCCTGGCATCAAGCCGTCCGCGTATTGGAGCAGCCAGGACGTTATCGGGTGGTTAAGGTCCACCAGCACCGGCTTGATATCGCGGATACCTGGGCACACAATAAGCTATTGTTGGTGTGGGTGGATGATAAACACGTCTTACGCCTGACAAATTCAACTTATCAGGGATATTATCCTCTATTGCGGCAGGTAGAAGCCGTCGAGTGGCAACGCGTAGGGCACACTGACTTGGTCCAAATTCGGTTAAAACAGGAGCGATTACCTTGGCAAAAGACGATCCTCAATTTACGCGGCAAGGCTTTTTAACGCTGTGGGCGTTGATCTTTTTAGTGAATGTCAGTCTTATTTTAGGATTAGTGTTAACGAGTCAGGCAGCCAAACAACAGTCGACCCTTGAACTGATTCAATCCTATAATCGTTCGACTTCACAAATAGAACGGGCGCTTAGATCAGGCCAGCAACCGTCAAAACGAGCGCGACGAACGCTAAAACCCGGAGATTCACCACAAAGATTGCTTGAATAACACCTAAAAAATCGGTAGTATAGATAACGGAAACATAGAGTTATGTAAATTTCACAAGGAGGCGAAGCGTACTGTCACAAGAACAGACTGAAGCGCTCTTCAAGGTCTTGGATGAATCAACCACCACGTTGCAAGACGCGCTAAGCACATCTTATCTGGATGCGTTCGTTGAGACGGGGGATAACCTGCTTAACGGTCAAGTTCAGGTGGAAGACGGTCAGCCAGATGAACCAACAGCGGCGAAACTTGCTAAGCTGTATGCTCAAGTTGACTGGCAAAGTGACGATGCCGAAACGGTTCGCCGGGCGGTTCAATTAGCCATGCTCAAGGCGATCCGGGTGGATGAAATTCAAGCCAATCACCAACTCACGCCAGATACCATCGCTTATATTATGGGCTATCTGGTCACACGGTTAGAGAAAGGCAAAACTGAATTGACGGTTGCTGACTTAACGGTTGGGACAGGGAACCTATTGACGGCGGTCCTGACGCAGCTAAAGGCAGTAGTTGCTGGGAAGATCAAGGCATATGGGGTGGATAACGATGATACCATGTTAGCCATTGCCCAAACGTCTAGTGACTTACAGCGGGTGCCAATTGAGTTGATCCATCAGGATGCTTTGGAACAATTGTTAGTTCCAGCCAGTGATTTGATTGTGGCAGACTTGCCGATTGGCTATTATCCAATTGATGAGAATGCCGCTAATTATCAAACGCACGCGGCTAGCGGCCATTCGTTTGTCCATCACTTGTTGTTAGAGCAAGCGCTTAACCAGTTGAAGCCCGGGGGCGTAGGTGTCTTCTTAGTCCCTTCACAGCTATTCCAAACGGAAGAGGCCAAGGGGCTATTAAAGTGGTTGGCTGGTAACGCTTACCTGCAAGGGTTGTTGAACCTTCCAAGTGAGCTCTTTATGAATGTTAATGCGCAGAAGGCAATTCTGATTCTACAGAAGCCAGGCGCTGGCGCAAAGCAGGTTGAACAGGTAATGTTGGGTGAGTTCCCATCATTTAAAGAACAATCAGCATTTCAAAAGTTTGTTGCGGAGATCGTCCAATGGGAAGAACAAAACCTGCTGACGGACCGCTCGTAAAAGGAGAAATTACCAAATGGGAAAATCATTAGCAATTAACGCCGGAAGTTCTACGTTAAAGTTCAAGTTATTCCAAATGCCAGAAGAACAAGTAATCGCTGAAGGGGCTATCGACCGGATCGGTCTGGGCAATTCTTTAGTTGAGATCAAGTATGGCGATGGTGAAAAGTACAAGGACCACAAAGATGTGAACGATCACAAGGAAGCCATCCAATTAATGTTGGATCAATTGACTGAGTTGAAGATTATCACTGACTTTAATGAAATTACCGGGATCGGTCACCGGGTCGTTGCCGGTGGGGAAGAGTTCAAGGACTCTGCTGTAATCGACGACGATGTTTTGCAAAAGATCAAGGATCTGGCAGAATATGCACCATTACACAACCCAGCTGCTGCCATGGGGATCGAAGCATTCAAGAAGATCTTGCCTAACGTCCTGAGCGTGGCGGTCTTTGACACGTCCTTCCACACGACGATGCCAGAAGTGAACTACATGTACGCGATCCCTTACGAATACTACGAAAAGTATGGTGCTCGTAAGTATGGTGCCCACGGGACGAGTCACCGGTACGTTGCTCACCGGGCTGCTGCTATGCTGGGCAAGCCTTTAGAAGATCTGAAGTTGATCACGTTACACATTGGTGCCGGTGGGTCAATTACGGCGATCAAGGATGGTAAGTCATACGATACTTCCATGGGCTTTACGCCATTAGCTGGGATTGAAATGGCAACCCGTTCTGGTGATATTGATGCGTCCTTGGTTGCTTACCTGATGGAAAAGCTGAATATCGACAAGCCTAGCGACATGATCAATATTTTGAACAAGAAGTCTGGTTTGGTCGGGGTTTCCGGTGTGTCCGCGGACATGCGTGAATTGGAAGCTGTCCAGGATAAGAACCACCGTGCTAAGTTAGCCCGGGATATGTTCATCAACCGGATTGTTCGTTACGTCGGGGCTTACTTGGCTGAATTGGGTGGTGCTGATGCCATTGTCTTCACGGCTGGTGTTGGTGAAAATGACATCATGATTCGCCAAGAAGTGGCAGACAAGCTGAACTACTTCGGTATTGCTGTCGATCCAGAAAAGAACGACATCCGTGGGGTTGAACGTGATTTGAGTGCTGCTGGCTCAAAGATCAAGACGTTGTTGATTCCAACTGATGAAGAGCTCATGATTGTTCGTGATATCGAACGGTTACGTAAGTAAATAGCGGCGAAGACGGAAACTGAGACACGATGACTTAGGTGGATTTAGGTGGATCGTGGTCAGTGAGACGGGCTTCACGCGACGAGAAAGGGTTGGCAGTTATTGCCAGCCCTTTTTGTTCATTCAAAGTTGAATTTATTTCATGTAAATATCGCTAAGTTGAAAGAAAATGGTTAACACCAGCATTTAGCGCTACTTAGTTAGGTGAACCAACCAGCACTAGAACTGGCATTGATTAGTCAGATGTGTATAATATATTTCAACAAAGGGGCGATTAAGATGAAAGAAAGTCAACCAAATAACAACCAGGAATTTTCCCGCGGTTTGCAGAGTCGCCACGTTCAGTTGATTGCTCTTGGGGGAACAATCGGAACGGGCCTCTTCTTAGGTGCCGGTCAGTCGATTCATTTAGCTGGTCCATCGATTATTTTAGCCTACCTCGCAACTGGAATTATGTGTTTCCTGTTGATGCGGGCGTTAGGGGAACTCTTACTCTCTGATCTAGAAGTACACTCGTACATTGATTTTATCAAACGGTATTTAGGCGAGAACATGAGCTTTGTCGCCGGTTGGACGTACTGGATTTGCTGGATCACCATTGCCATGGCCGAAGTCACAGCTGCCGGGCAATACATGCAATTCTGGTTTCCGCATTTACCCTCTTGGGTGACGGCATTAACCTTGCTTGCCATCTTGCTAGCACTTAATTCCGTGACGGTTAGTGCCTTTGGCGAAACTGAATTTTGGTTTGCGATTATTAAGATTGTCGCGATTGTTGCGCTGATCCTAGCGGGGGCTTACATGGTGGCCGTTCATTTTCCAACGCCAGCTGGGCATGCCAGTGTGACTAACTTAGCCAGTGGCGGGTTCTTCGCCAATGGTGCCAAGGGCTTCTTCCTATCATTCCAGATGGTGCTCTTTAGTTTTGTTGGGATTGAAATGGTGGGTATGACCGCGTCGGAAACGGCTAATCCTAAAAAGGTATTGCCTAAGGCGATTAACGAAATTCCTTTGCGGATCATCCTGTTCTATCTAGGATCACTGCTTGCCCTGATGTGCATTTACCCATGGCAATCTGTCTCACCAACCAGCAGTCCGTTCGTTCAGGTCTTCAAGAACGTGGGAATTCAGTCGGCAGCGGCTGTGATTAACTTCGTGGTATTAACGGCGGCGGCTTCCGCCTGCAACAGTTCCTTATTCACCACGGGTCGGATGCTCTTCTCCTTAACGTACGGTGGTGAGGGACGTTTCGCCAAGCGGATGGGTACCTTATCACGATCACAAGTCCCAACGCATGCGCTACGGTTCTCTACGATTGTCATTGCAGTGTCTGTTTTTCTGAACTTTATTATCCCAGGTCACGTCTTTGCTTTTGTTTCAAGCATCGCCACAACGTGTTTCCTGTTTATCTGGGGCGCAATTGTCATCGCTCATATCAAATACAAGCAACAACAATCGCCACTGGAACGGCGCAACAGTGAGTTTAAGATGCCACTCTTCCCGCTGAGTGATTACTTCATCTTGGCCTTCCTCGGCATGGTTGCCATTGTCTTACTCTTCCGCGTGGACACGATGATCGCGTTGTTCGGTTCGATCCTATGGTTGGTAGGGTTGAGCGTTGGTAAACGCATCCGTGATCGGCGGTTGGCCGCAGCGGTAGACGTTAACAAATAATTGTGAATGAAAGGGATTGTTTGGCTATCGGGGTTAAGCGGCGTTGACGGCCTTTAGTTCCACGTTTCGGCCATATATGTTCGGAGCGGAAAAGGGGACTGGGAATTTTTTCCTAGTCCCCTTTTAGTTTGCGCAAAATGCTACAGCGGTTATTCGTAAGAACCAGACCAGCGAAAAATGAAGTGAAGTGCTAGGATGGAAGTAGTGAGTTTTTTCGGTGTGACTGTGGATGAATCGCAGTCAATTTAATTAAATGAGGTGTGCTGAAATGAAACAAGTTAAAATCGCCGGACAAGTGGTTCCAGCCATTGGAATTGGAACGTGGCATATGGGTGACCGACCAGCCCAACGGGAGACGGAAATTGCGGCCATTCAGGCGGGCATCTCTGCGGGTGCTCGCGTCATTGATACGGCCGAGATGTACGGGTCGGGCCGTGCAGAGACGTTAGTGGGCGCTGCCTTGCAGCCATTTTCTCGTCAGCAGCTGTTTCTAATCTCGAAGGTCCTGCCAGAGAATGCGTCTCGCCAGCGGATGGAAGCTAGCCTGGATGCGAGCCTGCAACGGCTACAGACGGACTACTTGGACCTCTATCTGTATCACTGGCGCGGGGATGTGCCGTTGGCCGAAACGGTAGCGGAGCTCCAACGCTTACAGACGACGGGAAAGATTCGCGCTTGGGGAGTCTCTAACTTTGATGTGGCTGATCTGCGGGAACTGTGGCAACTGCCCGGTGGCGATCAGGCGGCCGCTAATGAAGACCTCTACCACTTAGGAAGTCGGGGGCTAGATTATGCGGTACTTCCCTGGCAAACCGAGCATGACTTGCCACTCATTGCCTATTCACCAATCGCACAAGGCGATGCCTGGGGCCAACAATTGACGACCAACGACACGGTTAAGCAGATTGCGCTGACCCATCAAGCCACGGTCTATCAAGTCTTATTGGCGTGGGTTATTCGTCAACCTCAAGTGCTGGCGATTCCGCAAACGAGCTCGGTAGCCCACATGGAACAGAACCTAGCCGCCGGAGATTTGATCTTATCACCGAAGGAGCTAGCGGCCTTGGATCAGCAGTATCCGCGGCCAACACATAAGGAACGATTGGACATTATTTAAAATTAAGGAGCAGTGCTATGCAATACTTTACGTCTGATACGCATTTTTTTCATAAAGATTTACTGGGGATGAATGACTTCGCACCCCGTCCATTCGCCAATGTTGATGAGATGAACCAGACCATCATCGACAATTGGAATGCACGGGTGGCGCCGACGGATACGGTTTATCATTTGGGCGATATTGCACTGTATTTTACCCGTCCAGCCATTAAATCTGATGAGGCAGTGGCCGACGTGTTATCGCAACTGAACGGTCATTTGGAATTAATCAAGGGCAATCATGACAGTCGCGCACTCTTTAAGTACTTGGCGGCCCATAATCCGGTAGACCATGGTCAGCCGAAATACACGTTTCATGACGTAGGGGCCTTAATTAAGTACGATCATCGGCAGTATTACATGACCCACTATCCTATGATGTTGGGTATCGTGAAGCAAATTATTAATCTTCACGGCCACATTCACCACTACGCGGTACCGGTGAAGGAGAACATTAACGTTGGGGTGGATACCCCGGAAACGCGTTATCTCAAGGAACAGGTGCCTTTTGGAACGCCATTTTCTACTAATGAGATCGAAGAAATGGTGACGGGAAAAGCTAAGGAATTTCAAGATAAACAGTAACGGTTTAACCACGTGAACTGGCGGTGGGTTATTTCGGCGCAAGCTGGCATTGCGCTTGACCGTAGCCCCTTGATGCCGTAGGATTAAACACAGTGTTAAGAGGAGCGAAGAGAACATGGAACAGATTACCATTTTGCATACAAATGACCTCCATTCGCATTTTGAAAATTGGCCACGAATTCGTCGTTATTTGGCAACCGCTAAAGCAAGTGCACAGGCGGCTGGTCATACGGTTTATACCTTTGATTTAGGAGACAACATGGATCGCGTGCATCCCGTGACGGAAGCCACGAACGGTCAGAAAAATGTCGAACTCATGAATCAGGTTGGGTATGATGCGGTGACGATTGGGAATAACGAGGGCCTGAGTTATATGCGAGCGCAGTTGGACCATCTCTACGACTACGCTAATTTCCCGGTGGTCTTAGGTAATCTGTTGACGGCTGATACGCATGAACAGCCTAAGTGGGCAGTGGATCATCGTATTTTAACGACTAAGGCGGGGACGCGGGTCCTAGTCTTAGGATTGACGGCGCCCTACCAACTGACCTATCCCTTGGCTGGGTGGTTGCCCGTGGGGGTTGATGAGGCCCTGTCACGGTTACTGGACACCTACGCAGCGGATTTTGACGTGTGTGTCTTGCTGTCCCACCTAGGGGTCGATGTCGATCGGCAGATTGCGAAACGGTATCCGCGGGTTAAGGTGATTATCGGGAGCCATACGCATCACTTATTCGTGAACGGCGAGCAGGATCATCATAGCTTGTTGGCTGCGGCAGGAAAATTCGGCCGGTATGTGGGGAAAATTGAACTGACGGTTGATGCTGAACACGTGGTCAAGGCGGCCACCGCGAGTGTCGTTGAAACGGCGACCTTGCCGGAAGAACCAGGCGACGCGGCGGAGATTCAAAGCTTAAGTGACTTGGGAATGGACATTTTATCCGAACAACGGGTCGCAGACCTACCAGTAACGATGGAAGCCGATCTGACGGGGCGGCCGCGGCTGGTGCGCGAGGGGCTTCACGCGATTGCTGAATACGCCGGCACCCAAGCGGCCATTTTGAATGCAGGCTTGTTTCTAGAAGACTTGCCGCGCGGTGTGGTTAACCAGAATCAATTGCATCAGATTCTGCCGCATAACATGCACGTGATGACGGTCACCCTCAATGGCTATGACCTGTGGCGGATGATTCAGGAGTTTGAATTGGCCCGCCTGTTTTTACGTCATTTCCACCAGAAGGGAATGGGCTTTCGCGGCAAGATCTTTGGCGAAATCAATTACTTAGGAATTGCGTATGATCGGCAGACCCATCAGGTCACGTGGCGTGGTGAGCCGCTGTCGCCCAACCGCCAGTATACGATTGCTGTGTTGGACCATTACCTATTTATTCCATTTTTCCCAACCATCTCAATTGTTGGGAAAAACCATATTTTATACCAAGACTTATTACGGGAAGTATTTGCCAAGTATCTGAGCAAACACTACCCCTTAACCTAAGATTTAGAGAGGATGACGACAGTGGATCGTAAAGATTTAGAAGCACTGGTTGCTGAGCAGCGAGAAAACCGGGAACCGGCAGCGGAGGTTGTCCGGGTGGATGAGACTCACTTGACGATTAACGGTCACCCTTATGAAGTGGTGGCGGATGTCCGCGACGGGTTTGATTTCGACGAATTCTCCCGTCGGTTCAGCACCATTCTCAGTAAGTTTGACTATATTGTCGGCGATTGGGGATTTGAACAGTTGCGACTGAAAGGCTTCTATGCCGAGGATCGCGCTGGTGCTAAACAGAACCAGATTGACGCGGTACAGGATTATTTGTATGAGTCTTGCAATTTCGGGTGTGCCTACTTTATTCTGCACAATCTCGATGTAAAGGCAGCGCCTAAGCCACGGCGCAACCGCTCGCGCCGGCGTAATGGTAATAAGGGAACGCAGACAAATCAGAATGTGGCGAAGACGACGACTAATAAGACGGCCAACCAACCTAGACGCAATGGGGCCGATAAGTCGAATGAGCCGTCTAAGAACAACGGGACGGGCAATAGCAATCATCGGCGGCGCTCACGTCATTCACGGCGGCGTCACAATAATCATCCGTTTACGGAGGAACGCCGGACAGCCGCACCGCAACCTAAGGAGACGACTAAGACGGTGACCGTCGCTACTGGTGGTCAAGGTCGGCGTCATTTCACCATTCGGCAGAAAAAAGAGAATTAGGGAGAAGTAGTCATGAAAAATTATCAAGCCTATTTAATCGACTTGGACGGCACTGTATATGCAGGTAGCAAGCGGTATCCGAAGGCCAAGGCCTTTGTTGAACGGATTCAAGCAGCCCATATCCCGTTTAAATTTGTGACCAATAATACGACCAAGTTGCCAGTAGATGTTGTGGCTAACTTGGCAGACAATCACGATATTCACGTTAAGCCTGAGAATGTCTATACCGCGGGATTGGCTACGGCGGACTTTTTAGATCAACGTGCAGGAAAAACGGGGAAACGGACCGTTTATGTTGTGGGTGAGATTGGTCTGAATCAAGCCCTAGCCGCTAAGGGATTTACGATTGATGAGGAACATCCAGAATATGTGGTCGTAGGACTCGATAGCGATGTAACTTATGAAAAATTTGCTAAAGCAATCTTAGCCATTCGTAGTGGGTCGACGTTTATCGGCACCAATTCGGATTCTAATATTCCGAAGGCGCGGGGACTCATGCCCGGCGCGGGGGCGTTAGTTGACTTAGTACGCTATGCGACGCAGACCGAACCGATCTTTGTCGGAAAGCCGGAGCCTATCCTGCTGCAAAATTCATTGGCCCTAATGGGGATTGCGCCCGATCAGGCGTTGATGGTCGGCGACAATTATCAAACGGATATTTTAGCAGGAATTCACGCGGGTGTTGACACGTTGTTGACGTATACGGGCGTGTCGACGCCGGCTCAGGTGGCACAACAGGCTATTCAACCGACTTATACGGTGCCGGACTTGGCCCATTGGGATCTTGAGGTGGGACCAATTGACTAGATGGCAACGAGGTATTGGTTTGACAGCAGTGATTTTATTCTTATTGACGTTGAGTATCTTTTTGACGATCAATGCCGTCTGGCTGTACCGGTTGGATATTCACTGGCTGAATATTGATCAAACGGTGCGGATGGCGCCACGGAGAATAATGAGCAACTATTATCAAATGTTGGGGTATCTGGAGTTGCCCTGGGTGACGGACTTGAAAATGAGCGATTTTCCGACATCTTTTACGGGGATGATTCATTTTCACGACGTTAAGCAACTCTTTTTAGTGAATAACTTTGTCTTGTTAGTGAGTGTTTATCCAGCTATTTGGTATTTACGCCGTTTGAAGCGTTACACTGAACGGTGGCGGTTGATTCGACCGATGCAAGTGGTCATGGTCGTTCCCGTGGTGTTAGCTGCGATGATGGCAGTGGATTTCAATGATTTTTTCATTGCCTTTCACCGGGTGCTGTTTCGGAATAATGATTGGCTCTTTGATCCTAGCTTGGACCCGATCATTACCGCGTTGCCAGATACTTTCTTTCTGCATTGCTTCGTGATGGCTTTTGTCCTGTTTGAGGCGGGCTTGTGCTGGCTGTATTGGCTGGGACGTCAGTCGTTCAAGCATGCGGGGGATGGCAGTAATAGAAGTGTAAAGTAAAACGCAACCAGGATAGGTGGTTGCGTTTTTTTTGCGTAGGTAAGGTAAAAAGTGACACTATCGAAAATATAAAGATCGAGTTCCCATAAGGATAGTGCCTAGTGGGTGAGTGGATTTCGTTTCAAATCCAGATGAAACCGTAGCATAATCAGCAGATTAAAACCGATCGTCATGAGGATCATGATCGACCAAGCGCCGGGCAGGCTAATGTTGGTCGAGATGGCTGACCGTAAGACTTGGATCAGGTAGGTCATGGGTAACCAGGGGTTGAGAGCTTTAGCAAAATTGCTGACGAGAGGGAGTGGGTAAAGCCCCCCCGAGCTGGCCAGCTGCATCACCAAGACGATGGAAATCAGCCAGGTTCCAAAGCCACCAAGCAATAAGCGAAGACAGAAGATCAGCGATAGAAAGAGTAGTGATCCCAGTAAGATAGCCGCGAACAGTTGGAGATTAGAGCGGGTCGTTAGGGTATTAGCTTGGTGCAAGGTGAGGTAGAGTAGGATGCTCTGAACACCAGCAACGCCAGCAATGATGGTAGCTTTACTCCCCCACCAAGCGAATGCAGAACGGGGACGGCTGTAGGTCCGTCGGCCATCGTACATCGTTCCTAGCGCAATGCCACCAACGTAAAGACCGATAGCAATTGCGAAAGGCGCCATGCCAGTCCCGTTGTTGGGAACGCTAGCGATGTCATTAGTTTTTGCGACGACTGGAGCGGCCAGGGCAGTTGCAGTGGTCGGACGAGTCGCGATGGTGGCTAAGCGCGTGCTGCCGTTGGTTAGGGCGTGGCTTAAAGTTTGGATGCCGTTTTGAACTTGCATTAAGCCGGCATAACTAGCGCTGAGTCCAGTCGTTAATGCGGGATTTTTCAAGGGAGCAGTGGCGATTAACAGCTTTTGATTGCCATTTAGAAGTTGTTGGGTTCCCGTAACCAGTTGGGAGCTACCATTGGCAGATCTCGTCATGCCAGTCGTTGCGCCGTTCAGTGCGGATAATAAAATGTGAGTCTCCAGCTGAGTGACGTTGTGACTGACTTGGTTAGTAATGGCGGTGCTGGCACCCGTGGTCATTTTAGAGACGATGTAGTTAGCGCCAGAATTCAGATCGTAATGCAGTGTCATTTGGTGGGGAGTTGCTGTGAGCAGGGTGGTGGCGTGATTGGAGAAGTTACGAGGAATGGTGACGACTAGGTAAAGCTTGCCAGCCTTGAGTTGCCGATGCGCGGTGGTCGCACTGAGATGGTGAAAATCTAATGAAGAAGAATTCTCCAAACTGTGGGTAAGTTGGCGACCGATTGCGATGTGCTGGCCGTGAAAGGTGACGGCACGATCGTGGTTGACCACGGCAACGGGAATGTCATCGGTATGACCGTACGTGTTCCACATGGAGGAAAGGTAAAGGTAACAGTAGATGGCGGGAATGAGGGCAATCATGAGAAGAACCGTGAGCATCATCTTGTGCTGACTTAAAAATTTCAATTCACTTTTGAACATTAGCAAGCGCCCCTTTGAAATAAACATCGTGTTGATTGAACGCTTACAGAATAGCAGGCCGGTCTTGCCAGAACAATCGACAATTTGCGGGGATGTGCTGAGTTAAAAGTAGACTATCTGCATCGCACTAGGTTGGCGGAAGCGGATTGGTAGTTAATGAAGCAATCAACAGTTTGGGAGGGATTGATGATTGGCACGGTAACAAAAAAGTTTTAAGCTATTAGCAAAATCGACAAACTGTTGAGGGGATGGTTGCTGTGGAAACGAATTTGAAAATAGTCAGTACGGAACGGAAGATACAAACGGCCTTTATCAAATTAGTGATGCAAGAAGGTTTTGACCGGTTGACGGTCCAGCAATTGAGTCAAATGGCCCAGATTAATCGAGGAACATTCTACCTACATTATCTAGATAAGTTTGATTTATTAACCCATTATGAAGACGAGTTAGTCACAGCTGTGCAGGCGATTTTTGAACGCTACCCCAAGCCACGTGATCAGAGTGTGGATGAACGGAACGCATTTCAGCAGATGTTTAAATACCTTTATCGGCAGAAACAGTTGGTGGTGGCGCTGATCAACAGCCCTGCCTCGCAGCTGGTGTCGCGGATAAAACCAGTCATTGCGACGGTCATCGGGCAGCCGGCGTTAAAAACGGCTATTCCACCTGAGTTTGCGCAGGAGATTGTCACCCAGGGGATTTGGGACTTTGTTTGTTTTTGGTTGACTCAGGATCCAGTGAAGCCACCGCAGGAAGCGTATGTTATTTTTACAGCGAGTCGCCAGTTATCCCCGCAGCAGTTGCTACAGGGGTAGTTGGGGACAGCTGACAGAGAGAATGTAGCTTAAAAATCAAGCCAAAAAATAAGACACGACAACCAAACGTGGTTTCGTGTCTTATTTCGTATCCTGTAGAGATTTAATTGTTAGTTGTCTTCTGGAATCCGACCAGGGGCTGGATGTGAAGGGCGACGGCCACGAAGCCAGCCGACGATCGCTGGGATCAGGGAAATGACGATAATCCCCAGTACAACTGCTGAGAAGTGTTCCTTAACGAACGGAATGTTACCGAAGAAGTACCCACCGCCGCAGCAGATGAATACCCAGGTTAAGGCGGCACTCACGTTGTACTTTAAGAAGCGACGATAAGGAAATTGAGAGCCCGCCGCTGTAAAGGGAACGAACGTCCGAATGATGGGCATGAAACGGCCCAGGAAAATGGCGAGGGGCCCGTGCTTTTGGAAGAAATGTTCCGATTGGGCGAGCTTATCCTTATTGATCAGCTTGCCGAACCAAGAGTGATTCGACAGTGCGGCGCCAACCCGGCCACCTAGATAGAAGTTAAGTGAGTCCCCACCGATGGCTGCCACCAGGAAGATGGCAACGAACAGCCAGATGTTTAAGCCGTATGCGGGGTTGGCGGCTAGAGCAGCCGCAGCAAAAAGCAGTGAATCTCCTGGTAAGAAGGGCAGAATCACGGCACCAGTTTCCACAAAGATGATTGCAAACAAGATGAGATAGGTTGACCCGCCAAAGGTGTTGACGATATTGACGAGATGATCGTCGATGTGGAGAACAAAATCAATTAAATAGGCCATTAAAGTGCTCCTTAGTTATTATTTGATGATACCCACATTGTAGGAGGTTTTTAACGCCTTGTCAGCAGGTGTAGCGAAGTTTAATGAAATTGTGATATTTATTTGAACGGCGTATCTTGCTCATTAGCATCGTCGTGGGCGAGTCGTGCCGCACCGGCTGCCGCAATAGCCCCGACCAAGTCATCAAGAAAAGTATGAATAATGCCCGGCTCGTGGGCGTTTAATTTGGCAAGAATCCCTGGCTTAGTTCGATCAATATAACCATAGTTAGTGAAACCAATTGATCCATATAAGTCGACAATGGATAGCGCCATCGTCTCATCGACACCATAGAGACTTTCATCACGTTCGACAATGGTTTGCAAGGGCTCCATCAAGGTGTGGTGCTCTGCTGCAATATCTAATTGGATACCGGTAATGACCGCGTTTTGAACCTCACGCTTATTCAAGACGGTCTGGACACTGTGCAGGGCCATCTCGGGAGTTAAGTCCTTGATAAAGTCCTTTTGCAGGTACATGACCAGGTCGGCGATGTCTTTCAGTTCGACGCCGCGCTCGTGAAGCAGATCAATTGTCCGTTGTCCGTATGCAGTAGATGGTTTAATCATAATCATGAAAACTTCCTTTCACTTTCTATTGTAGAGTAAGTCTAGTATACACCAGTGACATCAGTTGCAATTTTAGTCGTTGGCGGTGATAATAGACAACTAGGTAATGTTTTAAAAGATATGGAGGATAATTATGACAAAGTTTCCACAAATTGATTTGGCTAACGCCAGGGGTCCACAAGTAACGATTGAAACGTCCATGGGGACCATTCAGCTGCAACTCTTCCCCGAACAAGCACCAAAGACAGTTGAAAACTTTGTGACGCATGCTAAAGCAGGTTATTATGATGGCATGACCTTTCACCGAGTTATCCCAAACTTTATGATTCAAGGTGGCGACCCAACCGGTACGGGGATGGGTGGCGAGAGCATCTGGGGTCAACCATTCGAAGATGAATTTTCACCGGAGTTATATAACTTGCGGGGAGCGTTATCCATGGCGAATGCGGGTCCTAATACCAACGGAAGTCAGTTCTTCATCGTTCAGGATACGGACATGACGGATCAAATGCTCGGTCAAATGAAAGATGCGGGTTTCCCAGAAGAAATTGTTGATGCCTACAAGAACGGTGGGACGCCGTGGTTAGATTTCCGCCACACGGTCTTTGGCCAAGTGGTTAAGGGCATGGACGTGGTTGATGCGATTGCCGCGGTTAAGACGGATGCCAGTGATCAACCAACGACGCCGGTTACGATGGATAAAGTAACTGTTAGCGACTAATAGTATAGTAGATTTGAGATGAGGTGAGATGATGACATTTAAAATTGGACAAAGAGTGACGGGACGAATTACGGGTATTCAACCGTACGGTGCTTTCGTCAGCTTGGGTGGTCACCGTCAAGGCTTGATTCACATCTCGGAGTGTCACTGTGGGTACGTTAAGGATATCCATGACTATTTAAAGGTTAATCAAGAGGTTAATGTTGTTGTACTGGACATTGATGAGTTCACCGGCAAGATTAGCTTATCGTTGCGGTGTCTGGAACATGTTGACTTCGGTCCGGAACCGGATGAACACCAACACCGGCATTATTGGACGAACCACCGAGTTAATATCGGGTTTAAGCCGATTGCTGAGCGCTTATCGGGTTGGAAAACTGAAGCGTTGCGGCATTTAGATCAAGAAAAGGCTTCCTCATAGTGAGGGGCCTTTTTATTTTTTGAAAAAGTGCTTGACCAATTGGACGATGATTGATAAGATATTACCTGTTGCTGTTTGCGACACGGATGCATAAATAACAAATTGTTGAATAGTCATACAAATTTGAAATTAATGCTTGACGAGTTAAACAGCAACTGATAGAATGATTTATGTTGTCAAGACGCACTTTAAGTGGTCGTCAATGGATTTACAATCTTGAATAATTATTCAAGAAGTTGAAAAAAGATGTTGACACGGTTTTGACATCATGATATGATGATTAAGTTGATTGCTTCGGTAATCACTTAGGTAGACCTTTGAAAACTGA
>NZ_JAAXLK010000020.1 GCF_012641185.1 Levilactobacillus tujiorum
ACTTTCGTAGGATTGCAACGCGTTATGATAAGCTCGCTCATGTTTATCTGGCTACGGTTTACATTGCCTCAATTTGCATCTTACTTAAGTAGTTTTCAGACGGACCCTAGTTGACGAATTTTCTTTTGATTTTTTCACTGATTCATCAAGTGAAGCAGATACAGAACTATCAATGCTTGCGGATATTGAAGATGATTTGGAGTCACTGTCAGTGTCAGCAGTTTTAGAGCTAGGGGTGTTATGTGTCGTAAGGTAGCTCATAACCTTCAACTGGTGTTTATTACTTTTTATCCCGTCTTTTTTGGCATATACGACATATCTTCCCGGAACAAGTGCATCTTCATAGAAAGTGCCATCGCTGCCAGCTTTGATCTTCTCAACATCATTATGCTTGTTTTCTGGAACAAAAATGACACTGGCTCCTTTTACAGTCTTACCCTCAGCGTGGTTTATATCATAAATTTTATTTTTTTTGAGCCGCAAACTAACGCTTGTGGCCTTTTTATTGCCCGTCGCGTTATTGCCATTTTTAGTAGAGCTTTGACACCCAGACAGTAAAATTGATCCTATCATAAGGGGTCCAATTATTTTAAGTATCTTCATACTTTCCTCCCAAGGAATATATATAGCCTTTAACGTCATCAGTTTTGGACGCATTATATTTTTTCCAGATTTGTAAGTATATCAGGCAGGATTACCTAATCAAAATCGTAGGGTAGGCCATATTGACGTGCTAAGTCTTTGTACGAAGACGGCATTCGGTCGTTATCTTCAATAAACAGTAAACCCATCAGAGCAACCGAAAATTCGTCTGCCTCAGTTTCAAGCTGACCGTGTGCGCGGGTACTACTAGTGTAGTAACCTACTAGACCTTCTTGTAGAATGGTGTGGCCTAGTTCGTGACCCATAACAAAATATTGGTCTGGCGTATGCCTAATTGCCTCATCGAGCATGATAATAGGTTGTCCATCATCATAAATCGTTTTTCCTAATGGCAAACGATCAAAATAGCACCATTCTACCTGAATATTAAGTTTTTCAGCAATAGTGAAAGGGTTGGCGGTGTGATACCGATTCGTCACTGTTTTAACAACGTTACTAATCTTTTCCAAACAATCAGCCCCTAGTCGTGTTTGTGGCGCTTCCAGAATATTGCCGTCATAGCCACACGCACTTGTTCTTTTTGTTCTTCCGTCAGGTCTTCACCACCATAAGTCATAGACCCTTCATTATCATTGAGAAACTTTTCTAAATCATTTGTATCTTTTTTGTTAGCCCAAGAAGGTGTGCTATTTTTTCCAAGAAGATAATCAGTCGTCACATTGTATAAAGAAGCAATTTGCTTTAGCATGTTCGAGTCTGGTTCATTAGTTCCATATTCGTAGTTTGCATAGCGCTGCATACTACTTAAGCCGAGTCGACGGGCAACCTCAGTTTTTGACCAATTTCTGCTCTCACGGAGATCAATTAAACGTCTTGTAAAGTCGTTTTGTTTCTTTTCTGGCATAATTTCAACCTCCTGTTAAATGTATTGTATAACAGTTAAACAAATAATTTATATTTTTAAACGAAAAATTTAAAAAAAGAGTTGACTTAAACATAAAATTTAACTATACTAAATTCATAAGTTAAATGATTCATTTAGAAAGAAGGCGAAAAAATGTTCGTTAAAGCCAATGCACTTGATCTACTTAAACGACGTAGAAAAATGCTAGGACTATCTGGAGCTGAAGTTTCACGCAGAATGGGACTGAAAACAACACAGCATTATTGGAATATTGAAAATGGAAAGAATCGGCTAACTTTAGAATATGCATTTCTTGCTGCTGAAGCATTAGATGTTAAAATTGAATTTTTTTGCGATAAAGTTAAAGAGAATGTTTAATTTTACTGAGGAGGTGTCAAAATGACGCGTCAGGAAAAGATCAACTTCGTTGCAGCAAGTAGTAATCACACCACGGAAATCATTACTGCGATGGTTGAAGCAAATGGCGAGGGCTATCTTGATCGTTTGTACATGATCGAGTGTGCCAAGGCGAACGACCAGTCATTTGAACTCCAGTATCAATAATAGCTGTGAGTTTAGGAAAAGTGATTGAAGTCAATTTCCAATCTCGGTAGGAGGAAGAAGATGCAAAGCAAATTTTCGGAACAACTAACGCTTGCCCTAGATGGGATTCAGGGTTCGCTAACACACAAGCAAGTAGCTGGTAAGGTTCATGTGTCTGTCGGTCAGCTAAGTCGTTTGAAGAACGGCACTCGTAACACGGACAAGCCAACGCGAATATCATTGGCGGATGCACTACAAAGCATTTGGCTTAATTTTTCTGGGGCACGGGAGGATTACCATATTCCGTCTTTTATGAAAAATAAGACTAAACATGACGATGTAATGGCGGCCCTGTTTCAGCAGCGAAAAGAAGAGAATGAGCGGCGAAAGTTGGAAGATGCATTCGATGAGGCCATCGGTACTAAGCCGGAGCTTCGCTCACCGCAGCAGCAACAACTAATCCGAGATTACTTCAAAGAATATGTTGAAGAAATTGGGGCTGAGAACACGGACATTGTGATGAAGGCCCAATATGCTGGGGTTCAACTGCAAAGCTATTTTGATAGATATAACAATCAATATGGAGGGTGAGGCTATGTCTGAGTTTGATCCACAAGCAGTTGCGGAAAAGGTCATTGAGAGTCGTGTTGACGATCTTCTTAACGAAGACCAACAATTTCAAATTTCCGTTAACATTAAGCAACTTGCCACGATGACAGGTTCCTCAGTATCAACGCTTGAGACAACATTTGTCCCACTGTCATATGTGAAGGAACTACAACGCAAGGTTGGTGAAAAAGGTGGAAAACGAGTTTGGATTTATCCGCAAATTCGTGATGCTTGGCTTCGGTACCTTGATGAAAGAGGGTAATTAGAATGGACTTGTTTTATTACTATGTTGGCGAATGTGTGTCATGGTTCGGATTGATTTCTGGGGCAATGTTTCTAGGATTCAAGCTTTCTGAGAGCGTCCACGACATGGGCGGTTGGAAAGCATGGGCAATGGATTTCTTCGGATTGGAGGACAAAAAATGACATTTTGGCATAAAAAAAGAGCTCTGAGTGGCAGCTCAGAACTCAAAACAAGATTGCTCTTGTTAAACATCTATGAAACTAATTCTACTCCACGAGGGCGGTGGTTGCAATGGCGATGAGCGTGCCAGATCATGCAACATTCGATTTTGTTCGATACATGAATCGGCTGGAATCACAGCCTGAAACGGAATTCGTGGTCAAAGATACCAATGGCAACCCCATGATTTCTGGTGAAACTTATTGGGAAGCAGAAGGTCGATATGTGCCAACCGATGAAGACTCGATGCACGACTTTTTAGATGCTGAGGGTGAGGATTACGGAACCCAGATTGATTGGGACTATGACCATTTGGCAACCATCTTGGAATATTTTAAAAGTGCGGAGGTGATCTCATGGACGTAGTCAAGGTACACACAAGCAGCCGTTTCCAACCTAAGGCAGTGATTGCTACTAATTTAGCTGAACTAGATGACATTAAATCTGATCTGTTCAAGGAAGTTCAACTGTTGGCCGAGAATGATCGACTTAGCAATGATGAGATTGATCGGCTATACAGCATCAGCGACGAGCTTGTTGCCTGGTCACCCAATTTGGAGGAGGAAAAGTAAATGGCTAATTCATTATCACGGGTTCCAGTTAAGACTTTAGTTAAGCAAGATAAAATTCAACAAATGTTTGAGGGCGCTCTGCACGAAAAGGCTACTCAATTTGCAACTTCATTGGTCAGCGTAGTCAATGAGAACCGTAAACTGTCTCAGGTTGATTCGATGTCAGTCATTAATTCGGCAATGGTTGCTGCTAGTTTAGACCTACCAATTAATCAGAATCTGGGCTACATGTGGTTAGTGCCTTACAAGAATGTGGCTACACCACAAATTGGGTATAAGGGTTACATCCAATTAGCCATGCGAACCGGTCAGTATAAGTCGCTTAACGCCATTGTGGTCTACGACGGCGAACTTAATGGCTGGAACGCATTGACTGAGGAGGTCGACTATAATCCGACCGGAAAGAAGTCAGACACAGTCATCGGATATATCGGGTACTTTAAGCTGCTGAACGGCTTCGAGAAAACTGTTTATTGGACGCGAGACCAGATTGATCAGCACCGTCAACGGTTCTCTAAGATGTCCGGCGGTAAGAATCCTTCTGGCGTATGGGAATCGGACTTTGACGCAATGGCTCTTAAGACAGTCCTGAGGAATTTATTGAGTAAGTGGGGACCAATGTCCACGGAAATGTCCGAAGCGCTGACTCAGGACGAAAAGAAGCAAGACAGCAAGGTGCCAGTCGACATTGATGCCGAAGAGGGCACTGATACCACCGCAGCCCTGCTTAACGACTTTAACAAGGCCGAGGGGGCCAAGACGGTAAATGCCGATGAAAAGGACGGTGACACGGATGACGACAGCAACAGCGACTCAGAGCCAACTGGTGAAGAGCCTGACCACTCCGCCCAGACTTCGATTAACGTCTAAAAATTACTACAGCCGGGTTACGGATCAAGTCTACATGTCAGCAACTTGGTTCAAGAAGTTTGAAGAGTGCGAAGCATCGGCTTTGTACGAGCTTAGTGAACCGCCAGAAGAACTGCGGCCGGCAAATGCTCCCAAGACCGAGGGCGTTACTCCAGCGATGCTAGTGGGAAATCATATTCACTCTTACTTTGAATCAGGCAAGTCACACCAAGAGTTTGTGGAAGAACATACGCCGGTACGTGGAGACTCGAAAGACGAGCCGACTATCTACACCCAGAAGGGAAAACTGCTCAGCAAGTATAGCTATGTGGACTTGATGGTCAAACGTATGGAACGATCCGACCTCTTCAATTACTTCTACAACGCGCCTGAGTGTCAAAAAGAAGCAATCATCTCTGGACAGTTATTCGGAGTTAACTGGAAAGGAAAAATTGATTCTCTCAATGTTGAAAAAGGCTACTTCTGTGATCTTAAGACAACTGCTGAAATTGATCGTGATTTTTATAATCCTGCTATTCGTGACCGTGAATTGTGGTTCGATCACTGGAATTACGGCTTACAAATGGCCGCCTACAAGAAGCTGCTACAGGACCAATATCACAAGCCGTTTCACGTCTTCATCTTCGCAGTTGATAAGAAGACCCCGGAGCCAGCCATTGAATCCTTTGAGGTCGATTATGGACGCATTGAGAAGGGGCTTAAAGAGATTGAAGAATATCAGCCACTCCTAATGGATGTGATTGCCGGTAAGACAAAACCGATCCGTTGTGGTAAGTGCAACTATTGCCGTGCGACATACCAACCGACCGGATTCAAGTCATTAGATATTGAAATTTAGGAGGTGAAGACTTGGATTACTTCAAACAACGACGAGCGTACCGTAATTTTAAGATGTATGAAGCGAGCGTCTCTAATGGGCAAAACAATCTGTATCGCGAGTTATTAGACTACGCGAACGATGAAGGCAAATTGGATGTTCAGTTTCGCATGAAAAATTCGGCACTGCTTAGTCTAACAGGATTATCCGAGCCCGGCCTCGATAAGGCAAGAAATTCACTGGTACAACTTGGACTGATCAAGTACATCAAAGGTAAGAAAAACGTCAAGCCGCCTGAGTATCGGGTGGTCAAACTTTACGGTAGGCCAACTGGTTACACAACCAGTAACCCAACTACAAATGAAAAAAGTAGGTCAACTGGTTTAGATGAAGTAGGCCAACCAGTTGGGCAAGGTGGAGGTCAACCGGTAGGACATAAAGAACTTACTGGTACTGACCTTGACTTGACTGGTACTGACCATGATGAAGATGACGCGGGTGTCACCCGAGGGGATGTTATCGACAAATGGACCAGTCTCTGGGGGTTCCCTAACGCTATCGCCACCCCTGAGATTAATGAATGGCTTGATGCCTTGCCTGCCGATGTGGTGGACTTCGCAATCACCATCGCCGGTGAGCACCAGGTCAAGGCCACTGGATCACTCAAGTACATGCGGGCAGTGATTGAAGGGTGGCAGAAACGG
This sequence comes from Levilactobacillus tujiorum, assembly GCF_012641185.1. Classification (GTDB taxonomy): domain Bacteria; phylum Bacillota; class Bacilli; order Lactobacillales; family Lactobacillaceae; genus Levilactobacillus; species Levilactobacillus tujiorum. Next base: position 6,086 of record NZ_JAAXLK010000020.1, read on the forward strand.
GGTATCTCCACACTTGATCAGGCTAAGAAGGCAGCGAAGGAACACGACCAACGCATGAAAGGTGAACGTGGTGGGTCTAAGCCTTCCAGGGCTAAAGAAACTTTGCCAGACTGGGCACAATCGGGGGCCACTCCAACGGCTACTCGAACTGAGATAACGCCTGAACAACAGGAAAAAATTAACGCGCGAATTGCGCGACTACAGAAGAATGGAAAAACAGAACGGGAGGCTACATCATGAAAAATTTACAAGAATTAATTATGGGCAATGATAGCGATAGCGTTGCAGTTGACGCTCGAGGATTGCATGACTTTTTGGAGGTTGGAAAAGACTTCTCAACTTGGTTTAAAGACATGACTGATTACGGTTTTGTCGAAGGTAAGGACTTTTCCCCACTTTCGGGGAAAAGCCGCGGTGGTCGGCCTCGCATTGAATATGCAATGGCTTTAGACATGGCGAAAGAAGTGTCAATGATTCAGAGAACATCCAAGGGCAAGCAAGCCCGCGAGTACTTTATCTCGATGGAGAAGCGAGCCCAGCAAGCCGAACTGGTCATGACGCCGGAACAGAAAATTGACTTGTTGATTGAGACTGGGAGCCGCGCCAATCATCGGCTAGACCACGTTGAGGAACGCATGGACGACTTCGAGGAGAACCGCCGACTAGAGACTGGTGACTATACGACAGTTAGCCGTGGCGTATCTAGGGCAGTCAATTTCTACGTTCGTGACCGTCATCTGCAGTTGACCAAGGAGCAACGGTCGGCGCTGTATAAAGATATCAATGGCGGACTAAATCAAGTTTGTGGCGTCCGTGCACGAATCCAGATTAAGGCCAAGGACTTCGACAAAGCTATGAAGTACATCGATGACTGGCATCCAAGCACTGCTACTAAAATGCTGATTCAGCAGACAGAATTACCATTGGCAGGTGTCGCCGGTGATTGAGTTAGTTGTATATGGCGAGCCAGTTCCAGCAGCGCGGCCACGTTTTAATCGTAGCGGACATGCGTATGATCCATTAAAAAGTCGGACGTATAAGCAGTATGTGTCATTAGAAGCTAGTAAACAGTATCACGGTGATCTAATTGGCCGGAAGCCACTAGTGGTCCGTATAGCAATCTATCGACCAATACAAACCAGCGTTAGCCAAATCGAACATGCTAGAAGGGCACAAGGACTTCACCGACCAATAGTTAAGCCTGACACGTCCAATTACGTCAAACTCATTGAAGACGCGCTCACAGGCGTTATCTGGGAGGATGACAACTGTATTGTTGATCTATCGGCTAGTAAGTATTATTCAGACGATCCAAGAATTGAAGTGACAATCACGGAGGCAAAAAAATGGCTAGATTAGTTACGGGTGCCGGTCGTCAATCTGACCGTGATTATACCCAACGCAAGAAACACCACTCCCGTAAGCAAAATAAACAGCTTACACGACGGGCCAAAAAGCACGCACGAGCCAGCTACGACCAGCGAACGTGGTCCAACATGTCATACAGTGCTAAAGACTTACGAGAGCGAAATAACGAGACCGGACGCAGGGTTAAATGGACACCCCAAGGCTTGGTTGTGCTAGAAGAACAACAGTCAGAAAAGTCGTGATTATATTCATGTTATTAAGACTATCAAACGACCATGGTTGTGTAGAGTGTCGGCTAGGATATGCTCGGAAGCATTACTTGGGTTACATATCAACATGGAAAATTGAGGGCGCATTACAGCAGCAGAAAAAGCCAGTCATCAACGGCTGGCGAGTGGAGGTAATCAAGTAATGGCAAAACAACGAAAACATTCTAAGCGTCGAGCCATGAAGCAAAAGAAGCGCCGCATGGCGCAACACGCACGGGAAAATCAGGGAGGCAAAACGAATGACCTGCCGACTACTCAGGCTCAAACGCGAGGGATTTAATAAAAGCCTCACGGCGGGTGAGGTACTTAGCTTTGAGGGCAAGGACTATGTGGTGATTCTAGTCGGCAAACTGACGCTGTACGCTCACCGTGCTTTGCCGATGCTGGTGGCCACGGCCGTCTGTCAGGAAGTTGGCTCGGATAACCCGCAACTGGGATTTGAGCCAGACAACCCTAATCGTGTTCGCTGGAAGACATCGGCCCCTGTTACGAAGAAGATCCCAACTATGCACATCGGTCAGCTGATAGGGCTCGATAACGGCATAGTTGGACGGATCACGGCTATCGATGCCGTATACTACGAATTTATCACGACAGTAGTCGAGTACGAATCAAAGTTCGTCGAAGAGTGGCTGCCTGAGCGGATTACTAAGGCTGTCAGGGCCAACCGGCGAAGCAAATTCACAGTAACTCAAGGAGGGACACGGGAATGATTAAACGTGGATCACTAGTAATTCGTCACAAGCCGGCATGGGATAGTGAGGAGCCCAAGAAGTATAAGAGCGGCGTGATCATGAAGGATGATGCAGGGAACCCGATTATGGAGACAGTCCACCACCGAGCCGAAAAACAACTTGGCAAGTGCTTTTCTGTGATGCGTTTGCCAGGGCGGGAACCCGAAGCACTCTTTCTGCAAGCCAAGACGCAGAAGCCGGGGTCGATGCTCAGAGTGCCACTCAGCGAGTTGGAGGAGTGACGATGATTAGACGACCAGATTGGTACGAGAAAGCCGTTATAGAGCTACAGGAACGGCACGATAAAACGGAGGTGCAGTATGAGAACTAAAGAATTTAAAAATCAGATTAAGTCAATGAAAATGGTGATTTATAAGAACACCTACGATAGCCAAGATTTTTATGATGTCCAGCGTGATGGGTACACGGTAGCATGTGTAAGCGTATCCTCTATGGGCAATTTGCGTTTATGGCCAAGATTTTTCCGTTTGAATATTTCTGTGCAGCGTGAGCTTATGGATCATTTGTTGGGCTATGCCGCAACACCGGTAAGTATTCGCAAAGATCAATATTGGAACGTTATTATTGCCCAAAGTAGTGATGACGGCACATTAACAGCATATGGACATAAAGGTAGTAAATTCTTCGTGGAAACGGGATGTGACTGGCGAAGTCTTGTGAACTCCAAATTTTCATTCACTGATTCGCAAATACGCGATCTAACGCATTGGCTTCGGTTATGTGCCGATGGTGGCGACCGTCTTGCCAGAATAGTGGAGTTGGGTAAGGTACTGGCCCCAGAAGTGGAAAAATGAGAAATGAATCAAAAATTAAGATTGATGTTTGGTCAAGCCCTAAGCTTGCTGGCGTGGAATGGCGCGATACCATCGAGTTACCCGTCAATGCGTCCCAGACCGAAATTGAAGAAGCTGCTAAAGAGGTAGCTTTTGAGCATTTCGAATGGGGATACGATATCGTCAAATAAGGATGTGATTTTATGGCTAAAGTTCAAGAATTGAAAATTGCCCCAGAATTCATGGAAGCACAGCTTAGTGGACTAAAGAATTTCGAAATCCGGAAGAACGATCGTAACTTTGAAGTTAACGATATGCTGTGGCTTCGAGAGTGGTCTAATGGCGAGTATACAGGAAGAAGCGCATCGGTCTCAGTTACTTTCATTACTGATTATAAGCAGATGCCAGGGTATGTTGTACTGTCTACACGGCCGGTTCAACTTGATACTAAAAAATAGTTGGATAGCCAATTTATTAGTTAAAATTATTATTTTATGTAGGAGGACGTATGGAGGTTACGGTAACGCGAGTTAAGAAGTACAACGCGACTTGGAATAACGTTGTCACGGTTGATGGTGTACCAGTAGCCATTGCTAAATCAGCACATCGAGCAGGTCAAATAGCGGCATATATTCAAGGCATGCCTGCTGATATCAACGATCTATGGTTACAACGCGAGCTTCGCAAGCTGATCCATTAATTTATACAGCAAAAAAGGGCCGCCCGGCAGCAGCCCTCACCCAAATTATGCTTACTCAATGGTCAACACATTAATTATACCATTGATAGGGGCTGAAAGGGTTGGCTGAATTAGATTTTGACAATATGAACATGGGAAGTCTCTTCCCAGAGGTAGATGTTGGAGCAACTTTGCAAAACGTGACACACTTTTTATCTGTAGTATTGCCTAAGATGGTTCGTATCAGTGGACAATCAATGAGTGATTTAAAATCACCTAGCTATGATGGAATGCCAAAATCTCAGCCATCAGGTAATGCGACAGATTCAAGAATTGTGCGGCGGTTATATGCCGAAGAAGTCGTTAAACGGACAATCCAAGCAATTAAACACTGTGATAAAGATTGCCAGAATATCCTAGATGAACTATATCTACAAGAACTATCAGATACCATGTGCTTTATGGACTTAGGATTTTCTGAGTCCAGCTATTTCCACGTTTGGAAGCCAAAAGCACTATTACAGTTTGCCGATTGCTACATGCTGGATGATCTCCATATTTTTAAAAAAAGCAGTTTTGATGCAGTTTGAGTGCAGTTTTTGTGCAGTCGGACTGCAGGCACTAGCCATATTTAAGGGTTATTCTAGTATCATCGAAAGAATTAAGAAAAACACGCATAGCTCAATGGCAGAGCAGACAGTAATTGTCTGACGCGGGTTCGAATCCCGCTGCGTGCATTGGCGAGCAATACAGATGGGAGGCGACTCCCCTTCATTTAAGCGCATGTTCAACTCGCCAAACTCCTTCATAAAATTGACCGGCCTACATAACCGGTCTTTTGGACCTTTAACTCAGTTGGTTAGAGTAGACGGCTCATAACCGTTCGGTCGTAGGTTCGAATCCTACAAGGTCCATTGGACGCAAATAACCAAAAAAGGAGATGGACTCTCCCGTTCATCCAAGGCTATAGCGTCCATCACGTGATTGTAACTGGCGTTGGCCTGCCAGAAGAGGGCGGTTTGAATCCCGTGTGTGGTTCGATTCCACACCAATCACATTGACCCTAAACAAATCTTGCTTAACATTGGGTCAAAAATCTAATTGAAAAGAGGTGAAGACTCCTCTCGGTTGAGAAGTCTCGCCTGCATCGGTTAGGTGATTTCGTAGAGACTCAGTTTGGACGACTGGGTCTTTTTTGTTACATAAATTTGGTGGTTAGACTTATGTCTATCCGTTTTGGAGGGATGCCCGATGTGGCGACGAAGTGTTAAAGATTTGATAGTGGGACTTGCGGCGCTTGCTGTGGGTATTCTGATAGGGTGGTTGGGCTGCCTATGGTAAAACACAAACAAACACCCATGTACTGGCAAGACGGCTCATATGCGTCTAAAACGGGCCATAAAATTGAACGCGATTTAGACCCATGGGTCAGAGAGCAGTATGCAAAGCATCACTCACAAAAGAGTGGTGCTTTTTCTGTAGGCGAACTCACAAAAGTAAAGGATGAGAGCAATGAGCATCACGGTTAAACTTAATCCAGAAAACGCAGCTCAATTTTCATGGGCTTATTCGTATAACCAAGAAATAGAATATGAAGGCTCTCACTGTTACGTCACAGGAATGGAAAGGAATGTCCATGGTGATTTTTATGCCCAACTAAGTCCGACGCCAACAAATGAACTGACCGAAAAACAACGGAAAAATTTGTTTGCTGAAAAGTTTATCCGGGACATGTTTGTATAACAAGGAGGAATTATGAAAAATAAAAAAGTAGATGCAACTGGATGCCTAGTGTCGATCATGACGATTGGCTTAGCGATTGTTTCAATTCTTGTTAGTGGATTATATTTGATGCTGGCTTGGAGTTGGGTAATTGTGCCAATTTTCAAGCTACCTGTGATGAACTATTGGGGTGCTACAGGAATTTCGATCATGTGGACAGCTTTGTTCCAGAAGAATTCCAGCATCGGTGCTGATTCGTTTGATACCTTAAAGCATGGAATCATAGCAATCATAGTTGATTCAGTGTTTATGGTTATTCTTTGGTTGATTAGTTTAGCAATTTAGTAGACTTCTTATAAAAGGGTGAATACGAATGAAATTAAGTAAATTAGCTGAGGTAGCCGCTAAATTCAACGGCCACATTGTACATGATAAGAAGAAAAAGACGATCGTTGTTACAGATCAACGTGGCGTGATGCATGCCCAAATCAAAGATGACTATAAGGGCGTTTATTTGATTCAAGCGTGGGCTGATTCACCATTTCCAACTGAATTAGCAATTGCGGTTGCGGAGTTTGCGGGATCACACCCGCTATTTCGCATGGATATGAATGTTTAAGGAGTGATGAAATGGATTTTGGAGAAGCATTAAAAGCAATGAAGTGTGGGAAACGAGTGCGACGCTCGGGTTGGAACGGCAAAGGTATTTTTATCAGTATTATTTTTGGTGAGGCCTATGAGGATGCAAGTCGCAATAAATATATGACTCATGATTATATTTGTATTGATACCACCGGGTTAAAGACTGACAACGAATACTCACCTAAAGACCGTGTTCCGTGGGTAGCCAGTCAAACAGACATGTTGGCTGATGATTGGAAAATAGTTGAAACTCAAGCAGAGCAAACAAAGCGAGTGATTAAGCGAATGCGTGATAGTTCAAGAAAGGCTCAAAAAAAGCTTATTACAAATTCAACGATCAACGTAAAAATTAATATTGATGACGACAGTTTGAAAACAGCCGTTAAAAAAATCGATGAGCATTTATCTATGAGTTATCGACCGGTTTCAACAGTGTATCTCAAACTTGACGATGCCGAACACGTTCGAGGAATGGCAATCCCATTTAAAACCAGTTATCCCGATCAAATTAAGGAAGTTCAAGATGTATTGCAGCAAAACATCGATGGCGGATTGATTAGCATTAATTAACTCGCGACAGTTAAAGTGAAATAATTTAATGCTTTTTCTGAAACAACTCAACACAAATCTAATGGTCGGAGGTGGTGAACTTGATTGGCACGAGCACGGAATCCTAAAAGAGATAAAGCAAAGAAAATGTGGCTTGATTCCGATGGTAAACGGCATTTGAAGGATATTGCCGAAGAGCTAGGAGTATCACCAAGCCAAATTCGTAAATGGAAATCGCTAGATAAGTGGTCCGATGAGCTCAAAGGTAACGTTACCAATGATGACGATGCTGAAAAGGAGCGTTACCATTCGGCACGCTACAATCAGAATGCGGCAGGCAATAGTGGCGGAGCACCACCGGGAAACCAGAATGCTGTTGGAAACTTAGGTGGCGCCCCCAGGGGCAACCACAATGCCTTAGTGACCGGTGAGTACGAGACAATCGACTTTGACACAATGTCGGAAAAAGAACGCGCACTTTTCGAAGGCGTGACGGATGATCCTTTGCTGACAATAAACACTCAAATACGGACGTTGAAAATTCGTCAGCACCGAATCATGGAGCGAATAAAGATTCGTCAAGAAATGGATGATTCTGATGCTATGGAGCGCTCCGTTGATGTGTTTTTCCTTGGCGCAAAAGCCATTCCTGAAAAGGGAAAAGTCACACAGCCCAGAAAGATTGATGACTTAGATCGTCTGGATTCGGCACTTAATGCGGTCAATGCTGCACTCATGCGGGCAGTCAAGCAAAAGCAGCAGATCATTAGTTCTCTCAGTGATGAGCGTCGTAGCTTGCTGAATGTTCAGCTTGAATTGGCTAAAAACGAATTACTGAATGTGAAGGAAAAGACTGGTGAACTTAACTTGCGTAAGCAAATGGGCCAATTATCAGTTGAGGAGTTGAGAGCTATGCGAAAGGGGAGTGAAGCATGATTATTTCCGATTTATCGGCCGAGCAACGAGAGTATTTGGCCGAAGAGGCGGAGTTCGAACTATCTCGCCGTAGTTATGAGGAGTACTTCATGATGACTCAAAATTGGGGTCGAGATGAGGGTGATGCAAAGCGTACGGTCATGTACCCTTACACAAAAATGATTTGTAACGCACTGCAGCCTATTCTTGATGGCGAGCGGCGCTTTTTAATAGTTGAAATGCCGCCACAGCATGGTAAATCGACTACTATCACTGAAACTTTTCCATCAGCTTTTTTAATGAAGAACCCAGATAAAGAAGTCATGGTTACCAGCTATGCTGATGACCTAGCACAACGTTTTGGTACTCGAAACTTAGAGAAGTTCGACCAATTTGCTGGTCGTATGTATGGATTAAAAGTATCTGACCGCAAACACACTGCTAATGAATGGCAGATTGCTGGGCACCGTGGTGCTATGCACAGTACGACCATTCTCGGAGCGGCTACTGGTAAGCATGCCGATTTATTAATCGTTGATGATCCACTTAAGGATATGCAGCAAGCTAATAGTCCTACTATACGTAAGAAAATCCTTGAGGAGTGGCAAGGTAGTCTTAACTCTCGTTTGTCCGCCGATGCCTCAATTATTGTCATTATGACGCGTTGGCATGTCAGTGACTTGGCCGGTTACTTATTGGCCGAACAGGCTTTGCCTTGGCAAGAATTGCGGTTACCACTTGTTGCTGAGGAGCATGATCCACTCGGTCGTTCAGTTGGAGAAACATTAGCCCCTGGAAAACCTCTATTCAAAGATAAAAAGTGGGCTGAGGAAAAGCGTGTAGTATCTGGTAGCAAAGTTTGGGCTGCGTTGTATCAACAGAGACCGGTTATTGAAGGCGGGAACATTTTCAAGAGCGACCAAGTTCATTATTACTTACCGAACACCGCGACTGCGACCAAGTTGGGGCTGGACCATGACACTTCAGTGGCAATTCTTCCTGCGCTTGACCGCGTTTGGTCCAGCTGGGACCTTACCTTCACGGATAAGGACAGTTCAGACTTTGTGGCCGGGCAGACGTGGGGTAAGCAAGGGAGTAACTTCTACTTGCTTGACCGTGTGCACGACCGTATGAGCTTTCCAGAGCAGATTCGGGCAATTCAGGCTATGGCCCAACGGCACCCCGATGCAAGTGCGGTGTACGTCGAAGACAAGGCAAACGGTTCGGCTGTTATCACTCAGATTCGAAACTATATCTCAGGTGTGCTACCCGTTGTTCCGAAGGGTGACAAGACGGAACGGGCTAGTGTAGTGGTTCCATTCTTTGAAGCAGGGAACATCTACTTGCCACACCCACGTTGGCAACCATGGGTACGAGAAATGCTGGATGAATGGACTGGATTTCCAAACATGGAGCATGACGATGAAGTTGACAGCATGACTCAGGCACTTAGCCAAAACATGGCTTCAAAGATGCCAGAAGCATCAGTATATGAGCACAGTCTCTATGGAGGTGTGTTGCATTAGGAAAAGAGGTGAGTTAATTGGCGATTGGAATTGATCACTATCATATTCGACAGAACGCATTGAATCGTTTTATTAGTGGTTATGGCGATTGGAATGAAGACCATTCACAGTTTCTTAGCAAAGATATTTACGTTGATGAGAATGACGTATTACGCTGTTCTCCGGACTTTGATATCTCTAGAAATTTCGGCCAGATATACACGTTGTTGAATAATTATGATAACTTACGCGACATTTATCATGAAAAGATGCGTTACTACAAAGGCGATCATGGTAATATTCGAACTCGTACTTACAATGACCCGACGGGAGCTAATGCGAACGATGATCGGAATCGTGTTGTAGTCAATATGCCTAAGAACTTAGTCAATACTTTTACCGGTTACACTAATGGGATTGCCCCAAAAATAACCTATTCAGATAATCCATCAGCTGATGGCGAACCTGATGCTGGTTCGAAGGCTGTTAACGATGATTTGGCAGTGTTGTTTAGCCGTAGCCGTTTTAATGACGTGATGTTTGAGTGGTCAAAGCAAGCTTCTATTCACGGGCGAAGCTATTGCTTGGCTTATCTCAATAGCCGAGGACAGCTAAAGCTAACGTTTAAGAGCCCTGAGAATGCTTTTGTAGTGTACAGCAACAGTAATGACAGTGATCCAGTATTTGCTGTTGACTTTAATCGCGTGCAGGGCGCTTATTATGGCACGGTTCACACGACTGATTTTGACTATCAATTTAACAACGGTGACGTAAAAAAAGCACAGTCATCCGTTGGCTTTGAGAACAGTGTAATAGGACACCAAGGGCGGGTTTCTAACCCGTTTAAAATGATTCCACTGATTGAAATGGCACAGAACGACGAGCGAGAGGGTGTATTTGATGATGTGATCAGCTTAATTGACTCAATGGACAACACCATGTCAGCGAAGATTGATGACGTTGATTACTTCCGGGCAGCCATTCTTTATATCGCGGGAGTAGCGGAGCTCACACCAGAGCAAAAAGAAACTATTCGAAAGTGGCATATCTTCCAAATCCCAGATACTGTCATGATGAATGAAAACGCAACACAAAAGTTCGATGTGCATTACCTAGATAAGCCAGATGGCGATAACGTGCAGGAAAATGCCATTAAACACTTAACCCATCAAGTCTATGACACGGCCCAAGTTACTAACATGAATGACCCTGATTTTGCTAACTCAACCGCTAGTGGTGTGTCCCTTGATAAAAAGATGCAGCCTATGCAGATGATGGCCGCCATCAAATTTAGAAAAATGGAAGCAGCGGTTCAGGATCTACTGTTCTTGATTTACGCATACAACAATGGTGAGGCACGTTCTTATGACAAGGCGGATGAAATGGTTCGTGATACTACCATTCAGTTCACGCCAAACGTTCCTCACGATACACTTCAAGAATCGCAGATTGTGAAGAACTTGAACGGCATTGTTTCGCTGGACCAGTTACTTAGCTATCTGTCTAGCGTCAAGAGTATTCCTGATGAAATGGCACGGATTAAAAAGCAACAAGCCGCTAATCAAACCAAATTTGCGAACGCACCATCAGGTGACGGCCCAGTTGGGCCAGAGAATGAAAGTGATCCGCAAGGTGATGATGATTCCGAAGATGAAGGTGATGATAGCTAATGACATTGACGGGATTACAACTCATCAAACGGCGCGAACAGCAAATTAAATCCAATGACCATAGTGATGATATCTATATTGACGCGTTGCTTACCGGAGCTAAAGGTAAGATTGCAGAGACACTGAAATATTTTCGCGATCACTATGCGGTTGATGGTGTGTTGTCAGTATCTGAAATGCGCTCAAACGTCAATAACGATGATTACGAACTGTGGCAGGACTTTATCCAGCAGTATGGGCCACGGCTGATGAAAGATGAGGCTGCTAGTTACCGCTTGAAGAGTGCCAAGCAGCAAGCGGGAATTGACCGTGAACATCTGCTTGATTCAATGGTAGCTATATCAATCGCCTATGCCGCTTTAGGCGTCAACGACTACAATGACCAGACACTAATGAATGAAGCCACCCAATCCATGCGATTTCAAAACAGCTTCATGAGAACACGTGGAGATGCGCCACAAGATACTAGTGAATTAGTTGAGACTGGTGCAATCAAACTGATTAATGCAACTACCCAGGGACTTTCGATGGAAGACCGCGTGTGGTTGCGCACCGATGCCCTGCGTGACCAAGTAACGGCAACGTTTGACCGAGCATTCCAAGTGGGACTTGATGATGCTTATTATCAAGGCCATTTGTTTAAAGAAGACAGTAATAGTAGCAACTCAGCGTCTAAGCATTTCAAGTCAGCCAAGGGTTATCTAGCCAACTCACTTCTCCGGGATAAGAAAGCGGGAATGGCTGCCCTTGCTGGTGCAATTGTTGCCGAAAAAAACAGTTTAAATGTTGGCTATTGGTACAACGTAGAAGATGGCCGTGTTTGTGAGCAATGTATTCAACTGACCAATGCGAGTCCATACTCTTCGAACGATATACCTGATGCTCCCCACAACGGTTGTCGCTGCTTTATTGTTTATTACAAAATTTAGGAGGAATTTATTATGGCAAATGAACCAGGGCCACAAGACCCAGCTCCACGAAATGTAAGTGCTGAACAGTTTAGTGCACTTGAAAGTAAAGTTGACAAATTTACCGGATTACTTGAAAAGTTTGTCAATTCTCAGCCCGCCACGCCGCCAACACCAGAGCCTAAGCGAGACCCAGAACCGCCAACTCCCGAAGAACCAAAGGAGCTAGGCGGTTTTAATTTGGAACAAATTCAGGCGATGGCTGCGGAGAGCAAAGCCCGCACTGAACAAGATCGCCAAACAGCTCTCGCTACCGCTGCTAAAGAAAATGGCATCGAATTAGACGATAGTCTTTCGGCGATGATCTTGAATTCTAGTAAAACGACGGATGATATTGCTGCCAATATTAAGTCTCTTGCTGGACTGAAAACGTCAACGCCACCTAATACTGACCCGGGCTTTAGTCCGGACGGTGATCATACCGCTCAAGGTGTATTCGGGGATGCGTTAGCTGCCAGTTTCGGCAAGACCACTAAAGAATAGGAGGATTCAAAATGGCATTTATTAAGACACGAGTATTTGGAACTGGCCGGGAAATTCTGACCAATTTTAGCCATGCATTGACATTGTCATGCATGGTACAAGACACAAACGCTGTTGCGGACAGTAACGGCGTTAAATTCATTAAGGCTGGTACGCCATTAGGTGCTACCGGTTTTACTGTACGAGGTCGAGAAAAAACGGTTCTGTCCCCAGCAACTGATGCTGCCCAAGCGGTGGGTATTGCTATGCACGATATCAATGTCACCGATGGTGTGGCGCGGGACGCGGTTATTTTCCGCGGGGATGTTGTCTTTTATAACATGGATGCCGATGTTCAAAAGTTATTTACGGCGGATATGGAAAAGGCGTTACCACAAATTACTTTAGTTTAGGAGGCTGAATCAATGACAGCAATGGAAAATATCGCGGAAATTAATACCCCTAAAAATATGGCAGCATGGTATGAGCAAAAGATTTTAACCATGCCTCCTTATATCGGTGAATTATATTTCCCATCAATCAAGGTTCAAACAGATTTACTTTCGTATCTTATGCAAAATCAACGAGCACCAATGCTGACAGCGCAAAGCTCTTATGATTCACGGCCAACACCGATTAATCGTGATAAATTTGAGCAAAAGGTAATGCACACCAAGTTCTTCCGTTCTGCGATGGCAATGAACGAAAAGGATTTGGTCGAGCTTAACCAAGCAATTGTAAACCAAGATGACAGTCTAGTTACGACAGCGATTAAGAAGTTGTTTGATAACAAAGTACAGCCATTGCTTGATATGCGTGCGCGGCGTGAATGGCTCGATATGCAGGCTCTAGTCAATGGTCAAATCTCAATTAATCCTTTGGAACCCACGTTAATTTATGAGAGTGATAGTCGGTTGAACCTTGAAGCCAGCACCGATTGGACAGATACGGAAAATTCTGATCCATTTAAAGATATTACCGATGCGGTTGACACTTTGAAGAAAACCCATGGTATTGTGCCTAATCAGATTTTGATGAACACCGATACGTTACGGCTTTTCCGGCATAACGAGAAGCTAAAAGCAACGCTGTTTGCAAACAATGCCAATACCAAGGACATGTGGTTACAGGAATCTGCCGTGGTTAATGCCATGCTAGATGAGCTTCACATTGTCCCAGTTGTTTATGATCAGGGCTACGAAGATGAAAATGGAACGTTCTATCCTTATGTGCCTGATGGCAAGGTAGTAATCATGAACGCGCCAATCCCACAGTCATTTGCGAAGAACGGCGGTAACACGTCAACCGGCGTTTCAACCGGACAACCGGTAGGCCATATGGCATTTGCCCCAACACCAGAAGAACTGCAAAACCAACTTGGCAACATTCCAAGCAAAGATATCCAGTTCTATGACACAGCGGTCGCTTACCATGAATACTTTGACCAAGGATTATCACAGTTCCAAACGATGATCTCCATGAACTGTTTGCCAACACTTGAAGGTGGTCGGACGATTGTTCGGATGACGACCTCAAAGGCGGCATCCACTGACAGCGGGACCACTGATGGGGCGAGTAAGTAACAGTGCGAGTAAGCCCAAATTAAATGGGATCATTACGACACCAACAACAGCCAAGATTAATCTAAGCTAGGAGGCTTTTTAATGGCAGATACAGCAACATTCGATATCTATGATGATAAGGGTACAAAAGTGGTGGATGGGAAGCCATCGCCTGATGTGATTTCGTCATTGACTAGTAACAGCGTCTTTTCAGGTTATGGGGCAACGTATGCGGGCAAAACCGCAAAGTTAGCGTTACCTGACATTGTGACCACTCCGGGTAAGCCAACTGTTGCGGTTACCGCCGGGGATGGCAAGCTGACTTATACCATCACGCCTGCAACTGGCGATGGAGCAGCAGAACGTTCTTATGTGGTTAGCCATTCTACGGATGGTAAGGCCTTTACTGATGTTGAAACTTCAACGGTGACCGGTGATATTACTGGGTTAATGAATGACACGGCTTATACGGTCAAGGTAACGGCTAAGAATGCTGGTGGTTCTTCCACTGAATCCGATTCGGTCACTGGTACGCCTACGGCGAGTAAACCCAAGCTAGGAAACATTTCAACAACTGCAAATAGCGCCACAATTGAACTAAGCTAAGGAGGGTAATAAGTAATGGATAAGCAAATTGAATATTCAAAACTGGCTCGCTATACCGTGCAAAAAGGTGATAGCGAGTTTTCTGTTGCAGAACATTTTAAGGTGAGCGTCGGGGCATTGCGTCTTGTTAACTCACGGAGTGCTGGTAACTATTTGAAACCGGGTCGAAAGATTTATCTCCCAGTCGAAAAATAAGGAGGCCAACCATGGCTGATGAAGTCGATAGCCATGCAAAACTAGTGAAAACGATCAAATTGCTTGCGGGGGCTGATGCTTCTGGCATTACAGATGAGCAACTAGATGAATTCATTGGTGTTGCACAGGCTTATGTGGGCACATTTAAGCCACCTGAAACGGTGACTGACCAATTAATCGCATTATGGGTTTGCCACCTTCTAGCGGCGAAATTAGCCAATCTAGGGACGGTTAAAATTAATAGTGTGTGGATAGAACGAGAAAGTTCGGCAACAAATGCTTGGTTCGATCAGTTTTGGACGCTAATAAGTGCTTTAGGACTTGGAAAAGCGACGGTGATCGGATTTTGACGAAAGATATAAATAGCATTGATCGGATTCTTGTGGAATATCGAAAGCTGAATCATCTTACTGTGCGTGTTGGGGCGTTGAGAGCCAGTAATGGTCACTCTGAACAGCAAATGGAGATGATAGCCATGGCTAATGAGTTTGGGGTGCCCCACATTACCCCGGTTCATGGTCAATGGCTGACCATTCCAACAAAACTTGCTGGGAGCCAGAGCGCAAGACAAATTAATGGGCTTTTTAAACCACATGGTAAGAATGTACTTGCAAAAGCGAACGGAAATGGTGGTCTTGATGTCTATTTTGTTTTAGTCAAACAGATCACAATTCCTAAACGCCCGTTTCTAACAAGTACCTTTACCAACAAGTTTGAATCTTCTTGGTTTGAATTAGCCGAGGTCAATATTTCAAAAATAGGTGTAGGAGAAATGACGGCTCACGAGTGTATGGCTGATATTGGGCGCCACATGGCACGAGATGTGCAGGCAAGGATTGCGAGCATGCATTCCCCTCACAATGCGCCGGCCACTGTCGCCCGAAAGGGTAAGGACAACCCGTTGATGGATACCGGCGCACTTTATCGGTCAATTAGCTGGACGGAGGATTTATATGACTAATCCACTATTAGCACAAATACCGGCTATCTTCCCACTGATGGCTGAAACATTTGAACTGTTGAGGGTAGGAGAAGCACAGTCTGATGATGCAACCGGGGGCTTTTCTGGGCCTAACGAAGAGACTTCCAAGCTGGAACCAATCGGAACAATTTGTGAACCAATGATTCCCGAATCGAAGGCTCAATCAATGCAGATGGGTGAGGGCGGGAGCTTTACAGATTATGCTTACCAATGGTTTTCAATGACTAAGTACCCCAAAGGTACGTTGGTTCGCTATGATAGCCTGACGCTTGAAGTTGTTGAGATTGAGCCGTACTGGTCACAAGGCGGTTTTGCCATCTACTACATGCAGAATAGAAGTGATACTGATGTACAAAGCTAAGACCTACGATTGGGATAATTTCGCTAAAGGACTGGTGACGGTTCTCCGTGATATCACTGATAACCAAGTTCCAATTTATAGTCGTACCCGGTCTGAGGACCA
Source organism: Levilactobacillus tujiorum (assembly GCF_012641185.1). Classification (GTDB taxonomy): domain Bacteria; phylum Bacillota; class Bacilli; order Lactobacillales; family Lactobacillaceae; genus Levilactobacillus; species Levilactobacillus tujiorum. The sequence continues at coordinate 22,171 of NZ_JAAXLK010000020.1, forward strand.
TAAAGGATACCCGTTCATCGTGTATGATCTGCGACCGCACCCCGACATCATCTATTCAGTTGAAAAGACTCATGAAGTCTTTGATCGCATCATTTCAATTGACTGTTGGGCTGAGTCAGACGGTGAAGCTAATGCCATTGCTGACGATCTGCAAACGTTGTTGCAGGACTTCCAATATCGGGAACAGCTTAATTCATACGGAATCACGTTAAATAAGATCGAAGAGAGAGACCATCGCAGTGAGGCGTTGGCCTCTTTTTTACAAGTTTCAAATTATGGGTTCGATATGGTCGTGCAGTTGGTTCGCAACTACACGAGTAAATACCCAAATATCACACAATATGGAGGTTCAAATAATGACACAAACAATTAATGGCCGCGTGATTGAGGTCTCCTCAGTTCATGTGACAACTAGCTATGCGCAAGTTGTCAGCGACATTGGTATGCGCGGCGTTCAAATGGGCGTCGCGGGCGACAAGGAGGGCATTAAGTGCTATCGCAGCCTTGCTGACCTCGAAGATGATTATGACATTGATACACCTGTATGGAATCAAGGCCAAGCGTACTTCGGTGGTGCCTCTGATGGTGCTTTTTTCGTTAGAACTTATGACCCCAACTATACGGCAGCACAAAAGCCCGCTTTAGACGGTGTCACCACAACTGATAACTCAGCAAGCGTAGCTTTATCAGGCACCCCAGCTTCCGAGAGCGGATTTATCCACGCACTCGCCAAGTATTACTATGCGGGAGCTGAGTACCACCTTTTCCCAATCGCTAGCGAAGAAGATAAGGATATGGCACTCACTGTGTCGAACTTTGTCGAAGCACAAGACCGAGGGATTTTACTAATTTCCATGACTACAGAAGCTGGTCGAATGGCAGTTGACAGTGACTTTGATTTTCTCGAACAAATCAAGGCTAACCGAGCAACTAAAATTGTTTCTTTACCAACGAGTGATGATCCAAATAACACCATGGGTGCGGATGCACTGGGCCATTTCGTAGGCGATGCCGTAGGAGCCAATTTCAAATTTACTACCGGTTTATCTGTATCACCTCAAGATCGTTTTGAACTGACAAATGATGATTTAGCAGTTTATGAGAAGCGGAATATTGGAACCTATGCAACTGAAAACGGCAAAAATATGGTCACTAACGGCCGCATGATGTCTGGATTGGCATTATCAACGATGGTGATTAAAGATTCCATCACAAATGACATTATCCAAACAGTTAGCGACTATTTGCAAAAAAATCGGCGCGTTCCATATGCCACTTCCGGCGTCAAGGCCGTTCGTGGGCTACTGATGGGTGTTTTAGGAAGCTATGTGTCATCGGGATTAATTAAGAGCTACACATTGAATGATCCGGACGCTGACAGCATTAGTGAAGAGAAGAAAGCCACTGGCATTCTGGATATCTTCGCATGGAATTGGGAATCTGTTCCAAACATTGATGATGCTGAGTTTGCGCAAACGCTCGTTGTTTATGACGGCCAATAGAAAGGGGATTATGTAATGGCAATTACGGACTATACAGATTATAAGTGGGATGCAGCCTCAACGGTATTAACCGTGGATGGAATTCAACCTACTGCTTATGCTTCTGGCGATATTTTTACGCTTACCTTTACCAATGATTTAGTTACCATCAGTATGGATATTTTTGGGCATGGGATTACAATTATCCATCACGATGGGTCGGCTACGTTCCAGCTTAACCTGACTGCCTTGGATGAAGTTTATCTGACGATTTTGAAAAACTACGATCCAGCGGATACTCATGTTATCGATGTCATGACACCGGTTGAACACGTCCACATTGATTCGGCATATCTGCCTAAGTTGCCACCCGTTGGTGTTGGCAGTGATGCACCATCACGGCAGCTCGAATTTAATACACCAAAAGCAATTGCTGAACCTGCCGCCTAGAGCGGTTTTTGTTTTGCACAAAATTAAATTAGGAGGAATTTTATCATGACCGAAACTAAGAATGAAGCAGCAACCAAGGAAACTAAGAATCAAGAAGTAGCAAGTAAGGAAGTTACCGAGGATCAGCCAAAATGGGACGGGACATTTGAAGATGTTACCAACCACCAACGTGCTTTCAAAATTACCGAATCTGATGGGACAAAGATTGAGGTTCCTTTCAATTGGCCTGGTCGAACGGTAGCAGAAAACTTAGATGGGTTTTCCTATGGGCTTATCAATGGTGTCACGCGTGATACCCCAGGGACTTATCACGAAGCGCTATTAGGCTTATTTGGGACACCAAAAGTGGCCGGTAAGGTTCATGAACCACTTGATATGAAGTTTTTTGAAGATGCTGCTAACCAGTCAGACCGGAACAAGACTTTTGATTATCTGATGGATAATGGGGAATCGTTTCTTACAGGCAAGCTCAACTAGTCTGAGTCAGCGGGCTGTTCAGGCCTATTTAAATTCAGACGATCCTGATGTGTTGAAATGGTACGCTTACATGGAGGGAGCCGTTAACCTAACGTTCGATGATATTGACAAACTCACGATTCCTGAACTGTCTGTAATGGTCTATTGCACGAATGAGCGCATTAAGAACCAGGCACAAGCGGAAGCGGGGCGGATGATTAGTGGCTAATAAGATGATTCGTCACGGTACGATTGGCTTTAGCGTCGCAGGTGATCTTTCCAAACTTGAACGAGCTAACAAGCTCATGGACGGGATGGAAAGACGTGCTCATAAGGTCAACCGTGCTTTGGACGCAATGATTCCACAGCGTGCCTTTAATGAGGCAGCTAATGGCTTTGGACGAATTAGTAAGTCTGCCGACAAATCCCGTGAATCGATTGACAGTGCCAAACGAGGACAGAAAGAGTATGGCTATGAGGCCAGACGAACTTCTAAATCCGTTGTTAAGTCTTGGGATCAAGTCACTAGCGCTCAAGACAAAACGCGCGTTGCTACTAATAAACTTGGAACCGCGGTTTCACGAACCAATGGTCAAGTGGGTGCTTCTGCCACACGAATGGGTGACAAGAGTGAACGTGCCTTTGCTAAGACTCGTACTGGGGCCGCAAAGACTCGTGGTAGTTTTGACCGGTTATATACCTCGGGTAGCAAGCTAACCAACATGGGAAGCATGGTCACTATGGCTTTACTTCCAGTTGGGGCGGCGTTTAAGCAAGCCGCCGACCAAGCTACTGAGCTGGAAAATAAGTATACGACCATTCGTAACTTGCTGAGCACTGGTGGCGAGTCACTTGGGGCTTCAAAGGCTGAAACCAAGGCCATGCAGAAAGAAAACAACGGATTTGCACTAAAGTATGGTGTCGATCCGTCTGACATGGCAAGTGGTGGCGAAGAGCTTATCCGGCGTGGCTATTCTGGTAAACAGGAACTTGCGTCCCATAAGTCATTCTTGCAAGCGGCTCGTGCCTCTGGTGATGATTATAAGTCGGTAGTTAACTATGGTGCCTCTGCACTTGAAAAGTTTGGTTATAAGACCAAAGCTGGGGATTCCATTGGCAAGATGCGGAAGTATACCAGCAAAGTCTTAAATCAGATGGCGTATGCCGCTGATATGACGGCCACTGATTTTACCGGAATTGGTAACGCGTTAAACATGGCCGGTGGGACGGCTCATTCTACTAACCAATCGCTTGCCAGCACGGTTTCGGCTTTAGGTGTCCTTTCCAACAACGGTTTGGACGGAACCCTTAGTGGGACAGGACTGCGTAAGGTTTTGAATGCCTTTGCTTCGCCTTACACTTCCCTCAAATCACGGCAAGGCCAAGCCATCAAGGAATACGGCATTGATACCAGCAAGTTTTATGGCAAAGACCATAACTTGAAATCACTGCCTAAGCTGTTGAATTACTTGAATAGCAAAACCAGCAAGCTATCGGAATCCCAAAAACTAAAGTTTCAAAACAAGTTCTTTGGGGCAACCGGTCAAGAAGCTGGTAACTTCTTAATGGCGAACACTGGTCAAATTGGTAACCTGACCAAAAAGGTTGAGCGTTCTCAGGATCAAAAAGGCAATGGGTACATCGCCAATTTATCCGAAAAGAACATGAAATCTTGGCAAAACCAGATCAACCGAACCAAGCAATATCTCAACGTTATGGGGCAAGGCTTCGCTAAAAACGTATTGCCGGGCTTCACTAAGGCGTTGAAATATGCCAATAGTCTTCTTGGCTATCTGATTAAGCTGCCAAAACCAGTCAAAACAACTGCGGGCTATATTGCCGCCATTGGTGGGTCATTAGCTGCGGCTGTTACTAGTGTTAAGCTGCTTGGTAAAGCTGGAAGTTTCTTATTTGGAAGTGGCCGTGCAGCTTCACGTGGTGGCGCCACTTCTAACGCCGTTGCCGATGTTGCTGATATCGCTAGTTCTCTACCGATTGGTGGTAAAAGTGAAACCAGAATGGGTCGACTTGGCACCAGGACGGAACGATTAGCAAGAACAAAATTATTTGGTAGATCAGGCAGAATGGCTTCGGCTATCAAGGATAATCGACTAGTACGTTTTGTGGGTAGAAACTCTGGATTAGCTACAGATGCTGAAAAAGTGTCTCTTGCAGGCGCAAAGCATCTTGGATCGGCAACTAAGCTAACCAAACTAGCTAATTTTGGTAGGTCAATTCCTTGGCTTGATGTGGCGCTATCAGCTACTTCCCTAATAGGGATGAACAAGAAAAATGCTGGCGGCAAAATTGGAAACTTCGGTGGAACCCTCGCTGGAATGGAAGGTGGCGCCGCACTGGGTAGCTTTTTGGGACCCGTTGGTACAGTTGTTGGAGGCGCGGCCGGGGCGGCAGCTGGAGGATTTGCTGGTTCTAAAGCAGGTAAAGCCATTCAGCATGCAGTTACTAGTCAAAGTAAGCAGAACAGCATGTACGTGCCGGGAGTCGGAGATGTATACAACTCTGGCAGTCGAAAAAAGTCCAAGCCTAAACCCAAGGCTGATCCCAAGACAACGTTAGGTTCTGACGAGTGGAATGAAACTAACATTGGCAAATCAAATTATAAGTACATCAAGCAAGCTACTAAGCTGGAACAGCAAGGTAATATCGAGTGGGCCAATTCGGCCGGTAAGACTACGAAAAAGCTGCGAGGTACCTATAATTCGCTTTATAACCTTGCCAAAAAACGAGCTGATGGACAGCTTAGCAACGACCAAAAGGGATACAGCTATTTAAAAAAGGCAGGATTATTAAACGTTAAGGCTGCCGATAGCGCGTATAGCCAAGAAAAGGGTAGTGTTCAAAAGCGGGTTTCTTCGCTTAGATCAGGGCTTAATAAGCTTTTGAACAACGATAAGATGAGTGGCACACAACGTGCAAAGGCCATTGATAAGGTCAATCGGCAAATTATTTCATTGACCGACAAGGGTTCACTTAAACAGAAGGCAATCATGACTAAGATGATGTCTTCCAACACTCATCTAACTACTGCCGGTTATGCCAAAATTCTTACTTCTAGTAAGAAGAATGAAAAGCAGACCATCAAAACGGCTCAGAAAACTTACAACGCTGAGGTTAAGTCGGCCGATAAACGTTACAAAAAAGCTAAGAATTTAGCTGAAACGTTGCCGGGCTTATCCGAGAAGCAGCGTAAGGCTGTTATCAAGGAAGCCCAAAAACAGCGAGACGCAGCTAAAGACAAAGCACACGATCAGTATAAGAGTACGGTGAAATGGGCCGAACAACAACGTCACGATGTTGTCGCTGCCGCCAAGAAGGAAGCCGGGGAAGCTGCTGCCGCCTTTAGCACGGCTGCCAAACATGTTGGCAATAGTATTCCAGCCCTTATCGAACAGAATGCCAGTTTATTCGGTGGGCATGCTAAAAAGCCTGTGTCTAGCTATCAGGCGATTAGAAACAATACCAACCCAAAGAAAAAATTAGCCGATGCCGCTGCTAAACAAAACGGTACTGCTAAGAAGCCCAAGAAGGATAGTTTTGGCATGGCAGGGGCATTTGCTTCTGGTTCTGTTGATCGTTATCCTCATGGGTTGCCACACTCAATGTGGGCCACGGTCAATGATGGTGGTGCGAAGGAGCTAATTATTCCACCGGCAGGTCAATCGTTCATTGCTAAGCGCATGAATCAGAAGGTTTGGTTGCGTAAAGGTACGCACGTGCTTAACGGACGTGATACTAAGCGAGCAATGGGCGGTGTGCATCTTGCTTCTGGGACGATTAACTTGTCGCCAGCTCCTGCGCTTAGTGGTAAAAAGGTCAAGACTGGGATTGAGGGAACTAAGAAAAAGTACGATAAGGAACTCAAGGGTTCTAAGCGTGCAGTTTCGATATTCAAAAAGTCCAGCAAGTCTGACTTTGGAAAGATTAAGTCTGACACCACTGATAAAGTTTCGGATACGACAGCGAGCGTTTCGAAAAAATATAAGTGGTTGAAGTCTAATCTCTCTAACACTACTGATGACATTAGCAAGGACTGGCGTTCAAGCTGGAAGTCACTAGTTAATTACTTTGGTGATGTTTTTGGCAAGCTCAAACCGTACGCCCACAAGGGGATGGCTGGGGCTATCTCTTCGTTGAATGGTGGATTTTCTGGAATTGATTCAGCCTTGGCACAATTTGGTGGTAACAAGCAAGTCTTAAAACCAATTCATTATGCGCGCGGTTCTCATGGACCAATCGCAAGTGACCGGATTGCGGTATTAAATGATGCCAAGTCCGGACCACGGCAAGAATTAGTTGTCCGTCATGACCAATTGCTACGACCTCATGGGCACGATGTGCTGACTCCTTTGCAAAAGGGCGATGAAGTGCTTAATGGCTCACAAGTTGAGCAGATCAAACCCTACTTACCTCATTTTGCTAAGGGGACTGGTGTTTCTAAGTCCAAACTTCGCAAGATTGCTAAGGCGAATGCTAAGCAACCGGCAGAGGCCTATAATGACGAGTTTGCCACTAATGTAAAGCCGAGTGGATCAATCCTACAAAGAGGCATCGGTCGTACTTATAAGGCCGCCGCTAAGTCGGTTGGCCCTAAGTGGTCTAATGCCATGTGGGGATACATTCAAGGCCTTATTGTTGGTAGTGGTGGCGGCCCTGTACTACGTTCTCCGGGTTCCGGATGGTCTGTATCATCTGGCTTTGGAAACCGTGGCAAGGTTGCTGGTGGTTTTAGCTCCCACGATGGCGTTGACTTTTCTGGCTCCAAAGTTGTTCATGCCTTACAGGACGCAGTTGTAACCGGAGCAGGTGGTCACAAACGTGGTTGGGAAGGCAGCAACGGAATTGGCCAATATGTCACCACAAAGGGTGGCAAGCTAAGCCTGATTTATCAGGAACTTAATGGAAAAGCCAGTTCTGGCGCAGACATTCTTGTCCATACTGGTGACCATGTTAAGCAAGGACAACCTATTGCCAAACTTGGTCCTAGTGGAACTCACGTTCACATTGGGGCAACAACACACCCTATGTGGTCAATCGGTGGTTCTAGTTCTGCTGGGTGGCTGGATGTAACGAAGCTAAAAAGCAATGTTGCAGGGACTAAAAAGCCGAAGAAAAATAGTAAGCTAACTGGTTTGGTTAAGAGTCAGCTTGGCAAGTCAGCATCTAAGTGGATTGAAAAGCATCTGCAAGAATCCGATGCGAATGTTGGAAGCTTGTCTGGAAGCATGGCTCATCGGGCGAAAACGTTAGCGGCGGCTATTAAGGACATGTACCCATCAGCAACAAACGCTGGTATCGCAGCTGTCCTAGGCAACTGGGAATTTGAATCTCGCCTTGATCCAAATGCTATCAATCCCGGCGGTGGAGCTAGTGGTCTTGGTCAATGGTTAGGCGGTCGGAAGTCTAACTTAATTGCCTATGCTAAGCGAAAGGGCAAGAGCTGGAAAGATGCTGGCGTTCAACTTAGCTTTGCGCTGAATGGCGATGGTTCGGATAGCTCGGTTTTGAAGAGCGTTTTACGTGGCAAGGGGTCTGTTGCATCACTTGCTAACAAGTTTTCTAGCCAATGGGAACGTGGTGGGTACAACGCGCAACATGTTGCCGGCGCTAGAAAAGTGGAGGCGGCTTTACACAATAATGGTGGCTGGTCAAAGAGTGGCAAGCTAAACATTTTTGGTGAAAAGGATTCTGAGGTTGCCATCAATCCTAAGCGTTCAACCGCCGATGGATTGATTGGTAGCGCCATTCACGAAAGGGCTAAGGTTAGCAGCAAAGGTTTGGCGGGTCAGCTTGATCGTGCCATGAGCGCTAAGACTAGAAAGTCTAGCAATCAATCGCTTTTTAAACAGGCGGTCGCTGCTATGCGTCAGTTAGTCTCTACTAATAGTCGTGCAGCTCAGCCAGCTAAGCCTAATATCGTTATTAATTCAACCGTTAACTTCAACGGCTCAGTTGATAAAGATACTGCTGATTATGCGGCTGATAGTATTGGCAAAGTTATTGATCGGAAGGTAAATGAAGCTCTGACCAAGTATGCACAACAGGCCGGACGTGATATGCATTTAACTGATTAAAGAGCTGTAAAGCTCTTTTTTCATACATAGATTTTTATTAAATTATGGGAGGTGACATTGTGGCAACCAAAAAATATACGACTTTAACTTCTGTAAAAAAGTTGTACCAGAAGGAACAAGCAGCTGCTGAGAAAAAGTTAAAGTCGATCAACAAAACTTTATCTAAAAACCAGAAAAAAATAGCTGCTGCAAAAAAAGAAGTTGGTAAATTAAGCGGATCAGCTAAAACAAAAAAAGAGAAGCTGATTACAAATCTGACTAAGTCTGTAGCCACAAACAAAAAGCAAGTTAAGAGCGCCAAAACGGCAGTGACTAAAGCCAAGGCTAAAACGAAGAACTACAAGCATTCGCGAGAGGCTTCAAAGGTCTATAAGGATCAGATTCTTACCAAGATGAAGAAATCGAAATATTGGGGTGAACGGGCTTATATCATGCCGAAGTATCCTTGGGCGTCTACATCGTACGTTTTTATCCGCACTAATGATGAGCAACCAACGTTTAGTAGCAATTTAACATCCAATCCAACTGAAAAGGGCGGAACAGTTGCTGGCTCGGCCGAGACTCAACCAACAACGGTTGCTGTTCAAGGCGTCTTAGGTGGTGATGGTGGTAATTCACATCTAGCAGGGTTAAAGACACAGGCCAAACGTTTAGAGCGCTGGGAAAAGAACCACACGCCTTTGGAATGGCATGGCGAATACACCATGATGTCCACCAATATTTCCGATTTTTCACCAGACTATAGCCACGAAATAGGCACTGGCGGTGAAAATATCATTAACTTGTCAATTACTCTACAAGAAGTCGAATATGCCGACTCCAACAAGAAGGCCAAGGCCAAATCCACCAAAAACACAGGGACTAAGGCCACAACAAAATCCACTAGCACTAAGTCAAAAAAGAAATATGTGATAGCAAAAAAGGGCACTACCTATTGGTCGGTGCACGTTAAAACTGGGGTGTCGTTAGCGACCATTGAAAAGAAAAACAAGTATCCGGCCACTAAGATTCCAGTTGGCGCAAAGATTTATTATTAAGGGGGTGTGACTGATGGCCGAAAACGATCGGATTTTAGTTGATTTGAGCGATGATACCGAAGAAACCTTTGAAAAGGAGTTCAATGGCGTTAAATATAACTTTAAGGCTTATCGTAATGCGCAAAACGATCGGATTTATATGTCGATATTTGATGAAAACATGGTTCCAATCATTACTGGAGAAAAATTGATGTATGGCATGGAGGTTTTTGGCACAATCAGTGAGCCACGTTTGCCGGCCTTTTATGCGATTCCTTATGATGAATCCGATCAAGTGCACGAGGTTACCGGGGCAACGTTTCAGAGCCCCGTTTTTATTTTCTTACCGCAGGACGATGATGAAGATGCAGATGGCTCGGGAACTGACTTTAACGATGATCTGGATGATGACGAAGAATCAATTGAGTCCGCCGATCAAACCATCAGCGATGATGATGCCATTAATCTCTATGGTACTGATCAGATTGTAGGCGGTGAGGATTAATGAAGCTGGTCCATTTTTATCAAAAAATAACGGTGTGGATATCTAGTAAGGAAACATTTACAGTGATTTATCGGGCGCGGGCGCCATACCGCATTTTGATTGAGCATAACAAGACTTACACGTCTAAGGGTACTCCCGGTAATACTGAAATCAGTATTCACAACTTAATCAAGTCACATGCCAATTATTTTAAAAAAGGGCGTCGGGTAAGGCTAACGGCTGGCTGGTATAATGCCGATGATACAGCCCACATCATACATCAAGTAGTAGATGATAAGATTTCAACTGTGACGCCACCAACAGAGAGCGCAGCGGATTCGGTTGTCACCTTTGACATTACGGATGGTCAAAAATACGACAATTTAAAAGCGGTCAAGGTCAAGAAATCCAAACGTGTCCGCATGCGGGCCAGCCAAAAAGATTTGGATAAGGCCATTACCGCCTACAATTCGAAAATGAATACGGCTCGGCGCAAGTGGATTGATGAACACCCACATGCCAGCAAGAAAGAAGTTACTGCAAAAAACAAGTATTATAGTGACAAAAAAAAGAGCTATGCGACCAATGCGCGGTCCGCTTATAACAAGCAGCGCAAGGAGCTTAATAACAAAAAGAAATATCAGATCAAAAAGAGCTATGAGTATCTGAGCTTTAAGAAAAACACTAAGGCCTCGACAATCGTTAAAAAGGTGGCTAAGGAATCGGGAATCAAGCTGGCTAAGGTCAACCTAAATTATGACCGCAAGTATACGAATGGTTATACAGCAAAGTCCAAACCTATGAAGGTAATAGAACAGATTGCCAGCGATAGTGATACGGATATTATCTATCGAAACGATGCAATTTATCTGGAAAAGCTAGATTCTAAACGAAAATTAAACCTATATATTGACTACACAACGGGATTGCTGGAAGAACCGGAGTATCAGGCTGATAACGATTCAAAGGTGGCCCAATGGCAAGTAACGTTCTTGTACCGCAGCTTAGCGGTAGGGGATGTTTTTCATTTGAAGTCAAAAGCAGTTACTGGTTGGGTAATTGTTTTGAGTGGGTCAAATTCTTTTCAATCTGGTTCCGCGCCATCAACGCAAGTCATTGTTGAACTGTATTCGGAATACAAAACCAAATTGACTAAGAAGATTAATAAGAAGAAAAAGGCTGACCGCACAGCTAAGGCTAAGGCAGATAAAAAGTCGAAAGCCGCGGCTAAGAAAAAGCGGACGGCGCGTGCTAAAAATAAAAAAAGTAAGTAGGTGATTCGATGGTAAAAAACATTAGTAACACCAAAAAAGGCGAAAATGGACTGACAGTTCTTCTAAAACTATTTGGAACTGACATCGCACAAGCCGTTAACGTGGCATATATTGCCAAAGTCACCAAGATTAGCCCACCAACGGTTAGCCTACAGCCTTTAGCTTTGACGGTTGGCGATAATAAAAAAGAGGCGCTTGTCGAAAGTGTCCCAGTTATGATTCCAGCAATTAGCATTGGCGGGAAAACGCCAAAAGTTAATTTGAAAGTTGGAGATAACGTTGGGTGCTTGGTATTAGATCATGATACGACCCATTATAACGGTCATGGGGAGTTCCGACAGATGACAAAAACACCGCATTTGGTTAATAATTCGTTAGTCATTGGTAAGATTGCAGAGGCAGGTGATTTTAGTGGCGACTGATCTTTTATACGATGAGGTCACAGGAGACCTTGTCATCAACGGCGGACACCCCATTGAAATTAGTGGTGTTGAAGAACTAGCGCAGGCGGTGCGATCACTACTAACAACGCCTAAAGGAACTGCCTTGAATGAAGATGAGCTTGGAATGGATATGTCTTTTCTGGTTGGCGGCTTTGACGAAAAGATGGCAGTGGAGGCTGCGACCGAGGCCATTATGCAGGATAAGAGAATCTTAGCAGTAAATGATATAACCGTAGCACCTGATTATAAGCGAGGTGTTGCGGTTTTTAATATCGCCTATTCTTCAACTGTGGGGGATGTTGGAACTCCACAAAATACAACAGCGGAGGTGAGTTTAGATGCCGTTAACGGATAATGGTTGGGAAGAACTGACACTTGACCAAGCGTTGGCAAACGAGCAAACCCGCTTCAAAACATGGCTAGGTCAAGAAACGGATTTGTCACCGCATTCTCCTTGGGGAAAGCTGTGTATGAAAGAAGCACAAGATGATGTTGACGATGACCAGCAATTGGAAATGGTTTACGATTCTGGCTATGCGTCTCAGGCAGATGGTGTTAGCTTAGACCGATTAGCTTCAAACTATGGATTACAGAGAAAACTGTCACAAGCGGCCAAAGCAACGCTACAGGTTACGGGCACCCCAGGCTACTTGATTGAGGCGGACACCCGCTTCATGACGTCAGATGGTACAGAGTTTTTGAATGCCTATGATACCCAAATTGGGGAAGATGGAACGACAGAGCTGCTGGTCTATTCTGATGACGAAGCTGAGTATGTCAACGTTGATGCTAATACCATCAACCAACAGGCCGAACCAGTTGAGGATATCTTTGGTGTCAACAATGCAACGGCGGCGGTCGGTGGTGCTGACCTTGAACAGGACTATGATTTTCGGAAGCGAATTTTGCCGAACGAGGTTGCTGCTGAAAACGGAACAAAGGATGGATTAAAGGTTGCAATGCTCAACGTTACGGGTGTTAGTGACGCGCAAGTTATTCGCAATCCAGATGGTGAAGTTGATAGCTATGGAAATCCACCACATTCAATGCACATCTATGTTATGGGCGGTGACCCTGATGCAATAGCCCAAAAAATATTGGATGTTGCTGGCGGTGAAACCTTATTTGTCGGTAAGTCTCAGGGAACGGCGATTGATGACAGCGGACATCAAGTTATCGAACGATTTGACCAAGAGGAACTGGTTAACGTGAAATTTGATATTAAAATTCAATCGTCCAGTGGCATTGACGAAGATGCTGTTAAGCAATCTGTTTTAGATTATCTTGGTAGTTTGGCGATGGGGTCGCCAGTGATTATCAACAAGCTATACAGCTATCTTTATCAAATCGATGGAGTTGATTATGTTGAATCCATATCTGCTGGAACCGGGGACACCATGGGGGCGGAAAACATTATATTCAGCGACTATCAACTCGCTAACTCAACGGATGAACTCATCACGTTGGAGGTGACGGCTAGTGCTTAATGACGACGACACGTTGCTTGATGGGACGACTTTTGCCGAATTTCACAAGAACTCGATGGCTACTTTTAACGATTTTCGACCAGCATATAAGGGAACCAATTTTGACAAATTGATCAAAGTCCTTGATGCTGGTCGTTTTGTACGCCGACAAAACATGGATGAGGTTACTTCGTCTCATGCCATTGTGAATCAACATGGATTGCAACTGGATAATACAGGTGATGACTTAGGAATTCAGCGCAATGGTGCGGACGATGATACCTACAAATTTTTGTTATTGTCACGCGCAATGGTGCGCAATTCAAAAGGCACACTCAACGATCTAATTCGGATTGCTGCAAACCTACTTGGCTGTGACCCCACCGATATTTATATGAAGCGCGACCGTGATTACAACGCAGCTGGAAAATTGGTTGGAATTCCAAATACGATTGATTTGGTGGATGTTCCATACAACAAAGTAAAAAACATGTTTCTGCTAGATCGGTTACCGGCTGAGTTAGAACGTGCGGCCATAGGCGACACACGTGTCAACTTCGTCAACTTATCGGTTCCAATTGAGCAAAAAGCCTTTATAGGTGTTGCTGTTTCTGGATTTACAGAAATTGATATTTCTGTTCCAGCCGCAATCGAGGTTAAAACAAGTGGCAAGGTTGATGTCAATGTTGGCAACAGCGTTGGCCTAACCTATTCCATTGACATTTAGAGAGGAGTGATCAAACTTGGAATACAATTCAAAAAGTCTAACCCGTGAGGGCGCGACAATGCTGGCGTTAGCTGATAAAGAAGAAAAAGCGCTAATTATTGATGAAGTTATTGTTTCTGAAAAAGTTATCACAGCAGGAACCGATATTTCAGCGTTAACTATGGCCGACTTTGCGAACCCACTAACGTACGGAATCAGCTCAAAGGTTCAATCTGACAACCAGTTTAGCGTTAAGTCAGTTATTACCAACCATTGGCAAGACTCTGCTAATACCGATCACACGACCAACAAGGACTTCAACGTGGCGTTAGTCGGTGTGGTTGCACACATTGACAGCTTTGCCGACCAGCATGTGCTAACCGTGGCCGTAGGGAATGATCCGTTTGTTTTACCAGCATATCAAGGAACAGACGTATCGTTTGTTTTCGGTATTACACAGGCCTACTCAGCTTCACAAAATGTGACAATTAAGATGGATGGTAGTGCTTATGCACTCGCAACTGATCTTGATGATATCAAGAACTTACAAGGCTCTATAGGTATAGCGATTGATAGCAAACTGGCTGATTACGTCAAAACGGACGATGTAAAAAGCCTTATCCCTGCCACCGTCATCGACGGTAGCAAGCCAGCGGACTTCAAGGAATCCGTCACGCTTGAAAAGGGTGCGGTAGACGGTGCTGGCAATGCCATTGCGACTGCAAAGGATGTCGCTGATGGCGACGCCACGACACTCAAGTCGGCCAAGGAATATGCGGACGCGCAGGTTGGCGACAAGGTAAAGACCGATGATACTACCAATTGGCAAAAGAGTAAAGTAACCAGTGATGATGGTACACCATTGATTAGCTTAACTAGTGACAATCAAGACCTATCAGCCACTTTAACGAGCCTTGGATTAGGACTCCACACAGTTTACGCAAGTGGTTCAGTACAAAATAATCCTCTTAAAGGTATGTCATCAGTTAAAGGTGTTATTGATATACAAGGTAATAATTATGGTGAAGGCTTTTTAATTGGTATAAATTCTAATTCGGTATACGTAATGTATCACGTTTGGCTAGATGGAAGTAAAGCAAATTATACTCAAATAGCTAACGATTCAGCTGTTGTTCACAGTTCAGATATGCGTAAGCCAGCCAATCAAGTTGCCAGCATTGATGAGGTTAATGCTAAGCAGGATAAGCTAGATTACACACCCGCTAACGCCGCTAACGTGGTTGACCGCAACCCTGACACTGGGGTTGTTTCTAAACCTACTGATTTTACTAATCTCACTGTGAACGGAGGTAAATCAGTCGCTACCAGCGACGATTTGAAAAGCATTGAAGACAGTGCTTGGCATAGATTAGACTTTGGATCAGATGCTAATTTGGGTGGTGCGGTGCTCAGATCATATATCATTTATCAAATACATGATGATGAAAAGTATCTTTCTTTCTTTTACTTGGGGGTTGGTCAATCCGAAAATAAAACTTTTTCAGACAATACTACATTGATGGATTTGTCGTCGATCGTTAAGGGAATTTCAAGTATCGATTTTTCTACTCAATATACAGAAATAAGCAATAACTTTGGGCAAGCTGCTGATTTCAAAATTAGTGGAACAAAAATTATTACGTCAACAAGTAACCATTTGATCCAGGTTAAACCTAGTTCCACAGTCAGCTTATATCCGCTTAATCATGATGATCGGAGAGTATACTACACGGAGTTAATTTAAGGAGGAAAAGAAATGCCAATTTATTACGTAAAACCAGATTCAGACAACCAGTTTCCGGATAAGGACACCACACCTGCGCTTGAGCCAGCAGATGGATTACGAGCAGTCAATATCCCGACTACCTCGATTCAATACTTCACTCGCTACTGGTGGATGTACGCATTCAAGAGTGATGATTCGCAAGAAGTCACAGCTCCAGGGAACTTACCCAATTTGGACATTGATTACCTGCAAGGATTGATTGACCAGCAAGGCGAACAAGCCGAAAAGCGGGACAAAACCATCGAAGGCTTGCAAACAGCATTGGGAAGCGCCACAAAGGCTCAAGTAGAAGCCCAGCAACAGTTTGTCACTACGCAAGAGCAATTTCAAAAGCAATTCGGTAGTCTTTCGCAACAAATAGTAGCTGTTCAAAAACAGCTTGCAACTAAGGCAGAATAGGAGGAATCATCATGGAAAATAATCCATTTTCAGCACCAAGCATTGAAGACGCCAAATTGTATGCTTCATGGGGCCTAGACATTGGCTATATGGTCAATTGGTGTATCACACCGGATCAGTACAAAGAACTTACAGGCAAGGATTACACGGCACCGACGACGGATACTACTACCGCCTAGGTGCTTTTATTTTGGAGGCGTAAGCATGCATCGTATTAAAGATGGCCCGGTTCAACGGGCCTTTTCGCATTGGAATCATTTCTGTTTTGGCTTGTTTTCAATGATAGGCGGCTTGTATATTTGGTTTCATCAGGGCTATTTAGATGATCCACGGGTGACACCACCGCCACCACCTTCACCAGCTGAGCATGCAATCTTTGCCTTTGCTGACGACTGGTGGTTTTCATTGTGGTTAATTATCTGTGGTCTCGCTATTCTGGTTGGCGTCTTTCACAACCGGCGGTTGTTACGTGATGGTGGCCTAGTCGCCCTATCACCGGCAATGGGGGCCTTATCAGTGGCTTTTATTGTCCGAGGCTTGTTTGATGTGCGGTTTAACCTAACGTGGGTGTTCGCCTTACTCATGCTGTTTTTACTAGTCGGTACGTTGATTAGGGGGGACACACATGGATATTAAGTCCTGGGCAGTTGCTTTAGGCGCATTGGGAACGTTCGTAACTACTATATGGGCTGTTATTCATGGCTACCACTCTGATACACGGCAGGCTGATCGTGATCGTCAGGGCATAGAGAAGTACATTATGGAACAAGTCAAAGCCGATAACGAATTGCTTCGTAAAGAACGCGAGAGTGATCAAGCACAATTTGCGAAAGATTTGAACGAATTGAAGGCTAAGAAAGATGCCATGGAACAAGAACTTAACCAACAGATTGCCTTGAAGGTTAGTGAGAATGAAGCTTTGCGAAAACGTAATGCCGCTTTAGAACGTGAGAATCAAGCGTACCGGGAACGGTATGGTGAACTTTAGGAGGAAAAAGCATGAATGAATTTACGAAGATTATTAAATTACTCAACGACACCGGTATCTTAGGTGTCTTAATTTTTGCCCTGGTTGGCTGGTTTACCCGGATCAATCCGGCATTGAAGACCAAGATTGCGGCGAATAAGTCCGCTACTCAACGCGAAGTGTTGGGACTGTTAGACACATTGGCGTTCAGCGCTGTCAACAAGGCGGCCACTAATTATGAAATGCCAGGGGAAGAAAAACGTGAGCAGGCGGTTGCTGATGTAACAGGCCAAATGAAAGTATTTGGTCATGATAGTCTGGCACCGGCAATTATTTCAGCAGCCATCGAAAAAGCATATCAGTCGATGACAACAACAGATACGAAAGCCCAAGCAAAACAGGTTGAATATAATGCCGCTCTGGCGGACACAGAGCAAGCGTTCGCAGATAAGCAAGCACAACTGGACAAGCAAGCTGCGACAGTACTCACTGAACCAGCACCTTTAGATGTGCCGGAAGCGCCGGCTACTACGGAGGGAGATGTGAAGTAATGCCGCATTATGATGTTGTGGATACGTCTAATAACAACGGAATCATGACCGTTAGCAATTGGAGCTCAATGAAAAAATATGGGGTCAAAGCCATGATAGCTAAGTTATCCGAAGGCACGTACTTCACTGACCAAACGGCCAAGCTAAGCATTCGTAATGCGGTTGCTGCTGGCTTACACGTCAACGGCTATCACTTTGCACGGTTTACTACTGTGGCAGGAGCCAAGGCCGAAGCACAAATGGCAGCCCGGAGTGCGTTAAAGGCTGGCTTGGGCAAGAACAGTGTGATCGTACTTGATTTTGAAGCCACCAACTCTGGCTGGAATCAGAACTCTAAAATTGTTAAGGCCTGGATCAACGAAGTTCATCGCATGGGCTATCCTAAGACAGACGTCTATACGATGGGCAGCTGGATTAATTCGGTACCATTGAACAACTCAGGCCGTGGCGGTTGGGTGGCTAACTACCCTTATAACCCGTCCGGGTTTAAGCTTTATACCGGATATAATGGCTGGCAATGGACGTCAAGCATGCACTTCCCAGGTTGTTATGGGACGTTTGATGTATCCCAAATGTACTCAAACTTCTACTATGGCACCGCAACTAAGGCAGCTAAGCCGAAAAAGGTCATCTATTACCGATACAATCCCAAGATGATCTATGCCCGGACACCGATTAATCGCTACAAGGATGTTGCCTTCAAGCACAAAGTAGACAGTTTCCCGACCGGCACAGTATTTGCGATTGCTAAAGTGGTGACCTACGGTAAAATTACCCGGTTCCAATTAGCCAACGGGTACTATATCACGTCTAACCAAGCCAACGTCAATCGCTTATACTATTCTGTTGATGGCGGCGTCAAACGAGTAAAGTCCGTTCGCGGTACTCACCGGTACAAGGACAAAGCTCTTAAGCAAGTTGTGGACTGGCAACCAGCCGGCACTGAATTTGATGTCGCTAAGATCGTCAAGTATGGAGATACAACTCGGATTCAGTTGGCTAATGGATTATTTATTAGTGGCAACAAAAAGATTAACAAATTTGTCAAATAAGCGTATAGTACAAGATATACCTGTACGTTACTGATTTAGAAAAGGCGCTCACTCCTAACGGGGGTGGGCGCTTTTTTTGTACAATATCAATATAAATCTTGATATTACGCTGTAACTAATGGCTATGTTGTATTTGAATTTGTGGGATAATGGGCAAAATACTTGCATCATTTTTTTCTAATGTTTAAGCTTACCTTGAGAAAGGGAATTATTAAATATCAGAAAGGAGTTTTTATATGTTTGGATGGCTATGGTCAATTATTGTTGGAGCTATTATTGGGGTTATTGCAGGAGCTATCACAAATAAAGGTGGATCAATGGGGTGGATTGCTAATATTTTAGCCGGTCTTATTGGTTCTTGGTTAGGTCAATCATTACTGGGAACTTGGGGACCATCTTTAGCAGGAATGGCTTTAGTTCCATCAATTTTAGGTGCTATTATCTTGGTTTTGATTGTTTCAACAATCTTTGGTATGCGTGGCAAGACCAAATAAGGTGGTGATTCAATGCGACGAGGGAATAAGGTGCTTTTAACTATTTTGGGCCTAATTCTACTAGCTTTGGCTGTCCTTCAAATCGGTTGGTGGTTACCGATCCCGGGTCTTTCGGCATGGAGTACAGATGTAAGTTATACTCAAATGTTCTGGTTAAAATATGCTTTGGCTGGAGCAGTAATCATTGTTGGAATCGTTGGTCTAGTATTTATGATGATGGGCATCTTCAAACCAATTCGTGAGAAGCAATGGCAATTTACTAATCAAATTGGAATGTTGGAAGTACCTCAAGCTGCGATAGAAAAGGCATTACGCCAACAATTGGCTGAACAAGTTGGCGTAATTGACCCACAAGTAACAATAAAATTATTACGTCACAAACGGGTTCGAATGAAAGCTGTGGCTCAGGTTAGTTCAGCAGATCAAATTGACTCGTTGGCAGAACAGGCTGAACAAGTGATTGAAAACTATTTACAGCGGCAGTTAGATTTGACGGTCACCAAACCAGTCGTTCAGCTATCACCAGTTGATAGAAAACAGCATGTATCAGTTGTGTAAGGTAAAGGAGGTAGTGCCATGAGCAACGGTGCATATGGAGCACTATGGGGCCTAGTTTTAGGACTCGTATGGGTCTTTCAAAGCTTTCCCGCGATGTTGTTAGTTGCAGCAGCTGGCCTAGTGGGTTGGGGGGTTGGAAGGTTTGTTCGCATCGATCTGTCAGCTCTAGGTAAACGGATTGAGCAACTCTTGTCAAGATAATTAAGGAGGGGTCTTATGACCACGGAAAACACAAAATTGACCACAAAATTGACATTTGAAGATGATGTAATTAAGAAGATTGCCGGATTAGCATCACGTAATATTGATGGTGTTTTGGCGTTAGAAGGCGGTATGATTAGTAATCTGACAAATCGCTTTCGTAGTGATTCTGATCCAACTCAAGGGGTCGAAGCACAAGTTGGTGAGAAACAAGTTGCACTGGATATGACAATTACCGTTGAATACGGTAAAGATATGCGCCAAATCTTTAATCAGCTTTGCCAGCGTGTACAACAAGATGTCGAGCGATTCACTGGATTAGAAGTAGTTGATATCAAAGTTCATATCAATGATGTGATGAGTAAACAGGAATGGCAGGAACAAGCATCTGGTAAACCAAATTCAACAGTTGACACTGATACTAAAATTAAATAGGTGAGGAGTCGATAGATATGGATAAACAGTCAGAAACAAAGAAAATAGTTACATTTGATGACACGGTATTGGAAAAAATTGCGGGTAAGACTGCCAGCGAAGTCGATGGTGTGTTGAGCTTACAAGGAAATCTAATTGATAATTTATCCGATCGACTAACAGCAGGTGATCGGCCACAATCAGGAGTCGATATTGATTTGGACGATCAGCAAAAGACGGTGGCTATTGAATTAGACGCTATCTTAGAATACGGTAAACGTGCCGAAGAAATTCTCACAAAAGTAACGAGCAAAATTAGTAGTGCGGTGACAACGATGACCGGTTATCAAGTTACTGAAGTCAAACTTCAAGTTAAAGATATGCTAACTAAGGATGAATGGCAGCAACGGCAGCAGTCATCGAGTGATAAGAAGAAAAAATAGCGATATGATATAAAGTAGGGTATATGGAGCTATTGTTGCGGTATTAGCGAAGAGATGTAAAAACTGTTAAGAGTTAGTGTGATAGACACTAACTCTTTTCGATTCTTCTGATAGAAGACTATTTTTCAATAAAAATTTTGAACGCTGGCTTTGTTCGCGTATTTTGTTGTCAACATTCCACTTTTATTATCTTTAAATCGTTGCCGAAACATTTTTGTGTAAACTTTTTACAAGGTATATTTATCATGAGAAGTCAATGTGCTATACTTTATCTTGGCTGTTTTTGTATTATTCATTTCACCCGTAGAAAACGCCGTTATATTCTTCATTTGACTCTAGTCACACATGACTAGAGTTTTTCAATTTAAATTTGAGCAATTGGATGCACCACCGTTTTTTATGATAAAAGGCGATCAGTTGTTATTCTTTGCTTATAGTTAATTGAGCTGAACTTATTAACCGCCATATTTTCTCCTATGCGCTTACTTTTGTAGATATGATCGCATACTTGCTAATTACGAATTGTTTTCTATCATTATAATGTCCATAGAGAGCGACATGCGAATTGAGTGTAGCCTGATAAAGAAAATTAAGCCCATGTTGATGAACTAAGCAATTGATTCGATGACCGGAATCGCCTTCAATTTTGACGAAAAGAAGTAGGGGAGACAGTTTTAGAACTTTGGGTTCAGATACGATACGGCCATTAATCGCAAATCGATTCATACATAATCACCTCAGCTCTCATTATACGAACGAACGTTCAGTCACACAAGAGAACAGAAAGTAAATAATTCTGAGCGGGGTTATTTGAGTGCTTTAATTCGATGTATTAATTTAAAAACTATGTATTAAAATTAAAAAATGCTACAGAATTCCTACTATACCTAGAGTGGAATGCCGGTTTATCAGCATTTTAAAAGAGTTTCCAGACCCCACCTCCGGTATCGAATCAGTCGATATGCAAAAACAGAAGTAGCAGAGACGTTGGTATAATAGCGTTTCTGCTATTTTTGTATCCATTGTTTTTTATAAATATTCATATATAGTCTTTCAAAAGGTGACCTAACCCCTTATTTGATGGGCGAAGTGGTCGAATTGATGACTAACGCGTGACTAAAGTCATGAAAGTGCTAATTATATGGCTATTTGTTAACTAGAATATACAAGAGGAAAATCAGTCTGATTTGTTAGATTGGTATACCCTTATTTGGCTAATGGGTTCGGTTCCAATAGTAAGAATCGAACCAGAAAACTGATGACTAATTGATGACCAGGGCGAAGTTGGGTGATGACCAATTGATGACCAATTGATGACTTAGCATCAACGTTGATAGACCGGCATTAAAAAGGGTAGACATGACCAACTGATGACCTGATTACTGTGGCTATTGATGACCAACTGATGACTTGACTATCGATTGAGATAAATCAGGATAAAATAAAACGGCTCAGAAATCGCTTCTAAGCCATTTAACGTCATTGAGGTATAAATAGTTGTGATGATGATGAAGAGTCCGCACCGGTCGAGCTAGGGGGCCACGTTAATCGACAATGATGAGTTGATGAGGTTGATTAACAAACTGACAAAAATCAGAAATTGAAGAGTGAATCGATTTTATCATCCATCTGTTTATTAGCCTTATCACTGTCAGAGGGGAAGAGGTGCCAGTAAGTGTTCATTGTCTCGGTCGGACTAGCATGACCTAACCGTTTACTGGCTGATAATAACATGCTCTCGGATAAAACACCATCTGAGTTGCTGAGGATTAAGGAAGCATGTGTGTGCCTGAACGCATACATGGTGTAATTGGTCGGAATATTGGCTGACTTCTCAAACTTAGTCAATTGATGATTTAGGTTATCCAGCGACATCAGTTGCTTGGTTTGATAACTCTTGAAGACAAATCCGTCTAGGTCATAGTAGTCGTTATCCTGTTGGATTTGTCGAAGCTTCTTCATCTGACGCAGGGTGTGCTTATCTATGTGAATCGTTCGAGCAGAATTATCGTTCTTCATTTTATCTGAGTATTCTCTAGTCTTAACCTTAATGGCATGGTCAAAAGTGACTGTGTGACTGCTGAAGTCAATCTTGTTCCATTTTACAGCAAGCAATTCTTCAGGACGGGCACCTGTGGCAAGGTCGAAGAGACAAGCATACTTAGCGGTGTCCATCTTGTCATCGTTATCCATAAGTATTGGCATTAATCTATCTAATTGATACTGGGCAAAGTACTTGTACTCGTCACTTTTCTCCCTTACCTTGCTAGCTTTGAAATGTAAATCAAGAAAAGGGTTAGCGGTTATTAGCTGATTAATAATCTGCCGTTTGAAGAATGCTTTACAGTGGCCTAATACCTTACTGATGGTCTGCTGACTGAGTTCTTCATCTACTAGGCTATTGATGAATTCTTGTGCGTTATTCGAGTTTACATCTTTAAGCCGCATGTCGCCGAAGAAAGCCTTAATCCGGTTATGCGTATATGCATAATTCTTCAAGGTCGCATCAGCAGCACCTTTGTGAAACAGCTTGTACCACTTGTCGAACTCAAGCTCAAACGGTAACGTCTTAATATAAGAATCTGAGCGATTGACGATGTCGTCCTTCATCTGTGCCTCGGCCGCTTCTGCATCAGCCATTGATTTAAATCCTTGTCGCACCAGTTGGTGTCGTTTACCATCTGCCGCTAACTTGGGGCTAACATACAATTTGAATTTGAAGTTGCCAGGGTGGTTGGAATCTTCATAGGCACTCATATGACTACCTCCAGTGGTTAATTTAACTTAATGATAGCTTTAGGCTGATGTTAAATCCAGTATGAATCAGAAAAATCCAGCTGAAACAGCAATGGTAATGGCGGAAGAATGCAATCCCAAAATCAATCAAGAAGATGATGGCTATCTAGGCTAGGGACGATGGTAACAATGGAGGTCATTAATAACGGTTAATAAAAGTGATACAAGAATTATGAACTGTTAATAACTGTTATTAACGCGATAGGATAGGCAGTTGATTGATAAAAATGGAGGATGGTCGACCAAAGAGAATTGGGTATGGGCGGGGCCAAATGTGACCATTAATAATGGATGAAGATAAGTTGAGCGGAAGTGCCAATAATGTTGCCAGGTCAGGGTTATTGAGCAATAATAGTCATGTAGATGGTAATAGCCATCTATTGTGTATCTCCTATGTACATATACCATTTCGGTTGGCCATACCCTATGTAACAGGACCAGCTGATTTCCTTGTGTGAGCGGCCGGAATGGTCGCTCTTTTGATTTAAAAAATCAGATTAAGGTTGATTTGACTGCCATTCAGAGCAACAATAAGGACAAGAAGCAAGGGCTTACTTCGGGACACGAATCTGAAGCACTTCTATATTATATATCTAGGGAGGAGCGGCTAAAGGCCGCTTTTTTCTTATTTTGAAGTCCGATTTAATTTGCGGTTAAATTAGTTCAGAGCGATAATTGTTGTGCAGAGGTGGCAAACGACCATCCTACATCTTTCTTAGTTACGCCTTTGATATTAAGGCTGTTCTATTTATATTTTAAATTTGTGAATCTTCAACAGTTCAACAAGTTTAGGGTAGGCCCATGTGACCTACCTTTTTTTGTCGCAATCGTTTAAATGATAGGAATAACAGGTCAATTAGCAAGTATGACTAACTGAAATAGATGAAATGTTGAAACGAAGAAAACATAGCTGAGGGCATTGGCCAAGTCATTAGCTAAATTGATAACGGCGTTAAGACAGGGCAGTCAGCCAGAGTTATGATTTGGATGTCTTAAAGGATTAAAGAAGTTGAAGATAAAATTGATTAGCTGAAGTGGAGGAGAGAAGTATGAAGTTAGAGGAGTTACAGCAGAGATTGAAGAGTAATCAAATCGTTGTCACCAAGAAGATGAAGGTCAAGCGAGCAGTCAAGGGTAATGAAGCATTGAGATTGATTAATGAGTCAGGCGGAATCAGCAAGGTAGGCTTGACATATCTGATGGGTTCACCTGCAGTACGTCAATTACGAACGCTGGAGGAATCTGGCAACATTAAGACTAGCATGGTTAGAGGATTGGTCAATAACGTTAAGGTTAAGATGTTCAGCGACGGTCAGTATGATATTAATCGAATCATCAAGAATGAGTACTTAGCCAAGGCCGTTTACGCCATTAGAGAGTTGAATGTGCAAATGGGTCAAGTCCGTTTCATGCCTAACGGTGACCTGATTGCCATGTGGCCCATTGGTAATACAGGGAAGTATTTGAATCTGCAATTCCATTTTATTGATTCTAGTAATCTGACTAGTATTGATTTATTACCTAATAGCGTCGGAGTTTATGTTTATAAATCTGACCTTGAGCGGTTGCTATTTATCGAAAAAATGGCGGGTAAGCTACCCAATCGGCAACAAGGGCTTATCTTCCTAACGTTTAGCAATATTGATAAATATCAGGTTATAGAGCGTCATTGGCTGGCTAATGATGTGAAGGGCATGCTTGATATGAAGCCGTTGGGGAGCCTAGAAGATATGAAGTATACGGTGGCGCCTAATTATTCTATTGACGAAACAGGATTGCAAATCGAAGAGATTAACCGCGAATATGCAAAGGCACAAGCAATGAAGGAGCGATTCGTCGGCTATAGTGGAGTCCAGCGAAGCATAAATCATGGTGCTAAGCAACCAAAGCAGAGTAAGGTCACGGTAGCCAAGAAGGTCAGCCGGGTCAATAAACAGGAAGAGGCGAAGCCAAGCCATCGGATAAGGTAGCAACTAATAAGGACGAAGATAATGACATGGACGAGCAACTGCAGCATCAACGAGCTGTGTTAGCTGGACTGGATGAGGATGAAGAGAATTAGATAGGAATAGTAGGTTAGATTGAGCAGGCCCATATGACCTGCTTTTTTATTGTCCGATTTATGTAGGTGTGACGAATATATGACCGAAGTAGTCACTGATATGGCTAATATAATGTAACTAGGTGGATAAATAGAAGTGTGATGATATGAAATTGAGCCGATTTAAGGATTGAATCTGACGATAAAATGGTCGAATAAAGTAGTAGCTAGGCTATCCAATGGGATTTATGTGCAACAAACTAAGTATGAGGATATGAAATCAGAATGGCTGAATTCAAAATGAGCCCAAGTTCGAATTGGTATAGGTTATCAGCAGGAGGGTAAGAAAGCTGAAACAGCGTGCTACGTAAGGCTAAGTATGACGTTAGCCGAGAAGAGGCATGGTGCCTAGTTAGCCTGATTTCTTGCTTGATTTAAATCAGGAGGATTTGTCAGATTTAGCTAGGATGATTGAAAGTGAAAGGGGGGTGAAACTAGCAATATAGATTTAGGTCAAGAGGACAAGTAGGGATAGAAATAGGGTCAAACTAGCAGGTAGTGATAATGTATTGGTCAATCTATCGGTTAAGATAATAGCTTAGTTGTCCATTGGTTAATTGCAATCAGCAGAAGGATAAACTACCTGCCGAAAGGGTCATCTGATGGCCCAACGGGGGGTCAGCGTTAAAAAGAGGAGGTTGATTTTTTGAAAAATCAGAGTGAATCAAATCAGTCAAATGCAAGTCCAGAACGAAGTGCCAATGGTAAATTGGTATATGACAATAATCATCTAACGGTTAAGCGAACAGCTGGCCCGGGTGAACAGATTGATTTATTTATGAAGTTGGGTATTATGACTAAACAAATTCGTCAGAACCTGATTGGGAATGATAGTTACAGCGCGATTAAGAAGTTGGAATCAGTGCCCAAAACGCAGGTTGACCGGATTAGTGGTTATAAGTTAGTTCCGCGCAGTCGTATGGCAGTATACAGTAATCGGGATTATGAGCTGAAAGAGATAGACGATTGGTACTACTTAAGCCGGTCAATCTGGTACTTTAGAGAGCGCAAATTCTATCCCGGGCCGGTGCTGATTACGGCTAATGGCAATTTACGATTTAAGATTCGGATAGATAGCCAGAAATATCAGGTTGTTGAAGCTGTGCTGATTAATCAACCAACTGACGTTAAGAAGATGGCTGAAGTAAAGGATGCAATTTGTTGTTTAACATTCAGCAATTTGGAGGTTGCCAGCACAGTGATAAAACAACTAGGTGCCCTGATGGTCGGGTCTAATGATGATGTCTATTACGTGGCTAATAACGGTAGACAGGTCATAGGCGCATATATAGATAACTACGCGGTGACAACAGATGAGAATCATGCGGTTAACTCCCGCTTGTTAAGCCCGATTAATATTAGTGAAGCTGGCCAAGTCCAAGATGCTGATGAAGTTAGCCGAATGATGCAAGGATACATCCATAGCCAAGAGATTAGTAATAACGTGCGTAAGTCGTTAAGGCACTTACAAGATTGATTAGTTAGGTTAATTGGGGGTAAGAGAATGAATGAGGAAGAGAAACGCCGATTGATTGCCAAGCGCAACCGGCAACGTCAGCTAATGGCTCAGCGCAAGCAACAGCAGCAATCGGGTAATAAAGCCAATCAGAAGAGTAACCAGCCAGAAGAACGGGGTATGGCGGCTGAGATGATAGGCTGGACGTACAATAGCTTAGCTGGCTGGTTTGCGAAGATTGTGTATTTAAAGCAGGTCAGCAGTTTCAGAAAATCAATCAGAAATAGAAATTATAATGAGTGGCGTGTAAAGTTTGGCGATGGTCGTGATAGAAACCATCAGATAAAAATAACATTACTGATATACTCTGGTGTTTTGTCACTGTCGTTAATATTCGCGTTATTCCACCACTACACATTTATGATGATAATGCTAGTGGCTGGCGTCCTGATGATTAATGTGTTGTATAGCCTTAATCGACCTAAGATAATCAAGGTTGTTCAACGTGATTATCTGAATGATAAGTTCGGAAATATGAAAATATCACCCACTCAGTTTTATTGTGAATATCCGATGCGTCAGTATCGTAAGATTGTGTTGCTTGAGGAGTTCTTTAGCGATTCGGCTGTTAGCGGTCGGTTTGACGCCCACGTTGATGACAGTGGAGGATTGAAGGTAGTGAAGAATAATGTGTTCGGCCCGTTGCTTGCGTTCAGGATTGATAACGAGTTCAAACGCCATGAGGTTCAGACAGTTGATGACTATGACTTTATTCAATTCTATTTATTACCCCAGACTAATAGTCAGTTAGGTAGTTATTTCTATTCAATCGAAGGCCAAGTTTACCAGTCGTTGGATGCATTGTTTGGATTTAAATCGAAGAATGATTTAGTCAACATTTTGAAAAAAGATAAAAATTTGGGATTGGCATATGCTGAGACTGAAGAGGCAGCAGAACTGCAGCAAGAGCAACAGCTAACTGACCAACAAGCAAGAGCACGTGTACGATATCGCTGGTCAGTTAGCCGGTTAGCAGAGCAAAGAGGATTACCGAACAAGTTGGCAGAAATTCTGACCTACATTTTCTTTCACCACGATGATTTGGGTTATAGCGCTTGGGACTTAAACAATGAGGGCTTTACGGGTAACAATGATTATTTGAAGCTACGGATGAGACTAGATGGTAGTACGACCATCAGCGATGCCAGAAAGACGTTGGGCTTAGTAGCATCTAACACTAGGGTAACACCGACGATTGAGAAGATACCGTCAGATAGCGGTTCGTTCTACCTATTCTTCATCTTAAATAAAGTGATGAATTCGAGTCATATGGAGTTCGATGATGTGAAATCAGATGGTGAAAAAGGTCAGCTAACGATTGGTCGGGGTAGGATAGGTGACGTGGTAACGACAATCCCACGCGGTGACCGTCCGCTGTTCGCGTTAATTGGAGGTATCAGTCGGTCAGGTAAATCGACGTTTGCGAATCGGATGATTAGTACGCTGTTGTATTTGCAGGATAGCAAGGGAGTCTTCGATTATTCAGATGTATTTATCGGTTCAGTCAAGCCAGAAGATTACATATCAAATGGCTATCAACAGGCTGGCATGATGGTGAAGGGTGACCCTGAGAGCATCTATCAGATGTTAGTGCTAGTTGATAAGATAGCTACTGGTAGGGTCGATAAGTTCGTCAAGTCAGGTGCGATTAATATCAAGCAATTTAATAAGAGCCATCCTGATGCCAAAATGGGCAAGATTCTTGTCGTGCTGGATGAATATGCTAACACGCTGAGTCGTGCTGGTAACGCGAAGATAGAGAATGATGATGGCGACAAGATTAAGCTGGCTGATGCAATTGAAGCCTTAGCGTTGAAGATTAGCCAAGAGCACGGTTCGCGTGGCGTTAGTATGATTGTTATTACCCAGAACTTCCAAAAATCCGCGCTGGGTAAGTTAGCTGATGGGTTAGGTAGTCGGTTCCTCGGTTATGCTAACGCCAACGTGTGGAATAGCCTTGACCCAAGCCAAGAGATGGCTAACTACATGAAGGATTTGAAGGAGGACAGAAAAGGGCTGTTTTTTGTCAATGCTCCGGACTTCAAACCAATCAGTCCGGTACAGTCATTTGAGAGTGGTTATATTGAGACAAGAACCAACTTTATTGATACATCTGAAATCAAGGCAGGATTTGACCGCAAATTTAATACATCAAATAAGTACGGTAGTGAAGAAGTTGCCGCTGAATCGGACAATAAATCTAAATCAGAAAATAAATCGGAGTATGAGTATTCAACCGCTACTAATAAAGATGTTGATAATGCTGCGGGTGTTGATAGAGATAAGCTAGACATGATTAACGAATGGCTGAATAATATGGATAATTAAGTCTGATGATATGAAACTGAAGACATGTAAATTAAGGGTGTAACCAAAATTACGCAAAATAAAAATGACTAGAACTTGGAATGAAATCCAGATTCTAGTCATTTTTTCGTTTCGATTAGAAAATTTGATTTATGACGTTCGTGATAATGGTCGATACGACTATCCAAAGAATCTTAGTTAAAATCTTAGTTGCAATCGTTCGGGTAGTATTAGGTCGTTGTGCCTGTTGATATTCGCGTCTGCGCATGGGAATTACCTCCAATACATTGAATTACAATGTAATATCAGCAACCATCGTTTGCACAAATGTTGATAAATCAACGTTTATGGGAATAGCTGTGTAATTTAAGGTGAAATCGTAATGTAATTGTAATATAACAGTGTTAGCGACAATGTGAAATAGCATGTGTGTTCAAGAACTGTTCAGTTTAGAAATGACTTTATATCCGAAATTCTTGAATCAATGGTAAGCCCGTCAGATGGGTGATTAGATTGATTGTATGACCAGAGCCAAGATGTTCATAAACTTAGGTCATAAACTAGGGGGTAAAAATATGAAGATGGGTTACGCGCGAGTGTCAACTCAGTCACAGAGCTTGGATGACCAAATTGAAAAGCTGAGGAATTATGGTATTGAAGATAAGGCAATCTTTGCCGAAAAGTATACGGGGACAACGGTTAAACGACCAGAATTTGAAAAGTTACTGACAAAAATCAGAGTAGGTGATGAGTTAGTGGTCGTTAAGCTAGACCGGCTGGCCAGAAATACTCGTGAAGCCTTAGATGTCATTGATAAATTGACCGATGAAGGAGTGAAGATTAACGTCTTAAACCTTGGAACGTTTGATGATACGGCGTCCGGTAGGTTAATGCAGACGATGCTGTTGGCCTTTGCACAATTTGAACGTGACCAGATTGTGGAGCGAACTCAAGCTGGTAAGGACTATGCGAAGAAGCATAATCCTAATTACCATGAAGGACGCCCAAGGATAGGGGTAGATGCTAGACGAAAGAATGCCTATGACCTACTTCAAACCCATACATATAAGGAAGTATCAGCTATGACAGGGTACTCAGTGTCGACTATTCGTCGGATTAAGTTGTTGGTCGAAAAGAAGGAAGAACAGTCTAAAAAGGAGGTAGATTGCGGGAGTAAGTTGCTAAGAAGTTGACTAAATGTAAAGTAGTGAGTATAATACTAACTAATAGCTGCCGACCAGGCTCTCATGAATTTGAGAGCAGACTTGGTCGGCCATTTTTGTATGTGAGGTTATTTTATGAACAAAGCTGAAATTAAGGTTCCGGCCAACGAATTAGATAGGCCATTTAAGGACTATGAAGCAAAAGTTGATTTTGAATTAAAAGAATCTCAGAAAAAAGTTCATTTTGATTTAAATATTTCGCGAGAAGGTTATCATTTCCCAATCAAAGATATTAATGGACAGCTGAGTGAGAATATTAACTTAGAAAATAATGAGGTTAAGCCACCGCTGACAACTGATGAATTAATTGAAAAGTTGCAGGATAATATTCATCATATTTTATTTAGCGATGAAGAGCTTGAATGTGCACGAGAAGATTTAAGAGTGATTAGTTACTATCGAATTTCGGCTTTTCGGAAGGATATTGATGCAATTACACCTACGTACTCAGACTTAATTGGACTGTATAAATTTGACCGTTACTTACGTGAGTCATTAAGTCGATTAATTCCTGCTGTAGAGGTGTATTTAAAGACAACTTTAGCAAGATTTCTTTCCGTAAATTACGACAGTTACGCCGAAGATACGGAGAAAATTCCTGCTGGTTTGGCTTATTTGAATGAGAATATCTATAATCCCAAAAAGAGGAAGGATATTCCGCTCATGCTTTCATATTTTGCGGAAGGATTAACCAAAAAGATTAAAAATGATAGGATGATTAAGCATCATGTAATTAAGTATGGTGGAGATATTCCTATTTGGGTATTATTTGAAGAGTTAACTTTGGGTCAGTTTTCAATGCTGGTTTCAAAATTAAAGCCTCAAATTGTTAAGGACTGGGTGGCAGAGTCTTTTAGTAGCATACACTATTATAAATATATTTATGAGTGGATTATGGCAATCCAATTTTTGCGCAACACTACGGCCCATAGTGCAAAAATCTATGGTCAAAAATTTCCGTATAACCCATTATTACAGGATGAAGATGCGGCTCTGATTAGTGAGGTAGCAACTAAACAGGATGTATTTAATATGTTGCAACATACTTTTTTCATTGGATTAGGGACTGTCTGAAAACTAAAAATTCAGGTATAATCTGAGGAAAAACGAATCGAGGCATTCCGATGACAACACCTAAACGATACGAACTGGAAGATGCTCAGTGGGACCG
>NZ_JAAXLK010000021.1 GCF_012641185.1 Levilactobacillus tujiorum
CAGAGCTGAGGCTCTTTTTCTGCACTTAAAAGGTGAAAACGTAAAATTCCCATCAAGCACTTGAATCATGTGTTTGATGGGGATTTTGGAGTTTCTGGTGAATAATTCAGGTATCAATATATACCATAAATATTGCCACGAAAATAATTTTAACAACACCAATACCAATAGTTTCAATTAGTGATGCGTTAGTACCAATCCCTGTCTTTTGGAAAATAATAGGCGCATAATAACCGACCGCAATGGTACCAGTTAGCTGTTGAAAAGCCGCAGCTAACAGCGCAATCATCAAGGCAAAACGAACGCCCGGTTTAAACAGCTCCCTAAGCAGTCCTTTATTTTCTCCCTTGAGAGACTGTTTAATCGTGTTGCTTTCCTTTTTAGCAGATTCAGAACCATTCATACGAGTCAAAATTTTTTGTGCCTTGTCATCTTTTCCACGCCCAAATAAGTATCGGGGACTTTCCGGAATAATAGGCGTCAAAACAAAGAAAATGATGGCAGGAACCATCCCAGAACCAAACATGAACCGCCAGCCCATAGTTGTATTCCAAGCGGTTGAATTTAAATTAGCAATAGTTGCATTAACTATGTAAACTGTTGTCATTCCAATAGCGAAGGCCAGCTGATTGGCACTAACCAATGTTCCTCTAAGTCTAGCTGGCGCTACTTCTGAAATATAGAGTGGAACTATGGTTGATGCCATTCCAATTGCTAACCCAGAGATAACTCGTCCAATAACCAGGACAGTTACAGTCTGAGATATAGCTAACAGCAAACTGGATATCGTAAAAAGAGCTCCCGCAGTAACCATAACAGGCTTCCGTCCAGTACGATCACTCATCCAACCTGCAACAACACATCCAACCATTGCACCTAACGCCAAAACACCAGAGACAAAACCGACAGTAGCCTGTGACATGCTAAAATGTACACTGAAAAAACTGAGGGCACCTGAAACTACCCCTTGATCATAGCCGAAGAGTGAACCACCAATCGCTGCAATCAAAACAACTGCAACAATATACTTGAAACTCCCCTTTTGACCGGTAGCAGTACTAGTTGATTTTTCCACAAGGAACGCTTCCTTTTTGAATAAATATAAAGTTATCATTAATGAACACGTTAACATTTTCTGTCGAAAGCGCTTTCAACGGCTTAATAGTACACTCATCTAATTTTGTTGTCAATGATAACTAAGTGAAATTGCGCATGCCAGTCCTCAACTCCTGACAACCACTATGGCCTTTATTTAGAGAAAGCAGATCATTCAAAATATGACACATACTCAATTTCCAACAGCACTCTTGAAGACGTCAATCGCAGGATTAAGCAGATCAGAAAGACTACTTATGGCTATTGAAATTGGGTAACCTTCATCCAAAGAATTCAATTCAAATTCAAAAATCAAGGTACAGAAAAGGGAGTCAATTCATAAACGAATTGACCCCCTCAAAATCTTCCCTCATCAACATTCACTAACAAGGAGCTACTTTTTTCGACTACTTAAATTTGTACATATCTCACATCTATTGCCGTTGTTTCAACGCCAACTCCAACGTCCGATCAACCAACACCGATTGGCTATCCACCGTTGGTAACGTGGTTTCTGGTTCGCGTTCCTGAGCCAAGGAAAGCTCAGTGCAGCCCAGAATGACCACATCGGCATGCTGTTCGTCTATCATCTGGCGAATAATCCGATGATAGAGTTCCGCATCAACCGTATTGTTTTCCTTGATGCTGTGGTAAATCAAATCCATGGTCTCATTCTCAATCGCTTCCGTCGGCAACACGGGTTCCAAGCCAGCCGCCTGAACCTCGTGCTCATAAATCTTATCCGCAATCGTCCCTCGCGTACCGGTAATCCCGATGCGGCGAGCCTTGGGATAGCGCCGTTTAACCTCTTTAACGGTTTCCCGGGGCATATGCAGAATTGGAATGTCGGTTGCTGCCTGCAGGTCCTCATAAAAATAGTGAGCCGTGTTGCAAGGCAACGTAAAGAACGCCGGCCGCAGCTGACTCTGTTGCTGGATGTCTTCTAGCAGACTCGGCAACGGACTCGGCTGATTGTGATCTAAAATGTAGGCCGTGCGGTCGGGAACAGTCGCATGGTTAACCAAGATATAATTCAAATACTCCTGATCAGCGTGGGCTGGTGTCCGCAAGTTCAACTGATGCACGTAACTTTCGGTGGCCATGGTTCCCATGCCGCCAATAATCGTAAAGAATTTTTGCATGGTAATTACCCCTTGTTTTCTGCGAAATACTTCTTAAAGTTCACGGTGTAGTTGTGCTGCATCCACTGGATCAAGGCCCACCGCTTCAGATTCATATCCTGATCGAACCGGTAAGTCGTCCCGTATTTACCCGCAGCAATCAACTTCAATGCCCGTTCCTTATCGGCATTTTCACGCGTATACCGCTTAAACACCTTGACCGGCACCCCTAGCCACAATGCATGCTGGGCTTCGTCTTGGTTTCCATAAACGGTTGGCGCATCCACCAGCTCATTCTTGACATAGTCTTTGACAACCCAGTCAGCTAAGTTATAGCCGTTCAAGGTTACAAAGAAGCTGCTTCGTCCTTGACGCAGGTTGATTTCAAACAACTTAAAGGTTTGATCGCGCACATCGTACTTCATATCAAAGTTCGCATAACCGGTGAACTCGATGGCTTCTAAGAACTTCTGAATATTGTGGTAAATCGTTTCGTTATATTCAGGAATAATCGCCACGTAGTTTCCAATAGCCGATGGCGCTGGATCTTCCAACAATGGATGGCCCAGACACATCATTTTCACGTGATGGTGCTGATCAACATAGGCGTTCAGCACCCGCATGTTACTGTCGTCACCCGGAACAAAGTCTTGTAAGATCAAATCGGACGTGTACCCGTTCGCGTAGATCTTACCCACAATATCCTTGAATTCAGCTTCACTTTGAATCCGGAAAGCCTTCTTCCGCCCCTCAAAATGAACGTCGAGCCACTCGACACTGTTGGCCGGCTTCAAAGCAACTGGGTAGTCAAAAGGTTGTTCGACGTTGCCAGCCGTGGCCTCTTCCTTAGTGATGATTCGTGTTGCTGGGTATAGCAAATCATACTTGTCACAAACCTTGTAGAAGTTTTCCTTGTTATTTAAATGCCGTAACTTGTCATAATCAATGTATGGGCAAATAAAGACATCCTCAAGCTCTGCCTTATGCTTACTAATCAATTCGGCATAGCCATCCCCACAGCCAATCAAGATGACTGGTTCTGGGTGATTGGCGTACCGTTCCTTCAATTTACGCATGGTCTCAATCCAGACAGGATCCTCATCGAACCCGGGAATTAATTCTAGATTGACCACTTTGGTGTACCGCGTTGGGGCCAGCTGAATACTAGCAAAGGCCTGAACGGGTTCGTGATACAACTCATAAAACGACCGTGCCATTCCATAAACGTTGAAATCACTCCCCAACAGAATGGGGGTGAACTTTACGCCATTATTTTCCATAACGAATTAACGTCCCTTCACAACTACTTTTTTCTATTAAAACGCAATCAAGGTTGTTAGCGGACGAGTCCAATAGCAACCTTGAGCGTTATCGGTTAGCCATCGCTGGCATCCCGCTAAATATTAAACTTGGGTCCGGTGAACCAAATCAATGGTCTTCGCCGTCGTCTCTTCTGGGAAGTAAACTTCATACCACAGAATGAACGTGTAAATTGTAAAGATCTTTTGCATGCTGGACTTACCGTTGATGTGTTCCCGCAGGATATCCATCAAGGCTTCAGTATCAAAGAACTTGTGGGCCACGTCAGAATTGAAGGCTTCAATAATCCGTGACTTGTATGGTTCCGTCTTAATCCACGTTGCAATTGGGGATGGGAAGCCCATCTTTTCCTTCTTGGCAACCCGTTCTGGCAGTTCAGCTTCAGCAGCCGTCCGCAATGATACCTTAGTTTCGTCAGCGTGAATCCGCGTCTTAACTGGCATCGTCGCAGCAAATTTAGCCACTTCCTTATCCACCAGTGGCGTCCGGACTTCTAGCGAGTTCGCCATGCTCATCCGGTCGGCCTTGTGCAAGATATCATAAGGCAACCAGGTGTTGATATCGAAGTACTGCATCTGCGTCATTTCGTCTAAGCCCTTAACATCGTCAAACAGGTGCTTCGTGTAGGCACCAGCGTCCCGATTCAGTTTAGGATTCTTCAAGATCTTGTTCCGATCATGATAGTCGAAGACGTAGTTCACCCGGTAGTACCGTTCGCTCAGCGGCTGTGCGCCCCGAACCAAGAAGCGGCGACCGTGGAAACGAGGGAACTTCTCGGCGATGCCACCCAACATCTTGCGAATACCCTTAGGCACCCACTTTTGGTAACGTTCAAATGGAATGGCTTCAAGGTACGTGTTGTACCCACCGAAGAATTCATCGGCCCCTTCACCAGACAGCGCCACCTTAACGGACTGACGCGTCCCCTTGGAGAGGTAATACAGCTGCATCGCTGAAGGGTTGGACAGTGGTTCATCCATGTAATACATGATGGTTGGCAGGATGTCGAAATAGTCATCCCCCGTCATGTACAACGGTGTGTTCTTTTGCTTAATTTCCTTGGCGAATTCCGTAGACCAACTCAATTCACTATACTTGGAGTTCTTAAACCCTAAGGAGAAGGATTGGATCGGCTTTAACTTAGAAGCCTCGTTCAGCACGTAGGATGAATCGATCCCACTGGACAAGAAACTACCGACTTCAACGTCGGCGATCATATGTGCCTTAACGGATTCATCAACGATTCCCCGAATCTTCTTGGCATCTTCTTCGACCGTTTGACTGTTGTCGATGTGATCGTAGTTGAACTTGTAGTACCGGTGCGTTTCCGTTTCACCGTTTGCCCGGTGAATGAAATATTGACCTGGTAATACCTTGTAAACGTTCTTAAACATCGTATCGCGTGAAGGAATGAACTCAAAACTCAAATGAATTGGTAATAATTCTTCATTGAATTCCTTCTTGAAGTTAGGATGTTCCAAGAATGCCTTAATTTCGGAAGCCCACAGGAAGGTCTTCCCATCATCGTAGTAATACATGGGCTTGATCCCGAAATGATCCCGGGCACCAAAAACCTCGTTCTTGGTCTTATCGTAGATTGCGAAGGCATACATTCCCCGTAACCGGTCCAACAGCTTAGGACCCCAAGCATCGTAACCGTGAATGAGGACTTCTGAATCAACATCCGTTTTGAATTCGTAGCCGAGCTTTTGTAGATCTGCCCGGATTTCTTGATAGTTATAAATTTCACCATTGAAGGTCAGAACCTTCGTCTGGTCCTGGTTATACATGGGTTGCTTCCCGTGAGCCAAGTCAATGATTGATAGGCGTCGGAACCCCATCACGGCTTGATCATCACTGAAGAAAGCCTCGTCATCTGGTCCCCGGTGCTTGATTCGGTCTGCCATATTATTAATCGTGGTAGCCGGAACATCTTTTTGGTTCACATAGCCAACGAATCCACACATGTGCGTATCCCCTTTTTCCTCTTTAATAGTAAAACATGTCTAATTTGGTCGTCCATTAATATTTAAATGAAACACAACACCCATCATTTTAGCAAATTTATTTCGGGAATACCATATTATTAAGGATTCTTAAACGGTTCGCTGAAAATGCGTTAGGCCGGGGCCACATCCCCTAGCTTGGTGGCGTCGGTTATTTTGACCTGCCGGCGACCGATCGTTTCAATAATACCCGCCGTCACTAACTGACGAAGCTTGCGGCTGAGCGATTCGGGTGTCATCCCCAGATAAGCCGCTAAGTCTTGCTTACTCATCGGCAAATCCACGGTTCCCGCGGTATGACCGCTGAGTTCTCGTAAGTAACCGGCCAAACGTGGTAATGCGTCCGGAATCGCTAACAAGGTTGCTTGGCGTTCAGCGACCTTAAGTCGATCGGCTAGGGCGCCCAACAATGCCATCGATAAGGGCGGCATTTTTTTAATCAGTGCGGTCAACGCCGAGCGAGAAATCGTGCACAGCTCGGTGGTCTTGGTGGCTTCCGCGTAAGATGAGTGAATTTCATCCGTAAATAGTGCGATTTCACCAATGAAGTCCCCCGGATTGAGGACCCGCAGGACCTGCTCACGACCATCCTCGGCCAAATGATACAGCCGTACCTGCCCTTGATTGACAATGTACAGCGTCTGCGAGACTTCCCCCGTGCTAAAGACAGTTCCGCCCTTTTCCGCGTGAATCGGTCGGGTAACCTGTGCGACCGACATCATCTGATCCGCGGAAAGACGCTGAAATATGGGAACTTGTGAGACACACTCTAGCTCCCGTTCAATCGAATGTTCATGCGCCTGTCCATGTTCCATTACGACATCTCCCTTTAATTAAGCCAGCCATGATTCAGTTAGGACTGACCACTCACGGCTGGTTGATCATTATCTTCTAAAATGACTCTATCCAAAACCCATTCTAGCAAAATATTGCCGCCAACCGGTGACAAACGCCTCACGCCATTAAAATATGCTATAGTAAAATTTATAAATTGACGCACTTTATCCGGAGGAGGAACCCCTATGCTTCGTCAAACGCACCAAGCTTGCACGTCATTTCTAGCTGGAAAACACGCCACAATTGATGGTAGCCCGTTGATTGCCCGTAACGAGGATAACGGCGTCGCCATCTGGCCTAAACAGGCGGTCGTCTACCCGGCCACCGAGAACCAAGACACCACGTTTGTGTCCAAAAACAATCAGTTCACCACCACTTTACCCGTCCATGCGGCTCAATACACCGCCGTGCCGGACACCGATCCGAGCGAAGGTGACTACGCTGAAAGCGGGATCAATGCCCACAACGTGGCGATGAGCGCCACCGAATCAGCTTACGCTAACAGCCGGGTTCTCGGTGTCGATCCGCTGGTCGGCGATGGAATCGCCGAGGATGCCATGGTCACCGTCGTTCTGCCCTACATCGACTCCGCTCAGGCCGGTATCAAGCGGCTGGGCCACCTCGTAGAAACCAACGGGGCAGCGGAGGCCAACGGCGTTCTCTTTAGTGATGCGGACGAGGTCTGGTACATGGAAATTGTGAGTGGTCACCACTGGGTTGCTCAACGGATTCCTGACGACATGTACGCCGTGGTAGCGAATCAGTTAGCGATTCAAGACATTGATTTCGACCGGCCCGGCGACTTCTTAACTTCCACTGGCATCCGGCACTTCGTTCAAGCCAATCACCTCAATCCCGATGGTAACCGGTTCAATTCGCGCCATATTTTCGGCACCCAATCGACCTTTGACGCCCACTACAACACCCCGCGCGTCTGGTATGGCCACAAGCTGTTTACGCCCAGTGCCTTCGAAAATCCCACGGATCAGGAACTGCCATTTCTAAGACACGCCGAACGTAAAATCAGCGTCCCCGACGTCGCCGAATTATTGGGATCGCACTATCAGGAGACGCCCTACGATCCGCTGGGAACCGGGACCACCACGGAGAAACACCTCTACCGCGCAATCGGCCTGTCACGGACTGAAAATTCCCATATTTTACAAATTAGGCGCCACGTCATTCCCAGTCTAGCCGGGATTATCTGGCAATGCTTCGGGAATCCGGCCTTTAATCCGTACGTTCCCTTCTACGCCAGTGGCGATCAGCTCAGCGCCAGCTATCACGCGGACAACCGAACCTTCTCTCCGCAGAATCCTTACTGGGCCGGCAAGCTCTTGGAGACCCTCGGTGAAGCTCACTATCACCAAAATCGTGAGCAAATCAGTAATTTTCTTAAGCACACGCAAGCCTTGGGGATTCAACGCTTAGTTGTGGGAGATGCTTTGCCCCACCCCAATGCTTCAACGCTGGGAGAATTCAACGCCACCACAGCCACCACGTTTGCCACGGAGATTGAGACCCAAGCGGGAAAATTACTCTGTACCAACGCAGAACAATCCGCGCTGTCATTTAAGATGGACCATAATTTGTGAAATGATATCGTTTTCAGAGCAAGTGCGGTATAATGAAATTAGCAACTAGCCCTGAAAGGAATGATTAGGATGGATGAAGTTGTACTCTTTAATCCCGGCGATTCAATTGGTAACTTTCACGATTATCATGAAGCTGTGCAGACGGCGCAGATCTACCAAGCGCGGCACACCGATTCCGGTCATGTTTTGGTTGTGAAGAGTGAAAAGGGAGAACCTTCCTTTGATATCTTCTTAGCTGAATCACAGTTAAACAACGGTCAGACTGGGCACGCGGCCAGCGAAAAATATCGTATTAGTAAGAAACTCTAAATTAAACGAATTGAGCGTCAGCGGAATCATTCCGCTGACGCTCTTTTTCGTCGTTAACTAAAACATTTAGGTTCTAACAGTGATTTCGATAGCCAACATGGATGGAACTGCCGCCTTACCGTTCGCCAAATTTGAGCTGGATCGCTGTGGGCAGGACGGCTCGAGCCATAGAGCGGTCTCGAACCTCGCTTTGAGCCGAGAAACACGTCTCAAAGGCGCCATTTACCAAGCAAGCCACTTGGTAAATCCCACGGCTGAGCTCAAATTTAGCTCACTCACGGCTACGTAACGGTGGTCAACTCCTTGCCGACTGAATCTAGTTTATCATCCATTCAAGCTAACTCAGAACTCAACGACTTCCCTTAGCCGCAGGAGGGCAGAGATGGAGCCAGCTGTGACAACGGTGTTAGCCGATTCTCGGCTTACAGCGTGGGATGCGTTTGGAAACTGACGGTTTTGGTCAGGTTTCAAACCGAGCCGGAGGACCGCTTCTCAGGCCGCAGGCGGTCCCCCACAGCAGGCGGAATCTCTGCCAGCCGCAGGCGACTGGTTTAGGTTACCAGTTATGCGGTGAATAAATCGAGTTCCGCCTTCAGGTATTGACCAGTCACGCTGGCCGGATTCTCACTGACTGCTAGCGGCGTCCCCGTGGCGACTAACTTACCGCCGTTAATGCCACCACCGGGTCCCATATCAATGACGTAATCCGCATTGGCAATTAAATCCAAGTCGTGTTCAATCGCGATCACCGTCGCGCCCTGGTGAAGCAGCTGATCAAAGACTTTGACCAGTTGTTGAATATCCAGTGGGTGTAATCCTACGGTCGGTTCGTCAAAGATGAATAGCGTCCCATTCTGACGTTTACCGATTCGAGAAACTAATTTCAGTCGTTGCGCCTCACCACCGGACAACGCGGGCGTACTTTCACCTAACAACAAGTACCCCAATCCCATGTCATGTAGGGTTTGCAAGGTCTGCGAAATACCAGCCTCAGCCGCAAAGATCGGCAAGGCTTCGTCGACGGATAACGCCAAGACATCGGCAATGCTGTAATCATGCCATTTGACCGCCAACGTTTCGCGATTGTAGCGCTGACCATGACACTGCGGGCAAACTTCCGTAATATCTGGCAAGTATTGAACATCTAACGAGATCTGGCCGGTTCCCCCACACATGGGGCAAGCGCCAGCCTTAACGTTATAGGAGAAACGACTGCTGGTATAGCCCTGCTTTTGGGCCGCCGGTGTCGCTGCAAATAGCTTGCGTAGCCGGTTCAAAATATCTGTATACGTCGCGACCGTGGACCGCACGTTTTTTCCGACCGGCACGGAATCCACTTTCACCACGTGCCGAATTCCTGCTCGGTCAAGGGCTTTGACGTGCGTCGGCAAGGGACGGTGGTCCACTTCCGCCTCAATACCGGGGATCAAGCTATCTAATACCAGGGTGGTCTTACCGGCGCCACTCATCCCCGTCACCGTGGTCAGTCGATTCTTAGGGAACTTTACGGCGACATCGTCAATGTTAAACCGGTGCTGAACCTCCAACGCCAGACTTCCCTTTTGCCAAAGCGCTTGTTCACTGAGCTGCGGACGTTCCCGCAGTTGACTGGTGCCGTTTAAAAATGGTGCAATCAATGACCGCTGACTGTGGGCAATCTCCGTCACCGTTCCCTGGTCGACAACGGTGCCTCCATTCTTACCAGCACCTGGCCCGATTTCAATCACATCGTCCGCTGCGCCAATGATTCGCGTATCGTGGTCAACCACCACGACGGAGTTGCCTTGCGCCACTAGCCCCCGAAAAGCCTTAATTAAGCCCGTCACGTTAGCGGGATGCAAGCCGACAGAGGGTTCGTCTAGCACATAAAGCACGCCCGTAGTCGCACTACGCAGGGTCCGTCCCAATTGAATCCGCTGCAGTTCTCCCGTGGACAAGGTATTTCCGGGACGATCGAGCGTCAGGTAGTCTAATCCCAAGTCCACCATGGGTTGTAAACTCAAGAGCAACTCGTCGATCAGGTTGGTCCCCAGTTGATGCATTTTCGCTGGCAACCAATCCACGACTGTCGCCGCAAAGGTCCGCAATTGATCCACCGGCAATGCACACACTTCGGCCAGATTTTTACCATTTAGCGTTTGTTTTAGCAATTCCGGATTGAGTCGAGTTCCCTGGCAAGTCGGACACGTATCAAAGGTGTAAAACTTGTTGAGCTTCGCCATGGTCCGCTCATTCTTAGTCGTCGCCAGGCTATCCTCGACGGCGGCAAAGGCGTTCTCATAGACTGCATTGTCCATATGGAAAATTTTACCCTTGCTGCTGGGAATGTTAATCGCCACGGTCTGTTTCTTTCCATGCAGCACCCGTTGCTTGTCCGCAGCGCTAAGGTCCTTATAGGGCACATCAATGGGAATCCCAATTGCATTCGCCACGATCGGCATGAAGTTACGCCCCGGCAGATGCCACGATGCTACGGCACCCTCTTCCAAAGTCTGATCTTCATTGGCAATCAGTAAGGTCGCGTCCAGTTGCCGTACCTCCCCTAAACCGTCACAGGTCGGGCAAGCGCCGTCAGAATTGAAGGCAAAATCCTCGGCTCCCGGGGCTCGAAATCGAACGCCACAGGTTGGACAAATCACATAGCCATCATTTTCGGCGACTTCTAAAGTTGGGGGGACTTGATGACCGTTCGGACAGACTGGCGAGCCCAGTCGCGAAAAGACCAGCCGCAAGATGTTGAGGCTCTCAGACATCGTACCGACCGTCGAGCGTACTCCCGGCACGGCTGGCCGCTGACGTAACGCTAAGGCTGATGGCAAATACTCGACGGAATCAACCGCAGCTTTCCCCATCTGATTGATCCGCCGCCGGGTAAATGTCGACAAGGCATTCAAGTACCGGCGGGCGCCCTCGGCGTAGAGCACTCCCATGGCAAGCGACGACTTTCCCGAACCACTGCGCCCCGTAATGGCAACGAAACGATTCAAGGGGATGTCAACGTCAAGGCTCTTCAAGTTGTTGACCCTTGCTCCCCGCACTTTAATGGCTGATGGTAAGTGATTTGACATAAATATTGGGACTCCCTTCAAGTTTAGTCAGTGTTTTCATTTTACCCTAGTTGCCCTAAAAATTCAGGGTTACGCATTCACACGGTACCGCCGCCCACTTCCGTAAAAATTATACAAAGTGCGTCATTCATGCCAAATCTGGCAACCTTAACGTGTATAATATTTGGCAAGAGCTTATTCAGGAGGTGTCTCGTGAAAAATAAAAGTGACCTTTCAACCAGTGTCGTCGTCTTCTTAATCCTCGACGTCATCTTTGGCGTAGCTTTCTTCGCGCTGAACCAGTCCATCACTTGGTCCACGATAATTGCGCTCGTGCTCGCACTGATCTTCTGGTATTTCCCGCAAATCGGTCGACTCGTTGGCCTCAATCACCCCAAACCCGCTAAGGCAGCCCCGGCAGCAACGCCGTACGCTGACTATTATCAAATTAATTGTCAGCTTGATCGTCAGACCTGTCCCGACTGCGGTGCCCGTGACGGCCGCATCTACCGCACGGACGAAGCCCGGCCTGGCCGCAACTATCCCCCATTTCACGACGGCTGTCGCTGCATTGCCAGCCCCTGCACTGGCGACTTGCCCGAAAACAATGACCGTCAATACCGTGATC
The DNA here is from genome assembly GCF_012641185.1 of Levilactobacillus tujiorum. Taxonomy (GTDB): domain Bacteria; phylum Bacillota; class Bacilli; order Lactobacillales; family Lactobacillaceae; genus Levilactobacillus; species Levilactobacillus tujiorum. The sequence continues at coordinate 11,959 of NZ_JAAXLK010000021.1, forward strand.
CTCAGACGGACGCCCTCAAGATGGGGCCTTACCTCACCTATGCCGACTGGCACAAGTCCATGGTCAAAAAATACGGCAAGTCGGTCTTCAAGTGATCTCAGCCGCTGAAATGGGCCTAATGCTTTCAAAATCACTCCGTCACATTTATTTTTTCAAAACAATTGTTCCGCCCCCATCAAGCCGGTATACTGGAAGCATTGGGGGTGAGTCATATGATTCGTTGGCTACCATTTATCTTAGTCAGCATCCTTTGGGTCAGCCTGAGTCTTCGGGACTGGCAACATGCACAGCGGCGGCGTATCTGGTGGTGGCTTGGGTGCTGGGGATTAAGCACCTTAACGTGGACGCCAGTCGCCCTGAGCTTCGGTAACAGCGTCGGCCAAATTCAAACGTTTTGGTGGGCCGGGGGTATTTGGGTGATCTGGCCGCTACAACCGGCTAGCATCGACACTTCGTTTTGGCTAAATATCCTAATGACGGTTCCCCAAGGGATCATCTGGCAGTATGACCACAGTCATCATCGCTGGCGTCAGTGGTTACTGGCCGGGTTAGGTGTCGGCTTGACGCTCGAAGCCGGCCAAGCCCTTTTCAATCGGCTAGTTAGCTTGGGACGCTGGGTTGATATTAATGATGTAATCACGAATTGTCTGGGCGTCGTCATTGGCGCAGCCATCATGCTGGTGCTACAACGACGTTACCAGACTTTACAATGAGGAGGAACTACATATGTTCATGACAACCGGTGGGTTAAATCGTTCCCACACTATTCAGGGGATTCTAACGGCTACAACGCACACGATGTTACGGTCAGAAAAACCAGATCAATTTGAGCTGTTTGATGGTTTGTTCGACGAGGCCAAACAGCAACTCATGAAACAGGCACAGGAAGCAGGTGCCGATGGCCTCATCGAAGTGCGTTTCAATACAGAGGTCGTCCAAATGAATGTTGCCCCTAAATTTTTAGTCGTTCACGGCTACGGTACCGCGGTTAAGTTCCCTAAATAAAGTTTTTTTAAATTAAGGGTTCACATTTATACACGGATAGTGTAATATATTACTTGTTGTTGAGTTGCCCCGATGGCGGAACTGGCAGACGCGCAGCGTTCAGGTCGCTGTTTGAGAGATCAAGTACAGGTTCGAATCCTGCTCGGGGCATCATGAATAACTTGAAAAGAACTCATTGGACTTAGGTCTGATGAGTTTTTTTTATTTCCTATTTTTCTGAATCAAAACCTCACGACTCCCCCAATTCCACCTGCACTTATTCATTATCCTTTTCATAAAAATTACCTTTTCATTTACCAATCTTCTGGTATACTTAAACAGGCTCGTCAACCGGGTGTTTAATTGACCAATTTAATCATAAGTTCACAAACTCGTATGCACCTCAGTTAATTAATTTATTCGCTATCTTTCTATAGCCGCAATGAGGGTCAGTCGCCAGACTATAATGACACATACCATTTACCATAGAGTCCTACTATTTTGCTTGGACTCGGCGATAAAATGTATTCCACCAATAAACATTGAACTTGTATGTCGATATGCTATATAATTAACTCGATGTTACGTTTAATCTAAAGCGGCTAGTTTCACTTCTCATTATATTTTCTACCAATAATGACCATCACCCATCAAATAAGTAATTTTGCTTGCCAGCGGCAATTTAATTGTATACAATACTCTGGAAAGTAAACGAAAGGAGGCCAATGCAATGGCAGACGTCAATCCTGTATTATTAGATGAACAATTGTGTTTTTCCATTTACTCAGCTAGTAAAAAGTTCAACCATTTTTACCAAAGCGCCCTTGCACCTTTTGGCTTAACCTATCCTCAGTACATCGCAATGTTGGTGCTCTGGGAAAAAGCCCCACTGACGGTTCATCAATTAGGTGACCGGCTAGAGCTCGACAGTGGTACATTAACTCCACTGCTGAAGCGGCTCGAAAAGCAAGGCTGGGTCAGCCGAGTTCGCAGTCAAACGGACGAACGTCAAGTCCTCATTCATTTAACGGAAATGGCTACAACTAAGCGTGATGAAGTTTACTCACGAATTGGCCAGTGTCAAAACCTGTTGGGGATGTCCGGCGACGAAATCGACTCAATGATGTCCGAGTTAGTCACCGTCAAGGAGCAGCTTGACAACGTGAGCCACCGCCGCTTAATTACCAAAGAAGTCGATAAAGTTAACTAAAAATGACCAACGCCCCCAGGTTTGAGTGCGTTGGCCATTTTTTAATTGCTATTGATAAGTATTCTCGCCATTAGATTCACCATAACAATAGTTGGAAAACATGACGACTTAGTGACTTCATTCTAACTATAACGACCCTGACAGTCACTATCTCAGCTAACTAGGAACACCGTGTCAGCCGTGAGGTCGGCAGATATGGGCTCAGGCACGTCGTTCGCACCGTTTCCAGCCCATATCTGCCGACCGGTAAGGCGAAAGGATCACCAAGTTGCCTAGCTTTAGTGTCAATGCTGTCCGAGAACTGATCTCACGTATTACCTTTCCAAGCTAATGCCGTAACGTCAGAATCATCAGTAGCACGGCAATTAAGTTGTTGAATCCGTGTAAAATAATCGTCGTCTGAAGCTTATCCGTCTTCCGGTAAATGTAAGCAAACGTGCCGCCCATGATCGCATAGATCAGCCAGCTGACAATATTATCACTCTGATGAACCAGTGAGAATACCACCCCACTGGCCACGACGGGCAACCAAAAGGACGTTGCGGGAAAACAACCACCCACTAAAATCCCCCGAAAAGTTAACTCCTCCAAGATGGGTGAAGCAAATACGGCCGTCAAACTCAACATAACCAGGGTCAACGTACTATGTCCCATGATCGTTGCAATCAATGTATTATTCTTGGTACTCGATTCATTAAAGAAAATATTGTTGACCATATTCAACAGGATCTCCACAACAATGATAAAGAGGTAACCCTTAATCATTAGCCGCCAATCTTGTGTCGTCAGCGACTGCCACCGACTGGTATGTGTCTTCCTGAAGATCCAGATGCCGAGTCCAATGGCGACGATAAATCCCAGCAGATAAGCTGCTGCCCATAATCCTCGTTGGACAACCGGCCCGCGCATCATGAACCCCAGTGGAATCTGAACCACTGACGTCACCACAATCATGACCAGCACCCAACCAAAGTTCCAATAACTCGGTTGTTTTATTTTCTCCGCCACACTATCATTCCCTCAATATTATTTGTTGTTTCTCCAAACAAACCCAGACGACGCCTAGGTTACCGCTGTCTAATAGTTTACAACGAAATCCCGCAATAAATTTGCCAAATATTTATATTTTAATGGCATTTTTTCTCATTCTGCGGTACTATAGGGTTGCGGGTAAGTTTGAACTAACCTTCAGCTTCCTCGTGAGGCTTCTGTCCTCATTCAACAGACAGATTTCATTTTACTCCCCCAAAGTAGATGAAATTTTTACAACATAATCCCCCAATTATGTTGTAACCTTACTCTTTGGCCATTGCGACTTATCGTAATGGCTTTTTTTATGCCCTTTTTTACGGGTTATCAGTCATCGTCATCATCAAAGGCGCGGTGCGGCCACAGCTTCCAAAACAAGTAGAAATTAACGAGCGTGGCAATCAACAGGCCCCCTAGTCCAAATAGGACCTTGGCCCAGCCAACTAGCGTCCATGCAAGCAGGCCCCACATCGTCCCCCCAATAATCAGTCCGGTTGCGAGAAAAATTAAGCTCATGGTCAATACTTTCATGCACGGTATCTCCTTTCACTCTGCTGATATGAGCTTACCACGTTTCATTCATTTATCGAAACTAATTTTCATCCCCCAGTCACCAACAATTGGTCGAACCACCCAGGATTGTTCAAAATTGTGCAATCGCTTGCAACTGCGTCATTTAAGCGTTCCTTCTTGCCGATTTTTCACCGAATTTAAGGGGAATTAATTGCTTATTGTGAGTCGGTAACCTAAGATTAATAGTGAATGAGTTCGCTAATTCTTAGTAGAAAGGAAGCCGATTAGCTTGAAAATAATTACGTTGCACGTTTTAGACGATTCCCTGCAGGTGAGTTATGCGCCTGCAGGTCAACCAGCGGCTCAACGCCAATTTACGATTGCCTACAATAGCAATCAAGGTATTGGCGAAAACCTCGAAAACTTACGAGTCAAACTCGTTGGGTTAGATGTTGACGCTGCCATTGTCGACAACGCCTTAAGCTATCCCTTCTCGGATACCGTCGTTGGGATTAATCACCAACGCATCGATATTGGCCTAGCCATTACCAATATGTTAAACATCCCCGTTGTCAGCAGCCAAGCTATTGCTGAACAAGGATTAGACGCTGCTCTGAAGGCCAAGCGCGATTACCTCACTTGGCACCTTGACTATTACGGTCAGTACCAGGGCAAACGCAACTATGGTCAAGAAGCCATGCTGACAGTTGGTAACGGTTTCTTCGGCCTGCGCGGGGCGTACACGGAAGCTCATGCCGATCAAGACAACTATCCTGGCATGTACACGGCCGGACTTTATGATCAATTAACCACTAATATTAATGGCCGTCAGGTGACTAACGAAGATCTGGTGAACCTCCCCAACGCCCAAGCTCTGACATTTGGCGTCGATCATCAGAATCCATTTCAGATTAAGGCCAGTGACATCCAAGACATCTATCGTAGTCTCAACCTACATACGGGTGCGCTGACCACGACCATGCTGGTTCAACTGTCCACTGGTCACAGTCTTCAAATCAAGACGACGAAACTAGCCAACATGCACGACTGGCATCGGTTGAGTATCCAATATAGCATCACGCCACTGAACTTCGCCGGCAGCCTCCAAGTTTACTCAGAAATTGACGGTAGTGTCATCAATGCTAACGTTGCCCGTTACGCGGCCTTTGATCAGCGGCACCTCAAAATCACAGGAACCGGGCAACAACCCGATACCATTTATTTAGAGGGGCAAACGCGAACGTCTCAAGTTGGTCTCATTCTCGGTTCCCACCTCACTGGACCCGGCAAGGCACTCGCTGCTCCCGTTGACGTACGACCTAATGCGGAACAACATATCCAACAGATGCGCTCCGTGACCGTTGAACCTAACCACACCTATACATTTGAAAAGAACGTGGTCCTCTTCACGCAACGCGAAACTTCAGACGACCTCATGACCGCAGCCAGTGCTGAACTCCCACGCACCAACTTTGCTGATTCCTTAAGCAGCAACACAACTTATTGGCAGAAACGCTGGCAAGATGCGGATATTCAGATTACCGGTGATATTACCGCGCAAAAGCTCACCCGGGTCAATCTGTACCACCTCTTCATCTCAACGCAGGCCATCGCTTCTGGCAAGATCGACGCGTCCGTCAACGCACGGGGACTCGATGGCGAAGCCTACCGTGGTCACGTCTTCTGGGACGAGATGTTTGATCTCCCCGTCTTCGCCGCACACGACCCGCAGTTGGCTAAACAGTTGCTCATGTACCGCTACCGTCGACTGCCCGCCGCTAAGAAGAACGCTCAGGACGCCGGTTTTGCCGGTGCCATGTATCCTTGGCAATCCGGCGCGACCGGTGATGAACAATCCCAAGTCGTTCACCTAAACCCGATGACCAACACCTGGGATCCTGATTACTCATCACTGCAGCGTCATATTTCATTGGCCGTGGCCTACAACGTCATCATGTATACCCGGATCACGGGCGATCAAGACTTCATGAGCCATTACGGTTTGGAAATGCTCGAAGAGATCGCTCAGTTCTGGCTCAGCAAGTCTAAATTCGATCAACAGACTCAGCGCTATACCATCGATCAAGTCATGGGTCCCGACGAATTCCACGAAAATTATCCCAACGCCAATGCAACGGGTCTCGCCAACAACGCCTATACGAATCTGATGGTCACGTGGCTATTCAATCAACTCGCGGCATTGCGCCAGTCCTTGCCTCAAGCCGACGTCCAAGCCGTCGACCAGAAGACGGGTCTCACTTCAGAGCTGACTAAAAAGATGACCGCGGTCAGTCACCACTTGAAGTTGGATATCAATGCTGACGGCATCATCGGTCAATTTGAGGGCTATTTCAAGCTCCCACAACTTGACTTCCGTAAGTACCAGAAGAAGTATGGCGATATTTCCCGCATGGATCGGATCTTAAAGGCCGAGGGTAAGACACCTGACGCTTATCAAGTTGCCAAACAAGCGGATGCTCTGATGGCCTTCTACAGCCTGGACACCGAGTCAGTGATGGGCCTACTCAAACAATTAGGCTATGACCTACCACGACAGGCTCTGCTGAAGAATCTTCAGTTCTATCTTGACCGCACGACACACGGGTCCACCCTGTCACGCATTGTTTACGCCGTACTAACCGCAATGGCTGGCAATATGGACCAATCCTGGCAGCTCTTCTCGCAAGCCTTACTGTCCGACTATTACGACATTCAAGGTGGCACGACGGCCGAAGGGGTCCACTTAGGCGTCATAGGTGCGGTCACGCTAATGTCCACACGGCATTACGCAGGGGTAGATGTGCTGGCCCCTAAGCTTACCGTCACCCCCCACTTGCCACAACACTGGCAAGCCATGCATTTCAACCAGCTGATTCGTGGGATTCGGTACCACTTTGACATTGATCACCATCAAGTTCAGGTGGCAGCTGACCACGCGGCTACACTAACGATTGGTCAACACCAAGTTTCACTAAAACCGCACCAACCAGTAACGATCACATATTAAGGAGTGTTTTGCTATGACAAAGTTTGCTGATATTAAAGGTTTCGTATTTGATTTAGATGGTGTTATTACGGATACATCAGTTCTGCACGGTACCGCTTGGCATCAACTAGCCGATTACCTGGGCGTCGCCTGGAATACCGAACTGGCCAATGGTCTCAAAGGGATCAGCCGGATGGACTCCCTGGAAATGATTCTTAAGGCCGGTGGTAAGGAAAACGACTACACGCAGGCCCAAAAGGAAGAACTGGCCGCCAAGAAGAACACCAATTATGTGGCTGAAGTCGACAAGATGACGCCGGCCAACATTCTTCCTGGAATGAAGGCCTTTCTGGACGATCTGCGTGCCAAGGGGTACTTGCTGTCACTGGCCTCTGCCTCCAAAAATGCGCCACGCGTTCTGAGCAAACTGGAACTGGCGGACTACTTCCCTAAGGTGGTCGATCCTGCCAGCTTGACTCACGGCAAGCCAGATCCTGAAATCTACACCAAGGGAGCTGAACTCCTAAATCTCCCCGCCAGTCAATGCATTGGCGTTGAAGATGCCGCAGCTGGCGTCCAAGCTATCAATGCTGCGGGAGAAGTCTCGCTGGGGATTGGTGACGCTAAGGAACTCGGTGCTGCTGACATGGTCTTTGCGAACACCGCTGATGTCACCTTGGCCAACATTGAAAAAGCTTTGGGTTAGCCTTGGGGCACCCCAGTTCAACTGAATAATTATGGAGCGGTCGGGACAACTGTCACGGCCGCTTTTTTCTAGCTAAAATTTGTATCAGAGAAGCACGCGCCAACTGACTAGCTGTTCCCTCACCCTTTTCGCCCTCATTTCGGCTCTAAAATGCCCTTTTTAGGCCATCAAAAAGCTACCGCGACTAAATGTACTTTTTCAGAATTAACAGTACCCAGCGGCCACGGTAGCCCCGATGAATCGTATTCAATTTCACACTTAATTTACTGAATCAGGCCAAAGTGCCGTAACCCTTTGACAATGCCATCATCCATATTGCCAGCCGTGACGTAAGCTGCCTTATTCTTGGCCTGGAAGACCCCATTCCCCATGGCAATAGGAATATCAACCTCATCAAACATTTGGAGATCGTTTAACCCGTCCCCGAAGGCATAAGTCTTAATACCAGCAAGACCGGCCTCTTTGAGAAATGTCCGAATCCCCGTCTGCTTGGTGATCCCGGTCTGCATAGTATCCAGTGCCCGTGGATTATTCCGGACGAACGAGAGGATCCCCGCAAACTTTTCTTGGTAAAGCTTCTCTTTGTCGCGGTTAAAGACATTCAAGAAATTAATATCCTGGTGTAAGTACCAAGTCGGATCAACCTGGGCGTCTAAGCGCAACAGCTTGAAGTTATCCGTGGTATCCTGATTAGCCTGACTGAGCCGAAATCCGCGGTTATTAAAGTACCCTAACGGATCACCCTGTTCTTTAGCAAACGCGGTAATGGCGGTCAACGTTTGCTGGTCAATCACTGCCGCCGTTAGTTTCTTGCCTTGATACTGCACGTAACTGCCGTTAGCACTGACGACCGCGTCGATTCCTGTCGCATCCAAGACATATTGAATCTCAAAAATGTTTCTTCCAGTCGCAATAACTGGTAGAATATGATGTTGTTGCATTTCTTGAATGGCTGCGATACTTGTCGGTAAGACATTCTTGTTATCGTCAAACAAGGTACCATCCAAATCAAAAAAGACGATTGCTTGATACATTTAATCAACCTCCTATTCCACTAATACCAACGGTTTCATTATACAACAATGACCAAAGTACTGGAAATGGCGGAATTTTTTCTTCCTGGCAGATTTAGTAGTCAGTCATTTTATGGTACACTATATCTTGTATTTCTAATAAAAGAGGGGCTATCATGGTGATAATTACAGCTGGAATGATCGGAGTCGGCAAAACGACTCTAACTGGAAAAATCGCATCACACTTAAATACGCAAGCATTCTTCGAACCGGTCGGTGATAACCCAGTGTTACCACTCTACTACCGCGATCCCAAGCAATACGGCTTTCTTCTGCAAATCTACTTTCTAAACAAACGGTTTAGCATGATTAAGCGGGCGCTCGCGGATGATAACAATGTTCTCGACCGTTCGATCTATGAAGACGCTCTGTTCACCCGAGAAAACAATGCGGAAGGTAACATCACGGATACGGAGCTCGAGGTTTACTTACAACTTCTCGACAACATGATGAACGAACTGGACGAACTTCCAAAGAAAGCACCAGACTTATTAGTCTACGCTGATGCTGACTTTGACACCATTCTTCACCGTATCAAGAAGCGTGGGCGTGATTACGAACAATTCGATAACAATCCTGAACTGGAAGCTTACTACAAGAAGATGTGGACGGCTTACCAAGGCTGGTTTGCCGATTACGATATCAGTCCTAAGATCAAGATCGACTTACAAAAGTACGACCTCGATCAACCTGGCAACACCGAAATCGTCTTGAGCCAAATTGACGATGCCCTAAAAGACATTCGTACCGACACAACGGTCTAACAACGGTCTTAACTAAAAAGAGCCCTTCTAAACTATGCCAACGCGTAGTTTAGAGGGACTTTTTATTATCTAGAAATGTATTTGATGGTCACCGTAACCTAATACAGTCCGGCCGTCAGAAACTTTGTCCGCTACGGGGCCCGTTCGTGGCCTGAGAAGCAATCCTCCAACTCAGTTTGACACCTAACCAGAATGGGTTAACACCATCGACACAGCTGGCGCCATCCCGCCCTCCTCTGGTTAAGCTAGTCTTTGGACAGAATATGACTTAAATAATTGATGGATCGTTTCAGCAATAGTAAATGATAACCTCCACGTAGCCGTGAGTGAGTCAAATTTGAGCTCAGCCGTGGGATTTGCCAAGTGACTTTCTTGGTAAATGGCGTCTTTGAGACGTGTTTTTTCGGCTCAAAGCGAGGTTCGAGACCGCTCTATGGCTCGAGCCGTCCTGCCCACAGCGATCCAGCTCAAATTTGGCGAACGGTAAGGCGGCAGTCTGATCGCATTGCAGCATGAAACAACGTGCTGTACAGGATGTCTTCTGTAGGTCGAATTAAAAAAAGCGCCGCTAAGCTACTTCAATGAGCAGCTCAGCGGCGTCCTTAATTTAACGATCTGCAGTTTCAGAAGGCAACAAGATGATCTGGCTGTCGCCATCATCGTATGCCAAGACAGTGTCTGGCAGCGCAGGAGCATAGGCAAAGTGAGTATCAAATCCCGCACTCAATGCACCTGGTTGATCATCGTCATCCATTTGCACGTATTCAAACGTTGTCGTCCCTTGGTTATTGTGTAACTTAAAGGTCAACAGATTTTCCAACGGGAAGACTCCCTGGAGATCATGGTCGATAATCTTCCATACGGCGTCGATCATGTCGCCAGGCAGAACCGCAACGGTCCCGTAACTGGCATAACGTGCATGATTTTTTTCGAACATTTTCTTCGCCTCCACTCTCGGTCATTTAGAACTATTATAACGTATTCATCTTTAAAACGGGAATAATTACGCTTGATGGTCATTCAGGCTCTGGGTCTCTCGCCGATCAAACAAGTTGACGATAAATGAGATCACGATCAACAGAGCGCCGGCAATGAAGATCACGTGCAACCCTTGATATAGAATACCATGAAGTGTTGGCAAAAGGTTGGCTGGCAAGTCTTTAGCCGTCTGTGGGTTAATCAACTTATTCATCATCGCCAAATTAGTGCCCGCATGTTGTGCCACACCACGCGCCATCGCCAGGTTCATGATGATTCCTAATACAGAAACCATGACGGTCTGCCCTAAGGTCCGGGCCAACGTGTTAAATGACGTGGCTACCCCGATTTCGTCAACCGCCACCTTACTCTGTACGGTCACCGTCGTTGTGGTAATGGTAATTCCGAATCCGGTCCCACAGATCGCGGCGATAATAAAGAAGCTCCAGAACGGCGTACTTGCAGGAATCACCGCCATGATCACGGCCCCTACCAATACGAGTGACAGGCTAATATTGACAATCTGATAAGGGGAGCGTTTCATTAATAATTTACCGGCAATAAAGGACCCCACAATCCACATCAAAGAACTGGGCGTGATTGCAAAACCGGCTTCGGAAGCCTTCAAACCTAACAATCCCTGCGTCCAAGTAGGCAAGTACACTTCAAATCCCATAATAAAGCCACTCAGTAGCGCCGCAATGAGGTTTTGGACGACGAAAGTTCGATTGGCAAACAGAGCCATGGGAATCAAAGGATCGGCTGTCCGCTTCTCTTGACGAATGAATAGCCAGAATGCCGCAATCGCCACGATAAAGCCAGCCACAACCCAAGTTAAATTGAGGTCACCTTCACCTAATAATTGGAAGGTCAACATCACGGCCAGTAAGCCAACGGATAGCCAGATACATCCGACCCAATCCAAACTGAATGCTTGACGCTCGATATTTTCATTCAAGTAGAACCAGATTAATAGCATGGTAATGATACCAATCGGAATGTTAATAAAGAAAATCCAGTGCCAGCTCAGCTGATCAACAATGAACCCACCTAACAGGGGCGCCACAACAGCGGCGATTCCCCAGGCAGAGCCGTTGAGGCCCATCACTCGGGCCCGTTGCTCTACCGGGTAGATATCTGCCAGAATCGTAAAGGAGACCGGCATGATAGCGCCAGCACCAATTCCTTGCAAGGCGCGCCAAGCAATTAGCGTCTCCATACTGTGTGACATCCCCGAGAGTGTTGAACCGATGACAAAGATCAAGAGTCCCACAAGAAAGACCGACTTGCGGCCAACGGTATCAGCCAACTTGCCATAAATTGGCGTCGCAATCGCGCTGGTCAATAAGAAGATGGAGAACACCCAATTCATTAAGGCTACCCCGCGCAGGTCCCCAACAATGGTAGGCATTGCGGTAGAGACGATGGTCCCTTCTACGGCGGACATGAACGTTGCCACAAAGACAGCAATCGTCACAATTTTAACGTTCGTTTGTTTCTTTTGCATAATTTCCTCCTACCGTTGGGCCCCACCACACAACGAAACTGAGTAGCCAAGCGCGCTACTTCCCAAATTCTGTTTGAAACAGTAATACTTTACATTATCACGGGTTAACTGCTAAAAAACAACCCCTCAACACTAATAAACTAACTTAATTGATACCTAACCTATCTCAGTATTCGTATTGTTAAGCTAGGTTAAATTGCCGCACTCCGGCTGCCAGGGGTTCCGCCTGCTGTGGGGACGCTTCAGTCTGGAGAACCACCAGTCTTCTCGCCCGCTTTGGAACTATTGATATCACAAAAATCCCGTTAGCCGACTAATGGTCAGACTAACGGGACGATTTTTCTTAATTCATTTTTGAGCTTACTTGCAAGCGGCCTTCAAAGCATCTACCTTGTCTGTGTGCTCCCAAGGTAAATCAATGTCAGTCCGGCCAAAGTGACCGTATGCTGCCGTTTGCTTGTAAATTGGCCGCTTCAGATCCAACATCTTGATGATGCCAGCTGGGCGCAGATCAAATAATTGACGAACGGCCTGGGCCAATTTGCCTTCTGAAACGGTCCCGGTGCCAAACGTATTGATGGAAACGGAAACAGGTTCCGCCACACCAATGGCATACGCGATTTGAACTTCACATTCGCTAGCTAACTTAGCAGCGACAATGTTCTTCGCGATGTAACGTGCTGCATAGCTGGCAGAACGGTCCACCTTCGTGGCATCCTTCCCTGAGAAGGCCCCACCACCGTGATGGGCTGCACCACCGTACGTATCAACGATGATCTTCCGACCAGTCAGACCGGCATCCCCTTGAGGGCCACCGATGACGAAACGACCAGTTGGGTTAATGAAGTACTTCGTTTGATCATCCAACAGTTCTGCTGGAATAACTTCCTTCACAACTTGATCGATCACGTCTTGGCGAATACGATCTAACGTCACGTCGGGATCATGTTGTGTACTCAAGACCACCGTATCAACGCGCTTAGGCTTACCAGCATCGTCGTATTCAACGGTCACTTCCGCCTTAGCATCCGGACGTAAGTAGTCGATGACGCCCATCTTTCGTAGACTGGCGATCCGACGCATGAGCGCGTGACTCAACGTAATCGGTAATGGCATCAATTCTGGCGTCTCATCAATGGCATAACCAAACATCAAGCCTTGGTCACCGGCACCAATCTTGTCTAATGGATCTTCGTCACCTTCGCGCGTCTCATAAGAATCATCGACACCTTGCGCGATATCTGGTGATTGTTCATCGATCGCGACTAAGACGGCACAGTTATCACCATCAAAGCCATATTGACCGTCCGTGTACCCGATTTCCTTAATCGTTTGCCGAACGACCTTCTGAATGTCCACGTAGGCCTTCGTTGAGATTTCACCAAAGACTAGGACTAACCCAGTCGTAACGGAAGTCTCGCAAGCCACCCGTGAATCTGGATCCTGTGCCAGCAAAGCGTCCAAGATGGCGTCACTGATTTGATCAGCAATTTTATCTGGATGCCCTTCTGATACGGATTCTGACGTAAATAAATGTCTTTCTTGCAATGGATATTCCCCCTAGATAGTGTTGACGACGAGTTGACCGATAATCTCGCGCCAGTCGGTTACAAGGCAGCTTCACTAGACTCGTGAATCCTATCGGGAATTGACTCATAACTTAAGCATTCTAACACATATCGCGAAGTCTTAAAAGCAACGGCGGACTTTTTTCAAAGAATGATTGACCGCGCCCAAAACTATATCTATTATAAAAGACAATACTATAACTTGTTGAAACGGAGCGATTCCATGACCACAATCATGGCCTTCTTTAAAAACCGAACGGTTCAGCAGATTTTTATCTTTGCTGTTTTTCAAAACATTCTTTGGTGGGTGGCGGGTTCCACCGCAGCGACGGGGTCCCCACTGGCCACTGACGTCAAGATCTACATAGGCGGGTACGGCCTCCTGCTGGCTAGCGGATACTTCTTGATTCTCAAACACCACTTCCAGTCGCACATTGGTCCCATCCTCGTCGTGGCCGCGGCAACGCTAGGTTTTCTCGCTGCACCCCATGACCACCAAATTCAATTCTTTGCCTTACTCCTGTGTGTTTTCTTAGTGCTGGCCTGCGTGCCCCAACTAGGGCTCCAGTCAGCATACGGGCTCGTAGCCTTTAGCTTTTTAGCTGGGGGCGGCGTTCCCGTGATCCTTTTCTTCCTACGTAACCACTACTTAGCCACCCAATTCTTAGTCCCCCTGATTCCACTCGTTGCCAGCTACCTTGTCTTGTTTGAGCCTTACTACGTCCACCGGGAGCGGGATTGGCGATGGTCGCTGGTGACACCATTAGTCATGGTGCTCGCCCTACTCACGCTCCCATTCTCTTGGCGGGTAATCCTGGCAATACTGGTCGTGGGTGCTTACTGGTGGCTGCAGCCTAAGATCAATCAACGTTACCAATTAGTGACAACTAGTGTGATCCAACTAATCCTCGGTTTATTTATTTTCAAATAGTCGTAGGGCCGTCCTTTTTTAAAGTTTCGCTAAGCTCCACTGATTTTGTCCCGTTCCAGCCAATTGCCGTGTTAAAATGGGGCATCATTGAAATTGGAGGAACCCCTATGCCTGAAATCAAAGTGATCGGTGACATCCTCAGCGGTAAATTTCAGCCCACGCTGACTGGCAATGCCGTTGTCGATGCTGCCCTGATCGATCGCTTTTGTCAGAGCCTCATCACCGCTCTGGCCTTAACACCCCATGCCGTTCAAGCTGAACATCATTGGAATCTTCAGGTTGACCCAGCTACCATCTATATCATCGACGATCATATTCTTAAAACCAGCGGTCACCACCGCGTGGCTAACGTGATCCCCGTCAGCCATTCTGACCTGCTCCACGGTCAAGTTGACGTGACTAAACGCAAGTTAGCCCCCATTCTGGCCGCACAATCGTCCCTGAAATAATTAATCCCACCAGCACAATCACATGCGGTGGGATTTTTTTGTGGATTGAGTGCGCTTCTCGCTAAGTGAAGTCTTTAATCTGTAGCAGCGATTCACTTAATAAGAGCGATCGGAATTCTAAGCGTTGCTGGAGGAGCATCAGCCCATCCGTTAACGAGAATGGCCGGCCGCTCACGTAGAACTGAACCTTTTCGAAGTAGAGATGGTGATTTTGAATATCAAACGTCCGCCGAATCTTATAATTAAAATGGGTATACGTCAACGTCTCAACGGCCGTCCCCGTCTTGATATCACATTGGTCCGCCTGTAGAAGTTCTGCTTTACTAAAGCAATATTTACGGTGTGACTGCCGATCCCAGAATTCCAGTTGGTACGTTGCGTCTACCGATTTCTGCAGGAAGTACCCGACCCGACGAAAAAAGTTCAACCGGAAGTGCGTTAGGTCACTAACATCCCGATAAAATAATCGCTGATGATGGTAGAACTCGAGGGGCTCATTCAGCCGTTGCTCAATTTCAATGGTCAACTGTCGATGAGCCTGATCTGAAGCCAAAAAACGATCAATAATTTCACGATCTTGTAAAGATAGCGGTTGCTGACGAGTCTCAGTGCTAGATAAGGCGCGCGGTGAATCTTGGTCGTTAGTGGTTGTCATAGGAACTCCCTTATTTGTGGACCCCTTGCTAGGTCTCCAATTTCCACTTTAACACATGCGTCTCAAAATTAACATCTAATATTATTCATTAAAAATACTATGTAAGCACTAACTTACCGACTATATTCAATTCTTACGTTCATAGGGGCTATTTAGGCCCGCTTCCATGAATAAATAGCCAGATTTTGCCTAATCATTCAGCCAACTTTTTTCTGCAAGCGACGCAAAAAGCGAAGAATCGTTTTGACCCTCACTTTAGTTGTTTTTCCCAATGACTACCGGTATATTAGGGATAGATCAATGAGGAGGATGTCTACTATGTCAGAAATTTTAGTGACCACCACAGAAAAGATTCCGGGAAAAGAATATGAGGTATTAGGCGAAGTCTTCGGTCTTACCACGCAATCGAAGAATATCATGCGTAATATCGGTGCTTCACTCAAAAATGTCGTCGGTGGCGAGATCAAAGATTACACCAAAATGCTGAATGAATCCCGAAACATCGCCATCGAACGTCTCCGCCAAAATGCCGTCGCCATGGGCGCAGATGCTGTGGTCATGATGCGATTTGATTCCGGTTCGATTGGGACCGATATGCAATCGGTCGCTGCATACGGAACCGCTGTCAAATATCTGTAATTCACCACACATTTACGAATGTGTTACTATCGAATGTTCGTTACATGTCTTACACTTATCTAGTTAGTCAATAGAGCAGACGAAGTGACTCTCAAAAAGAGTTCTACTTTATCTGCTCTTTTTTTGTTGTTTGAAATTATCGTTACAACCCAATTTTTCCAAATTTTCAAGTAGCCACAATCCCCGATGTGTAACGCTTTTCGAGGGTTTATGGCTGCTTTTTTTAGTTTTATATCCACCTCGGCAATATTGTCCCCCGAAAACTATCCACACTCACCATTGTGGCATAACAACTCACTTACGACTCGCTTTATACTAACGATAGTCAATAAGATATAACACAACCGAATTGTAAAACGTTCGGAATTAAATCAGAAAGCAGGTTATTAACATGTTAAAGAAAGTTGTTAAATGGACAGTTTTAGTTATCGCCACCATCGTTTTAACCCTCGCAAGTTTTAGTTCAACGATCTTCGCATCCGCAAGCAAGCCTACACCATCTTGGGGAAGCTGGGACGCTACCACGATTACTTACAAGACCAACACGTCATCCTCTTACTACAAGAGTGTTTGGAAGAACGCCGTTAAGCGTTGGAACAAAGTTGGGGTTGTTCAGTTAAAGGCTGCCAAGAGCGGTGAAAAAGCTGACATTACCTTAACTTCTTCCAAGTCATTGAGTACGAAGAACGGTAAACTTGCTGGTTACACGAATTACTCCTACTTAAAGAAGAGTAACAACAACGAAATCGTTTCCGCTAAGTCCACGTTGAACCGTAGCCTTCTAACCAAGTACGGTTACACGAAGAACCAACGGACGAACGTTGCAACTCATGAAATTGGCCACGCCTTAGGGTTAAGCCATTCAGCTGACAAGTCCAGTGTGATGTATGCTTCCGATCGTTACGCTTCAATCGACCACCAAGATAAGGTTGGTTTACAAAACGCTTACGAAGATTAATCATGATAATCTAACAACTTTCAGTTAATAACCAAACCTAGCCTGTCCAGCTAGGTTTTTTTATTACCATTTTTTTAAGGGCAGTCATGCAGACACTGTCGACGAGTCGCCTGCCCTACGCATACGTACCAGTTGTATTTAAAACCCAAACAGCCGCCAGCTACTATTGAACGAGTAGTTGACGGCTGTTTTTGATTGATTCTCTGATCGTGCCGGTGAACGTTAAAATATCCATTTAAGCGGGCCCTCCTTCGTCTCTTAGCCAAACTACCGGATACCATTGGATACTCTTCTTTCTGCCTAACCTCACCTGGGGCACGCTTACTTCCTGGTTCTCATGCCTCACCGAATTTCTTCCTGACTGACCGGAATTCCTACTTATCTTGTAGCGATCAGCAGTACCCGTTGTCAACTAATGTATAACCAGCTACTAACCAATCTAAGCCGCTTAGAACCACTTGACTGGTATGCCTGGTTCCTTAGCAGACCTACGCTAATCGCCAATTAGACGCTATTTCGTCCAACCAATTGGCATCGCTTGGTTTGTTGACGCTGGAAGCTGGTCAGCAGCTCGCTCCCTCCTTTTTGATGCGCTAGACGGCTATTCTTCTTAGACTGTGTGCCCCTCACTATGCTATCTAATTTAAAGAGGTGTAATCTCAACGAGCACTGCTGATCTTTCACCACCCCTTCACCAGTTACTTACTCTTATATACGTCTCAGAACGTCTCTCGCACAACCATACTTATGCTGTTCAGGACTGGCCTGAAACAATTGTTGACTCCTCTAATAACACAAATAAGGACATCTCCAGCTGGGGAGGTGCCCTTTTCCTATAGTGATCTATATTTAACAATTAAGATTCTACGTGAACGAGTGCATCTTTTTAACATAGCCTATGTTACTTTGAACAGAAAAAGCAATCCCAAATAAACAAATTCTTAAAAGTCAATTTCCAAATTTAATAGCTAACGGTTGATTTAAAGCCTCAGCAATTCTAGTCAATGTTTTTAAAGATGGATTTCCGTTTCCGTTTTCTACACGACTAATAGCATTTTGACTGGTTCCAACTAACTTTGCTAATTCACTCTGACTTAATTTAGCATTTTCTCTAGCTTCCATAAGACTAACAGCTAAGTCTAACTTGGCTTTTCATTTAACATATCTGCCTTGACTTTATCGTCCTTCATTCGCGCTTCAATGATAGTATCTACATAACCAGTCTTCATATTAAAAAACTCTTTATTTATATACTTTCCTACTGCATCACTTAAAGTAGAACCATCTATTTTAATTTCAAGGCTCATACATACTTAATTTAAAATTATTATACCCGTTATACAAGAAGTCAATAACATAGCAATGTCTCTAAAAGTAATACATTTTAAAATATGCTTTCTTCAAGAACAAAAATGACACAACGATAGATGGATCTAACTGAATGGGACCATCTAGACTACTTAGTATTGTTTGAAGTCATCCTCCCATCATTTCCGAACATCACGCCCATGCTGTTTTTCTCTTTCAGGCGTTTTATTGGTCTTCTTCCGGAAACCATGCGTAATTATATAACGGCTTCCGTCGGCTTGAAAATAAACTCCTCTCAGCCAATGTTTATTTTGCAAAGCCCTAATTTCATATAAATTGTTCTCAATTCAGCCAACCTATCCCACTTTTCTGGCAGTCGGTAATCCATACTCTTCAATGGAAGCAATTACGGACAACAAACAAAAAACGACAAACGCTGAATACTCAACGTCTGTCGCACTTTTGTGAAAACCGAACATGTTCTTTGTGATACCGGAGGTGGGGTTCGAATATACTCCGGGGTTCGTACCTCTGCTACCTCCATTACCCTTTCTTCCTAAGGGTGTATATTATCCTAGTCACGAGTTAGTCATGACCTCATTATGCATTAATCAGCTAATACCATTCATTTCCTGCTGACTGTCCTCGCTGAACGTTGGCTAGTCCTGTTCTTCCTTTGGTTGGTCAATAACCTACTTAGTCATGGATTCGGTCATCTAGTCATGACTTAGTCACGGATTGCTGGTGACTTGACCTGTTTGCTCTTCGGTCAACCTCATCAGCCGGATAACCCATCACTTAGTATAATGGTAGAAAGACCATCAAACTCTTACTGCCACAAGCGTCTTCAACGTTGACGGGACAATCATCACACCACTTCGCCCAATCTACATTCTTAGATGCATAATATTCAGTCACTGGATAAGGATTGTATAGCTATTCATGGCCGATTTATTTTTTCAACTCTCTGATTTCAGCCTTCAGCCGTCTAACTTCGCTCCTCAACTTAGCGTTGCTGTTAGCGGCCTTGGCGTCTTCCTCAGCCCACAACTTCTTGTAGATATACAGCGTTGATTTAGCGATATCGTAATGCTCAAGGAACTCCTTATCTGACAATGCAGAATACTGGTAATCCTGTCGCACTTCATTGGCTCTTGCTAACCGCTGCTCTTTACGCTCCTGATTGTAAACTTTGCGTGGTCGTGCTTTACCATTCGCTCGTCGCCATCTCGTCGTATCAGACTTAGCTTCATCCGACCTAGACTTTAAATATTGAAGATGATATTTATCAGCTATTGTTTTGGTGATTTTCAAGCCATCTTCAACCTCTTCCGCCGAATAACCGTCAAACCAATCATAAGTGTTTAACTTCTCAATATCATTGTTGGCGAACATCATACCGTTTACAACTGGGCTCTCATAACCAGACAAGGCATAAAACCCACTATAGTCAGTGGATAAATCTTCAGTATAACCATACAGCTTTGACAAGAAGAACCATAGATACTGATAATATGTTGATTTCTCCTCAACCGTCTTCGATTTCGCTCCAGTATGCTCAATGGCTCTAACTGGAGTTATTCCTCTCAGGTCACTTAGCATCAATCCGGATTTGCCAAGCTCAATATCATCTTCATCAGATTGCATGATTAAATATTTACCATCCATAATCTCAAAATCAATATCGCCTAAGTCTTGTTCGGTTAACGTTGTCTGCTTACCATCAGTTTCTACATTACCAGTTAGGTCTTCATTCTCGATAATATAATCCTCATCGCTCATGACTAGGTATTCAGGTTGCAACCGTAAAAGGTCATCGACTATCTTCCGGTCATTAATCGTCGCATGTTCTGATTCCGGCAACTCATCATATGGATGATAGCCAAAGAAGTACTCGGGGCGCAAAGCGTCTAACTTGGCTAACCGTAACCTAACTAAGCTATCCAAGTACATACTCCTCGTGCGTTCAATCGTTATGTAGTAACGACCCATCTGTGATGCCATTGCTGCTGTTACACCACTTCCGCTAAATGTATCAAGTATCAAATCCTCGGTATCAGAGTACATCTCAATTAGTGACTTCCACAATGAATTCGGCTTTTGCGTCGAATGAATCCGATGCCTAAGGTCTTCGGTGGCCGAATAGGATAACAGTCCATCTTCATAACCTTTATCCTTCAGCTGTGTTTCGATTCTCAAATTAAATGTATTATCATCCGATTTGGTCGCCACAATGTAAGACTCAAATACCTTACTTTGGCGCTTGTGCGGTTTCCTATCCTTGGCGTTCGGTTTGTGCCAGACAAATAGCCTGGGGTATGTACTCCTATCACTCGGATTCCCAAATCCATTAGCCAATAAGCCATTCACTAAGTCACCAACCTGACCATCGCCACAGAAGATTACCGCTGTACCAGTCTTCTTCACTTTGGGACTAATTAGCTTAATCCACTCGTCAAGGTCAAATCCACCTTTACTGGTATCACCACTATCCCAGTCCTTACCTAGATAACCAATGTTGTATGGCACATCCGTCAATAGCAGGTCAACTGATTCATCATCAATCACATCAAGATAATCATGATAGTCACCTTGGTTAACTGTATCAATTAGCTTGCGCATATCCGCGGACATGGCTCTTCTATCCATCATAGTTTCATTTCACCTCATCATACTCATCACTAATCCGAATTTAACTGCTAAGTTAATCATATCACTACGCTGTTACGGCGTATATGCTCGTACTTAATTTAATCGGCCTATTCGGATTGGCCTGATAGCTCGGTGCAACGTACTCGTCGCTCTAGCCCGCGACCCTTCATTTCATATCATCATACTTATATTAATCAGGATAACCTAATACATGGCAACTGGACTGGCCATCTATCTAATCGAAGATAGTCACACTTGCATAAATCGACACTAGCCACTTCCTCTTGCCGACCAACTGCCAAATCTTGGCGACAAAAAAGGCCGCTTGCGCGACCTAACCCCTCTCTAATGCTAACCCTATCACTGATTCTCTTCGCTCTATCTTGAATGCTTATCACTTGTATCAGATTCCTATCATCTGGCCTAACGGTCTCTTGGTCTAGTTGTTTATTATAATAGAATCACACTTTTGCATACCCTCTCCAGACCATTATGTAACTGCCACCTACCTATCATCCTTATTTTTCGACGAAATAGGAATTGTGCTAACTGCGGTTGAATCGTGCATGCTCCTGCTTATATTCATCAGACTGAACGCGGAAATCTTCTAGTTTGCTTAATGCTTGCTTCTTAGTTCCTGATTTAATCGCCTCAATATCTTGACCCGCCAACTCTACTTCTGGCTTAACCATTTGACCATCGACCAAGCCTTTATCAATCGCTTGCGATACTAGGCTCAAGGTCTCATGGCTCGCATTAACTGCATACTTTGCTAATTCATTTACATCCATATTCTTATCCCCCTGCACTGTACGTGTACTTACTTCCAATTGCTTAGCCAACTTGCTTGCGCTCAACGTTCGACTCTTCTGTACAATGACTACTTCACATAATTTGATTTTCTTCTTGAACTCAGTGTTGATTAACTGCGCCAACTTGATTTTAAATTCAGCCCTTGCTTCCGCTAACTCCTTTGGCACTAGTACCCGCATATGGCTGGCCTCTTCATCAGTTAACTCTAACTCTTCAGCTAGCGTCGCGGCCTTCTTGGGTAAGTGCAGTTTATCATCCTTGCGATAGCTATCCATCGACTGCTGCAGCAACTCTACTCCATCCTCGTTCATTGGATAAGCCAAATGTTCATTATAACCGGACAAGTCTCTTGCCCCGCGGATATAAGCTTGGATTAACAGGCTGTGCCGATGACCATCAATGGCCCGACCACGTAACTTAGATAACATAATAAAATCCATCAAGAAGTCTTTGTTCTGCTGCTTATTATGCGCCTTACCACTGGCCACCTGACCCGCGTTCTTATCCCTATCAACCCGCTTCTTAACCTTGGCCTTGTTCCGCCATGCCTTCTTCGACCTGATGATTTGGCTGACCTGAAGCACCGGCGGATTAGGCTTGATGACCCTTTTGGCCTCTCTATCATCTTCAGCTACCTCAGCTGACTCTGATTCGACGTCATCTGCCATTTCAGATGGTCGGACTGGCTGTAACTCGGTTAACTTGGCACATAAATCAGAATAACCATATGTAATACCAGACTGATGCACCAGCTTGACTGGTCTTGGGTCGTCTTCATTCTTATAATTGACCGAACCCGGCAACCGTAAATTATGATTCAGGTTACTGACATTCCCATCGGCATAGTCAATACCAGCCTGCTTCATGGTTGTGACTAGCCCCTTTAGCTGGTCGCCCAACTTCTTTACAGCCCACACATTGTTCTTGGTTACTTTAAGCCCATCTTCAAGCACCCAATATAGATAATAACCATGACCAGAATCGATGACTAAACTTGGATTTAAGTCGATAAAACGCAAGTAACGCAGTAATCTTGGCAATTCTTCCGCTTTAACTTTTTTTGCCTTCTCAACATCAAAATCAAGGTAAATAGCGTTAATAAATCCTAAATCATCAATCTTCTGTCCATGGCTGTAAGGCTTAAACACGTTTGGCGTCCAGCTTAGATTCACACCGTCATACTTTGATAACACTTCCTCGGTCTGATTAACAAGCTGGGCCTTGGTGAACCTTTCCACTGGCACTAATCTTCCACCCTCTTCAGTCGACGACAATACAAATTGATATGCAGAATCGCCAAATAGCGGTAGGCTATCAACCACTTGACGCAGGTCATTAACTCTATCGCTATCTATCTTCACCGGATTTAACGTTGGCAATGGCTTACGTGACTCTGCCGATAACCAGTCATCGAACCCTTTGTATTCGATTTTTATTCGACTTAATATTTCTTCAATTTCTTTATCATTTTCTAACATGGATTTAACCCCCAATTGACGCTATTCTGGGGGTAAAAACCTCACCGAAAACCTAGGTTGAACTTGCATTCTTCATTAGTCTGCATTATGCTGTCTTCGATGAAGTAATTACCTGCTAACCCATGCTGTAATCCGCCAAGATTATAAGCAGCTTGGGTTATTTTTTTGCGTCAAATTTTAGTTGAACCAACCTCATTGATTGGTTCACATCCTTAATCTAAATCAACCTAACGGATTACTCAAATTAATCAGGGGTTAAAATTATCAATTTATCTACTTTACTCCGATTTTCTTGCTTACAGCCTGACTTATTAGCTTTAGATGAATATTATTCACCTAACTGCATCTTATCATGAACAAATTATGCTTATTTATTTCAGCCTCATTTACACTCGCCATTCTCAGCCCTTGTGTGCCACCTTGCCCCGTTCACGAATAATTACACCTAATTAATCTTAAAATCGCTGTGTGACGATTTGTGGGGGCTGTTTTCGGCGGTTAACCGTTTCTTATCACCTCTGACTAATCATAAAAATCATCTAAATCTTATCAATCCGGGTCAATTTATCATCAATCCTGCATTTCATATAGTCATACTAGCCCGTTGTGTACATAACTGCTTATTATAAGCTGATTACGTCCACATATCTATCACTTATAGCCATACTTTGGCCGACGACCAGAAGTTCCATTGACCAATTTCATATCATCATACTTAATTATGAATCATCAAACAGCTAGACTACTTAACCTAATCAGCACAATCTAACATAAGTGGTCATACCCTGACCAACCTAATAACCACGCTGGTCTAACTTACGCTTCAAGCGAACATACGTGCCCTTGATAAATAAATCCAATTTGGCCAAGCAAAAAGGACGACCCAAGGGCCGCCCTCTTCAAACTATTATAAGCATTGGCAATACACATGTTGATGTCGAACAATTAATCATAAAATGGAAGTCGCTTAGTCTTCACGCTTCTTGTTACGCAAGTGTAACGCTGTCGCTAAGCCACCTAAAGCTAATAACAACATTGCGCCTAAACCACCATACTCACTACCTGTCTTTGGCATTGCTTTGGCTGGCTTATCCTTTAACTGACACTTCGTAATCTTATTATCTTCAATCTTGAAGTAGCCTGTCTCAGTCGAACGTTGATAACCCTTAGGCGCCTTAGTTTCGCTAAATGAATAAGTTCCACTTGGTAATGTGAAGTATGTTGGCGTCTTCTTACTGATAAAGTTAATGTTAACACCTTTACCTTTAATGTGAATGTGCGCACCTGGTAATTCATGCGTGTTCGTCACATCCGTCTTCGTAAACTTCAATTTACCTAAGCGGTTATCCTTCATTGTCACTGGCGTTACCTTCTGGTCTTTGACCTCGAACGTAATGCTGTGTGTCAACTTATCATAACCCTTAGGGGCAATTGTCTCACGCAAGCTGTACTTGCCGTCTGGTAATGTAAAGTACTTAGCATGCGACGTAGATACGAAATGAATCTTCGTATTCTTACCCGTTATCGTGATATGTGCACCCGGTAATTCATGTCCGTTGGTAATATCAGTCTTGGTGAACTTTAATTTGCCTTTCTTAAGGTAGTTCTTTACCGTTAACTGACTGACCTTCTGACTCTTAGCTTCACGGACACTGGCTGGCGTTGGTGCTACATTATCCTTCAAGTCTACGTTACTTGGCATCGTTACTTTGGATAAATCAGTTGTGCCTTCTGGCGCTAATAAACCACCATAATCTAACATTGCTGGATTTTTCACATCTGCGGACTTATCACCAGTGGTGTTACCCTTGGCATCACTAGTCTTATCTGTAGAATCAACCTTATTAGTAGTCGTACTACTATCGGTTGCAGGTGCTTCTGGTAAGATACTGCCATCCTCGGATACATTAGCCGTTACTCCTGCTTGGTACGTCTGGTCTACTGGTAAGGTACCTTTCGTCTTGGACGTGTTAGCATCAGTTCCATCAGTCACATCAGCTACCATATTGCTGGTTGGCAATGCCATTGCCACATAATCGGCATCCTTACTGTGGTCGACGCTGGCAACAGTCACTAGATTTAACTTCGCGTCCTTACCACTGGCAGTAATCGTTGTCTTGTCCTTGGTAATCTTGACTGTGTAGGTTGTCTTGGATAACCGGTACGTATCATTCGGTGCCTTGGTTTCCTTCATCTGATAAGTACCAACGGGCAATTCATGACTGACTGCTTGACTGTTAGCTCCGATTACTAGGTTCTGAACATGCTTACCCTTACTATCTGTAAGACTGAAAGTAGTACCCTTGGCTACTTTATCGTCTTGCTTAATCGTATATGTAGGTTGGTTGTCCTTTACCTTGTATTCTTCTACCAGCTTCTTAATTGCAAACCGACCACGATATAACCGGTTATCAATTGGTCGGATGGTTTCACTTGCCTTATCAGCATGTAAGGTCGTGTGACCACTATTCTTCAAAGCTTGGTTAGCTTTCTTCGTAATTTGGTCATTGCTTCGTAAGACTGAATCCTTGGATAAACCTACGCCGTTACTACCGATAAACAACGTCTGACTGGCATTGTTACTGTATGGTTCGTATTCAAACGCAAACTTACCATCGGTCAATACGTGGTTCTTATCCGTCTTTAATTCCTTTGCGTAAAAATGAATCATTGGGAATTTAGCTTCAAACTTGGCTAGGCCATCTTTGCCGGTCGTACTTACACCAACTAAGTTATCCTTGGCTAAGATTACCTTGCCGTCAGCATTCTTGATGTCTTCGGCGTTATAAACGCCAAACGTCACACCGGCTAATGGGGCATTCTTCGTTTCAAATCCCTTACCCTGGTCGACCCAATTCTTGAACTGTTCACCTTGCTTCATGATATTTAACTTCAATGTTTGTAACTTGTTGTTGATATCTAAGTTGGTGTTGTTCAAGTCTTGGTTGACTTGGGCTAACTGACCATCATATTTCAGGTCAACGTTCCATGTCTGATTTTTATCAATCACATAACCAGCTGGTGCCTTGGTTTCCTTCAAATGGTACTTACCTAATTCCAAATACTTAGATGTAGCAATACCCTTATCACCGGTGGTGATAGTGTCAACTACTTCACCTTTGCTGGCCTTCTTTTCACCATCAGGCTTGACAATATCTTCACTGGCAATTACTTGGAACGTTGCGTTCTTCAATGGCAAGTTGGCAAACTTGAAATTGTGATACTTAATTCCTGTCTGCTTATCCGTTACTTGCCCAACGCTATTAATCGTTTGACCAGTCTTCGTGACTTGAATCTTACCCTTTTGACTCGTATCTGGTTGCTTAACTACTTGGGCATTTTGCATGCCAGCTTGACTGTCTAATGGGACATCAAATTGAATCGTTGCTGGATTCAACTTATAACCAGTTGGTGCTTGGATTTCTTTAATCGTATAGCCCTTGTTATTCTTATCAAGCTGGCGTGGTAAAATCAGATAACCTTCGGAATTCGTGTGGAAGTTTGTACGCTGCTCATTCTGTGCATCCTCATCATTGTATGTCCAAAAGTTTACTAAGTCACCGGTATCATTGTTAGTAATTTCATAGACAGCGTTGTTCTCTAACACTGGACTTTCGTTGCCTGATTCAGCATCTACCTTCACAATCTTTAACATCGTCGCAATCGGCACGTTAGCAATATGCTCTACGTCCGCCGCTTCATCTCGACTATCGCTGGTATCACCAGTTGTGGTATTTAACCACTGGTTATCACCTTGCGGACTTTGCTCATGCGGCGTACCCAAGAAAATCTTGTAATCAGTCATTGCTTGATGTTTGCCATCTGGAACTTCATGAATGTTGTATTCACCATACGGAATAAAATCTGTACGTGCAAACCCATCTTTATCAGTAATCAGTTCCAATTGGTTGTGGTCTTTGCCATCTGGTAACGTGCTTCCACTTACAATTGGGTGTAACTGCTCAAATGATGTGTCTTCACTGTTCTGGTTGGCCGCGTAATGAATTACTCCATTATTTTCGCCCTTGAACACCCGGGTCACAATGAAATGAATACCAGCTAGACCATTGACTCGGCCACTACTTGGGGCTCCATCCTCAGTGTTGGATTCACGAACGTCCGTCTTGTCAATAATCAGACGCGTTTGACCTACGTGATTACTCATTGTCACGTTCAACGTATTATCCATTGATGGCGTAACCACTGGCGTGAACTCATCCTTATAATTAATCGTTACTGTCGCAACTGGTGCATCTAACCGATAACCTTGTGGTGCTTGTGTTTCAGTCACTGTGTATGTACCTAGATGCAGGTCGTCTCGACTCATCACAGTTCCATCGACACCAGTTACAACATCATCTGTATCTGGACTGGCTGGCATATTACCCCAGTAATCACTGATTTGTTGAATGTGGAAATGCGCGCCAGCAAAGGTACCATCACCTTCAGTTTCTGAACCAGTTGTTGCGTCATTCTTGATGATTTGCAACTGACCTTTTTCCTGTAAGTTCGTGAAGCCATTGCCTTGACCATACTCGGGTTCATTCACAGTGCCATATACTGGGTCTGTGTCACCTGTTACTTTACCATCTTTATCCGTTGTCATCGTATGACCAGTTAATTCGATTGGGTCAGATAGCAGGCCTTCAGAATCACCGTCATTCAATACATAGGGTGCTGGTACATGCGTTTCTTGTAATCGATATGTACCGCTATCCAATTGTGGTGTAGTCGCTGTACCACTTGCATCCGTGGTAATCTTACCATCATTCGGCAATGCTGCCCCTTGGAACCCGGTAGTTACCGGGTCACCATCTTCATTTGTAATTTGGAACTCAGTACCAGCAATGGCCTTCCCCGTTTCACGGTCGGTCTTATGCGTTGATAAAATTACTGGCCCCTTATCCTTGGTTGGGATATGTGTATCCGGCGTTCCATGATAAACACTGACACTAATTTTCTTCTGCTTTGGGCCACCGCCGAATCCCATTTCTTGATAGCCGGACTTGGTATAGAATGTCGGCTTCAATCCTAAATATGGACTAGTCGATGCAACCTTATTCCATGTAATCTTCAATGGGTTGCTCTTTGTATGCGTCGTATCAGTCTTCCACGCAGCTTTAGGGGTTACATTAATACCCT
Organism: Levilactobacillus tujiorum; assembly: GCF_012641185.1. GTDB lineage: Bacteria > Bacillota > Bacilli > Lactobacillales > Lactobacillaceae > Levilactobacillus > Levilactobacillus tujiorum. Next base: position 40,302 of record NZ_JAAXLK010000021.1, read on the forward strand.
TCTTATCGATTTTTGTCGTGAAATACTTGCTAGTCTTCGGCGTTCGCTCACCATTGACCTCATCAACCAGCGTATATGTCTTACCTTCATACTTGTAGCCAGCATATTTGAACAAGATAGCCTTGTCATTCATAGCTTTCTTAGTTCCATTAGCAGCCGGTTGCGTCTCATACAGATGAATCATCGCATAGATTCTATGTACCGCGTTCATGACATTTGCCGTAGTCAGCTTAGGCGTACCAGTTGCGTAATGTGGGTGCGCTTGCTTTAACAAATTCCAATCAATCTTGAAGCTGCTTGCCGCCTTACCATCGGTGTAATGCCAAATCACAAATTGCGTTGCCATGTAATCAATCAACTCTTGATGCGTGATAGGGTCGTTAGTCTTGCCGTGGGGTTGGTACATGCCAAAATAGGCGGCTTCGCTAATCTTCTTTACAGTTGACGCGCTAAAGTTACGACTATCCTTCTTACTGTACCCGGTACCCGAACCTAGATGATGATTGTAATCGACGCAGAATACCGCGCGATGGTCTGCATCACGCAATACCGATTCATGGTAAACAAATCCGGTACTCCCATATTGCATGGCGATACCACCTGACCCCGTAAAGCCAGAAATGAAGTAGAATGTGGCCGCGTTGACCTTATTGTCGAACATCTTCATTGCGCTTGATTTAGCTTCGGCCTTCAACTTAGGGTCACTGCCTACTTTATCGCTCGGCAAATACACTTGATTATAGTCACCCTTATCGATAACCGTATTTAACGGTGCTCCATAATTGTCTGGGTATAGCTTATCAAATGTAGACTGGCTGACCGAATTCTTGACCTGATTATATGCTGCACGCTGGCCGTCAAAGTCGCCCGTCTTACTCATACTCTTATCAATCAATGCTTTAGCAGCATCTTCGGTAAGGTAACCAGAATCATTAACAGCTTTGGTTACAGATTCGCTTGTACTAGATTCCGAACTAGCATGCGAATCCGCCTTCTTAACTGTCGCCTTAACCTGATTACTTTGACCATTCTTAATTGCTACCTTATTCTTTACTGCTTGCGCTTGGCTGACTCCCGAATCATCAGCCTTTACGTTTACTTTACTAATACCAACTGCACCGACCGGCACTAATGCCGCGCTCAACGCCGACAAAGTTAGTAACTTAGTCTTATTACTCATACTCATTTAACAACAACACCTTCCGAATTGATATGTGAACGTCATATTCCGATTTTTGAAACTTTAAAATATATCTTCAACATATATAATTACTTTTATTTCGGATTATTAACCATTTCGGAAGGTAATTAAGGTAAGAAAAAAGACAGCATCTCTGCTGTCTTCATTTGACCTCGATTTATTTTTCTAAATTCCATTGGAGTAGATGTTGATAACGTCATAGATTCGATTGCCAGATTTGGTTACGCCAATTCCAACCTTCTTCGCTTTATCCCATGATAACAATCCACGGTGCCCCCAACCACTATCTGCATCATCATAAAAGTACTCGTGGATGATTTCTTGGGCGGTATCCATGTTTGTGTCACCGGGATTAGTAATCCCTGCAACCTCGGATACTGGAACATATACATTCATCTGATGCAGTAATCCATGAATGTACGTATCATTCGTCTTTGGGTCAATGTGATTAAAATCACTGACCAGTTGATTAGCACGGGTTTGACTTGCTGATTCAACGCTGGTTGCCAACGTAACTGGTGCTAATCCACGCTTGGTACGTTCCTGATTCAACAGTATTAAGATATCGGCCTGAACAGCACTGGCATCAAATGCCTCAGCTTGCTTATCAGTAGTTGGCTTTGTGGCTGATGGCTTAGTATCATTAGTCGTCTTAGCATCAGATTTATCATCGTTAACATTAGCATACTTCTTATTCAGCTTATTAGCCAAATTAGCATAATAATTTGATGACTTACCTGCTGTTGCCTTTGGATTCTTACCAGACTTCAAATATCCCCGCCAAATCCAGCCACTGTGCTTCTTATTGCCAGAAGTGACATAGTAATAAATCTTACTATGACCGTCCTTCTTGACCAGCAACTTCTCATGCTTGCTGGTGTACCACGTCGTCTTCGGGTAGGACTTCAAGCTCTTGTATCGACGACCTAGATGCTTGCTATATAGATACCCCTTGGTGCCGTGCATTGCGTGCTTCTTCATACTCTTACGCCATACTAGCTTTACGCTATGACTACGCTTGGTGCTGTAACTACTTGCATTGGCCGTTGTTGTCGTTGCTAGTAATCCTCCTGACAATAATCCTAATGCCATTAATCCAGTAGTTAAAATCTTATTACTTTGCTTCATCATTAACACTCCTCTCAATTACCGAACTACTACAGCTCGTGAATGACGTGAATGGTACACGCTCATAAAGTTCTTAGTTGAAGTCCAATATGCCTTACTTGGCCAGCTCTTCTTCATGTATGGGTCAGCGACAAGGAACTTACCATGCTTATAGCCAACTAAGGCTAGTACGTGATATGGTCGTTGACCTTGCATCCGCCATGCGCCGGCAAAGATGACTGGATTGCCACGTTTAACCTCGCGAATTAGTTTAGTCTTGCTTGCGCCAGTGATATTCGCCGCTTTCTTATCATACGTCTTGGCATACTTGGTCAATGGCGCCGGATAAATCGTCCGTGTTTCACCTGGTCGACTTTCGGTATATGGATTGCCAGTGAATCCCTTGTTAGGCGTTTTCGCCTTTGGCATCCGATTAATAATTGTCTTAAGGCTGGTCTTCGTCGCAATACCCTTTACGGACAATGCCATCTTTAGACTGGCTGATTCACAGGCGTTCGGAGCGTACAACGGGTACAACTGACTGGTGTATGTGTAGGGCAAGGTGTAGGTCTTTGGCTTAACCATGTACACGGCATTAATCCAGCCGTAGTTATGACCACGACGACTGATTTGATAATAGGTTGCTTTATTTGACTTAGCCACTTTATTAATCTGCATCAGCTTATTCTTCAAAGCCTTACCCGTCTTATGCGTGTACTTGTCGCCTTTCTGGTACGGCGTTGACCACAGCTTAGCTTTCTTGCTGATGATAGTACGGGAATTGTAACTACGACCTGATTTAATTTGATAATTTGTATTAGCCGATGCTTGAACCGGCGTCGTATTGGCTACTAACGTTAATCCAGCTAATGCTGACGTTGTTGCTAATATCGTTACTAATTTACTTTTTAACTTCATGATTTATCTTCTCCTTATTGAACAGCTACTGCGTAATGTTTGTAATTATAGCTACGACTGAACTTCTTCGCGCCAACCCAGTACTTACCGTGGTTCGGGTCAGCTACGTGGTAAGCATTCTTCTTATAACCATCTAATAGCATTACATGACTATTGTTAATCCCACGACCCCAGAAGTAGTGGCCATACTGGGCTTTGGCGAAGTGTAGGGTGACGTAAACAACCACTGGATTGTGCATTCTCAACTGTGAACGTAACGTGGATAGCTTCGACCCGCTGATGTTCTTCACCGTTGTGTACTTATTACCCCATTTAGCTAACGGTTTTGGGAATATAGATTGGAAGACTCCTGGCGTTACCCGATATGGGGAACCGGCAAATCCATTATTTGGATTGTTGTTCTTGCTTCGTGGCAATTTCTTCATAAACTTGACTAGGCCGGTAGACTTCATCACACCTTTATAGTGTAATCCTTCTAGTAGCGACGCTGATTCACAACCCATCCATGCCTTAACAGCTTGTTGACTGATGTACGGCGCATTCAGATTGACCTTGCTTGGCGTCTTCAAATACTTGTGCCAGACCCAGCCACTATAATTCTTCTTTGATTTAGCGCTGGTTGACGTCACGTAATAATAACGGTAATCCTTGCCATTATTCTTCTTTACCAATGCCGATTTGCTGATAATCCATGCTGTATGCGGGAAGTTCTTCAGCTTATGTGTTTGGATAAACCGTAATTTACCAGTATTATCAGTTGGCAGGTTATACAAACTGCCTTTAACATCACCTGTCACCTTGCCAAACTTAGTAACTTTACCTTGACTAATAATATGTGGATTAACCGTTGCGGCACTGGCTGTTAACCCTGTCCCAGCAATCATACCCAATCCAATCGATGCAATAGTAACTGCATTCTTCAATCTATTCCGCATTAACTTAATCTCCTCTTATCTATCAATCGTATTAACCATACTAGCTAATCATAAACCTAACTACTCGACCTATCAATGTGCATTACACGTTGAACGGCAACTTACCTTCGGTCAATAATTTGCTGTAAAACATCTTCGTCAACGCCGGTAAGGTTAATCCCATCTTAGCGGCCAGCTCATCAAGCTCTTGACGCTCCTTACTACTTATTCTGATTTGAACTGTCTTATTATTCTTATCCATCACTAATTCCCCCATCCGATTAATCTTTATATAACTTATTACTTATCATCTTTATGTCGTAAATCTAACTCTGCCTGCAATACTTGTCAATTAAAATCCTGCAAAAAAATGCAAAGTCATTACACGAACGACAAAAAAGCCCGCTAACTCAACGTTAACCGGCATCAAATTTAATTATTTTATTTTTCATATCATCATACTCATTCAAATCAGCCAATAAATGTCGGATGCGAAAAATCCAACTCATCTGTATTGATATCAAAGTCGGGTGGCAATAACCATTGCAACGTCCTATCACCGCTACAACGCACGAACAATTGTCTGATATCATCTTTATTAATCGCGTCAATATCGTCATACTCTACATTATCATCGCGGTCTAATCTGTTATCACCTTGGGCATCTAACTTATAACCCTCAGCCACGACCATCCTGATTGGATTGCCATTGGCATCAACTAGGTTGACTACTCTTAGTTGATTTACATCAGGGTATAACATCGCCCGATACCAACTGCCATCATACTCAGCATCAATCTGATTCATCACTGCTTGACCGTCGACGCAAGCATTATCATAATCGCCAATCTTGCGGTAATTATCTGGTATTTGCATCATATATCTCCCATTTCATATCATCATACTCTGGCAATTGTCTTAATCAGATAATCAACCCCGGATGCGACCAATCAATATGTACTCTATCCATGTCAGCAGACTTCGGTGCGAACCACAACATAGTCAGACTGCCATAAAATCGACGCTCCAATTCTTCCTCATCCTCTGGGTCAATATACTTGTCATCGTCGTTGAACATTATCCTACCGTTATCATCCAATCGATTACCTGATTCATCCATCCGATAGCCGCTAACTGATATAGCCTTACACTTGCCGCCATAAATGCTGTTTATCAAATCAAAGTTCACCTCATTCAGCGGCCTGAATATCCGCGCCCGGTACAACTTGTCCCGGTACTCCATGTCAATCGCCATCGTTGGGTCGCTATCAGTCTCGGCATACAATTCATCCACTGTCATTAATTTAGGCTTAATCATCATTACATCCTACCCCTTCGTCATTTAACTTGTCGTCATCCTAACTCTGCTTCCTAACCCAAATCCAGTCCTAATTGTTTGATTTAGCCAATTATGCTTGGCTTACCTTCTTCTTGTTGACTCTTCCGAAAACACAAATAAAGACACTCCATTAACCAGAGTGCCCTCTTTACTGTTTCATTTTTAATTCAGATACAAAACCTCGTACCAATTATCAGGGAATCCCATTTTTCCTAAATCAAGTGCGTTTGTCCTTACCACTTTATCTTGAAGCTTATCTAAAAAGTTATTCCACTTTTCTCGGTCACTATTTCTTAATTCCGAATAAAAGTTTTTCAATGTGATTAGGGTCCGTCTGAAAACTACTTAAGTAAGATGCAAATTGAGGCAATGTAAACCGTAGCCAGATAAACATGAGCGAGCTTATCATAACGCGTTGCAATCCTACGAAAGTTC
>NZ_JAAXLK010000022.1 GCF_012641185.1 Levilactobacillus tujiorum
ACTTTCGTAGGATTGCAACGCGTTATGATAAGCTCGCTCATGTTTATCTGGCTACGGTTTACATTGCCTCAATTTGCATCTTACTTAAGTAGTTTTCAGACGGACCCTAATAAGGTGTCAAAAAAAGACCGAAAAAATTCGGTCTCTTCGGATCTTTACGAATCTTGTGTCTTCTCTACTGGACTGAATTAGTCAGCGTCCAGTTAATTCCACTAGTATAGTTCTCCTTGGATTGCATCGCATCTGCATCTAAATCAAGCAACAGACCTTGCTTGGCGGACCAATCCCCCGTTACATCTGTCGTTGGACTACTGCTATCTGCCGCATGCGTCAGCACGGTGGCCGCGGTATTTGATAGCGTCGTAGTCTGATTGCCATTCACATAAACGAGATTTCCGGCGAGTTGATTGCCATTCTTATCCACCAATGGCGAGGCCGTAGCCGTTAAATACCACGGGTTTCCACCCGTCCGTGTATCTTCCACCACAATGGACAAGTCGCTTGACCCAGCACGCGAAACCAGCTGTTGTGCCCCTGTCAATTGCGCCTGATAATTAACATTTCCGGTAACGGTTTTGAACTTAAGTTCACCCAGCGTGATGATGACTTCGCCGACGTTCGACAGTGCCCCCGTCGTCTTGTCCTCGGCCGTGAGATCCAAAATATTGGCCCCGGACTGAAGCTTGTCGGCCGGTACCGCAACGCTGAATTTTCCTGCTGCATCGCTGGTGGATAGGTCCGTGTCATCCAGATCCGTACTGTCATTCAAGGTGCCGTGAATAACTAAATTACTATTATTCACGGCATTAGCTGTGTCAGTAACCGTCCCAGTGACATCTACCGGTTTAGTCCCATCAGCTGAAATGCTGCTCTGATCGGTCGCCAAGTGCAATGTGGAAGGGACAATGGTAAAGCTCGGTATTGTTGTCGCTTGCACAACAGCGTTCGACCCCTTGAATGAACTGAGGGTCGAACTGACGTAAGTTGACTTCGTGACATCGTTAACCGTGCCCTTAAGTGTAATCTTCGCAGTCGAATTCGACTGATCCAACCCCTTCGCCAAGGTGATTCCTTTGCCCTGATTGATATTATCAATGTCTACAGCACCCAAGGTCGTGGATTCATTGTCACCGTAATCAATGGTCCCTTTGGTGATCGTCACCCCCTTTGGAATCTTCAGATTGGCTTGGATATCCGACCACGTTTCACTTCCACTCTCGTAGTTGGCATTGTATGTCAAGGTCACCGGCGAATGCGCACTAATCTTGTCACCAGTCGTCACATCTTTACCGTTGGCCGCTAAACTAGCCGTGGCTGAGGCGTTAACCAAGCCCGGAATCTCTTCAAACGCCACCATATTGGCTTCACTGTTAGCCCCAGTGGAGCCAGTGAACCCCCAAACGGCTTGACCTGTGTTGGCAGGATCAATAATGGCAGGGTCAATATTTACAGATTGCGTCTTACCCGTCTGACTGGCCCCAGTTGTGGGATTCTTATCATTGAACGTATAACTCATCTTAGCCGAAGTTGACCCCGACTGCGGTGTATAAACTAACGTTAAATGATGCCACATCCCATCCGCAAGAAAGTTATTATTGGTTCCTTTAATAGCCCCCAAATGGTTAAGTAAAATATAGCCACTCTTCGCAGTATATGACCCTGACTGTGCCGGATAATTCGAGGCAATATGTGGTCCATACAGACCATATGCATCAAAGGAAGACGCATCGCTCCCTGTCGTTGATTGGTTCATGAATGTATCAAACTCCAAGGCCCAACTATTTTGAATAGCTGTTTTAGCAACCGCATCCGTTGTCATATTGTTCTGATTCGCCACACCCCAAACACCTAGCGTCTCCCCATACGGTTCATGCCCACCAAAGTTTGGCGTGGCCGTATACGGACTTTGCGCATTTTGCAAGACGAGTGCCATCCCATCACCAGGCGTACCTTGTCCCGTATTAACCCCCTTAGAACCAAAGTTAAGCCACATCGATGCGACTTGTTTCTCATTTAATCTAAATTTAAAACTGGGAAATGACCAAATAGATCCCACTTGGGGAGACCCCGTCGTCAGCTCCACAACCTGAGTGTCGGGTGAAGCCAGATTCGTCCCGTCCACGACGTGTGCTTGGTTATTACTCGACGTTCCTGGTTGGAAGTATTTGCTCAATTCCAACCCCTGCGGAACCGTGTTCAATCCATTCGTAAGATCAGTTCCATCCGTGGCATGAGCTGTTTGCACACCACCTAATCCCCAGACTAGTGCCAGAGCCCCTACCACTAACCATACTTTTCTACTCATCCGCAGTTCCCTCGATTCTCTTGTTGCATTTATATTGCCATTTAATTAACTTGGCGCATTCAATATTATACTACTAAACAGACACCAAGAGAACGGTTCATGGGAGAAAACATTGATTAATCATAAACTGCTGCTGCAAGGCCCTTAACACTCATACCCAGATAATATTAGGCGTAAATAATTATCCATTATAAGGATTGTGTGAGGATAAAAATTGAACCATAAAAAAAGCACATGATCATCCAAAACGGATCACCATGTGCTTAAACTTCACCCTAATTACTTCTTAACCAGTACCGTTACGCTTTCCACATGTGGTGTTTGTGGGAATTGGTCAACGGGTTGGATTGGACCATCAATGTCATAGCCTAATTCTTGGAACCGAGCAACGTCACGAACCAAGGTTGCCGGGTTACAGCTAACGTAGACAACCTTCTTAGGTGCCATCTTAGCGGTAGCGTCGATTAAGCTTTCTGCCAGTCCCTTACGTGGTGGATCAACGACCACAACATCGGGCTTCAATCCGGCTTCTTGCCACTTAGCCATCTGGGATTCCGCCTTATCAACGGTAAAGTTGACGTTAGCCAAATGATTCTTTTGGGCGTTCACCTTGGCATCTTCAATGGCTTCGGGAACAATATCCACACCATAAACTTGCTTAGCATGCTTGGCTAAAGCCAATGAAATCGTTCCGATACCGCAGTAGGCGTCAATGACGGTCTCTTCACCAGTCAGTCCCGCTTTATCAATGGCCATTTGATATAACTTTTCCGTTTGCTGTGGGTTGACTTGGTAGAAGGACCGTGCGGAAATGGCAAACGTCAGCCCCAACAGACTGTCTTCAATCGTGGGCTTGCCATACAACGTCCGGGTCACGTTTCCCATGATCACGTTCGTCTTCTTCGCGTTAACGTTCAAGACAATACTCGTCACCTCGGGCAACGCCTGATGAATTTGATCAACCAGCTGAGCTTGGCTTGGCAGCTTCTGCGTCCGACTGATCAAAACAATCATCATTTCATGACTGTAGTAGCCTCGCCGCACCATAATGTTCCGGATGACACCCTTATCGCTAATTTCGTTGTAAGCAGGGATCTCAAATTGCCGTAAAATATCGCGAACTTTAACGATGGCAGCATCGATGGCTGGGTCTTGAATATAGAAATCCGTCAGCGGAATCAGGTCATGGCTGTGTTGACGATAGAAGCCCGTCTCTAGTTGTCCCTTGATCATCCGTACTGGAACTTGTGCCTTATTCCGATACTGCGTGGGATTGTCCATGCCTAAAGTTGGGGCCACTTCAACATCTTGATGCGCTTTACTAAATAATTCTGCGATTTGATGTTGCTTGAACTTGAGTTGCGCTGGGTAAGCCAAGTGCTGTAATGGCGCAATTCCAGTCTGCCGATAAGTCTTATCAACATCCTTCACCCGGTCTGCAGATTCCTTTTGCCATTCAATCACCCGCGCAAAGCCATAGTGACTCTGGACCTTCGTCACCTGAATCGTTAATTCTTCGCCAGGTAAGGCGTTCTCGATGAACAAGGGGAAATCTTCAACCTTAGCCACCCCCAAACCTTGGTAGGTCAGGTCTGAGATGGTGACGTTGAGTCGTTCATTTTTTGCTACTGGTGCTTTAATTTTCATGTGTACTCCTTAATGAGAAAGGGATTTTGCCCCTGAAAAATCCGTGCAAAATCCCTTCAGTATCTTAATCTTCCGTTGATTGTTCGCTTTCCGGCAAATTTTCAACTTGTTTAACAAAGCGTTGCTCAGCTTCCAAGACCTCTGGCGACTCACTCGTCACCGCTGAATCTGGAATAGCGTCTAGGTTCGCATACATTTCGATGTGCTGTCCCAAATTACGGAACTTCATCGGTGCATCGCCACCATACTCGCCATCTAGATTAATCATCATTCGATCTTCGACTGGCTTAGCAATCACCTTGCTGGTCTTTTTATAAATGATATGTGGATCGTTGATATGCTTCCCACCGTTTAAAACCAGTCCCATCAAGCGGAGAATTTCCGGCATGCTGGCGGTCTTTACGATGATCATCGTAAACTTTCCATCATCTAAAGCTGCATCTGGGACAATCTGCTCGAAGCCCCCAATTGAGTTGGTCAGTGCCAATAAAAACATCGAGGCTTTACCGCGAAAATGGCCGCCGTCATAGGTCAAGTCCATATCAATTGGTTTGATCCGTGGCAGCAACTCGGCTCCCTTTAACAAGTATGCCAAGTAGCCAAAGATCGACTTCAAATTCGATGGGACGTCGTAAGTTAACTCCGTCAGCAGGCCCCCACCGGCAATGTTAATAAAGTAGGCATCGCCAGCCTGGCCAATATCCATCTTGATTGTCTGATCCTTCAATACCACTTTCGCTGCCGCCAACGGATCTTCGCGCGGGATGTGTAAAGCCCGGGCATAATCATTCGTGGTACCGGCAGGAATAATGGCCATTTTAGGACGATGTGGTAATCCAGCAATCCCGTTCACAACTTGATTGATCGTTCCATCGCCGCCAGCAGCGACAATGAGCTCGAACCCAGCCTTAGCGACCCGTGTGGCCTCGTTTTGGGCCGAATTGGGATCGGCCGTGGTTGCAAAAGCACTCGTTTCGTACCCTGCCTGTTCGAACACCGCTAGAATGTCAATCAGGTCTTTCTTCAGCGCCTCACGACCTGAAGTTGGATTATAAATGACCCGTGCCCGTTTACGCATGATGTGCCTCCATAGTTCTATTGCTGTAATGCGGTCATTAACAGCTTGTTAACAACTTGCGGGTTAGCTTGCCCGTGTGTTTGCTTCATAATTTGACCAACCAAGAACCCAACGGCCCGTTTCTTACCGTTGTTGAAGTCTTCGATGGATTGCGGATTAGCTTGCAAAACATCATCGATGATTGGTTGTAATTTAGCTGGATCTGAGAGTTGAACTAACCCATGCTTCTCAACAAAGGCCTTAGGTTCTTCCCCATTGGTGATCGCCTTGAAGACTTTCTTAGCCATCTTGCTAGAGATCGTGCCGTCAGTGATCAAATTGATCATGCCAGCCAGATTAGCTGGGGTCAACTGCGTTGCTTGTAAATCAACATGGTTGTCGTTCAAGTAGGCGTTAACGTCCCCTTGCAGGTAGTTAGCTGCCATCTTAGGATCAGCCTTTAAGGCTACCGTAGCATCAAAGAAATCAGACATTTCCTTGGTCTGCGTGATAACCATGGCATCATAATCCGTTAAGCCCAACTCGTTGACGTAACGTTCCCGCCGCTTCGTTGGCATTTCTGGCATAGCATCATTAAGTTCCTTGATCCAGTCATCACTGATGTTCAGTGCTGGTAAATCTGGTTCTGGGAAGTAACGGTAATCATCCGCACCGGCCTTAACCCGCATCAAGATGGTCTCACCCGTCTTTTCGTCGAACCGCCGCGTTTCTTGTTGAACCGCGCCACCAGACATCAAGACTTGCTGTTGCCGTTTTTCTTCATACTCCAACCCACGCTGAACGTAGTTGAAGGAGTTCAAGTTCTTTAACTCAGTCTTCGTCCCGAACTTTTCTTGACCCACTGGCCGGACAGAAATGTTAACGTCGACCCGCATGGACCCTTCTTCCATCTTCACATCAGAAATCCCGGTGAATTGAATTCGTTGACGTAAGGCTTCCAAATAAGCGTATGCTTCAGCAGGTGACGCAATATCTGGCTTCGAGACAATTTCAATCAACGGTGTCCCTTGCCGGTTTAAATCGACGTAGGAGTAATCACGTTCATGGGTGTTCTTCCCGGCATCTTCTTCGATATGCATTTCGGAAATCCCGATCTTTTTCTTCACACCATCAACGTCAATTTCAACCCAGCCATCATGCCCGATTGGCTTGTCAGATTGTGTAATCTGGTAAGCCTTAGGGTTATCGGGGTAGAAATAATTCTTCCGGTCAAAGTGCGTATGCTTTTCAACCGTGGCATGGAGTGCCAATGCGGCAATGATCCCGTCAGCAACGACACCCTTGTTCGTGGTTGGCAGCACCCCGGGGTACCCCCAATCAATCACATTGGTATTGGCGTTAGGGTCTGCCCCGTACGCAACGGGAGATGGGCTAAAGATCTTTGAATTGGTCTTTAACTCAATGTGGACTTCCAGTCCAATTGTGGTTTCAAAGTTCATTAGTTTTGACCTCCTAACGTAGGCACTTGTAAATGAAAGTCGGTATTCTGTTCAAAGACGTACCCTGCTTTGTATAAGGTACTTTCGTCAAACGGCCGGCCAATCAATTGCATACCGACTGGTAGGTTATGACTGAAACCAGCAGGTAATGAAAGTCCTGGTAACCCTGCCAAGTTCACAGGAATCGTCAAGATATCGTTCATGTACATCGTAATTGGGTCTTGCAATTCAGCGCCTAAATCAAAGGCTGGCGTTGGCGCAACGGGCCCCATAATAAAGTCATGATCCTTTAAGACAGCCTTAAAGTCATTGATAATCACAGTACGTACCTTGGCAGCCTTCAAGAAGTAGGCATCATAGAAGCCAGCGGAAAGTGAGAAGGTTCCCAACATGATCCGGCGTTTAACTTCATCACCAAATCCTTCAGAACGCGACTTCACGTAAACGTCTTCCAGATTCTTAACGTCCTGAGCACGGTAACCATAACGAATCCCATCAAAACGCTGTAAGTTAGATGACGCTTCTGAGGACGCGATAATGTAGTAAGCGGCAACCCCATATTTATTATGTGGTAATGACACTTCGTCGACTGTCGCACCCAGCTTGCGGTAAGTATCCGCAGCGGCTAAGATTGCAGCCTTAACATCTGCATCCACACCATCTGCCAGGAATTCCTTAGGCAACCCAATGCGTAAGCCTTTGACACTAGCCGCATCGTTCAGGTCACGGGCAAAGTCAGGCACAGCTTGATCAGAACTCGTTAAGTCATGATCGTCATGACCAGCAATGGCACTTAAAATGGTGGCATTGTCCTTTACGCCACGCGTCAATGGCCCAATCTGATCCAAGCTAGACCCAAATGCAATCAAGCCCCAACGGGAAACGCGGCCATAGGTTGGCTTCATCCCCACAACGCCGTTAAATGACGCTGGTTGACGAATCGAACCACCAGTATCGGTCCCTAAAGCAGCAACCACTTGTCCAGAAGCCACCGCTGCTGCGGAACCACCGGAAGACCCACCAGGAACCTTGGTTTGATCCCAGGCATTCTTCGTTTGCTTGAATGCGGAGGTCTCAGTGGACCCACCCATGGCAAACTCATCTAGGTTGGTCTTCCCAACCGTAACCATTTGTGCGTCAGCTAACTTCTGGGTCGCCGTTGCATCATAGACTGGTTTGAAATTGGCTAAAATCTTTGAAGCCGCCGTGGTCGTTAGGCCCTTCGTCACGATGTTATCCTTGATGGCTACGGGAATCCCAGCCAACGGTTGATCGTCCTTAATCCCGGCCGCATCAATCTTAGCGGCTTGCTCTAACGCGGCATCTTCATTCAACGCGAGAAAAGCGTCAATCTTAGGATCAGTGGCTTTAATGTTGTCAAAAGTTGCTTGCGTTAATTCTTGCGAACTCATCTTCTTAGCCACTAAATCAGCGTGGAGACTGGCGAGATCTTGTTTGAAATAATTCATCAGTTAGTTATCCTCGCTTTCATCAATGATGGCTGGCACCTTAATAAAGCCGCGAGCAGCATCCGGTGCATTTTTGAGTAGCGCTTGGCTCTGTCCCCAGTTATCGGCAACATCTTCACGCATGACGTTCAATTGATCAGAAACACTGCTAGTCGCTTCAACATTATCCGTATCAACTTCGCTAAGTGTTTCAAACAGACCAATAATGTCATCCAATTGAGGCGTGAACGCGTCCAATTGGGCTTCCGTAAATTCAAGTTTTGCCAAACTGGCAACGTGTTGAACTTGGTCTCGATTAATTCGATTAGCCATCAATATCCCTCTTTCTTATTTATCCACATTTACCGTTTATCCCCGTCATTCCGAAAGATAAACACACAATAACATTCTACCATATATCCACGAAGCACCAAAGATTCTATGCGGGAAATTAGGTATTTTGAGCTGTTTTTTATGCACACTTGGACCCATCTAATCGTCGACGTCCCCAATTAACCAGCTTCTGCGTTCGTCTTCATCTCATCCCGTCTGAAAATGACGGTCGAGACTGCTGAAAGCCCATAGTAACAGTTTGAATCTGGCTTGACAACTCATTTCACCCCAGCAATAACTGCCATTGGTTATAAAATTGTGGGTATCTCGCATTTACCAACGCCAGATACCCACAACTTACCGATTATTTATCTTTAATAACTGTTAAAGACGTGACTCGTAAACTTCTTTTCTCCAGTAGACCGTGACAGGAAGCTTTGGACCCCGTCCGTTGAAGAGACTGTAATATCAATAGGCACTCCAGAAGGCAAGTACTTCTGTGCCGCCGTCTGTAAGTACTGCGTAAAGTTAATAATTTCCGTTTGGCTATAGAACTGAACGGTGATGTTAACGTGCATCCCCTGCAAGTTCTTGCCATTGTAACGGGCCTGTGCAGTGACCCCACTTAAGTTAGGGAAGAAGTTCTCTACCTGTGACTTGAAGTTCTTAAACGAACTTTCATCGTTACTGTTAGGACCGCTGGATCCACTTTCAATTGGGAAGACGTAGTTTCGATCGGCCAACGCCGTCCAATCCTTAATGCTGGTTGTGCCGGCTTTATTGTTGGAGTAAGCCATGAACGTGCCACCGACTAAGCTATCATTAGATGCCTGCCGGTAAACCGCGATGACGATAGGAACGTTCTTCAAGGCTGACTTTTTGCGCAAGCGTTGCAGAACAGTATTCGCAGCCTTCTTGGCATAAGCCTCACCATCGGCCTTACTGATCTTAGTCTCATACGTTGCACCGTACTGGGTCTTTTTGTAGTAATCTACAGAATTAACGGCAATCCCAATGGTGACCCCACCCAATGATAACTTATTATCCTTTTGCGTCATGTAATCCTGTTCTTCTAAGGCTTGAATATAGACTGGATTACGCTTAGTTGGTGAAGTCGACCCATTGCTGGTGGGGTTTAACCCATCTGGATTGGACTTGGATTTACGATCCAACCAGTCTTGAACGGTCGACGTACTGAGGTACTGGCCTTCTTGGAAGACGTATTTCTTCGTTGAGAAGACTTTCTTAGAGACGCTCAACATCCCATTCTCAAAGCTCTTCAAATTATACATATTCCCAGAATCCTGACTATTCGTCACTCCCCGCGATTTACTGGTCTGATAGTGGCCACTCTTAATGACCCCTTCATAATCTCCATCCGTCGCCTGTCCCGTCAGTTGTGTTCCCCCAGTTTTACCATTTCCAGAACCGGAAGACATACTGGAACTACCTAAATTACCACACGCAGCCAAAAATAACGGAACCGCAGCCAACGCGATAAAAGTTCGTAACCGTTTCACGACTTGTTTCCTCCTAAAGGTCATCATTTATTCTCATTCATTGCCGCCATGAGCTGAGCCTCATCCCAGACGGGAACATTCAGGCTCTGTGCCTTGGTGAGTTTGCTACCGGCTGCTTCGCCAGCGATTAACAGGTCGGTCTTCTTAGACACTGACCCTGTCACCGTAGCCCCGTGTTGCTCCAACCAAGCCGTGGCCTCTGGTCGCGTCAGCTGTTGTAACTTGCCCGTTAAGACAATCCGCTGACCGGCAAACTGGCCCTCGGTATCGACCGGAGTGGCCGCACCGCTGGTATAGGTTAAATTAACGCCCAGCTCATCCAGTTCCTGAATCAAATCCAGGACCTGATCACTACTAAAGTAGGTGACCACACTATCGGCAATAATACCACCAATCGTGTCAATTGCCGCAATTGACTCACTGTCGGCCGCCATCAAGCGATCAATGGACCCAAACTCGGCAGCAATGGACCGCGCTGCCTTAGCACCCACGTGACGGATGCCTAAGCCAAATAGCAAACGTTCTAATGAATTATTGCGACTATTATCGATTGCTGTCAAGAGGTTTTGGGCTGACTTCTCCCCAAATTTATCTAAAGTTAATAATTGGTCCGCGGTTAAACGATATAGACTGGCCACATTGGTCACTAACTGACGATCAAATAATTGTGCAACAATCTGCGGCCCTAATCCAGCAATATTCATCGCGTTTCGCGAAGCAAAGTGATTCATTCCCTCAGCAAGTTGCGCTGGACAATTAGGATTAATGCACCGCAATGCCACTTCTTCGTCCAGATGAACCAACTCCGCCCCACAAGACGGGCAGACCGTAGGCACAGGATACGGTTGGGCATCGGCCGGCCGTTTAGCTGCGACGTATTGCGAAATTTCGGGGATGATATCGCCCGCTTTGTGGAGGAGAACGGTGTCGCCTAGCCGAATGTCCTTGGCTTCCAAGTAATCTGGATTATGCAGGGAGGCACGGGCTACCGTACTCCCAGCTAACGCTACCGGCTCCATCACGGCCGTTGGCGTCACAATCCCAGTTCGTCCCACGGTCCACTCAATATCGAGCACCTTCGTCTGGACCTCTTCAGGAGGAAACTTGTACGCAATCGCCCACCGCGGAACTTTCACCGTAGCACCTAACGCCCGCTGCAACGGCAAAGGATTCGCCTTGATCACGATGCCATCAATACCATAAGGCAAATCTGATCGCTTATCCTGATACTGTTCGATGTAATTGCCGACCTCAGTCATATCATGTGCAACTTGATAACTGGGGTTGGTCGTAAAGCCCAGTTCCGCCAATTCATCAAGCAAGCCACTCTGTGTTCTGGTGTTTAACGGCTCGTAATCAGCGATGTTGTACATAAAGGTGGCTAGTTTCCGGTCAGCGGTTACTTGAACATCCAACTGACGTAGCGATCCAGCAGCAGCGTTGCGTGGGTTAGCAAATGGCGCCTTCCCCGCAGCCTCTCGTCGCTCGTTTAACGCTAGAAAAGCGGCTTTCGGCATGTAGCATTCTCCCCGAACGTCGATTGTTAACGGTCGACTCAACGTCTGTGGAATTGAAGGGATGGTTTTCAGATTGGCCGTAATGTCTTCACCAATCTGACCATTGCCCCGAGTGGACCCCTGCACAAATTCACCATTTTCATATCGCAGGGAGATGGCCAAGCCATCAATCTTCAGTTCACAATTATAGTCAAAATTCTCGTCCACGTTGGCACGCAGCCGGTCATCAAATTCACTGAGTTCCTCTAGTGAGAACACATCACCCAGCGATAGCATTGGAATATCATGGGTTACTTTAGGCAAGTCGCCCCGAGTGACCCCACCGACCCGCTGCGTGGGTGAATCCGCGGTGACAATCTCCGGAAAGGCGGTCTCTAAAGCAACTAGCCGCGCATAGGTCCGATCATACACATCATCTTCCACGGTCGGTGCATCAGCATCATAATATTCTTTCCCCCACTGAATGAGCTGGGGGCGCAATTCGGCTGCTTCAGTAGCAGCTTGCTTCTTAGTTAAAGTGTTAATGGGCTTATCCGTCATGTTATCCTCCCACGTTAACTTAATTAATCGACTCGTTTAATCGGTGCAAAGGCAGCTAATAGTCGCTTAACACCTTGTTCCGGAAAGGCAATGTCGAGCTCCGCGTCTTCGCCAGTTCCACTGACCTTGACGACGGTTCCCACACCCCATTTTTTGTGACTCGCCTTATCGCCAATGGTCCAGGCTACCTTACCAGCACCAGTACCCGTTGGTTCACTAATCCGGCCAGTCTTACCGTGGTAGGGTTTAGCCACCGCGCTTGCCGTGCGTCGTGCGAATGGCACATCACGGCGACTTGGCGTTAAGCCAGACTGACTCTCGCTATAATCCAAGTGCAGTAATTCTGGCGCAATTTCGGTAATGAATCGTGATTCCGGATTGTTTTGTCGCCGTCCATACAGCATTCGTGAATAGGCATTCGTTAAGTAAAGTTTCTGCTGTGCACGTGTGATGCCCACGTAAGCCAACCGGCGTTCTTCTTCCAGCTGGTCATCTTCAAGAAGTGCCCGGGATAATGGGAAGATGCCTTCTTCTAATCCCATCAAGAAGATAACTGGGAATTCCAGTCCCTTAGCCGCATGCAACGTCATCAAGGTGACCTCTGCCGGTTCTTCTTCCACATCATCTTGTGCAGACACTAAGGCAAGATCTGCTAAGAATTCGACCAGCCGATCGTCATTTTCATCATGATCTTCATTATCCCAAGAGTCATCAAACTTCTGAGTCACTGATAGAAATTCCTCAATGTTTTCAATCCGGGTTTCGGCTTCCAACGACTTAGAGGCCTTGAGGGCCGCCATATATCCCGTCTTATCCAACAATTGACTGGTAATATCTGAAACCGTGGCCGTCGCCGCCATGTCTTGAACCGCCTTAATAGTCAGTCCAAACTTCTCCATCGCATTGCGAATCCGAGCCCCCAGATTAGTGGCCAGGCTCACATTTTGCGTAGCTTCTAATTCAGTCCAGCCGTTAAAGTCCGCAAAGTCTCTTAGCTTGGTCAGACTGGTTGCCCCAATTCCACGTTTAGGTTCATTAATAATCCGCTCTAAACTCATTGAATCGGCTGGATTAGCGATCAGCGTTAAGTACGCCAAGACATCCCGAATTTCTTTACGATCGTAGAACTTGTGACCCCCCACCATCGTATAAGGAATGTTGGCCTTAACTAACGTTTCTTCAATGACCCGTGATTGAGCATTCGTCCGATATAGAATGGCAAAGTCCCCATAATCATGGTGGTTCTTTTCCCGTTCCTCTTGGATTTTGGCAACCACATAATGGGCTTCATCGTTTTCGTTCTGTCCCCGATAATAAGAAATCGGTTCTCCCTCAGCATTCTCAGTCCAAAGGTCCTTCTTCTTCCGGTTAACATTACGCTGAATGACATCATTGGCTGCCCGCAGAATGGTCTTCGTTGACCGATAGTTCTGCTCCAATAAGGTGACGTGCGCATCGGGATAGTCGTGCTCAAAGTTCAGAATATTTTCCATATTGGCACCACGCCACCCGTAAATACTCTGGTCACCATCCCCAACGACACATAGATTGTGGTACTTTTTAGCCAGCATATTAACCAGCATGTATTGCGCATCGTTAGTATCCTGGTATTCATCGACGTGAATGTACTGGAATTTATCTTGATAATGGGCTAAGACGTCCGCATTATCCTTAAATAATTTGATCGTCAGCATAATCAGATCATCAAAATCCATTGCCTGATTAGCCTGTAATTGTCGCTGATAACTTTCGTATACATCGGCAACCGTTGTCTCAAAGGGGTTACCCGCCGCCTCGCGCATCATCGCAGGTGTTTGCAAGGCGTTCTTGGCGTTCGAGATGGCCCCCAACACGGAACGGGGATCGAACTTCTTTACATCCAGATTTTGTTCCTGTAAAACCCGCTTGATTAACGTCCGTTGTTCTCCCGTGTCGGCAATCGTAAAGGCGCGGTTGTAGCCTAATTTATCCGCATCCCGACGCAACACCCGGACACATAACGCATGGAACGTAGAGACCCAAACATCATTACCATCCGGGCCCAACAACTTTGCCACTCGCTCCCGCATTTCCTTAGCGGCCTTGTTCGTAAAGGTAATGGCTAGGATCCGCCACGGCATGACATTATTATGCTCAATTAAGTAAGCCACCCGATGCGTTAGCACCCGCGTCTTACCACTACCGGCACCCGCCAATACTAGGAGTGGTCCCTCTGTCTGAAGGACGGCCTCCGTCTGCTTATCATTCATGCCAGTTAACAATTCTTCTCCTGCCACCGTGAACACAATCCTCTCTGTAGTTAGTCCTGACTATTATAGCAAAATTATAAAGGTTACGACACCGGTCATAACCAAAAACACCGCTAATCCGCAACGGTGCGTTGCTGCTTAACGCCCATTGAATTAGCCTAATAACGACGATTAAGCTAGCCTTTTAGTCGTACACATGTTCCCCTGATTATCTCTTTCTCATTCTAACAAAAGTTAAGGCCTGGGCCTACCCTTTTCCCTCAGTTTTCGAAAACTCTTATGACTTTCGTTATACCGGATCAAAATCCGCCCACAATAAAACTGCATCATCCCCAAAATTCGTTTCAAAGGGATAATGCAGTTGTCTAATCTGTTTTATGAAGCCGAGGTTGGCCCCTGTTCTTCCGGTACCGCAGCATCGTTGGACCAGATCCCCGTATCATCTAATTGATCAAGAATTGGGCGGATGTTATCGCCCTGCACGGAAATATGCCCCATAATATCGTCGGCTTCTTGGTGCTTCAAGTGATAGAAGGTAAACTGCCAGTTAGGCTTCAACTGCCACTGTGTCCGCATTGCTGGCAACTGTGCCGTGGTAAATGCAGCCGTCACAGCCGGTGTCAAAATCTTGGCAGACGCTAACGGCAAGCCCGCGATTGCCCGCAGGTGCTGATCGAATTCAGTCACATTGGCAGCAGCGTTGAAGACATAGCCGGTCTCACTCGGTGCTGGCACGATCTTCTTCACATAGATAGCGCCACTACTGGTTAGGTAGAATGATACCTCAAACACCCCAACATAGTTGACGTGCTTTGCCACTTCAGTAGCAATGCGTTGAATTTCACTGGCTACGGCATCATCAACCTGCGCAGGAACCCACGTGCGGACAGGCCGGTCGTCCACCGATTGGGTCTCCGTAATCGGAAAGGCCTGGCCGTTGCCATCTTGATCACGCGCAACCACGATGGCGTATTCCCGGTCATAGGCAATCTGTGATTCCAAAATGTAGGTTCCCCAGTCGAGCAACCCTGCCGCCTTGGCAATGTCCGTTTGTGTTTTAATGACCAATTCCCTTCCCCGTGACCATTCTTTTTGAATGGGCTTCAAGACACAGGGATAGCCAATTGAATTAATAGACTGGTAGACGTCATCTAAGTTGATGATCGTGGCGTAAGGGGCAATATTGACGTTTAACTGTTCAAAGAAAGCCCGTTCTAACAGTCGATCTTGCATCATTTCTAGCATATCAGAACCTTGTGGAATACGCGTGTATTGGGCTAGAAATTTTACAACGCTGGTGCTGACTTGATCGGAATCATACACAACTGCTGCACAGCTCTCAGCAAAATGCTGTAATTTATCACTATCTTTATTACTACCGACTGCTTTAAAGTCTGCGAGTTGCAATGCCTCGCTAGTCTCATCCGCGCCATACGCGCCAACTCGCAAGCCCATTTTGCGAGCCGTTGTTACCAGCATCGCAGCATTTGCACTGTTGCCAATCACCCCAATAGTATCTCCAGGATATAAGACCGTGTTCGCCAATTTGCTCCCTACTTTCTAACTCAATTTTAAATGAATAACGTTCAGTACATCTCAACACTTATTTTAAAGTTTGCGTGGTGAATAAACAAGCCAGGTGTTTAGTTAATCCGCGGCAAATTTGACCGTGTTATTCTCAAAGGCAGTGATGCTGGCCAAAGCCTCAAGCTGAATGCCGGCATCCGTGACCAATTTGTGTCCCTTTTGGAAACGTTTCTCAATCACCACACCAACACCGGCCACTTCAATCTGGGCCGTCCGGGCAATGTCCAGCAGGCCTTGAACGGCTTGACCATTTGCCAAGAAGTCATCAATAATTAAGACCCGGTCAGTATCATCAAGGAAGCGCCGATCAATTGAGATATCATTATTGACCTGCTTGGTGTACGAAAAGACCTTGGCCGTGTATAAATGATCCGTCAGTGTCAGGCTCTTATGCTTCCGTGCAAAGATTACCGGTACATTCAAGTGTAAGCCGGTTAAAACGGCTGGTGCAATCCCCGAAGACTCTACCGTCAAGATTTTGGTGATACCAGCGTCAGCAAACCGCCGCGCAAATTCAGCACCTAACTGGTCCATTAATTGTGGATCCACTTGGTGATTCAAAAAGTTATCGACCTTTAAGACGTTCCCAGGTAATACCGTCCCGTCTTGCCGGATTCGATCTTCTAAAAGTTTCATGTCAACGCGGCCTCCATTAAATTATTTGTCACGAAATTAATCTGTAGCCGGTTATCATCTAACCACTGTTAATGATCAACTCCGCGATAGGTTTGTTTACATTCTACCTGATTAAACCTTAAAATAACAACGCCCTACGCCGACATTTACCAACCCTTAACCTATCCACAATCCCAGCAGTTCCGCCAATACCGTCGTCAATGCTAAGATTGCTAGGTTTTTAACGGCCAAGATAAACGTCTGTTTTTTAACCTGGATCTTAAAAAAGGCCGCCACATTTTTGTAAATTAGTGGGATACTGATTAAGGACAGTAGTGACCAGCGGGGTAAGTCACCCAACATGACACTCGCTATCAATGCCAGGTAACCCACGACATAGAAGCTGGCAAACAGCCACAATGCCTTCCGCTTGCCCAAGTAATAAACGATGGTCTTCCGGTTTAGGTCAAGATCCTCCTGGGCGTCACAGATGTTATTAGCCAAGAGCAATGCCGCAATTGCGGCAACCGCGATTCCGGAGGCCAGCAACACACGGAGTAATAATAAGCCGGTGAACTGTCCCGTTTGATATAAGTTCAAGTAAACGGTAATCAACATGATGAGGTACCCCATCGTAAACCCGGCAAAAAACTCACCAGTTGGTGTCCCAGATAACGGTTGTGGGCCCCCAGCATACAGGTAGCCGACTAGAAAACAGAGGATTCCCATCACGAGTAGTGGCCACCCCGTCACCCAGACCAGATATAAGCCGATGCCCCCCGCAATCACCGCGAAACTAGCCATCAACACAAATACCTGCCGAATTCGCAGATGCTGGACACCAATGATATTCGTTTTCTTCTTCCATTCGGCAGCCTGATTGCCAGCTTTAGTGTAGTCCTGATAATTATCGTTGATGTCGACCGCCATGTTGAATAGCAGCATGGCAACAAAGAATAGCCCCGTTACTGACCAATTCACGTGCTGGAAGTTAGCCTGAACAAAGATCAGGCCTAACAAAAATGGCCATACGGAGGCAATCTTAGCTTTAATCTCTACAAGCTCTAAAAAAACACTGAGTGTCAATTTGATTCCCCCAATAATGAATTCTAGTTCGATGATAACCTTTATTTGACAACGTTTCCACATGTCGGTAAGATAAATTTTAACGTACATATAGTGAGGTGCAGTATGGATCGACAACTTTGGCGGCAATTTCCCCAGGTAGAACCGCAACTCGTCGCGCTACAAGATTATTTATTAGCCGCGATTCAGTTAGATAACCAACCCATCCACAATAAAATTTTAGCTTTATTAAACGCCGGCGGTAAGCTCTTGCGCCCCGGTTATTTTTACTTATTTGCCGCTTTTGGCAACCAAGCGTCCGCTGAACAGCTACAAGCAGGCGCCGCAGCTCTTGAAATTCTTCACGTCGGTACGCTCATTCACGATGACGTCATCGATGAATCGCCTACCCGTCGCGGGATTCGCACGATCCAAATGAAGTATGGCCAACGCAACGCCATTTACGCCGGTGATTTCATGTTCACCGCCTACTTCAACCAAGTGCTCAAATCCACGGCCAATCGAGCGCTGATTCAAGCCCATATTGATGCCATGCACCGTATTCTTCAGGGTGAATTACATCAAATGGCGCTCAACTACCAAGAAAATGTCAGCATTGACGCTTACCTCCAGGAAATTGCGGGTAAAACGGCTGAACTCTTCGCGCTGAGCTGCGAGCAAGGTGCACAACTCGCCGCAGCTCCCGCCGTCGTTACAGCGAATGCCCGTGCCATCGGCATTGCCATCGGGAGTGCCTACCAAATTCTTGACGATATTTTAGATTATGCTGGGGACCCCAAGAAGACGAAAAAGCCCGTTCTGGAAGACCTACGCTCTGGTGTTTACTCATTGCCGCTAATTCTGGCAATTCCACAGGCACCACACGACTTCCACCGCTTGTTGAAGAAGAAGCAGGCCATGACTACTGCCGATATAGCAGCCGTTCAAGCGCTGGTTGATCAACACGGTGGTGTGCCAGCTGCGCAACAATTGGCTCAGAAACTGACGGATCAGGCCTTGGCCTTGATCGCCCAGCTCCCTGCGAGCCAATCCCGCGATGATCTTAGCAAATTAACGACGATGCTGTTACGGCGTGACCACTAACGGTGACTTCACTATACCGGAGTTTTTGCCAAAAAGCGTGTCATATCTCCGACAACCGTAGATATCCTGCAAATTAACAATCATAGCAACTGTTCAGTAGACATCACAGTCCGATTGCTCAATCAATTAATGGCTAAAGACGATTGCGGACAGCTTTGCTTGCGATTCAGGGGGTCATTTCGTACCATGACAGTTGAGCCCAGCACTTAAATAAAGCATCACTTTCAACAATCGATGAAGCAAGCATCCGATCGCCAATCTATTTAAAATCGTCATCCAACCATATCCAATAAGTTTATCAGACAGTCTACTAGCTTAAACGACACATCCTTGTAGTACCAACAGATTTGAGCACACGATACTCAGTCCCGAAGTTCCCCTGCTTACGGGCTAAAACGCTGGACTCAACAAGCTACAAGTAACACAAAATCCTCTGGAAAACCCACCAGAGGATTTTTAAAGCAGTTTAGTCGAACGTACGTTTGATGTCAGCTTTAATCAGCCAGTCGTCTAGCGCCCCCGATCAAGGTCATATAGCGATCTGAAGCGCGCATTTTCTTGGTATAACTTCTCTGGTGTCCCTTGCATATCGAAGTGGCCATTTTCGATGAACCGGACTTGATCGACATGGTTGATTCCGGCCAGATGATGCGTCACCCAAATAATCGTCTTGTCATGCAAAACGGAAAAAACGGTGTCCAACAAGTGTTGCTCAGTAATTGGATCTAGACTGACCGTTGGTTCATCTAGGATAATAATGGGTGCATCTTGTAAGAGAATCCGCGCTAGCGACAATCGCTGCCGCTCACCACCTGAAAATCGGCTACCGGCCTCTTGAACCTGCGTCTGATACCCTGCCGGCAATCGGGCAATTAAGTCGTCCAATTCCACGGCTTTGACAGCGTCCATAACCTCTTCATCAGTCGCATTCAAATTCCCCAAGCGCACGTTGTTCATGACCGTCGTATTAAACAGATACGGCTGCTGATCCAACACACCAAAGAGCGTTGCACGCTGATCTTGTAGTCGGGAGACTGGTTCGCCATTTATCGTGATCTGCCCACTAGTAGGCGTTTCATCCCCCAAAATGAGCTTCAACAACGTACTCTTCCCGGTTCCACTAGGTCCCAACAAGGCGAGTTTCTCACCCGGATGTAAGGTCAACGACAGATCATCGATGACCTCACGTTGAGCGCCTGCATACGTAAACTTAACGTGATCCAACGTCAGGTTTTCAAAGGCCTCAACCCTAGTTTGATCAACTTGCTGTGGTTCATTCTCATCTAGTGCATTGACCCGTCTGATCGAGTCTTGATAGACCGGCCATTCGCTAACACCCTGGCTCATATCAGCGAAGGGTTCCACCGTAGGAAATAGTGCAAGGCCAAACGCGGCCACCCAGTTGGCTTGTGCCTGATTGTGAGTAAACATCACACCTGCCCACCAAACCAGTAAGACCACTGCAGCGCCAAAAATCACTTGAATGGCGAAGTTACGCCACCACTGAAAATGGTGATCCTTGCGTCGCAGTGCTGCAATCTGGTCAATTGGGGCATCCTGCTGTGCTAAGAAATCTTGCCGCCGACCAGAAATTAACCAGTCACCTAAGCCTAATACAGCATCCGTTAGTTGGGTATAAAAGGTCCGTTGAACCCGGCGTGCTTGAAACTCACGACGGCCATTAACGGTAACCGACAATAACGGCATTAAAATCACAATCACACCCAATAATAACAACATGAGTAGACCAAAGGCCCAATTGAAGTAGCCAATCCCAATGACCACAAATAAGTATAGCAACCACCCAATGACTAGTGGAAAGACCGTCCGTAAGTATAGGTTTTCAATATGGTCAATGTCTTCTGCCAGAATGCTCAAGACATCCCCCGTTTGATGCGTTTGCCGAATTGCTACGGCTTGTTTCTCAACCGCTTCGTACAATCGCTTACGAAAATCTGATACGATCCGCAATACCCAATTGTGACTAGTTAGCCGTTCCGCATAGCGAAAAGCCGGTCGACCAATCCCAAATGCTCGGGCTAAAACAATGGGGACGTAAATCATGAGAATGTTATAGGGATGTGTCGCTGCTCGACTGATCAGATAACCAGAGTTAAACATCAACGCACCACCACAAAAGAACGTCATAAATCCCAGAAACAGGACTAATGCCAGCAGTTTTTTATAGCGACGTAGGTAAGGCATTACCCAATGGTCATGTTTAAATGTTGCAAAGAATCCTTTCATTTGACCGTCGCCCCTTCCATTTCAGATCGTAACCGGACATAAGTGCCGCCCTGTTGTTCAAGCTCCGCTGGTGTCCCCTGTTGAACAATCTTGCCATGATCCATTACCAAAATATAATCCATTTCATTCATCCAATGAAGACGGTGCGTTGCAAAAAAGACTAAGTGGTGATCAAACACTGGTAACATCGCGCGTTTTAATTCTACTTCAGTCTCAATGTCCAGGTGCGCCGTGGGTTCATCGAATAGTAGGACGCGCCGAGAATCATCCAAAAATGCTCGGGCCAATGCGATCCGCTGTGCTTGACCGCCACTAACACCACGTGCGCCTTCACCAATCTGCGTCGCCAATCCATCTGGCAACGTGGCGATCCAGTCTGTCAGTCCCGCCTTAGCTGCCGCCTGCATCACAGCTTCTTCGCTAGCTCCCGGCGCATAAAACGCGAGATTATCCCGCAAACTCGCGTGAAACAGATAGGGTGCCTGCGGAATATAGACAAAGCTTCGCTGCCAAGCCTGCTTATCTAAATGTGGCACCGCCGTGTCTCGTACGTTAATCTGGCCATCCTGCGGGCTCAGAAAGCCCCCTAGCGTGTTGATTAAGGTTGATTTACCAGAACCAGAGGCCCCAATAATACCGACCTTCTGAAAGCCGTGCACGCTGAAGGTAATATCCTTTAATGTTGGTGTCTGACTCTCTCCATAGCTGACGTTGACTTTGTTCAATGCCAACGTATCATCCGCTTGCCACGTTGGCTGCCGAACCGGCAAAAGATCCCGATCGGTTGGCGTGGGGCGTTGTAAAATATCCAACACCGCCGTCAGCGTATTTTTACCGTTTAGCGTGGCATGATAGTCATTCGCAAAGTTACGAATAGGCGCAAAATAGTCTGGAGCTAACGTCAGAATAATCAGTGCCGGAAGGAGTTGAATCGTATTATTCATTAGTCCAAATCCTAAGAATACGGCAATAATGGCAATTGACAAGGTCGTGAAGAAATCCAAGGCAAACGTTGACGTCATGGCGATCGTCAGCGTGGACATCGTCTTCTTTCGGTAATCTTCACTCACCTGATAGACATTGTCAGCATAAGTCTTATTGAGTCCCAATTGTTTCAGCGTTGGCAACCCCCGTAGCGTATCGACAAAGTGATTTGAGAGTCGTTGATAGCCGGCATATTGCCGATCGGCCTTTGCTTGGGCGGCTAACCCGAGAATAATCATAAAGAAGATAATCAACGGATAAATGGCCAGTAAGAATAAGGCCTCTTTCCACTGAATAAATGCGATGTAAATCAAAACAATCCATGGCGTCAAAGACAGATCCAATACTTTGCCAATAATCAGCATCAAGTAAGTCTGAATCTTATCGATCCCTTCCAAGCCCATGGTAACCACATTACCAGTTCCCTTCTGTGCGACCACACTAGGTCCCAAGTCAAAGAGCTTGGCCATAAACTGTTTGCGCAACGTCTTGGTCGTCTTTTCGACGAACGGGTAAAGCAACCAGTTATTGGACAACGTTAACAAGTGTCGGGCTAAAAAGGCCCCCGCAAATAGTAATAATGGCAGAACAATGGTCCGTACTGATTTAAGCTGCCATAAGTTAACAATCGCAACTGATAAGTACTTCGCCTGAAAAATAATCATGAAGGCTTGCACAAATGTCAAAACCGCCATAATCGCCGCGGCTGGCTTGACACCCGGAAATTTAAACACCCGTTTATCAATCAATTTAATGCCCCCTCTAACAAGTAAGTCTTACTGCTATAATACAGCTTTCACAGCAATTTTTCGAGCGCTTACATTCTAGTCACAACGGGTCTCTACGCACGCCACACACCCGCTGCCATAAAAAAAGATGCCGCCCGAAGACGACATCCCCGAATTCATTTCAATCAACTAGGCACTTTGCTTAGGTGAAGCCAAGCGCTTGTAGAAGACCCAGTAACTCCAGATGAAGTAGATCAACACGATTGGCAAAATGCTAAACGTGAGAATCGTCATCAGGTGTAACGTGTACGGCGAGTTAGAGGAGTTCTTAATCAATAGTGAGTTAGCTGGATTGTTCGCAATCATCACGCGTGGGAATAATCCATTAAAGATCAGGACAACCACGCTAATCAAAGATAACCCGCTACCAATAAAGGAGAGCCATTCATGATTTCCTAAGACTCCCCAGTAAGCCAATACGGTGAAGATGACCAAGGCTACCACGATTGCCGTTGTCGTCATTGGCTTCTTAGCGAAGAAATCGGTCGAGAAGAACAGCAAGATTGCGAAGACAACCTCCCCAGCAAAGAGCACTGGGTAGAGAATCTTGTTCCATGCTAATGCGCGGTCACGCAAACTACCAGTGGTCTTTAACCGCATGAAGTTCAAGCCATGGACTAAGCAAAGTACCGTCACGGCCACCCCACCAACAATCGAGAAGAGGTTGACGTAATCACCGAAGTGCGCGGTCATATCTCCGTTCTTATCAATTGGCATTCCCGCAATCATCGCAGTGAACAACATCCCAAACAGGAAGGCCGCACAGAAACTACCAATCGTCGCTGCCCACTCCCAGAAGTTCCGCCAAGTATCCGTCTTCATGTTGGCACGGAATTCAAAGGAAACACCCCGAAAGATCAAGGCAGCCAGAATCAGAAATAGAACCAGATAGAAACCAGAGAATAGGGTTGCGTACCACATTGGGAAGGACGCAAACATCGCCCCACCGGCTGTGATCAACCATACTTCGTTGCCGTCCCAGTGCGGTCCAATGGTCTTGATGACCACGTCCCGCTCATCACTAGTTTTGGCGAAGCTCTTCACCAACATGCCGACACCAAAGTCGAACCCTTCAAGGAAGAAGAAACCACTAAACAACACACCAATGAGAATGAACCACAGAAGTTGTAGGCTAGTCATGGTTGAACGCCCCCTTCGAGTAAGGATCTAACTCTTTCGTATCACCAGCTGAGTAACCGTCGGTGTTTTCGGCGTCTGGACCAGCCTTTAACGTCCGGTGACAAAGGATAATCATGATGAGCCCCATGATGGCAAACATCGCAAAGTAAACGATATTAGTCGTCAGTAACGAGGCTACGGAAACGTTTGGCGAAACCGCATCGGCAATGGTCAATAGGCCATAAACAATCCATGGGTAACGACCAAACTCAGTGACAAACCAGCCGGCAGTATTGACAACAAATGGTAGCCACAGGCATAAGCCCAGAATGTACAGGAACCAACGCTGCTTCATAATTAGTTGCGACCGCTTACGGTTGAAGATCAAGCCCACGATAGCCAATAGTGCGAACAGAGCCCCAGCACCTGCCATGATTCGGAAGCTCCAGAACAGTGTCTTCGTTGGCACGTAATAGTTCATGTCGCTACCAAATTTCTTATCGTACTTCGCGTGCATGTCCTTGTTAACCTGATTCATTCCTTTAACTGTCCCCGTTGTCTTATGGAAGCTCAACAGGTTCAAGACATACGGTACATCGACGGACCAAGTCGTCTTATGTTGCTTCGTATCAAAACCAGAAACCGCTGCCCATTCACCTTTGTTGGTTGAGTTCTTGTAGAGCCCTTCCATAGCGGCAAACTTCATCGGTTGATTATTGATCAAGTAACGGGTTTGTAAATCCCCACTAGCGATGGAGCCCAGTGAGAAGATCAAACCAATAACTAACGCGACGTTCAGTGACTTCCGATAGAACGTGACGTGGTCTTTCTTAAGTAACCGCCAAGCAGAACATCCTGCGATCACAAAGGCAGCGGTTACAAAAGCGCCGAAAATAACATGTGGAAATTCATTCCAGAGTTGCGGGTTACCCACGACCTTACCGAAGCTGACCATTTGAACGTGACCAGTCTTCTGGTTGATGATGTATCCCAATGGGTTTTGCATGAAACTATTCGCTGCCAGAATCCATAAGGCAGATAGTGAAGAACCAAACATAACCAGCCAAATAAAGAGTGTGTGAACCCACTTGTTAAAGCGATCCCAAGTGAACATCCACATCCCAATAAAGGTTGATTCCAAGAAGAATGCAGCCAAGGCTTCGATGGCTAATGGCGCCCCGAAGATGTCCCCCATAAACCGGGAGTATTCTGACCAGTTCATTCCGAATTGGAATTCTTGAATAATACCAGTAACCACACCGACGGCGAAACTATACAGGAACATTTTGCCCCAGAATTGCGCCATCTTTTTGTAATCCTTATCACCCTTGATGGCGTACATGGTTTCCATGACCGCCACCACAAAGGCTAACCCGATAGAAAATGGAACGAAGAAGAAGTGAAAGACAGTGGTCATTCCAAATTGGAATCGCGCTAGGCCTAGGATATCCAGACCAAGATTTAGCATTTTTCTAACCTCCCCAAACGTTATTAGTGTAAATAAATAATTGCTGTCTTGAGTTCATTATATCGAGTGATAAGTCAATTTTCAATGCCTGGGCCTCAATCTCACCAAAGATAATGGATTTTATTCGATTTTTATGTGCAAAATGTTCGTTGACTTTAGTAACACATTTTCAAAAGTGTGTCATCCAAGCGAAAGCCAATGCATCCGCTTACAAATTCATCGGCTAAAATACGCAAACTCGTGATAAAATAGAAGTAAGCAATTGGTATGAGGAGGCTTTTCATCATGACAGAACGCGTACTTGCGCTACAGGCATTAGCACCAGAACAACGGGCTCAACTTGAACAGGCCGGTGTCGAAATTGTCGACGCCAACAACTGGGAGAGCCAGTCCCCTATCACCATCATTTTCGGCTGGGATAAGAAGATTGGCCCAGCCGCCTTGATGGCCCCCAGCAATCAAGTTAAATGGATTCAAACGGTCAGTGCAGGAATTGACTACCTGCCACTAGATTGGATTAAGGCCCACGATGTTCAGGTCACTAACGCTAGCGGCGTTTATTCACCGGCGATTGCCGAATCCACTATCGGCTACTTGCTTTACTTTATTCGTGGGTTCAATGAAGCTATCAAGAACCAAGCTGGTCATTTCTGGGAGCAACCTGCCCGCGACGACTTACGACTACTGGCAAGCCAAAACGTTGTCATTTACGGGACCGGCAGTATCGGCCAAGCGATCGCTAAATTATTACATGGCTTTGGCAACGAACCGGCTGGCGTTAACCGTTCCGGTCATCCCGTGGACGGCTTCAAACAGACGGTTAGTTTGGAAAATGATCATGACTTGCTGAAGGATGCGGATGTGGTCATCAATGCTATGCCCGCAACCAGTACCACCGTCCACTATTTTGATGAACAGTTCTTCAAACAACTAGATGGGCTCAACATCTTTATCAACGTGGGCCGTGGGAAATCGGTTGACCAACAGGCATTAATGAATGCCCTACTCTACCAGAACATTTTGCACGCTGCCCTCGATGTCTTTGAAGAAGAACCTTTGGCTAAGGATTCACGGCTGTGGGATTACCCCAACGTTCTGATCACGCCGCATCAAACTGGTTTTGCCCAGGAAAATACGAAACCAATTTTGAACATTTTTGAAAAGAACCTGCAAAGTTGGCTGAACGATGGCAGTCTGAGTGTTAATTTAACCGACGTTTCTCAAGGATACTAATTCATCACTAAAAAAGGTGTTACCATGCGATCTTCGAATTCGCTGGTAACACCTTTTCAATCTGCTTGATTCTCTAGCAACATCCCTCAAAGCTTTGAACATTAAACAATTTATGAAACCACTCTTTTGCGGTTTTACAAAATCAATACATAAAATCTACATGCTTACTACATTCTCTTGTTACGCTGTTGTAAGTAATCAATCTACTAACTGAATCTTAGGAGGAGTAACATGCATCGATCAACTATTGTCAAATCACTAAGCCTCGCCGGCGTCGTTCTTTCATTAATGAGCGTTGGAGTCCCCAGTGCAAGTGCTGCGGTAGACGCCCAAGCACCACAAACTACTGAAACGGCTACCACGGGAAAACGGACTTCCAATAGCAAGACCGGCCAAGCAACTGCTGCACCAGCTATTCAATCACGAATGACCGCTGATGAATTGGCTGAACAAATCGCTACATATGGTGACGTTAAAGACACCTTGATTAAAATGTACGGGACGAAAAACACTCGGGATATTGGCGGATACAAAACGGCAGATGGAAAATGGCAAATTCGTAAGAATCGCCTGCTTCGCTCTGATAATCTAAATAAAATCAATAACAACGACAAAAACATTCTTACTGCCGGTCATCACGTTACGTCTATCGTCGACTTCCGAACGGATGGTCAGATCAGCGGTCTTCCCGACCAAGGGCTTGCTGGCGTTGATAATACTAGTATTTCAATCTTAGGTGAAAAAGCCTATACCGACAGTTCTGCCCTCAGCCCAGAATTTTCTGGCGATGGTGGGTTCTATGTCCAACAATTAGAATTCAGTCAATCAGCTGTTCAAGGATACAGCCGTTTCCTAAACATGTTACTTCAAAATAACTTTGCAACTCTCTATCACTGCTCATCAGGAAAAGATCGAACTGGAATCGCAACCGTTTTGATCATGTCCATTCTAGGCATGGATGACAAAACAATTATGAATGATTTCATGCAGTCCTACCAAACTGGGCGTACCGTCAAGGCCACTTGGCTCAACGAATACTTCCGTGAGATCAAGTCACGCTACGTAACCATGAACCGATACATCACCAACGTACTAGGATTCTCTCGACCACAACAGGAGAAACTACGTTCAATGTATCTGGTATCAACTGATGGTAAAAATACCCCTTACACAGATAAGATCAATGTGACCGCGCCTACACCATCTACTCCAAAACCAACTCCTTCGACACCAGTACCAGCACCAGCTCCTAGCCAACCAGCTACCCCAGTAGCAACGGTGACTCCAATTGAATCAGGTGCAGCAGACAAACCCCATAAGGCTAAGAAAGCCAAAGGGAAAATCATCTCCAGCAAGAAGCTCCACACCAAGTACGTTTACCACTTGAAGAGTCATAAAAAGTGGTTCAAGGATGCCCATTTACAAAAATCACTAGGCCACACCACGAAGAAACACAAGAAGACGACCTGGAAACTTACGAATGTTGAACGCATCAAGATTAAAGGTAAAACTTACACTTACTACAAGATTAAAGATCATGCCGGCCATAAGGCCTGGATTTTAAAGGCTTACGTCGTTAAGATCAAGGCACATATGACCAACCATCACTAAACTAACGTCACAAAGAAGCTTCTCGGCTACCGGGAAGCTTCTTTGTTTCCTGACCATCGCCATTTACGTCCCATACGGCCGAATGATCCTATTAGAATCCAACTACTTTTTTAAATAACCAACCACCAAACGCCAAAAATAATTAAATTCCTTAGTCCTAAAAGTTAGAGCAAAAAACAAGAACAAAGCCGCACATTCTACTATTATTGCGCTCATAATTAACTCGGCAAGGCCCAATTCAAAGTTAGCCGCAAACATCACCAGTCCAATAATCACAAAAATTATTGGGACTTCGTATATCAGGTACCTAACGATATAATTTCCCATCGATTCATGGAACCCATCATGAAAGACGATGTAGGGTTCCCACAGCAGATTAATCATCAAATTACTGCCCAACGTACCAGCCACAACGCCTAGCACGCCCATGTGGGCAGCCCCAATAAACGTCAAAGACAACACCAAATTAACGATTGCTTCAATGACGGACTTCCATCTCAAAGACCAGTAAAGGCCCATTCCGGAAATAAAGTTCTGAATACCAAAGCGAGACTGGTTAATCGAATAATTAACCACGATTCCAATTGTGACTGTCGTCGATAATAAATAGTTATGTCCTGCCCAAATGTTGATGAAACTGTGAAAAGCAAAGGCTAATCCCACTGAAACGAACAGATTAATGAGCGCATTCAAATAAATCACGCGATATAAAACGACCTTCTGCCTAGAAACTGATGTCGTCACATGTAAATTGCCGATGCTCCCCACCAAGGACGCCAATACCTGTGAAAATAAACTACTGATGCTTTGTACGATCAACATGTAATTCGAATACTTCGCCACGGCGACTAAGCCGCTAAACATCGATAACAGAATATTATCAGTCCCAAACACCACAATCTCACCGATTTTACTTGAAATTGCGCCCACAACATTCTTCCTAATCGACGTCTGCGTGCGATGATCTATTTTCAAACTCAAATGGTGACTTTGGTGTTCAAAAACTTCGGGATAACGCCGACCAGCCATTCTTGATAATTGAAAATTACTGATAACTGCCATTCCCGCCTGAACGACCAAAAACCAAAGATAAGAATGAAAGAAAACCAGAATCACGATTTGAAGTACCTGCTGGGCTCCTTTGAAAAGAAAATCATTAAGCGAATTCAGATATCCACGTTGCACCGCCATCAAGAATGACCGCTTGTGCGCACTAAAATATGTGGCAACCGTACTGCACAAATACAGTAAGAACCACCATAGAATTTCCATTTCACTAAAATTCGTGTTTTTTATAAAGAGATGAATAAACGGTGCGGTTAGTACTCCCAAAGTTGTGATCAAAACGATGATCCCAGCATAGGCTTTCTTATACAATCCGATTAAAGCTCTTAATTTATCAATATCATTCTCAGCAATTGGTTTGTACAAGGCGACGGTGATGGCCGTGCCAATCCCTAAATCTGCAAAATTTAACAGACTCACGATATTCGCGAATAAGCCATTTAGACCAACAAAGTCTTGCGCCAGCTCATGAATCAAAGCTGTTTGAACGCCAAACTTCAAGAATAACCCTACGAGCTGGGTAATCAGCATGGTGACTGCGTTCACTGAAGCAGCCTTCGTTCTATTCAGTTTGTTATTCATCCTGCTTCCCCATTTCACCAGGCTAAAATAATTTCAGTTGCGTTCGTTCTCACTGTGTTAGTGATGTCATAACACTGTAATTTCATCAGAATTTAGACGCCTTTAAATAATAAAGCGCGCGGATTCTTTTTTACGATTAGCCCGGTGCCGCAAAAGCCAGATCAATATAGGCAGCACTAGTGGCATCTGATGAGCTAACTTCAAAACGGTGCGTTGCGTCCACGTGAATGCCTGTTTTGAAGGCAACGACTGCAGCTCAGATTGCCCTAAACGACTTTGCTTTAGCAAGCGGACGCATTCCATCACTGAAGATTCCGACTTAGCCAGTTTTACCAACAACATCAAAAACTGCTTGTATACAAATTGGGTTACCAACTGGTCACTTACCCCCGCCACCAATAACCGCTCACGCACCACCGCCGCCATCAATCTATTCGTATCCGCAACTAGCTGGGCCCCGTATAGACTATGCGTGATTGACGTCGCAGAATTATTAACTTGATAAACGCCACCACTTACCAACCGAACGTCCCGTGCCTGACTTAAGACGTCCAAATTAAACACCAAGTCTTCGCCAATCTTAACCTCGCTCAAGAAGCGGATATTATGCTCAACAATAAAGCGCCGATTATACAGCTTGGAGACCGGCCCCGAATCAAAAACGCCATTTAAGTTTAACCCTAAGTTATCAGCAATTAACTCATCCCGTGTTCGCTTTTGATTTGCTTGGATTGCTTTCGAAAAAACAATCACTTCGGCGGTTTCTTGCCGAATTTCCCTCTCAATCTTTTCACAATTAATCACACAATCATCAGCATCCACAAACATAAGGTACTTTCCCTTGGCATTTTCGATGCCCATGTTACGAGCTGCTCCGGCCCCCGCATGAGCTTCCTGTAAGACTCGAATGGAAGGGCCTGGCTTATTTGCCAGTAAGACCGAGTTAATCCGCCGAATCGTGTCATCCGTCGAGCCATCATCGACAATGATGATTTCAGAAGTCACATTGCGTAACTTTAACAAACTGCTAACTGCAGCGACGATGGTTGCTTGTGAATTAAACGTCGGAATTATAAATGATAGTTCAATTTTATCGTCACTTTTCATTTTTCAATATTTCCTTCACTGTCCGATCATACGAAAATACTTTCGGATCATACTGGTCACTAAAGCATTTAAAAGAGGCCTGCAGCCCCTTTTCTATTGCCCGCGTAACCTCCTGCTTATCCATCACATTAACCAAACTGACGCGTTCTGGAAACTGACGTAAGAGTTCGACTTGACCACCCACGTTGGGGGCGATAATAAAATCATTCGCCAGTAAGGCCTCAAGGTAGGTTATGCCAAAGGGCTCCGTTGGATTCAGTGAAATAAACACCTTGGCTCGTTTATAGTCATCCGCAATCACCCGATGATCCTTGGCCCCTTCGAAGATGACATCAGCACACTCCTGAGCGCTGGCCTGCAGCGCGCCTTGCTCCGGACCGTACCCGACAATGTGCAACTGGCAAGACGCCGACTTAATCGCCCCACTATAGGCTTCAATGATCCGATCCACGTTCTTCGCTTTGACCAACCGTCCAACGTACAAGACTTCATCCCTTTTTGCTGATTGAGAAGCGTTCTCTACCAATGAGGCTATTTCGCTGTCCAATAAACCAATTCTAAAAACACCATCTATTTTTTGACCGTAAATCTCTTCATTAATTAAGCGGGTAAATTCAGAATTGGCTAGGAACTCCTGAAAACTTCTTCTTAACACCCTGTCAACCATGATCATTAACGCAAATTTAATCTTGGTGTAGCTGCGCAGATTGGTGAAGCCGTGGACTAAATGTATTTTGTGAACATGCTTAAATCCCACAAAAAACAAAGAATACCACAGCGAAGAGATGATCACATCGGGCTGCATTGTTCTAACAAAATGCCGGGCACGATGGATATCATGGGCTTCAAGGCCCTGATCGTTACAGGCCCTAAGACTCTTCCTATCCGTAAAAACTCGAACATCGTAGCCTAATGCGGTTAACTTTTTTGCTAAGTTCAGGGTAAAGACCGCCACACCCCCACTCTCCATACTCGTGGGAAGTGGTCCCGCTAAAAAGATTTTCATGTCATATGCCCTCTAAATAGTCTGAATATTTCTTCGCGGCAAGTCCCCAATCGTACTCCGCAATGACTTGCGAATTATCAAATAACGAGAACTTTAAGCCCTGCTCTACTATCTGCGTTAAAACGGCCGCCAACGCTTGATCCTTTTTGACCGTCACGAGCACCCCTAAGTTCTCCGTTACCACTTCTGCCAAGGCCCCCACCTGAAACCCGATCACCGGTAGGCCACTCTCAATCGCCTCAACAACCGCAATTGATAAGTTCTCCATGACTGAGGTCGTTAAGAAGAAATCGTACGCCCCATACCTAATGTCATTTTTGAAGCCCTGCAGATGCACGTTGGAAAACGAACGTAATTTTTCGCATAGCGCTTGATCATGGGCAGCACCGTAAACGTCAATGGATAGCCGATTGACTAATCCCGGTGGCATCAGCTGCAAGACCTTTAGTAGATGGCCAAACTTTCGCTGATCAATTCCACCCACCATCAGCACGTGATACTGCGCCTTATTCTTTTCGATACCACCCGTAATCGCATGTTTTTCTTTTAACTCGACACCGTTTCGAATCACATAACTCTGGGCATTAAACTTTTGGGTCACGTGCTTCATCCAGTCAGAAATACTAATTGTTACGGCACTATTGTAGATTGTGACCGCATACTGTGGCATAAACCAGGCCGCTTTCACGATTCCTAGACGACCGGTATAAAATGCCCCCACTGGCCAAAAGCTGTGATAAGTATGCAAATACCGGAGGGGTACCAACCTGAAGAAAAAGCCCAGATGATCGTCTGAATAACCGACATACGCCGACGACCCTGCAGTTTTCGCACGTATTTTCCTGATCATTTCCGTTTTCCCTGAACACTGATGAACAGTCGCCGCTGAATTCACCGCGCCCACCACATGCAGTGTGTACACGTCCACCGCAATGCCCCTGTTCGTCCATTCATTGATCAGCGAGAAGGTTGCCGAGGCCGCGCCGGTATACCCATCTCCATAATTTTTGGTCAGTACGATGATCTTCATCAAATCTCCCCCTTCTCAAAACGGTCATTTTTCATCGCTAACGACCACATCACAAAGATCAGTCTAAAGTTCGCTAAATCGAGGAAAAACATTGGAATAACCACCAACGACACCACCACCCAACCAGGGACTCGTTTAATCACACCATTAAAGATCCCTATGGTGTAGAGCACCAGGCCAACTATCCCCGTATCTAATAACAGTTGGACAACTGAATTATGCGTTGGAATCGGGAGCAAATGTAACTCGCTTGCTAGGCCATTACCAAGTATTGGACGCTGTTCAATGTAGCTCAATGCCGATCGCCAAACTAATACGCGACTATCACTCGTCACATTAGAATCAATCGTCAGCGTGCGATCTCTTCCAAATAAGGCCAGCACGCCATCAAATACATCATTGATGGCACTTACAAAGGTCGTCTTAAACAATAAGCCGACTGCCGCAAACACCACTAATAGAAGCAACATGACGCTGGTCCCTAGGAGGTGTTCCTTCTTAAATACCTTTTCATAAAAGACATAAAATAATAAGAACATCGCGACCACAATGACTGACGTTCTGGATAACGAGATGAGCGCCCCCAGCAAATAGAGCCAATACTGCCAATGCCAGGTAAAGGCGCGTTTATCTTTGAACTCTATCAAAATTCTGATGACGAGCACCAGTAGAAAGAATGCCATCATCTTATTGGGATCTGAAAAAAAAGCACTGATCCGCGACTCGGTTGTGTCACTGAAGACGCTAACGGCGAGTAACCGGCCGCTGTCGACATTGGTGATAGTGGTCTTGGTTTGAACCAGATACATCACTAACGCCTGCAAACTCACCAACCCACAGAATTTATCAAGCCATTTAATTAGGCTCCCTCGGTTAACCCGCAACTGATAGAAGAACAGTCCGGTTAACAAAGCCAAAGCGTACCGACTAAGTTCAAGCAGCATATTCGATAAGTAGCTATCTCTGGCTAAGTAAAAATAGCCCATTTGCAAAAAGAGATATAGAAAAAATGGGATGATCAGTAGCATTTTTGAATTAACGACTAGTTTCCCTTTACGCATGATCAAAAGCATACACGACACAATCAACACGACATCGGATAGCTTCAAGCCACCAATCGAAACGCCAAAAAAGGCAAATGACCAGATATATAATTTGAACAACCAAGTATCCAGATTATTTGATTTTTGAATGGTCAAAATAATCGAAAAAAACATGACGGCAGCAAATAGTCCAATTGATTTTGCATACATTATTGGTAACGCAACGTAAGCCAAGCTTCCTAAGAAAAACATCGTCTTATTCAAAATAATCTCAATCCCTTGAAAAACGCCCTAAACCACGTTTTGATGTTTAGCCAATCCGCTAATTGCGTAATAAACCATATTTTTACACGTTTGCATAATGGTTAACTTTTCTTGTCGTCTCAGCAATTGCCAAGTCCACATTGCCGATTTCACCTTATTACCACTAATAGAATGTTTGTGAACCCGGTAAACCGCCGTCACTTCCGGCAAGAGCGTTGCCATAATCTTTCTTGAACGCAGGAGGTCTAACCACAGTGCGTAATCTTCATGATGGACCTGTTTAAACTGCCTGCCTCGTAGGACCTCGGTCTTAACGATCGACGTCAACATGGGAATCGAATTGGACCTTAATAAGTCGCTGTAGCCAACCCTGGAAGGAAGCCCGGTGATTGCCCTTAAAACATCCCCCTCTTCGTTAGCAATCCGATAATAACTATAAACTAAGGGGAGGTGTTCCCGTTCCATAAGGGTGACCTCTCGCTCCAGCTTGTCGCGATACCAGATATCGTCAGCGTCAATAAAGGCAATATATTTTCCCTGGACCACCTTCAACCCGGCGTTTCTAGCGGCGCTGACGCCTAAATTCGTTCGCTGGTTAATAACTTTCAACCTGCGATCGTGCCGAAATTTTTCGATGACTTGTAAGGAATCATCGGTTGACCCATCGTTTACAACCACCAACTCCCAATGCTGATACGTTTGTTGCAACACCGACGCTATCGCTGACGCAACAAAGCGTGAGTCATTGAAAGTCGGCATAATCACACTAACTAGCGGTTCTGTCATCATTTAACGTGCCCCATCCCCGGTAAAAATAACCCTGATCGTGCCAATTAGAATTTCAATCTCCAACTTAGCTGACATATGGGTGATATAAAAATTATCGAGTCTTGCCTTTTCCCCCGGATCGAGATCATACCCACCATGAATCTGCGCATAACCCGTAATTCCCGGTTTGACCCGTAGTCGCTGCGGAAATTCCGCAAACTCATGACTGAATTTTTCGGTAAATTCGGGTCTTTCTGGACGCGGCCCGATCAAACTCATATCGCCCACAATGACGTTCCACAACTGCGGTAACTCGTCGATCCTCGTTCTGCGCATAAACCGACCAACCGCCGTCACTCTTGAATCAGTCGCAGATGCCCAAACCGCCCCCGTTACTTTCTCGGCATCTTGTCTCATCGATCGCAATTTAATTAAGCAAAAGTCTTGTCCCAAGAACCCCACTCGCTGTTGAATATAAAAGATGGGCCCCTTCGACGTCGCCTTAATCAGAATCGCAAATAGTAAGATAATCGGCGAACTCATTAGCAAACCGAAAACACCAAAGAAGAGATCCATTCCGCGCTTCAACGGCTGATACCAGGGCACTACCGGCTCACCAATCTTGCTGGTGAAGGTACAGCCGACCTCTACGCCTGTCGTCAGCTGATTGGTTTTACTACCATACGCCGCATTTCTCATGTACCTCATTCACTCCTAACTGAATTCCAGTATGCTTCTAGCCCTGCTTCTAGGGTCCACCGACTCTTAAACCCTAAGTCATTCAAGCGGGATACATCGGCCACGGACCGTTTAATATCGCCTGCTCGAGGCGCAAGATAGTCAATTTTTAGCGTTCGCCGTGCAATCTTTTCGTACACCTGAATAACCTCTGCTAAGGAATTTTCCTGCCCATTAGCCACGTTAAATACCGTACTTACGGTTGATTTTTCAACGATCATGATCATGGCGCGAACGACATCCTCGACGAAAATGAAGTCTCTGGTCTGCGTCCCATCCCCATACAGCTTAAATTGGCGGCCTTCCACCAAACAATTGGTGATGATTGACAGTACTCCAGAATATGGCGATTGCGGATTTTGTTTGGGCCCGTATACATTGAAAAACCGAACACAGACCGTCGGCAAATGGTACAGTTTTCCATAAGCAGCCATGTACCGATCCGCTAGAAACTTATCAATTGCGTAGGGACTCAGTGGCCGAATGGCTGAGCCTTCACCTTTCGGGACCTGGATGTCATCCCCATAAACAGCGGCCGATGAGGAAAATAAAATACGCTTTACTTTAATATGTTCCCTGCGAATAAACTCTAACGAATTTAGGATGGCTTCTGAATTGACTTGATGCGTTTCCCAAGGACGTTTAATCGAATCAGCAACACTCGCGATTGCCGCTAGAAAGTAGATATAATCAAATTTGCCGCGCTTCAGGAGTCCATGCATGAACTCATAATCGCAGACGCTTCGTTGATAAAATGTGACCTGCGCCATATCGGCAATATTGCTGAGCCGCCCCATCGACAAATCATCAACAATGGTGACCTCGGCGCCCCGCTTGACCAAGCTATGGGCTAGATGAGAGCCAATAAAGCCTGCTCCGCCGGTAATTAACACTTTCATGACAAATCCCTTCTAATCGTATTAGCTGGTTAAAATAACCAGAACTTTCTCCTCTTTGCAGCCGAAATCTCCCTTAATTCTGGCATTGCGACATTTTCCCCATTAATCATCGCTTTGGCATTTTCATTGAATTGCCGGGCCATGTTCTCACCAAACTGCCGCGCTAACTTGTCAAAGGCAGCTGCCATCAAAAAGCGGCGTCCTGCAAAATTGTGCGCATCGGAGGCGAGAACAAAGCCGAGATTAGAACGAATAATTTTTTCCGTTAACCGCTCGACGTCACCGCCGAAAACTCCGAGGTAACTGCTACTAGTCA
The DNA here is from genome assembly GCF_012641185.1 of Levilactobacillus tujiorum. Taxonomy (GTDB): domain Bacteria; phylum Bacillota; class Bacilli; order Lactobacillales; family Lactobacillaceae; genus Levilactobacillus; species Levilactobacillus tujiorum. Next base: position 36,716 of record NZ_JAAXLK010000022.1, read on the forward strand.
GTTGTGTTAAGCAGCCCATTTTAACCAAATCGTACAGGCGTGCTGGATTTCTTTGAATGTCGTGATTTCTTTCGGGGTGCGCAATGACCGGGGTAATGTTTCGCAATTTTAGCTCAAAGATGACGTTTTCCGTATATTCTGGAATCCCACTGTGCGGCAACTCCAGTAATAAGTAACGGTTGCCTTCATCCATAAACAGAATGTCATCCGCAGCCACTGCTTTTAATAAATCACCGGTTAAATGCACTTCCTGTCCAGGAAACACCGTCAATGGAATTTCCGCATCATCTATTGCTGACTGGAGGGTCGTTGTTCTAGCAATGACGTCTTGCTTATGATTCAAATACCGACCATCCATATGATGCGGCGTGACTAAGATGTGCGAGATCCCCTGTTTGACGGCTACCCGAACCATGGTCAAAGACATCCCCAGGTCTTTGGAGCCATCGTCGACTCCCGGTAGGATATGACAATGTAGATCAATTAATCCCATTACTTCTCATCAACTCCATAATGACCACCATAATAGTCGTCACCGTAATATCCCTTTGATTTCCGAACGGCTACTCGGTTCAAAATTGCCCCTAAAATGTTGGCATGCACGTTTTCCAGCAATCCTTTGGCCCGTCTAACCCCATTCTTATCAGCAATCCCCTGCGGTACCACCAAAATTGTGCCATCGGTTCTCGCTGCCAATAATTGGGCATCCGTTACGGTATTGACTGGCGGCGCATCAAAAATAATCAGGTCATACCGGTCACTCAGATCGTTGATTAATTGTAAGATCCGGTCACTCCCTAGCAGATCGGCGGGATTTGGCGGCATGGGTCCGCTACTAATGACGTCCAGGTTATTCACAATCGTCGGTTGAATCACTTCAGAAAGCGCGATTGACTGTGCCAGATACGTCGTCAACCCCCTATGATTGCCAACATTAAAAGATTTGTGCACCGTGGGGCGGCGTAAATCTGCATCGACCAGAATCACCTTTGTTCCCTGATCAGCCCACGTAATGGCCATGTTATTACTAATCGTGGACTTCCCCTCCGAGGGTTCAGAAGAAGTAAACAAGATTGACTTCAGCTGCTTACCTACAGAAGAAAATTGAATGTTGGTCCGAATCGTTTTAAATTGTTCCGCGGTCTGTCCTGTAGGATCGGTAAAGGCAACCAGACCAACGCCATACTTTAGACTCGTGTTGTCTAATTTTTTCTTACGTCGCTTAAACCATGCCATAGTCGTCACCTATACCCTTCTGCGATGATTACGAGGTTCAACGGCGCCCCGTCCATCCGTAATTAATACCTCAGACTCTGACCGATGGACTTGCCCCAGTTGCTTTTTAACGTCAGCCTGACTAATCTCATTGACGACGCCTAAGCTGGTCAGCCCCAATTCATCCCTTAACAGGTCTTCCGAGGTCACCGTTCGATCCGTGACTTCTCGAATGAACGCCAGCATGACGCCAAACAACACGCCGACTAGCAAACCAAGTAATAAGTTTAATGTCTTTCTAGGACTCACGACCTGATCACTGGGAACTGCTTGGGAGACAATGGAAACGTTATTGCCGCTCATGATTTTAACCACTCTGGCTTTGAAGACTTCGGCTGTTTCATTAGCTATATCCGCTGCTGTGTTGGCATTTGTTGCCGTTGCAGTTAAGGAAAAGACCTGTGAATTAGCCTTGTTACTGATGCTCAGCGCCCCTTTAATCGCCGCCATAGATCCCGGATATCCTGGTTCATCCCTAACTGTCTGATTCACGGTTGATAATACAGTTGGGCTGGTAATAATATCTTTATACGTGCTAATCATCTGGACATCTGCTTGCACCTGTTGGAGCTGTGCGCCCTGATTCTCCGGTGACAACTTACGATTGACCAGAATCTCCGTCGTTGCTTCATACTTTGGCGTCATCACGAAGAAGGTCACGCAAGCAGCGGCTAACAAGAATAGGACTGCTGAAACGGCAATCATCTTCAAATGTTTGCGCAAAATACTCATAATCTGGATCAAGCTAATTGTCTGTTCTGACCCCATATTCTCTTCAACCTCACAATTCATTTTCAAGCTCGTCAAGATATTTCAAAATAGCGGTAATCTAAATACTATCGCCACAATTAATTGATGCAGTATCGGCAGTTCTTCAGTAGAATCTAGCTAACTTGTTAGATATGGCGAATGGTAACTCTCTGGTTTTAAAGTACCTTTCTCCTGAACTGATTCGCTACGAGCGTTAATGGTATACAGCAAGAACGATATCGCCACTTATTATCTAACACTGGTAAAGAGTGGATTACTAGATAATTGATCGATTTCTTGTCGTGTTGTCTGCGGTGGCGACGATCGGTTAAGATGATGACCGTTGTTCCTCGTTACAGCAGATAGTTTGGACTTGTGAACTTACAGTTTTCGGTGACTCTGAAGCTCTTATATTTAGAAAGTCTTGTATTTACGGCCCTTCCCTCTGGTTTAATTGCCCCTAAAAGTACTCCAAATGCTGACTTTTTGGCATCTTTTTAACCTAATATTTTAATCCACTTAACAAAAGTTACACATCCCGCAGTAACTTAGTACGCAATAATTCATAATACTGTTCCACGGCTATATCCCTTCATCTTTATTACGAACTCAGATACTGCGAACTTCAGCATTATCCTACCAAAGCCACGTCACTAAGCAAGAAACGAGTTGATTCCTATATGTTCAAAGTACCCTACTGTGCGATAAAAAGAGGTCTAATTCGAAAGTGAATTAGGCCTCTTAGTTAAGACTACGAGTAAAAATTACACTCACTGTAAGGCTGGGTATTGTGTCAGCTATAAGGCTTGGATTTAAAGGGGGCGCGTCGTTAAGATCACGACACATGTGCATTAAAAGCCCATGAAGAAGCACGAGTATAGCCTTTCATGGGCTTTCCCCTGCTTTTCTTCTAAATTCATCAACTTAACTTATATACAAAAGAAGAGCTCTTTAATAGCAAAAATTGACTATTCATGCGATAATCATTACGAGAAGTTAATCTTCCCATCTTTGTAATACTGTAACTGTTGAAGTTTTAAAAATTGGAGGGGATTTTTTGAACTTTTGGGGAAGTTTCAAATTATTTTTTGCAGTTGCTGTGGGAACAACCATTTTGGGGCTTAATGGTTCACCGTTAGTATCACGATCAAACCAAATTGTGGCTCAAGCCGATACAATAGTTAATGTTCAAGAGCAAGGTATGACTGGCGATGATAAGACTGCTAATAATAGTGCTTTACAAAATATTATAAACCAACATACTGACGATGATCTGATCATTCACGTTCCTAAAGGAACCTACCTGTTCAACTCCGGTGCTATCAAACTACACTCAAATATTACATTTGAATTTGATAAGGGGGCTATTTTCCGAATTACCTCTGGTCATATGCTATGCTTTGTCTACCCAAGCCCTAAAGCAGGATATAATGGTGGCATCAAGAATGTCAAATGGGAAGGGGCCACATTTCAGGGAGACACTACGACTTCTGGACAAAGCTCATTTACACAGAGCGTTCACCATGCAACAAACATAACATTTGACAAATGCCATTTTTTCAATGCCGAGGTTCCAATCGGGCATTATATCGATTTAGATGGTAGTCGACACATAAATATTAAAAATTCTACATTCACTGGCTTCAATGGGATTCAGGACTTTAAAGAAGCTATTCAAATTGATTATTCAAATTCTATTGCCGTATCATATCACAATCCCGGAGACCAATATGACAACTTACCAACTTATGATGTAACCGTCAACAACAACAAATTTTTACCAATTTACAACGATTATAACCGTATTAGTTCATACGCACCGAACCCAATTGGTGAACATGCTATTTACAATAATGGGAAATCCGGAATTATCCACGACATTCACTTTACAAATAACACAGTCATCGATCCTAAGCCTTTGACGGCCAAAGGTGAAGGTAATATTCGTTTCATAGATGTTTCTAACCTTTGGATTACTAACAACAAATTTATCAACAAAAAAGTATCAAAATCTGGAAACTACATTTACCTAAATAACATTGAACCAAACTTAAAAATGACCAATTTAAACATTAAAAACAATACTTTCAACGATATCAATCCAAGTACTCAATACATCTTCTTGAATAATATCAATTCTAAAAATCCAATAACTCACATCAACATCACTGGTAATAAAATTGTAAGTCAGAAAAAAGCACCATTCGTTAAGGGGAATTTTTCTCTAAAGTCAGACACTATTAAAATTTCAAAAAACAACAACATAAGTGAAAAATATTATACCGATCTAATCAGTCATCATGCACAACTAGCCAAGGGGCATCAAAGATACGCACTATATAACCATATTCGTGGTCACAAAAACTGGAAGATCATAAAGTTTAATTGGAAGAAAAATAAAAATAACTATGTATTTCTCGACATGCGTGCCACATCAACCACCGGTCAATGGTACCGAATCCGATTTAATCAGAATCCAAGTGCGAAGAAATACTGGATTCGAAAAGGTGCTCTCAATCTTTGATTGTCTAAGTCTAAGATCTCATGCTACCTCTAGCGTCGGACAAGCGCATCGTTTCTATGCATATGTACCTAATAATTGACCGTCTAATGATTAGTAGCCAATCCACGATATGATCTCCACCAACCCCGGTTGACAAAGAGTCGTCATTAGGTCTTACCTTCAGATTAGCAAATTTAACCAACGTAAAAGTCTCACCTAAGTAATCTAAAGTTACTTAGGTGAGACTTTTACGTATTCAACAAATTATGATGAGAATCTTACTAATGGTTCTGAAATTAGCCTTCATGGTCCATGCTACCAATCAAACATGAACACTCCCTAATTATATCATCGATTAATAACCATTACCAGTAACCAACGTTGACTCACTTTCTTTTGACGTACTACTTTCAGATGAATCACTCGTGCTAGTAAATACTGCAGCTGATCCGGTTGCCTCATGAGAAATCCCCAAACCACTCCGAATATAATTAGTAACCCGTTGAAGTTCTTGTTTATGCATAACTTCCATATCTTGATCATTCAATTCTTTTCCATGACCTTGAAGATGAGTTTCTTTCACCGTTTTACCAGCTGAACGATAATTCTTTGCTAACCCAGTCAAGTTATCAAAGCTCAGATCAGTTTGTACCTGACTGGACAATGAATTTAAAAATGATTGATTCAACAAGGTTGAAATAGAACCACTTTTCTTCACCAAAGCCATTAATACTGACCGTTGACGAGTTTGTCGACCATAATCATTATTTGGATCATCGTACCGCATACGGGAATAAGCTAAGGCTTTTGCTCCATCCATATGTGTTTTAACACCCTTTTTAAAAGTATAGCCTTCATACTTAAATGACAGCGTTGGAACAACATCCACTCCATCAACTTCATTGATCACTTTTTTCATTCCACCCATATTAATCAAAGCATAAAAGTCAATTGGGATGTTCAACATCTCTTGAACGGTCTTAATAGTGGTTTTAGAACTTCCCCAAGCATAGGCTGCATTAATCTTCGAGGGTGCTCTACCCTCAAAACCCGGAATCGTCACGGCTGTATCACGAGGAATACTTGTAACTGTTGTCTTATTTTTAATAGGATTCAAAGTCACAACCATCATACTATCGGTTCGTCCCTTATACGTACGGCTCAAAGCCCCCGTATCTGTTCCCAACAAAAGAATGGATACTGGTTTCTTTTCCTTAATTTGCTTGCTTACATCTCTTTGTTTAGTTACTCCTGACGCTTTAAAGGAACTATTAACTGTTGATTTAACACTACGGTAGCGTTCCATTCCATAAGCTACTCCACCAACAATTAAAGCTAGTAGCACAATTAAAATAATATTTCTAAGCGTATGTTTCCTCTTAGCATGTTGCATCTATATACCCCCATCTACTTAATCTCGCAAATTGTTTTATTAACGTTTTACTAAATGTATAGCTTTCTGGATTATTTCAGCACGTAAAATGACTAGCATGAAACCATATACAATCATACCAACGATTACTTCTAACACCAACACCATCCAAGAGGTAGCCAATTGCCAATCCATGATTTTTACAACCACAAACATTAACAATCCCGCCAGTAGATACTTACCAGTATCAACAAAAAGTTTATTTACCGAAATTTGCTTACGAATAACCCACAACTGATAACCAGTAACCATTACTTCTGAAAAGACAGTTGCCACCATAGCACCTACTGCTCCCCACGACATAATCAAAGGAATGTTTATTATGATATTAGTAATAGCACCAAATGTAACAGACATTGTATAAGCCTTAGTTTGCTGGGTAGGCAACAAATATTGTCTTCCAATCGCATTACTCCAGGCAATCAGCAAAATAACACTTGCTTCTATTGTCATAAGCGGGATTACTGCTCTGAAGCGATTCGTAAAGAAGAGTGGAACAAATTTTGAGGCTACTGCTATTAATCCAAAAAACATAGGAAAAGCCACTGCAGAAACAAAGGAAAAACTACCGTATAAATAGTCACGAGTCTTATCCCGTTCCCCATTGGCAAATGCATTAGCTACATGAGGGAGCATAACAGTCCCAGTAGCAGTCACAATAGCTAAAACCATTTTGATAATCTTATCAGATTGATCAAAATACCCCGCTGCTTGAACTGACATCATAGATCCCAACATTGTCTTATTCACTACCAAGTAAACTTGAGTCGCTATTTGTGGAATAAAAAGGGCCAACGAAGGTACTAAATGACGTTTAATATTCAATTGATGCAAGGAGAGTCGTCCAATATACCTTCTCAAACTAGGAAACAATGTCAAATTTCCAAATAATAGTGATAGCGACAAGATCAAAATATATAGCCCTAAATCTGATTCACTCTTTATAAATACAAAAATACTTATAAGTGTCACAATTTTCACAGTTAAATTTCGTAACACTGTCACCGCAAAATTTTCAACCCCCATAAAGAACCAGGAAATATCAAAAGCAGCCGCAACCAGCGAAACAAATTGCGCTAGATAATACACATGGTATCGGCTTGTCAATAGGAAAAATATGAGAAAAGCCAATGAGGATAACAAAATAGTTAAAAACCTCATGAAAAAGATCTCATAAAAACTTTTCGTTAACTCTTGACGACTCTCACGGACATACGCAATTTGCCGATTTCCATACAAATTAACTCCAATACTTCCAAACAAAATGAAATATTGAATGACCGAGTTCGTATACGCATTTATACCTACCCCTGTTGGTCCCAAGACACGAGATAGATATGGCGTCGTAACTAAAGGAACTAGAAGTATGAAGATTTGATAAAATGCATTGTAAAGATAATTCTTAACAACCCTCATGAATTAGTTAATCTCCAAATTCCCGATGAACAACCTGCAATGCTGCCATGATTGTCTGATCCATATTATAATAACGATATTGTCCTAAGCGACCACCGAAGACTACATTGGGTGCTTCTTCACTAGCCAGCTCTGTGTACTCCTTATACAACTTCTTATTTCGCTGATTGTTTACCGGATAATACGGATCATCTCCACGATGCCAAGCCTGTGGATATTCATGGGTGATTACTGTCTTCCCGCTATTTCCCTTTCCAAATTCGAAATGCTTATGTTCAATAACCCGCGTAAATGGATGCTCAGCGTCTGTGTAATTGACCACCGCATTTCCTTGGTAGTTATCAACATCCTTAATCTCCGTCTCAAACTTAAGACTTCGGTACTCCAATGCTCCTAATTCGTAATCAAAGAACTGATCGATCATTCCAGTATAAATAATCTTTGTATCTGGATCATTCTCCACCTCTCGATGACCTAGATAATCTTCATTAAGCTTAACTTCAATAAGTTCGTTATCCAATAGCTTATCAATAATCTGAGTATATCCGCCTATGGGAATTCCTTGAAATGGATCATTGAAGTAATTATTGTCATATGTGAAACGAACCGGTAAACGCCGAATAATAAATGCAGGTAACTCTGTCGCTGACTGTCCCCATTGCTTTTCAGTATAACCTTTCACCAATTTTTGATAAACATCCGGACCAACTAAAGAAATTGCTTGTTCTTCAAGATTAGTCGGTTTTCCAGACAACGAAGTTGCTTGTTTTTGCTCTTCAATCTTAGCTTTGGCCTCCTCTGGAGTAATAACACCCCAGAGCCTATTAAATGTATTCATATTAAATGGCAAATTGTAAATCTCACCATGATAATTTGCAATCGGACTATTAACATAGTGGTTAAAATCAGCAAATTGCTGTATATATTCCCAGATGTTTTTCATCTTCGTGTGGAAAATATGGGCACCATACATATGTACTTGAATTCCCTCAATTTCCTTAGTATAGATATTTCCACCAACATGATCTCGCTTTTCTAATACCTTAACATGATGTCCACGCAATGCTGCTTCATGTGCAAAAACGGAACCAAATAGGCCAGAACCGACCACTAAGTAATTTGACATTAGTCTACCTCCTTAAATACTTTAAAGCTTGCGATTTTTTCAACTACTCTTTTCTCAACACCACTTAATAGGAATTGACGAATTATGTCAATTAAGCTACAAATGACAAAGATTATCACAGCTGCCACTACTGCATACATTAAAACAAACCAACTATTCTGGAATCTAGAGCCTAATATTACTCTATTCCACAGCCATTCACTAACAAGCCCATTGTCATGTATCAAATACACTGCAAACATCGTAGATGCGATCTTATTTATCCGTCTATTTACAAATGGCTTCGCTCTAATAAATACCAAGAATAAACAAAATGCTGCTATAAGTTGAACAGGACTAAAGCCACTCAAAAGCCTTTTATACAAGTTATTACCCGCATCTAATCCAAATTTGCTTTGAATATAAAACAAACCAAAAGTTGAGAAAATTAGGAACATCATACACCCAAAAAAGATTCGAAGATATACTGTACTGGAAATATTTTCTAAATCTTCTTTAAACAAACGAACATATGCACCAAAAAAATAAACGATAATAAGCCAAACACTATCATCACCAGTCGTACCCACTGAAGGATTATGAAAAACCGTTAATGATAGAGATAACATAAGAAATATTACAAGTAACATCTGAAATTGTTTTCTTGATAACCTCAAAATCAGAATATTAAGGAATGGGGAAAGTATATACATTATTATGTATGCCGTTACAAACCAGTTTAGATACCCAGAACTAGCAAAAAAAATAGTTTCTACTAGGGACTGTCTGAAAACTAAAAATTCAGGTATAATCTGAGGAAAAACGAATCGAGGCATTCCGATGACAACACCTAAACGATACGAACTGGAAGATGCTCAGTGGGACC